>JAGXHL010000096.1 GCA_024636215.1 Deltaproteobacteria bacterium
AAGCGAAAATTTGGATGTTTGAGAACAGATTTTAGCTCATTTGCAGGTTCATAGCCGTAGCTATGGACCAAAAAGGAGCTGAAATATGGACCAAACAGCCGGATTTGCAGCCGGCTCATGGATAGTCCGACAGACTGCTAGTACAGGTGAACCTACAGCCAACCGCGCTGACGAAAAAAACCGGTCAGCCGGTCGACGGCTTTGTTCAGGTTCTCCATGGAGTTGGCATACGAGAAACGCAGGAAGCCTTCAGCTCCTTGACCAAAATCGATACCCGGCGTGAGGGCGACTCCGGTGGCTTCAAGGATCTCTCTTGCCAGGGCGAGTGAGTCGTGGCAAATGTGCCGGGCGTCGGCAAGCACGTAAAAGGCCCCTGCCGGGCGGGTGTGGACTTTGAGACCGATCTCTTCAAGGCGTGGTATCAGTTGGCGTCTGCGGCGATCGTATTCGGCACGCATCTCGGCAACATAAGGTGCTCCTTCACGCAACGCCGTCACTCCGGCCAACTGCACGAAGCTGTTGGCGCTGATCACTATATTCTGGTGAAAAGTCTGCAGGGCCCTGAGCGCACTCTTCGGCGCAATCAGATAGCCGAGCCGCCAGCCGGTCATGGCGTAGGCCTTGGAAAAACCACCAAAAACGAAGGCATTGTCGGTGAACTCCAGGATGCTGTGCTCTTCTCCCTCATAAGTCAGGCCATGGTAGATCTCGTCGGAGATCAGCGGGATGGGCAGTTCAGCAAGTTTCTTCAACTCGGTTCGGGAAAGGATGGAACCGGCCGGGTTGGCCGGGGAATTGATCAGCAGGGCGCGCGTTCGGTCGTTGATAAGAGCCTGCACATCATTTGGTTGTGGTTGAAAGCCTTGTTCCGGGCGGGTTTGCAGAAAACGCGGTACACCGCTGACAAAGCGGATGAAGTTGGGGTAGCAGGCATAACATGGGTCGGTGAGAATGACTTCGTCACCCGGATTACATAGCGCCGCAAAAAGCAGGAGCATCAATGGACTGGTACCTGAAGAGACGATGATCTGCTCCGGATCAACGACTACCTGGTAGCGGTTTTGATAATGATCTGACAACGCCTCGCGCAGTTCGATGCGGCCTAGAGAATGCGTGTAGCGGGTTTCCCCGGTCTGCATCGCCTTGCAGGCCGTCTTTACAATTGGCTCTGGAGTCGCAAAGTCCGGCTCACCAAGGCAGAGGTAGATGATCTCGCGGCCGTCAGCCTCAAGTTGTTTGGCGCGCTCCATGATTTCCATGGCGAGAAACGGGGTAATTTCAGTGACGCGTTGAGCGAGGGGTATGTTGATATGGTTCGGCAATCTCAAAGCTCCTGTTGATCTCTGCTCTCATGCTTCCCGTGATGATTACTGCTCCTGCATCGGGTCGCCTGAAGGCACCTGATCCTTGCTATTCAAAATCTTGAGTTTTGCCAATTGCAGTTGTGTGGTTTGGATTGAGTTCCGGGCGGCTTTATACTGCGGGTTGTACTCGAGAATCTGCTCCCAGTATTGAATGGCTTTGGCGAGTTCCCCGGAGCGGTAGGCACGCAGGCCTGCCTCCATGATTTTTTCCGTGCAGAGCTCGATTTTGTCTGCAAGCTGACCGGGTGTGGCTGTGACCTGTTGCTGCAGTTTGAGACTTTGAGGGAAGCTGGCCTGAACGGTTTTTAAAGGAATGGCGGCATCCGGGTAATTCCCTTTCTTCATCAGGGCATCCGCCTGTTCCAGACAGCTGTTTGCAGCCTGCAGGTATTCCTCGGACAAAATGTTCTCACTGGCCCCTTTGTTTCTTTCCTTCTGAATAAAATGAATGGCGCCAACATAGTCTTGCTCGTCAAGTAATTGGCGGGCATGTTGCCGAGCCAGGGCATTGTTTAATCCAGACAGGTCAGGGGATTCAGTGGGTGCTTGAACGTATTCCTTCTTTGGCAAGTCGAGGGCTTCGCGCGGCGGCAGTCCGCAGGCTGTGAGCATTATTATTGGCAGAAGTACTGTGAGTATATAAAAAATGATGTGTCTCATGTGGTCCTCCATGGGAGAATAAAGCCTGATCGTCATCATAATCATTCAATGCAAGCAGGAAAATGTCCGCCAATTCAGGGTTGAATTGGGTTCCACGGAACTTCATGATTTCCGCTATGGCCTCATCTTTGGAGCAGCCTTTACGGTAAGGACGCGATGTAGTCATGGCATCATAGGCATCTGCAATAGAGACGATGTGGGCATAGCTGTTAATTTCTTCTCCCTGCAGGCCGTGTGGGTAGCCTTTGCCGTTATACCATTCATGGTGATGCAGAACGACGGGAATGTATTTATGAAGTGACTCCGCCAGGTGGAGAATTTCGGCTCCCTGCTCTGGATGTTTTTTGACGATCAAAGATTCTTGCTGGTTAAGTGGGATTGGTTTGTTAATGATGACATCGGGAATGTGAATTTTGCCGATATCATGAAGAAAACAAGCGATCTCAAGTTCTTTAAGCTCCTCTGCGCTGAGACCGATATGTTGGCCAATCAGGATGGAGAGTCTTGCCACCCGTGCAGAATGGCCCAGGGTATAGTTGTCGCGAGCGTCGAGGGCCGCTGCGAGAATCTGTATGGTAGATACATAGGCTTCCTCGAGATTGCCGGCGTAGCCCTTCAGGTTCTCCTGCTGTGACATGATGACCTGCGACATTTCATTGAAGCTGTGCGTCAATTCCCCAAGCTCATCCCGTGAGCTGACTTTGATTTCAATGTGATAATTGCCGTCGGTGATTTGGGAGACCCCAGCTGCCAGGCGTTCAATCGGCGCGGTTATCAGCTTGGACAGCATGAAGGTGCCCAGAGCACCGAAAGCCAGCACTGTCAGGGAGATCAGGAGAATTCTCCTGCGCGCAAAGTCTTTGGCCGTATGCAGGGTAGAGGCATCTATGCCGACGATGATGCTGCCGACCCGATTGTCGGCAAACTGTATGGGTGACCGGAACTCGTAGCTGGCCAAGCCCTCACGGTCAACCCGGTGCATGGTAAAATCGGGGCCGCTCTCCAAAGGGGCGTCCACCGCTGCTTCAAACAGAGAACCGGTTTCAGCCATCTTGTTGTGGGCCAGGATTTTGCCATCTTTATTGAGAATCGCAAGGTAAAAGATATCTTCTTGCGACGCCTCAATTTGCGCTGCCAGGTTATCGAGGGCCAGACGGTCGTCGGTGAGGATGCTGTAGCCCGCCGGTATCGCTGCACTGAGAGCGATCGAAGCGCCCCGCTTCACCAATGAGTCGAGCAGTGCCCGATCCATGTTCTGGATAGCGACTATGGACGAGCCCGTGGTGACCAAAGCGATAATGACCAGAGTGAGAAACGTCAGTTTGATCCTGATGCTCACAATCTTGTGGTTGGGACGGTCTGGCCGGAATGGCTGGTCTTTGCGCTCCGACAGTCGCTTGCCCCGTGGGATTAGCAGCTTGTCAGTCTCTTGTGTCATAGTGCAATTAATATTCTTGTGTTGTCAGCAAGCCCCGGGAGAGATGGTACTTTGTACCCAAGAGGGCGTGGGGAATGATTGTGATAATTGAACGTAAGTTGCCATACTTGCGACGAAAATTCCACACTGAAATCATTAGATTCACAAAATAATCTGAACGAAAAATGAGCGTGGAGTTAACGTTCTGATATGACAGGGATAAAAGGGGAATGTGATTTATTTCGAGCTGTTGATCGAATTGCCTGGCTTGTGGGTGGTAAAGGCCTGGGCTGGGACCGATTGAACCGGATTATCCTCTTCTGGTTTAATGCGCTTTTTCCTGGACCCAGCCGCCGGCTTTTTGCACATCCTGTCCTAAACCATTCATGGTTTCGCACGCAGAAATACTGAATATCCTTGTGGCCACGGCCAGACCAAACAAGACTCTTTCATGACTCAATCCTTCTTAAACTTTTTAACAGGACGCTTATTGAGATCTTCGCGCCACATTTCGATAAAAAGCAGGGTTACGCCCACAGTGATGGCAGAGTCGGCAACATTGAAGGCCGGCCAATGATGGTGTTTCCAGAAGACGTCGAGAAAGTCTATGACTTCACCGAGGCGAATGCGATCAATCATGTTGCCCAAGGCCCCGGAAAAAATCAGAGACAGGGAGAAAAGGGTCAATCTCTGGTCGACTCTGATGCGCTTTATGTACCAGAGGATACCGATCATGGCGATGATCGACACGGTGAGAAAGAAAGGGATGCGCACGGCATTGTCGGCGAGAATACCGAATGCGGCACCCTTGTTGCGTACGTAGGTCAAGTGGAAGAAGCCGCGGATCACCGGGACTGTTTCGTGGAGCCGGAAATTGGCATCCACGTACAGTTTGGTCGCTTGGTCCAAGACCAGAATGACTGAAGTGATGATCGCTAGCGTGCGGTATCTGGACATAAACTCTCGTTTGCGGAACGCGAAAAACAAACCCTGTCTCAGGCTAGGAGGCTGTCCGACAATAAATGCCCGGCTGCAAACCCAGCATTTTGGCCCATATTTCAGCTCCTTTTTGCCCCATAGCTACGGCTATGAACCTGCAAACGAGCTAAAATCTGTTCTCAAACTTCTGGATTTTCGCTTCGACCTATATTGTCTGACAGCCTCCTAGCGCCTCAAGACAACGGTGACAGATTTCCGGATGTTCTTTGGTCTGTCCAACTGAAGTGGCATAATTCCAACAACGTGAACATTTTGCTCCGTCAGCCTTGCTGACACGGATCTTCAACCCCGGCAGATTTTCGCCGTTACTGCCTTCATTTAATCGGTCGCAGACCTCGACCTGGGAGACGATAAACATGCTGGCAAGTTGTTCCGCTTCGCTTCTGAGCAGTACACCCAGGTCGCCATCGGCAGCAATCTCCACCCGCGCATCCAGAGAATGGCCGATGGTTTTTTCAGCACGGGCCAGCTCAAGAACTTTGGCAACATCGCTGCGTACTGCCAGCAAACGTTCATACTTTACTTCCAGTGCTGCGTCGATCAAGCTGGCGGAAAAGCTTGGGAAACCGGCCAGATGGACACTCGCTTCGCGCTCGCCGGGCAAAAAGCTCCAGATTTCTTCAGCCGTGAATGACAACACCGGAGCCGTCATGCGGGTGAGGGCCTCCAGAATGCGATACATGGCGGTTTGGGCGCTGCGGCGTGCCAGGCTTTTGGCCGGCGAGGTGTAGAGCCTGTCTTTGAGGACGTCAAGATAGAACGCACTCATGTCGATGGAACAGAAATTATGCACGGCATGATAGAGCACGTGAAATTCGTAGGCGTCGTAAGATTTCAGTACCCGATTGACCAGGCTTTCAAGGCGGGAGAGAGCCCAGCGATCAATCTCAAGAAGATCGCTATCAGCAACGCAGTCAGTGGCTGGATCGAAGTCGAAAATATTGCCGAGGATGTAACGGGCTGTGTTGCGGATTCGCCGGTATGCCTCGGAAACCTGCTTGAGAATTGCGTCGCCGACCCGGGTATCGTTGCGATAATCCTGGGTGGCGACCCAGAGACGCAGGATCTCGGCACCGTACTGATTGATGACTTTTTCAGGAGCGATCACATTGCCGACTGATTTGGACATCGGCCGTCCCTTCTCATCAAGGACAAAACCGTGAGTCAGAACCGCCTTGTAGGGGGCGGCATCGCGGGTGCCGACTGCGGCCAGCAGGCTGGAATGGAACCAGCCGCGATGCTGGTCGCTGCCTTCCAGGTAAAGGTCTGCCGGGGATTGCAGCTTGTCGTTCTTTTCTACTACCGCAGCATGCGATACGCCTGAATCGAACCAGACATCAAGGATATCCATCTCTTTGCGGAAATCGTCGTGAGCACAGCCCGGACAGACCGTTCCTGTCGGGAGCAAGTCCTTGGCATCTTTTTCAAACCAGATGTCGCTGCCGGTTGCTTCGAAGAGGTCGGCAACATAATGCATGATTTTGCCATCAGCCAGGGCTTCATCGCATTTGCTGCAATAGAAAACCGTGATCGGTACGCCCCAGCTGCGTTGGCGGCTGATACACCAGTCAGGGCGATTTTCGATCATGTTGTAGATGCGATTGCGCCCCCAGGGCGGAATCCACTGCACGTCATTGATATGGTCGAGCGCTTTCTGACGCAGCTGGTTGGCTTCCATGGAAATGAACCACTGCTCGGTGGCCCGGAAAATAATCGGCTTTTTGCAGCGCCAGCAGTGCGGATAGCTGTGCGATAGCTTGCTTTCTTTCAGCAACGCACCGACTTCAGTCAGCTTGGCGGTAACCTGGGGGTTGACGTCAGGAACCTTCTCGCCGCCGAAGTATTCAAGGTCTTTCCGGTAGCGACCGTAATCATCTACAGGGTTGTAGATCTCCAGATCGTAGCGCAGCCCGGTCTGATAGTCATCCTGGCCGTGGCCGGGGGCAGTATGCACACAGCCGGTGCCGGCTTCAAGGGTGACGTAATCGCCGACTACCAGCAGGGAAGCGCGGTCGTAGAGAGGGTGACGGCATTGCCGTTTTTCGAAAAGCTCCGCCGAGAAGGTTTTGACGACCTTGAAATCGGTAATGTTGAGTTCCGCAAGAACCTTGGCATACAGGCCCTCGGCCATCACCAGCAACTCTCCGCCGGTTTCGACAGCGACGTAAGGCAATTCAGGATGCAGGCAAACAGCTAAGTTGGCTGGAATTGTCCAGGGAGTTGTTGTCCAGATGACGAAAGACAGAGGCTTGCCAGCCAGTTCCTCAAGGCTTTCGGGAAGCTCATCCTGGTACTGAAACTTGACGTAGATGGACGGTGAGGTGTGGTCTTCGTATTCAACTTCGGCTTCAGCAAGGGCGGTGACGCAGGAGGAACACCAGTGAATTGGTTTGCGTCCCTTGTAGAGTCCACCCCTTTCAGCAAAGCGTGCCAGCTCGCGAGCCGTGGCTGCTTCGTAGTCGGTGGTCATGGTCAGATAGGGATGTTGCCAGTCACCAAAAATGCCGAGACGACGGAACTCCTCACTCTGAATCTCGACCCACTCTTTGGCATATACGCGACACTCCTTGCGAACTTCGGCCTTGCTCATCTCGCGTTTCTTTTTGCCGAGTTTCTGGTCGACCTTCAGCTCGATCGGTAAACCATGGCAGTCCCAGCCTGGGACGTAGGGCGCATAGTAACCCTGCATACGCTTGCTCTTGACAACAATATCCTTGAGGATCTTGTTCAGCGCATGGCCGATATGGATGTTGCCATTCGCATAGGGAGGACCATCATGCAAAGTGAAATTCGGCTTGCCCGGTGCGGGTTCGCTAAGTTTGCGGTCCAGATCAAGTGCGGTCCAGCGCTGCATGATTTCCGGTTCGCGCTGCGGCAGGTTGCCGCGCATCGGGAAGTCGGTCAGCGGAAGATTTAATGTCTCTTTATAGTCCATAATTCAGCCCGCAGGCCCCCTTGTGGTGCAGATTTAGAACACCGCAACTTATCAAAATGGCTGAATAAGTCAAGGTAAATCAGGGGATTTGCGATGCGCCTGCCATTGTGCAGGGTGTGGATGCGCGGATCAAATATAGTCCAGGCTGCTCTCTGAGACCTCGACCTGGTCAGTCGCAGAGATGCTGTAAACACGGTCATCAGCAACCCTTTGCTTGTCAAGCTAGGAATCTACTCGTGGCACTCTGACACCTTCTGGCCTTGCAAAACGGCAATCCCTGTTGAGCGGGCAGTCTGAACAGAGAGTTTTATTCTTCCGGCAGCAGGTTTTGGCCAGTTGCACGATCTGCGCATGGTATTCGTTGTAGAGTTTTGCATCCTCGGGAAGATTCTGCATAAACAGCTGGCGGATCTCGTCGTACGTTTCCCGGCCATTCAATATTCCGATGCGTTCGAAGATGCGCCTGGTGTAGGTGTCGACGACAAAAGAAGGACGACCAGCGGCGTAAAGCAAAATGGAGTCGGCTGTCTCCGGACCAACTCCCGGCAGGGCCAGAAGCCTTTCCCGGGCATTGTTCAGTGGGCCGTCACAGAGGTGGGTCAGATTCCCTTGCCAGCTATCCAGCAGATGGGTTGAAATGTATTGCAAGCGCGCTGCTTTTTGATGGTAGAAACCGGAAGGCCTGATCAGATCTTCGAGCCGCTTGACGGGGAGAACCGCCATGCCCTCTGGAGACAAAGCTTCGGCCTGTTTGAGGTTGTGAATGGCTTGTTCCACATTGATCCAGGCTGTGTTCTGAGTCAGGACTGCGCCGACGACAACCTCGAAAGGACTGTCAGCCGGCCACCAATGAAGCGAACCAAAATGATTGTCAAGCAGTTGCTGAATCCGGGAGAACCGCTGGTTGGGAAAAGGACTCATTTTGATTTAAGCATGATGAAGCATGATGGCGCGTTAACCTGTCTTCACACTCACGGTTATTCCTTCTTTTCGGCAGGTTTGCCAAAAACCGGGACTTTCGGCAGAGAAATACAGAAAGTCGCCCCTCCATCCGGAGTCTGTTCTACCCATACATCCCCCTGACAGCGCAAGGCGATTTTACGTACAATAGCGAGGCCGACACCATTGCCGCGCTTGCCTTTGGAGGACTTGCCACGATAGAAAATGTCAAAGATTTTTTTCCGTTCCTGGTAAGGGATTCCCGGGCCGTAGTCGCGGACAAAATATGTCACGTGATTGCTCTCGTCCCAACTGCCGACCTCGATTGGAGCTCTTCCTTCCAACGCATAGTGACAGGCGTTTCTGAGCAGATTGGCGAAAACCTGGTAAACCAGCGTCTCCGGTAGCCAGAGCTGCGGTAATTTTTCGATTCTGATTTTTGGGTGATCGCTTTCTTCAAGATTCAACTCATTGATGATCTCATTAATGATCTTGTTGACATCGGTCGGGGAGTCGCTTGGCTTGACGTGGCTGACTTGTGCCAGATCGAGAAGATCATCGAGTAGAGCAATGGCCCGTTCACTTTGCCGCTCCACCTCGCCGAGAATCTGCAGGATCTGTTCGTCAAATGCTTCGCTATAAGTCAAACGAAGATAATCCATGTAGGTAACCACAGGAGCCAGAATGCCGCGCAGATCGTGGGAGATGGAATGGGCGAAGGCATCGAGCTCGCGATTGGCTTCTCTTAAGTCAAGTTC
This sequence comes from Deltaproteobacteria bacterium, assembly GCA_024636215.1. The sequence continues at coordinate 9,073 of JAGXHL010000096.1, forward strand.
GGTTTTTTTTCGCTCGGTGATGTCCCGGCACACGGCCAGTTTCTGCTGAATTCCATCCTCTTTTGGCAGGGGTGAATGGACGATCTCGTAGATTTTTCCCTGATTGCCCAGCTGACGTTCATCGCGTACAGTGCGGTGTTTGAACACCTTGATCATGGGACACCAGGGGCACTCCGTTGATTTGTTATGCAGGACCTCGTGGCAGGCCTCTCCGACTCGATCGCCAAAAATTTCCAGCATGGCCCGGTTCATAAATGTCAGGACATAGTTTTCATTGGCGATATAAGCCATATCGTCCATGTTGTCGAGAACGGTGCAAAAACGCGCTTCACTCTGCTTAAGTTCCTTGGTCCGTTCCTTGACCCGGGCCTCGAGCGACGCGGTCTGTTCGCGTAGTGATTTTTCCAGAGTGAACTGTCGTGTGACATCGGTAAAAGACTCGATACCACCTATAATCTCTCCGTTACAATTGCGCAGGTAGTCCATATTCTTGAGTAGATGGACCATCTCTCCCGATTTTGTGACAATAGTGCAACGTGCACCGATAATCGGTTTGGGTATATTATCGTTGTAAAGTCCGCAGTTGTCACCGCACGGAATCCCCTGCAGGAAGGAACAATGCTGACCAACCGTTTCCTGTGCTGAAAAGCCTGTAATCCGTTCTGCAGCAGGATTCCAGTAAATGATCAGCATCTCTTTGTCGACAACATAGAGCCCGCTGATGGTGGTCAATGCCTGTTCAAGCGTAATGCTCTGCATGATGGAGCTGTCAGGTGCCATACGAATGTTAAGTCTCCGCAAAAGATGGGCTCATCTTACAGAAATAGGCGAATAAACACAATAATTGCTAGGTCAGGCACGGCCGACAACGGCAACTTGAACCTCGCTGGCGCCACCGGAAATAAGAGTCCGGCAGCATTCGCGAACGGTTTCGCCGGTAGTCATGACATCATCGACCAACAAAATCCTGAGTGCCTGTGCTTCTGAGGAGAGAGTAAATGCATTGCGCAAATTGCTTCTGCGTTCGATTGCCGATAAACCCTGCTGTTGCGGTGTATTGCGGCTGCGTTGCAAGAGTGTGGTAACGAGAGGAGCAGCTAACTGTTGAGCGATCGGCCGAGCCACTTCGAGGGCCTGGTTGTAGCCGCGCTGCCTTAATCGGCTCGGATGTAGCGGCACCGGTATGATAAAATCTGGAGCAAAGCTTTCTGCTGCCGCAACACAATTACCGAGGAGTTGGCCAAGTGGTTTTGCCAGCGTGAGCTGGTTGCGGTATTTAAGTTTGTGAACAGCCTCTTTGAGGCTGCCCTGGTAAAGGCCGGCAGCATGCACAATTGAGAAAGAGGGCGGCCGTTTCAAGCAGGTTCCGCAGAGATGGTTTGAGATGCTAGTTTGAAAAGGTTGAACACAGCATCTGCAATGCCCTGGCTGCAAAGGGACCATGGCTGCCAGACAGCCATGGCAGAAAAATTGTTCTTCAGGGTCTGTCGGCAGCAATTGTCCACAGAGCAAGCAGGCTGGCGGCAACAGCAAATCCATCATGCTCGCCGCCAGTGCCCGACATAAGCGGGTCCACACGGATATCCCCTCCGGATTAATCAAAAAAGCCAGGAACTTGGCAAAGCTACTCAGGCTACAAGATTTTTTCCCGTCATCTCCGACGGCACGGCGAGACCCATAAGACTGAGAATGGTGGGTGCTATGTCGGCGAGAATACCCGGTTGCAGAGTGGCCTGAAGATTATTGTGATCGACCAGGATTAACGGCACCCGGTTGGCTGTGTGTGCGGTATGCGGGGAACCGTTTTCGTCGGTCATCTTTTCACAGTTGCCGTGATCAGCGGTAATCAGAGCACAGCCGCCGGCTTCGAGCAGAGCGTCGACGATGCGTCCGGCACAGTTATCCACCGTTTCCATGGCAGAAATGGCCGCTGCAAGCACGCCCGTGTGGCCGACCATGTCAGGGTTGGCAAAGTTCAGGATAATCAGGTCGTAGATATTCTGCTGGATGCGCCGAATCACTTCCTCGGTTACCTCGAGAGCGCTCATCGCCGGCTTCAGGTCGTAAGTAGCGACATCCTTGGGTGACGGAATCAACACGCGATCTTCGTTGGCAAAAGGCGTTTCTTTGCCGCCATTGAAGAAGAAGGTGACGTGGGCATATTTTTCGGTTTCCGCGATCCGCAGCTGATGCAGTCCCGCGTCAGCGACAACCTCTCCCAGAAGTTTAGGAAAACTGGTTGCCGCAAACGCTACCGGTAGATCAAAGGTTTCATCGTATTCGGTCAGACAGACAAAAGTTGAGAGGTGTGGAACTTCGGATCTTTCGAAGGCAGAGAAATCCGGTTGGGTAAAGGCGCGGGTGATTTCCCTGGCACGGTCAGCGCGGAAGTTGAAAAAGATGATGCCGTCATTATCGGTGATGCGGCCAACCGGCAAGCCTTGACGCTGAATAACTCGCGGCTCGATAAATTCGTCATTCTGTCCGACAGCATAAGCAGTCTGAATTGCAGCCGCACTTGAAGTCGCCGGTTGCCCCTGGCCAAGGGCTATCGCCTGCCAGGCTCGCTGCACGCGATCCCAGCGGTTGTCGCGGTCCATGGCGTAGTAGCGGCCGATCACGCTTGCTATCCGTCCATGACCCACGCGCGTCATCTCTGTTTCGAGCTGTTCGAGAAAAGCTTTGCCACTCTGCGGTGGCGTATCACGTCCATCCATGAAAGCGTGGACATATGCGTCAACGCCCTCACGTTTTGCCAGGGCAAGCAAGGCATAGAGATGGGTAATGTGTGAATGGACTCCGCCGTCTGACAATAATCCCAGCAGATGCAGTTTGCCTCCGGCGATGCGAATGCGGGCGAGGGCATCGATCAGGGCCGGGTTGGTAAAGAAGTCTCCTTCTTCAATACTAAGGTTGATGCGGGTCAGCTCCTGATAAATAATGCGACCGGCGCCAATATTAAGATGACCGACTTCCGAGTTGCCCATCTGACCTTCAGGCAGTCCGACATTCAGGCCGGAAGCGTCCAGCCAGGATGCTGGATAGACATCGGCGAGTCTGTCCAGGCGTGGGGTGCGCGCCAGGCACACGGCGTTGTTATCACAGCGTTCGCTGAGGCCCCAAC
>JAGXHL010000013.1 GCA_024636215.1 Deltaproteobacteria bacterium
GAAGGGCTGCAAGGGGCTGACCAAAAACAAAGTCGTCATGTCTGGAGCTCTCAGCCCGAAAGACTTTGACAGAGCCGCGAAACTTGGCTGTAAAGTGTTCAACAAGCCCGTCTCACTCAAAGAAGTCGACCGAATTGTCGAAGAGATGAAACAGAACATTCCTCCAGACCGCAAGCTTGCCGACCTGCGAATCGGGGACACTCCCTGAAGTGTCCCGTGATTTAGGTTGTAGGGGAGGGTTTCCCCGCCCGGTTCAGGTCAGGGTGCAATGACCGCACTTAACTTACAAAACCATCTTCACCTTAAAATCTTTGGCAAATAAGGAATAAATCTATGGCTTTCATCGAAATCAACCAGCAAACGTGCAACCAAGACGGATCTTGTAGCGCTGTTTGTCCCGCAAACCTGATCTCCTTCAGCAAAAACGAATACCCAACCCCGATTGATGCGGCGGAAAGCTTTTGTATCCGTTGTGGGCATTGCGTGGCTGTTTGCAAAACAGACAGCTTGCTGCATGCAGAAATGCCATTCACGGAGTGTCCGGCAATTCAACCGGAGCTGTCGTTATCTGCTGAACAAAGTGAGCAGTTCTTGCGGAGCCGTCGTTCGATTCGAAATTACAGAGATAAAGCAGTGCCTCGCGAAACCTTGCAGAGGCTGATAGAAACAGCTCGATTCGCACCGACCGGGCATAATACGCAAACGGTTGAATGGCTGGTGCTCAGCGATCGTGATGAATTGAACAAACTGATCCGAATTGTTGGCCAGTGGATGTACTGGATGCTGGAAAACATGCAAGAGGCTGCGTTGATGTACCATCTTGATAAGGCGCTGAGCAGAATAGAGGAGGGCGAGGATGTTGTTCTGCGTGGCGCTCCGGTCCTGGTTGTCGCTCATGCACCGAAAGATGATCAAATGAGCCAAACCAGCTGCACGATTGCTTTAACGCACCTGGAGTTGGCTGCAACCGGTATGGAGCTAGGTGGCTGTTGGGCTGGTTACTTTAACGCTGCAGTGAGCACTTTCCCGCCGATGCAGCAGGCCCTGGGTCTGCCTGAAGGGCATCAGTGCTGTGGTGCAATGATGATCGGCTATCCGAAGTTTCGTTATCACCGAATCCCCAAGCGTAAAACGCCACCAATTGACTGGCGATGAATTTTTTGGCATCGGGCCACTTCCGGGAGTATCCCTGTAGCGTTCCGATCCAAAGCCACAAGGCCATTGTAGTGGAACAACCTTTGAGTCGGAACCTTGGACCATCAAATGAATCCCCCCAATCCGGAAGAGGAGAAAATATGCCGAAGCCGCTTATGTTCGCCATCTTTGTAGCAGTAATTATTCTCGCTGGCTTTTTGGCCTATACTCAAGTTCAAATGTTGATTTAACAGCATCAGGGACACTTCCAGAAGGGTACCTGTAGCTCCCCCTTGCCAGTAGCCATTAGCAATGGTCCCGCATGACAAAATATCCGGGTTATCAGACAATTTTTGAGTTAGTGCCGATCCGGAAACTCCGGGTGGGCATGGTGAAGTTTTCGATCTGGAAACGAGGAATTTAAAGGGGCGTTTCCGGACGAAAACGAGTTAGGAGAGTCGATCTATGAAAGTTCTAGCGTTTAACGGCAGCCCGAAAGCGAATGGCAATACTTATCACGCCTTGCAGATGGTCACCGACCAACTTGCAGAAGAGGGCATTGAGACCGAGATTGTCCATGTAGGCAACAAGGCGGTGCGCGGCTGTATCGCCTGCGGCAAGTGCCGGGAAAACCAGGATGAAAAGTGTGTTCTGCCTGGCGATGAGGTGAATGGGTGGATTCAGCAGATGAAGCTTGCCGACGGCATCCTGCTTGGTTCGCCGGTGCATTACGCTGGCATGGGAGGGACAATGAAGTCGTTTCTGGACCGGGCCTTTTATGTCTGCGGAGCCAACGGCGGCCTGCTGCGCCACAAGGTTGGCGCTTCGGTGGTTGCGGTGCGGCGCTCCGGGGGGCTGCCGGCATTCAACCAGCTGAACAACTTTCTGCTTTACGCCGAGATGATGATCCCGGCATCCAACTACTGGAACGTGATCCATGGCACCGCTCCGGGCGAAGCGACGCAGGATCCCGAGGGCATACAGATCATGCAGGTGCTCGGCAGCAACATGGCATATCTGCTGAAGCTGGTCGAGCACGGCAAGGGCAGTGTCGTCCCACCGCAGCCGCAAGCAAAGACCTACACCCACTTTGTCCGTTAACAATAGAGCGGGGACGGAATAAGCTAACGGCCAGAGAGTCAATGTAGAATTGCAGCTTCTCTAAGCGGTCTTTTGACTTTTTGTAAACTAATTGTCCAGGAGGGGACTGCCTCCGATCAGAGTTTCTCTGGCAATTATTACACGTAACGTCGCATAATATATACTTCCGTTTGTTTTTCAGCCACTTAAGCATGCAACTCTCCCAATCTGGATGACTCCATCCGTGTGTCCGACGTTAGCCGACATTGTCCGACAAAATCAAGCACCGTGATCACTTCGTGCTCTTGGTGCGCTTGCTGCTCGCTCGCAATCGCCCCTGAGCACTCAGGATTGACCGCACCGTCTCATGGTTCGCCCAAGGATGATTTTTCGCCTTGAGCAGGGCATTGGTTTGCTTTATCGCTTCTTTTTTCTCGACTCCCTGATCGATCAGAGTTTCAAACGTGCAGCAAACCAGGTCGATAAAGTTGTTTCTGAATTGTTCCTTGTTTTCCAGTTCTTCCAGGTCCACTGGACGAGACTCCCGAGCCGCAGCAATAGCTTGGCGGTCGGCAGTCTTCATCAGGCCGAGCATGGATTCCAGAAAGGTAACAAAGCCCCGCGTCATGGTTTCCGGTATGACAACTGACAGGCAGACGTTGCCGTCTCTGAGACTGTTCACCCGCACATCGAGAAAAGATTCGTGGTGATACGGATCAAATCCTCGACTGTTTCTCCCGACAAAGTTTTTTAACCGATCGGGGAAGGGGTAGCTCTTTTCCAGTTCTGGCCGTTTCTCAATCATGCTCAGTTCCTATCAGACGTTTTTCCTGTTCCAGAAACCTGTAAACGAGATGCCGCACGATCATGGAGACCGTAAAACCCTCACGGTCAGCGAGTTCTTGAAGCAGTTCATAACGTTCAGCATCGAGCCTCAGACTGAATTTTGTGGTCTTCATAGCCGTTGCCCCGCAGTGATCTGTTTGAGATATGGCACAAGAAACAAGCTCTGAGTTATTGGCCTGTGAAATTTGCGCCCCTGTATTACAGAGCCGGGGCTTGAGAACCTTTCACGCTGCGCGATGACCTGAGACGCTTCAGCCGTGGCCGCACATAGACCAACGCAGTTAGCGTAATCCGCCAACAGAAAGACTCGGTTGTGGAAGGGGGAAGGTTTTATGGCGTCGTTGGCATAGGCGTGCTTGCGCATCCGCCTATAGTTTACGTCGCATAATATATATTATGTAAACTTAGGTCTTGATAAAACGGGCGAGAAGGACGGGATACGAAGTACCAGGAATATGGGTTGAATATAAGGGGCCACCTGCTATGTGCGGTTGTGAGTGAAAAGACGACTCAAAAGTCCATGCTTTGGCCCCGTAACAAAAAAGAAAACGCGTTACAGGGCAAATTTGAGAGCCGCACCTTTTTAGAAAAAGATCCTGCAGTCTTTCGAAATGAACACAGGGATCACAGAGAGAGGAAAAAATAAAACTTCCAGACTTCCTCTGCGGTCTCAATTGAGCGAAGCGAACGGGCGCGTGGCAGTTAGTTTAAAACTGCATTCAGCCAATACTGGCCAACTCCAAACGCTTGCCCCAGCGCTCCCTCAGCACTTTTTGGACCTCTTTTGATTTTCTGAATTCATCACTTTCGGCATAGGCAAAAGCATCCTGACGAGCGTCTTCGAGGATACGACCGTCTCGCAGGATATTGGCCACGCGGAAGTCGGGCAAGCCACTCTGACGGGTACCGAGAAACTCGCCGGGTCCGCGGATTTCAAGGTCCGCTTCAGCGATTTCAAAACCGTCGTTGGTTGACCTCATAACTTCAAGTCGTTTCTCGCCTTCTTCGCTGCACTTGTATGATTTCAATAGGATACAGATACTGCTTGCTTTCCCCCTGCCAACTCTGCCGCGTAATTGATGCAGCTGGGCAAGGCCAAAGCGTTCGGCATGCTCAACCAGCATGACCGTTGCATTGGGAACATCAATGCCGACTTCAATGACCGTAGTGGACACCAGGATGTCAAGCTCATGATTTTTAAAGCGCGCCATGATGGCTTCTTTTTCTGCTGGCTTCATGCGGCCATGCAGCAGGCCAAGTCTTGCCTGAGGAAATACTTCATTTTTGAGCTGCTCTGCCCCTTCCGTCGCTGCTAAAAGGTCACTTTTCTCGGATTCTTCGACGAGAGGATAAACGATGTAAGCCTGGTTGCCCTGCTCGATTTCTTGAACCAGACGATTGTAGACACGGCCTCTTTGAGCCTCCGAGGCGACAAAGGTTTCGACAGCTGTTCGGCCGGGAGGCATTTCATCGATCACGGAGAGGGCGAGATCGCCATAAACGGTAAGCGATAAAGTTCTCGGGATGGGCGTGGCTGTCATCACCAGAATATGCGGGTTGATCCCCTTCCCTCTTAATACGGCGCGCTGGCGGACTCCGAAGCGATGTTGTTCATCGATAATACCCAGACCGAGTTGTTTGAATTCCACACCATCCTGCAAAACCGCATGGGTGCCGACCACCAGGTGGACCTCCCCTGCCCTCAAAGCGTCAACAATAGCACGCTTTTCGGCTACCGGCAGTTTGCCGCGCAGGAGCACGGTCTTAAGGCCCAGGATTTCAAACCAGTTGTGAAACTGCAGGTAGTGCTGCTCGGCGAGGATCTCCGTCGGCGCCACGACCGCCACCTGGGTGTCATTCTCGATGGCGACCAGCGCTGCCATCATCGCGACAATCGTTTTACCGCAACCTACGTCGCCCTGGATCAGGCGATTCATCGGGTGCGGCGACATCAGGTCGTGCTTGATTTCTCCAAGGACACGACGCTGAGCGGATGTGAGTCGATATGGCAAGGCTGCTGCCAGAGGTTTGGTGTATTTGTGGGTAACAGCAAATGGTATGCCTGCTTCCAGAATAACCCCGCGCCGCTTGAGAGCGAGGCCCAGCTCCAGGAAAAAAAACTCATCATAAACCAGCGACTGAAGTGCCGGACTGCGTTTGTTCTCCAGTTGCTCGATATCGGTATCGTTCGAAGGCCAATGGATCTGCTGCAAGGCATCAGAAAGGGGCAGAAATTTATATCTGGACCGGATCGTTATCGGCAGGGGGGATTGGACATATGGTGCATAGAGGTCAACGGCCTGCTTCCAGATTCTGCGAGCAGCATACTGGGTCAGGCCTTCAGTGAGCGGATAGACGGGCAGTATGCGTCCAAAAGCCAAAGGATCTGAGCTTTGATAATCTGCAAGGGACTGATCATTGGCCAGAAACTCGGTATCGGGATGGTGGATTTCACGCATTGCCCCGTAGCGCTTGACCTCTCCGGTAAAGACCGCCCTTTTGCCGATCGTGAAACGTTTTTCCATTCCAGCCTTGCGATAATGAAACCACTTGAGGACAATCTGACCAGTCCCGTCGCTGACCACTACTTCAAAGATTTTGCGGCGGGCACGCGAAGTCGTGGCTTCGCCGCAGGCCAGGATTTGCCCGGAAAAAACTTCATGCACTCCATCACGCAAGTGCGCTATCTTTCTGAATTGTCTACGGTCTTCGTAACGGTGAGGCAGGACGTAGAGAAGATCCTCTACAGTGTGAATATCAAGCTTGGCGAGTTTTTCAGCGACACGGGGACCAACCCCCTTGAGATGAACAACAGGGGTAGAGAGCTGTTGGCGAGATTGGTCTGTGGACGCCCTGGTCATCTCAGCAACCCCTAAAGATAATTAGTTTTCGTCCGGAAACGGCCCTTTTCCGCAATCTCTGCGTCAATCTGCAGATTTGATTGTGCGGCGTAAAGCACTACGCCTCCGCTCAAATCCTTGATTTCCTTGACCTTGCGAAAAATTGCTCGCTTCCAGATCGAAAACTGCACCGTGTCCATCCGGAGTTTCCGGATGGACACTAGTTAGTCATTTACCTTATGTCTCAGTGCCCACATCTCTCTGTGACAGGGCCTAAAATAAAGCGTTCAACGCTTTAAGCAAATCTTCAACATCCAGGCCGTGCGCTGTGGCACCCTGCTCGAGGGTTTCGTTCATAGCGCCCATACAGCCAACGCAGCCAAGGTTGAACGAACCAAGCACTTTGACAACTTCAGGACTTTTCTGCATAACTTCATGAAAGGTCATATCTTTTGTGATAACAGGCATTTGGGTTGCTCCTAAACGTATTTAATATCAATAACTTCGTAAGTTCTGATGCCGGATGGAACCTTGATATTGACTTCATCGTCAACACGATGACCGATCAGGGCTTTGGCGACCGGACTGTTGATAGAGATCAACCCCGACTTGATGTTTGCCTCATCCTGGCCGACTATGCGGTAAGTGACTTCAACCTCGGACTCGACATCGTAAAGCTTAACGGTGGCGCCGAAGACAATTTTATCGGTGTCCAGTTCAGCGGGATCTATAATTTGGGCACGGGCCATCTTGCCGTTGATTTCAGAAATGCGTCCTTCTACAAAGCCCTGGCGCTCTTTGGCTGCATCATATTCGGCATTCTCTGAAAGATCGCCGTGATCGCGTGCTTCGGCAATGTCCTGGATGACCTTGGGACGTTCAACCCGAATGAGGTGTTTCAACTCTTCCTGGAGTTTCTGATGTCCCTCAGGCGTCATGGGTACGGTTTCTGACATAACAATTTCTTCCTTGCAGACAGACTGCTTGGCTATGAATAAAATTGTTCGGGCAGGATAACCCGCCCGAACAGTAGAATCTCAAACAATTAAAAACGGATAGAGGACTAGCCGTTTCGAGGATAATACTCCTGCAACGGGGTAACGTCAAGACTTTCCCGCTTCAGGGCCAGGATACCATCCGCAGCCGCCTGGATTCCGGCGACCGTTGTAAAGTAGGCAACGTTGTGCATAAGCGCTGATCGACGGATGGAAAACGAGTCAATGATCGACTGGGTCCCGAAGGTTGTGTTGAAGACCAGGGAAATCTGATTATTCTTGATGGCATCAACACAGTGAGGGCGCCCTTCCTTGACCTTGTTGATCGGAATGGCCTCCACTCCGTAGGCCCGCAGAAAAGACGCAGTGCCGCCGGTTGCGACGATCTCGAAGCCGGCGTCACGCAGCTTGAGGACCGGCTCAACGATTGCCGCCTTATCCTCTTCCTTGACGCTGACAAAAACCTGGCCGGAGGTTGGCAGTCGAACGTTTGCACCCAGCTGGGCCTTGGCAAAAGCCTTGCCGAACTCGGCGTCGATGCCCATAACCTCGCCGGTTGATTTCATTTCCGGTCCAAGCAGGCTGTCGACACCCGGGAACTTGGTAAACGGAAAGACCGACTCCTTGATCGAGATGTGCTCGGGGATAATTTCTTCTTCGATGCCAAGCTCAGTGAGAGTCTTGCCGGCCATAACCCGGGCTGCAATCTTGGCCAGAGGCCGTCCTGTGGCCTTGGAGACAAAGGGCGCGGTTCGACTGGCACGTGGATTGACCTCAAGCAGGAAAATCTCGTCATCCTTGACCGCAAACTGGATATTCATCAGCCCGCAGACGCCGAGCTCAAGGGCCAGAGCAATGGTCTGGCGACGAATCTCATCGACAATCGATTTATCCAGCGAATAAGGAGGCAGCACGCAAGCAGAATCTCCGGAGTGAATGCCTGCCTCTTCGATATGCTGCATAATGCCGCCGATCACAACGTTTTCGCGGTCGCACAGTGCGTCCACATCGACTTCGATTGCCTGGCTGAGGAACTTGTCGACCAGGATCGGATGATCGGGAGACGCCTCAACCGCATATTGCATGTAGTCGCGCAATTGCTGGAGGTCGTGGACAATCTCCATGGCACGCCCGCCCAGAACGTAACTGGGTCTGACCACAACGGGGTAGCCGACACGTTCGGCGATCTTCTCCGCCTCGGGCACCGACCTGGCGATTCCGTTAGCGGGCTGCTTCAGGCCCAGCTTGTGCAGGAGGGCCTGGAAACGCTCGCGGTCCTCGGCACGGTCGATGGCGTCCGGCGTGGTTCCGATGATCGGCACGCCGGCTTTTTCCAGAGCCACAGCAAGTTTAAGCGGCGTCTGGCCGCCAAACTGGACAATCACCCCATGTGGTTGCTCGACGTGCACGATCTCGAGGACATCCTCGAAGGTTAACGGCTCAAAATAGAGACGGTCCGAAGTATCATAGTCGGTTGAAACCGTCTCCGGGTTACAGTTGACCATAATGGTCTCGTAGTCATCTTCAGCCAGGGCAAAAACGCCGTGGACACAACAGTAATCGAACTCGATCCCCTGGCCGATACGATTCGGCCCACCACCGAGGATCATGATCTTCTTGCGGTCGGTTGGCTCCGCTTCACACTCTTCTTCATATGAAGAGTAGAGATACGGGGTAAAGGCTTCGAATTCGGCGCCACAGGTATCCACCCGCTTGTAAACAGGCCGGATATTGAGCTTGTGGCGAAGGCTGCGGACTTTATCCTCGTGCATCTCCCAGAGCTTGCCCAGGCGCATGTCCGAGAAACCCATCTGTTTGGCTTCGCGCAACAGCGACTGAAACACTTCTCCCTCTGGTTGCTCCAGCAAACCAGCGGCCTTGAGCAGCCGTTCCTCCATCGCCACGATCTGGGCGATGTTATGCAGAAACCAGCGATCAATGTAGGTCAGAGCAAAGATCTCGTCGATCGAAAGCCCTGCCCGCATGGCGTCGGCGATATACCAGAGGCGCTCCCAGTTGGGGACCCGCAGCTTTTCCTCAAGGGCATGCAGCTCTGAGTCGTCGAGCGTGCGTCGATTCAGTTCTGCGTCATCAAAGAAGCGGCTCTCAAACCCACAGGAGCCGATCTCCAGGGAACGCAGGGCTTTCTGCAGGCTCTCCTTGAAGGTGCGGCCAATCGACATGGCCTCGCCAACCGATTTCATCTGGGTCGTCAAGGTGGCGTCGGCCTGCGGGAATTTTTCAAAGGTGAAGCGCGGCATTTTGGTGACCACGTAATCGATAGTCGGCTCAAACGAGGCGTAAGTCTCGCGGGTGATATCGTTGGGGATTTCGTCAAGGGTATAACCCACCGAAAGCTTGGCCGCGATCTTGGCAATCGGGAAGCCGGTCGCCTTTGAAGCCAGAGCCGAAGAGCGCGATACCCGCGGGTTCATTTCAATGACAACCATGCGGCCGTCATCAGGATTGATACCGAACTGAATGTTCGAACCACCGGTCTCAACGCCGATTTCGCGGATAATCCGGATCGAAGCATCACGCAGGAGTTGATACTCCTTGTCAGTGAGGGTCTGTGCCGGGGCGACGGTGATGGAGTCGCCGGTGTGAACGCCCATGGGATCGAGGTTTTCGATGGAGCAGATAATTACCACGTTGTCAGCGGTGTCGCGCATCACCTCAAGCTCGAACTCTTTCCAACCGATCACGGATTCTTCAACCAGAACCTCATCGGTAGGGGACGCTTCGATTCCGGCCATGACGATCTGCATGTACTCTTCCATGTTGTAGGCGATGCCGCCGCCGGTTCCGCCGAGCGTAAAGGAGGGGCGGATGATCACCGGGAAGCCAATGCTTTCAATAATTTCTATGGCTTCTTTGCGGCTGTGGGCGAGGCCGGATTTGGGGACTGCGATGCCGATATTCTCCATGGCCGCTTTGAAGAGAGTGCGATCTTCCGCTTTTTCAATCGCGGGCAACTTCGCACCGATCAATTCAACATTGTACTTGTCGAGAGTGCCGTTTTTGGCAACAGCGACAGCACAGTTGAGGGCCGTCTGGCCGCCAAGGGTCGGTAGCAGGGCCTGCGGTCTTTCTTTGGCGATAATACGTGCCAGCGTGTCCGGGTTGACCGGTTCGACATAGGTTCGATCGGCAAAGTCGGGGTCCGTCATAATCGTCGCCGGATTGGAATTGAGCAGAACGACTTCGTAGCCCTCCTCTTTCAGAGCCTTGCAGGCCTGGGTTCCGGAATAGTCAAATTCACAGGCCTGGCCGATGACAATCGGGCCGGCACCCACAATGAGAATCTTTTTGATATCAGTTCTTTTTGGCATTTTGCTTCCTTGGTAGCGCGTAGCGGGGGGCGCGTTGCGCGAAAAGTCTTAAGATCTCGTCTTTCCTCGCGACGCGCTACGCGCCACGGTTCTTCCATCTCTCCATCATCTCGATGAATTCATCAAACAGGTAATTGGCATCGTGCGGTCCGGGAGAAGCTTCCGGATGGTACTGCACTGAGAAGGCCGGCATCGACTTATGCTGCAGTCCTTCCACGGTGTTGTCGTTGAGGTTGATGTGGGTAACAAACGCATCCTCTTGCAGACTGTCGGCGTCTACGGCGAAGCCATGGTTCTGCGCGGTGATTTCTACACTGTGTCCAGCACCACGCCGTACCGGCTGATTGCCACCTCGATGACCGAACTTCAACTTGTAGGTCTTGCCTCCCAGGGCGATCGCAAGCAGTTGATGACCGAGACAGATGCCGAAGAGCGGAACCTTGCCGAGCAGTTGACGGATCGCCTCCTGGGCATAGCTGATCGGCTCCGGATCACCGGGACCGTTGCTGAGGAAGACGCCGTCAGGATGCATCGCCAGAACCTCCTCGGCGGGAGTATCGGCCGGCACAACGGTCACCGCGCAGCCCTTGCTGACCAGGTTGCGCAGGATGTTGTACTTGATGCCGAAGTCGTAGGCGACGACCTTGTAATCGGCCGGTCCCTGGCGCTTCTCATAACCAGCACTTAAATCCCAGGTGCCCTCGTTCCAGTCGTAGGGTTGCTTGCAGGTCACCTCCTGAACCAGATCCTGGCCGACGATTGAGGGCGCCAGCTTGGCTTTTGCCACCAGACTGTCGGTATCCAGATCGATTGTCGAGATAACACCGGTCTGAGCGCCCTTGTCACGGATGTGGCGAACCAGCGCACGGGTGTCGATACCGGAGAGGCCGATGATGTTGTTCTCCTTGAGGTAAGCATCAAGGGAAAGATCGGAACGCCAGCTGCTCGGAATCTCACAGGCTTCCTTGACGATAAACCCGGCCAGGTGGGGCTTTGAGGATTCTATATCTTCACGGTTGAAGCCATAGTTGCCGATCAGCGGGTAAGTCATGGTTACAATTTCCCCGCGATAGGAAGGATCGGTCAGAATCTCCTGATAACCGGACATACTGGTATTAAAGACCACTTCTCCCGAGGTTTCACCGGAGGCGCCGAAGGCTTGACCGAAGAAAACTCTGCCATCGGCCAGGGCCAATGCTGCTCTCATACACAACTCCTTAACTTAGTTTTCGTCCGGAAACGGCCCTTTTCCGCAATCTCTGCGTCAATCGGCGGATTTGATTGTGCGGCGTAAAGTGCTACGCCTCCGCTCAAATCCTTGATTTCCTTGACCTTGCGAAAAATTGCTCGTTTCCAGATCGAA
>JAGXHL010000097.1 GCA_024636215.1 Deltaproteobacteria bacterium
GGCTGCAAATCCGGCTGTTTGGCCCATATTTCAGCTCCTTTTTGGTCCATAGCTACGGCTATGAACCTGCAAATGAGCTAAAATCTGTTCTCAAACATCCAAATTTTCGCTTCGGCCCGTATAGTCCGACAGGCTGCTAGCCGTAGCTAAACAGCTGAAATCGGAACGTAGCTGACGCGGCAAAGAACAAGCAAGTTGCGAAAGAATATGGGTTACAGGGTACTAGCTTGAGGTGATTCTTTATAAACCCCTGTTTTTAATCAGACCGGATCCTTAAAGATGTTTACTGATATTTTTTTGCACGCCCTGACCTCATATTTCGTTGTCATCGATCCGATTGGCACTGCGCTGATCTTCCACGGTTTGACCGCGGGGTGTGATCGTGCTTATGCAAAACGCATGGCCTTACGTTCCACCTTGATTGCCGCAGCCATAGTGCTTGTCTCCGCCTTCTTCGGTCAGGCCTTGCTGACCAAACTCGGCATCAGTATCGAGGCTTTGCGGGTGTCTGGCGGTCTGCTGCTCTTTATCACGGCATTTAACATGGTCACCAAGGGGGAAACCGGCAAGAAGTGGGCGAGTGGTGAAGAGGTCGACATCTCCGTTTTCCCGATGTCGATTCCATTGCTGTCCGGTCCCGGCTGCCTGACCGTGACCATTTTGCTGTTTTCGCAAGCCCCGACAGTTTCGGCAAACCTTTCTCTGGTTCTTGCCGTCCTGATCATCTACATGCTCACCTATCTGGCGCTCTCCTCGGCAAACCGGGTCAAGGACCTTATCGGTCGAACCGGTGACGATATTCTGCGGCGTCTGCTTGGCGTGATCCTCGCCGCCTTGGCGATTCAGTTTATCGCTGACGGCGTGCGCCAGATCATGATTGGTTGACGAACGGTTCTTCAACTCCATTGTCTGACCCCTGTGGTGTCTGACCCCAGTGTTGCTCACCTGAGGATGATGTCGAAATCCTCTTCTACAAAAGTCATTGCTTCGTTCATGAAGCCTTTAAAATCCTGAAGAAATGAAAATTCATGGGCGGCAAGGTCCTTTAGGCTTTCAGCAAGGGGCAGGGGTCTGCTCAGGCGTTGGGCAATCCTGAGCAGGGCCCTGCCGACCACTTCGCGGTGTTGATAAGAGACCAGCCAGTTGTATTCGATCATGCGTGGTGCAATCTGTTTCAACCCTTCAGGGAGTTGTTGATGAGAGGCTTGCAGCAATTTGTAGATATCGGCGGCGTAGCTTTCCAGCGGAAGTTGTGAATAGTCGTGCCAGTGTGCGGCGAGAAAATGATCGTAGAAGATATCGACAATGATGCCGCGACCGTGACCAAACTTGCGGTCAAGCCTTTGACGGCTGCGACGAGTGAAATGGCTGTTCTGGGCGAGGCTGTCAATACGCCGGTGAAGGAGCAGGCCTCGGGCGATCATGGGCGGATAATGAGAGGGGATGGGGCCTTTGACGTAGTCTCCCATCAGGCCCCCGAGCTGAACGTCCGGATCGGTTCCGGAAAGGTAAAGGTGGACGAGGTAGTTCAAGTCCTTAAGATCTTGTTGTGCAGGATGAGAATCTCGAAGGCCATTAATGCCTTAGTGGAGAGTTTCTGGACATCGACGACTGCGGCAGACAGGTCAGCCCTGGCATCATCGACATAGATCAGCCCGACCACGCGGCCTAGCATACTCATAGGCAGCAGCAGTGCCGACTGGGGGGCCGGTTTACCCAGAAAGGTCGTCAGGGCGAGGTTCGCACCGCTCTGCGGAACCGGACCGAGAAAGAAGCTGTTGCTTTCAACGGCAGTTTTCAAGACCGAGGGTTCAGAGAGAGGCAGCTGGAACTGTTCAAAGCCCGCAATGGGTTGTCCAATCTTTGCAGAACGCCAACCGGTTACCTGCCCGGCAACGACCATGAAGAGAGCTGCGCGGGCATAATTAGCCGCGAGATAGGCAATCACAGCATCGGCAACATCGTTACGATCGGTGATGCCGACCAGCCTTTGGGCGGTCGAAGCGAGGGTAATCTCTTCCTCTTCCAACTCCTCTATCAGATCGTCGTCGACCAATTCCTCGATTTTTTCTTCGGCCACTTCTTCGGCTGGTTTTTGCGGCACAACTTTCGGGTCAGGTTTCTGGTAGATCTGTTCAGAGCCTGGGGGGGCCAGGTCTTCGCCGGTTTCTGTGGCGTGAACGGGGCCGTCCGGAGTCACGAAAACGTGGAGTTGATTCAACTCTTCGCGAACCTGTTTCGGCGGTGCAATATAGCGCATAGTGCGCTTGATGCCGTAGTAGTTCTCCAGCGCAAAGACCAGACGAACCTCGAGACCCAGAATCGGCACCACAATGTAGCCGGTGCGAAAGGATATTTCATCAATCGCCTGCAGATTTCGAGGTTCGGCCATAGCCAGGGTCAGCTTTTTACCGGTAACGGAAACCGGAATCACCTTATGCTTCTCAGCCATCTCCGGGCTGATGATTTTGATGACGTTGTCGGGGATGTTCTGAAGTTGACCCGGTTTTGCACAGGGGATGGCCAAAAGCTGTGCCAGAATGTCGGCCAGGATGTTTTCTGTAATCAAGCCCATTTCGATGAGGACTGTGCCGAGCTTGCCACCGAAAATGACCTGGGCTTGCAAGGCTTCTTCCAGCTGTGCCTGAGTCAAGAGATTCTTCTTGATCAACAATTCGCCAAGTTTTACGGCCATGATGTGTCCCTTGTCCGGATTAATCTTGCTCCGGATTAATCTTTCCGGGTGTCTCGCGCTTGCCGGGTGTCTCGCGCTTGCCGGGTGTTTTCCGCTTGCTGTGCGTTGGCAGTTATGATCGGAAGCTGATCGGTCAACTCGGCCATAAGTCTGGTGACCTGGCTGTCGAAATCTGCCCGGTTGGCATCGGAGACAGGTTTGGTGGCCGGCGCTTTGACACGGGTCGGATTGACCGGGGCGCCGTTTTTATACATGCGGAAACAAAGGTGAGGGCCTGTGGCCAGTCCGGTGCTGCCGACATAACCGATCCTTTGCCCCTGCGCGACCCGCTTGCCTTTGGCTATCCCCTTGGCGAACCCTTTCATGTGCAGATAGATGGTTTCGTAACTGCTGTTGTGACGAATCTTGACATAGTTACCGTTGCCCCGGGTGTAGCCTTTTTTGATGATGACGCCATCGCCGACACTCTTGATCGGCGTGCCGGTCGGTGCGGCATAATCGATGGCCGGGTGAGATTTCCAGGTCTTTGTAATCGGGTGGAAGCGACGCATTGTGAATCCCGAAGAGATGCGCGAGAAGGAGAGCGGCGCTTTGAGAAAGGCTTTTCGCAGGCTCTGCCCGTCGGCATCGTAGTAGTCGAGATGCCTGTCGCCATCCTGATACAGAAAGGCCTGAAAGGTCGTGCCCTGGTTGGTGAACTCGGCTGCCAGAATACGGCCATAGCCGGCAGGTTGACCGTCTCGATAGCGTTTCTCTACCAGGGCCTGAAAAGAATCTCCCTGACGGATATCGAGGATAAAGTCGATATCCCAGGCGAAAATGTCCGCAAGGTTCATCGCCAGCACGTCGCTCTCGCCGGTGTTGGTGACCGCTTCGAAGAGGCTGCTCTCGATTGTTCCCCGCACCCGGGCTGTTTCTGTCGTGTAGGGGATGGGAATTTTTTCAATGGAAAAGCTCTCTGCCTCACGTGAGATGATAAGCTGCTCATTGCGATCTATGTCGTATTCAAAGCGCTCGAAATCATCATCGGTCAGACAGAGCCGGTATGCTTGTCCTGCGCTGAGTCTTGATAGTGGGAAAACCGGTTTGCACTGCTGGTTTAACTCGTGAATTTCAGCCGCTGAGAAATATGCCCCCAACAGGCCGGTAATTGTATCTCCCGAAGCAATGGTTCCTTTGACGATTTCTTTGCGAATCTCAGGCAGGGGGGGCGGTAACGGTGGCACTGTCGCAGGTGCAGGCGTAGACGCAGACGCAGACTCAGACTCAGACTCAGACTCAGACTCAGACTCAGACTCAGACGCAGACGCAGACGCAGACGCAGACGCAGACGCAGACGCAGACGCAGACGCAGACGCAGACGCAGACGCAGACGCAGACGCAGACGATGCGGTGTTCGCTTCGGTGCTGGTGACTGTCGGCCGCAGAAATAGTGGCACGAGCAACAGTACGACCAGGGTGATGAGCAACCAGAAGCGCAGCTTTGGCATTTTCCTGCGGCACCTGGCCATGGAATGCTTTGGCGGGTGAAAATCGAAATTCAATGGTCTCTTCCTGCCGGGATTAAAACGTTAACTTGCCGAAAAATAAAATTTATTGATACTAGCAGGGTCACATCGGATTTGTCTATAAATCTAAACCTGTTTCTGCCGGTTTTTGTATTTTTGATACACTTTACGGGTTTGTTTTGTCTGGTGCATTATGTGATGATGAGGTAGCTTGGAATCTGAGGATCTGATCCACTCAACACGCGCAAAAACTGTTTTTGTGAGGAGTTCTGCATGATTGACCAGCAGCGACTGAGTAGCGAGTTTGCCCGGTTGGCAGCGATAAACAGCCCGCCTTTGCATGAAAGTTCGATTGCCAACTACCTGGCTGAACGACTGCAGCGTCTCGGTGCCGAGATCTGCTTTGACGCCGCCGCGACTGCAACAGGGGGCGAGGTCGGTAACCTGATTGCTCGTTTTGCCGGTACCGGCAAGCAGGTGGAACCGCTGCTCTTCTCTGTGCATATGGACACGGTCGAGCCGGGCGGGCAGGTCGTGCCAGTTTTACGTGACGGGGTCTTCTACAGCGCCGGCGATACCATTCTCGGTGCTGACGATAAAGCCGGCATTGCCGAACTTGTTGAAGCTCTCGAGGTCCTCAGCGAACAGAATATTGCCCATGGTCCAATCGAGATTGTGATAACCATCGCTGAAGAGATCGGCCTAGTGGGGGCGAAGCATTTCGACTACAGCCTGATTCAGGCGCGACACGGCTATGCTCTGGATACCGAAGGGGTTGGCTTCATGGTGCTGCGGGCTCCCGGTGCAAATCATCTGCAGATTGAAATAGAGGGCCTTGCTTCGCACGCCGGCATGGTCCCGGAACTCGGCGTTTCGGCAATTCAAACGGCAGCGCTGGCGATCAGTCGGATGCATCTGGGGCGCATAGATTTTGAAACCACTGCTAATATCGGTGTCATTGAGGGCGGTGTTGCCCGCAATATTGTGCCTCAGAAGGTCTTCCTTGTCGGAGAAGCGCGCAGTCATGACCCGGTTAAACTGCAAGGTCAAACAGATCATATGCTTGCCTGTTTCGAGGCGGCCGCTGATGAAATGGCACGTGAGATCAAAGGCAAGCTTGTGCGCCCAGAGATCCGCATCGACGTGCGTCCTGATTTTTCCAGTATGTCCGTCGATGAAAATGCTTCAGTGGTGACGCTGGCTCGCAAGGCCGCAGAGTCTTTGGGTCAAAATCTTCAGGTTCGCCTGGGGGGTGGGGGCAGCGATGCCAATATTTTCAACGGTCACGGCATCGAGATGATCATCCTTGCAACGGGCATGAAAGGTGTCCACACCCACGATGAGTCGGTTGCTATCGCCGACATGGTGCAGGTCGCTGAGCTGTTGGTTGAAATTATCCGTCAGGCCTGATTCAGGACCAGCGCCTTTTCAATGTGGACTGCATGCCTGCTGGTGCTCACCTCATTTTTCGTCTTTAGCGTTTGGTTTGATTTAATCAGCGTTCATCTGATTTGATCAGCGTCCTGTTAAAGGTTTCTGGTCATAAAGGCAAAAGCAACCAGGACGCTGATTAACGCTGAAAAAGCGGATCAAGCAAAGGCTTAAAGATTTTAAACTCAAAAGTTTGTCTCCTTGGCGTTTCTTGCTTCCTATGCCATCGAGCTTCACCACTCATTGATGCGGTTCGTACCTCACCGCATCCTACGGGTTATCCGCGATCCAGTTCCCCCTTTTTCTCTTCCCGTAAAATGCGTGGCAATGGTTTCTCGCTGTGCGATTTTATTTGTAAGTCCTAATTAGGTGTGTATTAATGCTTCTGTGTGAACAGGAGCTGCTCCATGGATGTCTATGTCTGGTTGGTTATGTCTGGGTTGCTGAGTATTGGTTTGGCTGCCGGTTTTCTGATGCATCGCTCCGACTTTTGCCTTGCCGGCGCGTTTCGCGATGCTTTTATGTTCAAGAGTTACAGGCGCATTCGTCCGATTGTATTGATGGTCGCTTTAAGTGCCTTTCTGTTCGAACTCTTTCATCAACTCGGCCTTCTGCCAATGTATCCCTTCCCCTGGTTTGCTCCTCCGGCCTGGAGTAACATTCTTGGTGGTATATTGTTCGGGCTGGGCATGGTTCTGGCCGGAGGCTGTGTTTTCGGCGTTCTTTATAAAATGGGCAGTGGCAATCTGTTGGCGCTGGTCGCTTTTGCCGGGTTGCTGGTCGGAAGTGCGCTTTATGCAGAAATTCACGTCGAGTGGAATTCTCTGCTGAATCAGACGGCCTTTTCCACCAAAGCAATCACCTTGCCCCAATGGCTCGGTGTGTCGGAAAGTCTTCCGATCATTCTTCTCGTCAGTGTCTGTTCGTTCTGTTGCTGGCGCTGGTGGCAAGCTGGGTTATGGGCTAATCGGAATCCTGCAGAGGGCTATATTCCGTTATGGGTTACTGCTGTTGGACTCGTTGCGCTGGGAGTGCTGGCCGTCTTGATCTGTGGCGTCCCTATGGGTGTGACGACGTCTTATGCCAAGGCGTCGGCGCTTCTGGAAGCCTGGGTCATTCCGGGGCATATTGAGAATTTACCTTACTTTACGGATATGTCAGTTCAGTTAGCTCTACCGATGGACGGTGTTCTGCGTAGTGGTGGAGCCGGAGCGCATTTTGACATTGTGGCGATTGTGCAGGTTCCGCTGATCCTCGGCATTGTCTTTGGTGCCTGGTTGTCGGCAAGCTTGCTTGGAGAGTTTCAGATTGTCTGGAAGATCCCCTTTCATCAGGTTGTCACAGTTTTTACCGGGGGCATCATCATGGCTTTTGGGGCACGCATGACCCCCGGGTGCAATGTCTGGCATTTGTGGGGAGGCCTGCCGTTGTTGACCCTGCAGAGTTTACTGTTTGTCGTCGGACTGCTTCCTGGCGCATGGCTTGGAGGGCAGGCCTTGCAACGGGTTCTTCACAGACGTCTTTAGGAGTTCGGGTTTATGAAAACGCAAGAAATGGATATCCGTGGTCAGCTTTGTCCATCCAGTTTACTACTGGTGCTGCGCGAAGTGAATCGGCAACACCAGGAGTTGCTGACTGGTCATCTGCGGATCATGATTCTCACTGATAATCGCGATGCGACAGGAACCGTACCGGAGGCGGTTCGTAATATGGGACTTGATGCCAAAGTTGAAAAAGCTGAAGGCTATTACCGCATATCGATAGAACAGCAAAGCGAGTCAACTCTTTAGGATCATAGGAATGATGCCGTTGCGAAATCGAGATATTGTTGAAAAATCAGAGGATCGCTGTGAACTTGAATTGTTGCGTGAAGAGAACGCGCGTCTGACTAGAGTCAACCGCGAAGCGTTTGATTATATTCGCAGTAATGTCAACGCATTGCTCGAAGTTATCGGCACAAAGGGGCTGCATCCGGAGGAACTGGATGATCACAGTCTGATCGAGTTCGACCCGATCGGTATCGTTGCACAGACTTTCCAGCACGTGTTACGGAATCTACAGGAAACCAACCAGAAACTGCATTTTGCTCACGACGAAATTAAGACTGTCTTTGAGACGGTTGGTTCTGCGGTGATGGTTCTGGACCCACAGGGCAGAGTTGTCTCTTACAATCAAAAAATTCGTGATCTGATGCTTGGTGGAGACGTTGATATGCATGGTAAAGCATGCAGCGAACATGTCTGCCAAAATAATTCTGAAGAATCCCGCTGCACCTTTCAGGCGGTCATGAAGTACAGGCGTGAACAGCATTTTAGCGACTGGAGTCTGAATGGTCACAACTTTGACGTGATCGGTCGCCCGATGTTCGATCAAGCAGGTGAGATTACTCACGTCGTTCTGTCTTATCATGACGTTACCGCCCGTCGCGAGGCGCAGAATGCCTTGCTGCAGTCTCTCAATGAGACCCAGGAAGCCAATGCTAAAATCCACGGCATTTTACGCTCTGCTGCCGATGGCATTCTGGTGACCGATGCAAAGAATAATCTTGTCCTGATCAACCGTCGAGCCGAGGATTTGATCGGATTTTGTTTCCTTGAAAAAAACGTGACCATACAAATTGATGGTATTCCTCATGATGACCTGGTCCGGCTGCTGCGCAAACCTGCAATCGAAGGACAGGAGACCTACACTGAAGACCTGAGCTTTCAGTTGCCTGGACAGCCACCGTGCCTGTGCCAGGCCAGGGTAACCGTTATCAGTTCCGCAGAAAATAAATACAAAGGCAGTGTTATCCTCCTGCATGACGTCACTCAACAGCGTCTGGTGGACCGCATGAAGGATGAGTTTATCTCTACGGCCGCCCACGAGTTGCGTACACCATTGGCGACCATCATCGGCTATGCGGATTTATTGCTGATGGAAAATAATTACAACCATGAACAACAGACCGAATATCTTCAACATATCCTGAAGAAGGCGGAACGTTTAGGGGAAATTGTCAGTGATTTACTCGATATCAGTCGGATTGAATCCGGGCAAGGTGAGCAACTTGATCAAAAACCCGGTCGGCTCGATAAACTGTGTGAAGAAGTCGTCAAAAGCTTTCAGTCACAGAACTCTGATCACCACTTTGTGATGAACTTTCTTCCCTCCGGCGTCTGCTTGAGCTTTGATCGCTACGCCATGCTGCAGATCCTCGAAAATCTGCTCAGCAATGCAGTGAAGTATTCTCCTGCTGGAGGCGAGGTGCATCTCTCTCTGCACAGGGAAGAGAATCAATGCCTGCTTACTGTCAGTGATCAGGGGATCGGTATGAGCTCCGATCAGATAGCACGGGTTTTTGACAAATTTTATCGGGTTGATGCATCCAATACAGCCATTGCAGGAACCGGGTTGGGGATGACGATCGTCAAGTATCTCGTGGAAGCCATGTCCGGGGAGATTGAAATTACAAGCACTCTGTGCCGTGGTACGAGTGTGACGATTATCCTCCCCGCAGCCTGCTAGGGTGCATGGAGACTCGGCTCCTGGAAGGCTGCAATCTGCTCCCTGAGCTGCAGGATGTGCTCGCCCCAGTAGTTCACGGTGTTGAACCAGGGGAAGTGATGGGGAAAGGACGGATCCTCCCAGCGCCTTGCCAGCCAGGCGCAGTAGTGCAGGATGCGCAGAGCACGCAGGGTCTCCACCAGGCGCAATTCACTGGGGCGAAAATCGTAGAACTCGTTATAGCCTTCCACAATCTCGGCCAGTTGCGCGCTCTGACGCGAACGGTCACCTGAGAGCATCATCCAGATATCCTGAATCGACGGCGCTGTTCTGGCGTCATCAAAATCGACAAAATGAGGCGCCTGGTCGCGCCATAGGACATTACCGGCATGGCAATCGCCATGGGTGCGGATGTAGGGTGTGCTCCCGGCGTTGGCGAGGCTCTCCTCTATGAGCTGCAGCAGGTCATGGGTCAGGGCATCGTAATTGGCCTTGTATTCGGGAATCATGAATTTGTCGCTGATCAGTTCCACCGAAGCGTAACCGAAGCTTGTGATGTCGAGTCGGGGACGATGCTGAAAAGACCTGGTGGCGGCCACAGCATGCATGCGACCGAGTGTTCGTCCCATGATCAGCAGGTTGTCGAGGTTGTCAAATTCAGGAGCCTGGCCGCCCTGACGTGGATAGAGTGCAAAACGAAACCCGCCAAAATGAAACAGGCTTTCGCCGTGCTCGTTCAGAAGCGGGGCGACGACCGGCAGTTCGTGCTCCACAAGCTCAAAGCAAAACTGATGTTCTTCCAGAATCTGCTCGTCACTCCAACGCATGGGCCGGTAGAATTTGGCGATCAGCGGATGACTATCTTCGATGCCGACCTGGTAAACCCGGTTCTCGTAGCTGTTCAGGGCAAAAGTGCGGCAATCGCAAACAAAGCCACAGCTCTCAACGGCATCCATGATCAGGCTCGGCGTCAAGGTCTCGAAGTGGTGCTGGTTTTGAGGTTCAGTCATTAGATCCTTATATCTGATAAGTCAGGTTTTTGTTTGTTTGTATTCAAAAATGGTTAAATCGGTATTGCCTTCAATAGAGGCTTTGCTTTTAGACTTACGACCTGAGAGCCTGAATATCCTTCACGAGCGCAGCGATGTCTTCCTCGGTGGTTGCCCAGGAGCACATGAAACGGCAATGGCCGGAGCCGATGAAGGTGTAAAAGACCCAGCCTTTGTCACGTAATTGAGCAATTGTCTCTTCCGGCATCTCGACAAAGACCGCATTAGCTTCGGTGGGATGAACCAGGTTCACACCATCGATGCACGCAAGCTCGTCAGCCAGTTTGCGGGCGCAGTGATTGGCGTGGCCGGCATGTTTGAGCATGGTGTTGTCCTTAAGCAGACCTAGCCAGGGGGCGGACAGATAACGCATCTTGGATGCCAGTTGTCCGGCCTGTTTGCATCGATAGGCAAATTCATCAGCGAGGCTTTTGTTGAAAAAGACGACGGCTTCTCCCATCGGCATGCCGCACTTGGTACCGCCGAAGGTCAGCACGTCAACACCGGCCCGCCAGGTCAACTCTTTCGGGTGAACCTGCAGTGCGGCTACTGCGTTCGCAAAGCGCGCGCCGTCCATATGCAGCTTGAGGTTAAGCCGCTTGGTCAGACCGTGGATCTCGATCAACTCCTCCGGAGCGTAGAGGGTCCCCAGTTCTGTCGACTGGGTGATCGAGAGGACACGGGGCTTGGGGTAGTGAATATCGGTGCGTCGTTTGACGGTGTGCTCGACTGCCTCAAGATCAACCTTGCCGTCCTTGCCAGCGACGGTTAACAGTTTGGTGCCGTTAGAGAAGAATTCAATGGCACCGCACTCATCAGTTTCAACGTGAGCCGTCTCGTGGCAAATGACACTATGGTATGACTGGCACATTGACGCCAGAGCCAGGGAGTTGGCAGCGGTCCCATTGAACGCGAAGAAAATTTCACAGTCCGTTGCGAAGAAATCGCGCAGACTGTCACAGGCGTTGGCTGTCCAGGGGTCGTCGCCATAACTGGTTGAATAACCGCTGTTGGCTTCCTGCAGAGCCTGCATGGCTTCCGGGCAGATTCCGGCGTAATTGTCACTGGCGAACTGATTTTTCGGCTTTTTGATCATCATGCTCTTTCTCGTTTAACCTATGATTATGGATCGTTCAAGACGCGCGATTATAGTCGCTACAGGAATGAAATGCAAAGACGTCAGGAAATGCCAGCAAAGGCTGAGAATACTGAGGATGACGCAATGCCATTGCGTCATCCTCAGTGAAGATAAACACTCGCCCTCCAAGGCTGTTTCAGCTATGGAGTCCCTAGCCGTTTTATCTGCATGTCTATCTCTTTGAGTCTCGTCTGCGCCTGTTTGAACATCGCTTCACCGGCCAGCACGCCGACCGAACTGGAGTCGAAAGACTGTCGCAGATACCTCTCTGCAACATGGGCCAACTGTTTCTGATTCACTGCGAGGATGCCGTTGCGGAAGGTTTGCAGCATGTCGTGGCTGACGCCCTGCTGCTGGTGAATAAATTCCCGGTACCCTCTACCGCCCGGCGAGAGGGGCCGGTCAAGATCGGCAAAGGTGGTCAGAATCGACTCCCTGACCATCTCATCACTGAAGTTTCCCTGACGGGCCCACTCGACAGCCTCCCCATAGACATCCAGTGTGCGTTCAAGATGAGGATCGCGGTAAGAAAGCATGGAGAAGAGGCCACCGTCTGCGTTGTATCCGGCCATGCCACCATAGGCGCCGCCCTTTTCGCGAATTTCCCGATGCAGGAAGTCGGCCCGCAACAGTTTGGCCAGAACCATCAGTGCCGGTGCGTCGGGATGGGTGTAGGCGACCGTACGGAAGACCCGGGCGACATAAGCCACCGGGAGGTTATACTGCCAGCCGATGCTGCCGGGTTGGCCGGTAAACTTTGCCGGTGGTTGCGGCAAGCTTTGAGGGCGATCGGGAAGGCTTGAGAGCAAGGCGTTCAAAGGTTTCTGGATGCTCTTTTGAGCGGCCTCTTCAGCGGTGATGGCGACGGCTGTCTGAACTGAAACAAAAAGCCCTGCGGCTATTTCCTTAAACATCTTCGCCAGTTTACTTAAGCCTTGATTGTCAAGTTTGCTAATCTGTTGAATCGTTTGCACCTGGGTCATACCGCTCCACTCTTCGCGCAAGCTTGCAGTGGGCGTGAGCATGGCGGCTGCGGCACGCGAGGCGAAGGAATGACCCGCGCCGGGGATCGAATTCTCCATAGATGTCCTGATCTGGCCGATGACCGTGCGCAAGCGATCAAGGTCGTCAAAATCCGGCCTGGTCAGAATGTCGGTCAGGATCTTGCAAAGGGTCGCTTGATTGCGGTCCAGGCATTTGCTTTTGAGCTCGATAACCGGATGCATGCTGTCGAGATTAAGTGGGCTTTCCAAAAGATTGGTGCCGAAACGAACACCGCCGGTGGCCGCTGTTATACGCCGGGACATGGCCAGATAGTCGTGTCCCGCAGCGCCGATCTGAGGCATCAAGGCACAGAAGATGGGCAGATAGGGACGTAATGAGACTTCCAGGAAGCCGGTATCGAAGTGCATGTTCAGGTAGCTGATGCCATTGGTCGGTTGGGTGAACCAGAAGGTCTCACAATCGGCTTTCGTCTGCCTGTGAAATGGAGTCACCCTCTCTTCGACCTCGATGTCGGCCAGATCGAGGGTTGGCAGACAGCTTGTGTCGTCCGGAGTCTCCTGTCCTTTTTTCAAGGCGCTGTTCTGCGCCTTGATTTCAGCAATCCTGGTCGCGTCCAGAGTGGCTTTTATGTGCCGAAGGTGAGCAGCGAAGGCTTGTTCTTCACGTTGGGCATGCTCGGTATCAGGGCGCAGCAGGAGTGTGACCCGGTGCGGGTTATCGAGCAAGTGGCGACGAATCATGTTGGGGAAAAACTGCGGGTCGGCCGTTGCACTTTTAAGCCGCTCGAGGTTTTGACCGATCATCAGCGTGCTGAAGGGGTCATTGGCATGCAGCCAGGGACCGAACAGGCGCATCATCAAGCCCAGGCCGTAAGGGTATTGGTCGCCGGTGACTTCCCGGCTGGCAAACTCGTACTGATGCAGCGCTGCGTCGATACGCTCCTGCGGCAAGCCGTTTTTTTCAACTTGTCTTAAAGTTTCGATAATCAGAGCTTCGATTTCTGGCAGCTTTTCGGGGTCGGTACCCTGCAGGCCTGCTGTCAGGAAGGTGTCACGGTAGTCGTCATGGTAACCGGTGCCCGGCGAGAGGTTGCGCCCAAGGCCTGATTCGATCAGGGCCTGATAGAGGGGGGCGGCAGGGTTACCGAGTAGCAGGTTGGTGAGAATACCGATGGCGGATCGTTCAAAGGTGTCTTCGATCGGGCAGGTCAGCCAGGCCATTTGCACCATGCTGATCTGCTGTTGTTCGTCGTCAGGGCCGACCGGGAAGGTCTCTGTCCTTTGTATCGGGGCCGTCAGACGCGACTCCAAAGGGATTTCGCTGTTGACCTCCTGCTGGGTGAAACGGCTTAAGGCGAGTTTCTCGATCTGCTTGACGTGCTCTTCAAGAGGCAGGTTGCCGTAGGTGAAGATCCAGCT
This sequence comes from Deltaproteobacteria bacterium, assembly GCA_024636215.1. The sequence goes on from JAGXHL010000097.1 coordinate 13,731, forward strand.
GTTGCTGGGGTGGTAGTAGCTTTCGTGAAAGGAGCGTAACTGCTGCCAGGACAACTCCGGGATAACGAGCGGCTCGCCTCCGGAATTCTTGCCGTAGCAGGTGGTAGGGAAAAGCGCGGCATTAAGACGCCGCCCCAATAGCGATGAAGGGTCCGCCATAGCGCCCTTCATCTCATTGAAAACTACACCCTTGATCATCAGGCTGTCCGGGTTGCTTTCGTCGGCGAAGTCGAGACGATGGCCTTCCTGGCGAAAATCCTGCTCCCGTAACATGGGGAAGAAGGTTGCGTCGAGGTAGATGCCCATCAGGTTGTAGAAGTCTTTGCGATTCATGCTTGCAACCGGGTAGAGTGTCCAGTCGGCGGCCGTCATAGCGTTCATGAAGGTATTGAGGCTGCGCTTGAGCATGGTGAAGAAAGGATCGCGTACCGGATATTTCTCCGAACCGCAGAGCACGGTATGCTCCAGGATGTGGGCAACCCCGGTGGAATCATTCGGTGGCGTGCGGAAGCCGATGGCGAAGACGTTGTTCGGATCATCGCAGGCAAGATGCAGCAGTCTCGCCCCGGTCGGTTTGTGGTTCAGTTTTATGGCGGTCAGGTTCAGTTCCGGAACCGGCAGGCTTTGCTCGACAATAAAATTGCCAAGACGCGTGTCCGGCAAGAGGATTTCTTGATTCATCGGGGACTCCATTTCATGACGTCATTTTGATGATAATTGTAGCGCACTCCTCACTTGATTAACAGGAAGGGGGAGAAATAAAAAGCCCCGCTGGGTCGCGGGGCAGAATATTGACATGATTTTTGAAGAAAGGCCAATCTCAGCATTAGAGTTTTACCAGGATGCGGCCTCGCAAGCCGCCCTTGAGAATGGCTTGAATATATTCTTCAAGATCCTCAACGCGGACTTCGGTGACCAGAGCTTCAAGATCGACCTGCCAATCTCCGGCTAGCTTGTTCCAGACCGACAGGCGCTGAGGAGCAGGACACTGGACTGAATCGATGCCGAGCAGACTGACTCCGCGCAGGATGAAAGGAAAGACGTTGACCGGCAGCTCCGGTGAGCCCACCAGGCCGCAGCAGGTAACGCTGCCGCCATAACAGGTTGATTTGAGCACGGCAGCCAGCATTTCACCGCCGACGACATCGATGGCACCGGCCCAGCGTTCCTTCATCATCGGACGCTCGGCATTCTCCATGAGTGCTTCTCTTGTGATCACCTCGTGAGCGCCCAGGTTCTTCAGAAACGCTGCCTGGTCTGCCTTACCGGTCACAGCAACCACTTGATAACCGGCTTTGGCGAGGATGGCTACTGCAACAGAGCCGACCCCTCCGGTTGCGCCTGTAACCAGGATCTCACCGGCCTCCGGGGCGACCCGCTCTGCCAGGGCCTGCACGGAGAGTCCTGCAGTAAATCCGGCCGTGCCGAGAATCATGCTGTCGCGCAGGGTCAGGCCGGCAGGCAGGGCGATGGCCCACTCAGCCGGAATGCGAATGTACTCACCATAGCCGCCGGCCGTGTTCATGCCCAGATCCCAGCCGGTCACCACGACCTGGTCGCCAGCTTTGAAGGTGCCGCTGGCATCCTCAACGACTTCTCCGGCAGCATCAATCCCGGGTGTATGGGGAAAGTTTTTCGAAACGCCCTGGTTGCCGGTGGCGGAGAGTGCGTCTTTGTAGTTCAGTGAGGAGTATTGCACCTTGATCAGCAGCGGGCCTTCCGGGAGTTCGCTGACAGAACGCTGACCGATGCTGCGCACGAATTTCTTCTCAGGCTGCTTTTCGACGATCATTGCTTTAAAATGTTCAATCATTGCAGAGTCCTTTGTTGAGAGGTTAAAGTCTGTGTTGCCAGTACCGTTTGATTGGTTGTCTGTTGCTGGTTATGTTAGACATGTATCGTGCCTGACATCAAGTACAGACTTTTTAATAGCAATAGTACCTCAAAAGATACTGTCGTCCCGCTGAAGGCCTTTGTTGAAGAATCGAACGATCGCTGTGGTCTAGCAGTTTGTCAGACTATCCATGAGCCGGCTGCAAATCCGGCTGTTTGGCCCATATTTCAGCTCCATTTTAGTCCATAGCTACCGCTATGAACCTGCAAATGGGTTAAAATCTGTTCTCAAACATCCAAATTTTCGCTTCGGCCCGTATAGCCCGACAGGCTCCTAGATTACGTAAAATTTGATCGGTGGCAAGTGGAATTTGCTAAGTTTCTCTCTTTTCATGCCCCCACCAACCTGTTAAGATCACCTGATTTGTTTTGTGATGTTCTGGTAAGGGGGCCGGAAATTCATGTCTTTTCGCAAACCACTCTCCGTGCAACAAAAAATGACAGGCATCATCTTTCTCGTCAGTATGCTTGTTTTACTGTTGACGTCAGGGCAGTTTATTTTCTTTGAACTGCAAAATATGAACGATACCGTCCGCAATGAGATCGTTTCTCTTTCCAGACTGGTTTCTGCCAACGCACGTTTTCCCCTGGCTGTTAAAGACGATTCCGCCGCCAAGAGTGTGCTTGACTCATTGTCCGCGAACAAAGATGTTGTGACCGCTTATCTGCTCGACCCTGATGGCCTCACTCGAGTGGGTTATTCCCGGTCACAAAACAGCTCGGCGCGGATCGATGCAGCTAAAGCGCTAGAATTTTTCAAGCTCGAGGCCCTCCAGATAGAAGAGGGGCTGCAGACGGGAAACGAGAGCCTCTGGCAAGAGCAGGGTCGTCTCGCGTATTTTATGCCGGTCAGCTTTGAGGGCAGTCATGTCGGCTACAGCTACATCAGTATTGAGCTTAACAAACTGCGCAAACAACGTCTTCTCATTGCTTTCGGTTGGCTGTTGTCCATGGGGGCTGCCGTTCTTGTTACCTACCTGCTGAGTTCCCGTTTACAAAAACATATCTCCGCGCCTTTTGAACAGCTTGTTTCACGGATGAATCAAATCTCTCGCGAAAAGCGCCTGGTAGGGTTTGTGCCGAAAGAGACGGAAGATGAGTTCGCGCAGCTCTTTCACGGCTTTGATGAAATGATCCGCGCGCTCAAAGAGCGCGACCAGATGCTGGAGCGACATCGAAAAAACCTTGAGTTGGAAGTTCAGGTCCGCACCAGGGCGCTCGAGGCCGAAAAAGAGAAGGCAGAGCAGGCGACTGTCGCCAAGTCGCGTTTTTTGGCCAACATGAGCCATGAGATACGGACGCCGATGATCGGCGTGCTGGGTATGGCAGACCTCCTGAGACAGCGCCCTCTGGGAGAAGAGGACCAGAATCTGGTTGCCACTATCTATCGCTCCGGCGAAGCCTTGCTTGCGATACTCAATGATATTCTCGACTTTTCCAAGATTGAGGCAGGTCACCTCGAGCTTGATTCTGTTGCCTTCGATGTTGCTCAACTGACCGAAGACGTGACGGATATGATGGCCGTGACCGCTCATGCTAAAGCCCTTGATCTCAGTGTGACAACCTCGGTTGAATCTCCGCTTGTGACTGGAGACCCGGGCCGCCTGCGCCAGGTCCTGTTGAACCTGATCGGCAATGCGATCAAATTCACCGAGTCCGGCAGTGTCTGGGTAGTCCTTGAAGCTTGTGATAACTCCGCAAAGAAAGAGTGCGATTGCCTCTTTGTTGTCAAGGACACCGGGGTTGGTATTGCGGAAGACGTCCTCTCAAGAATTTTTGACTCTTTCGACCAGGGTGACAGTAGTACGACGAGAAAATTCGGTGGCACCGGACTCGGGCTGGCCATCACCAAAGAGTTGGTGCAGTTGATGGGTGGAGAGATTGCTGTGCAGAGTGCGCCGGGTGAGGGCAGCACCTTTAGCGTCCGTTTGTCGATGGCTCTTGCCGATCAAACAGAAATTCAACGCGTGCTCACGACACCGCCCACTCTGGAGCAGGCTTCTCACGTCGAGGCACTTCAGATTGAACCAGCTGCTGTTTGCGGCAATCGCCGCGTCCTGCTTGCCGAAGACAACCCGACAACCCAGACCCTGATCTCGATACTGTTTCAGCAGATGGGCCTTGAGTTGATCATCGTTGATAACGGGCAGGCTGCCCTCGATTTCCTCGCGACTGAAGAGGTTGACCTGATTCTGATGGATTGCCAGATGCCGATTCTGGACGGTTTCAAGGCCACGTCTCAGCTTAGGAGCCAAGGGCTGAAGACACCAATTGTTGCCTTGACAGCCTTCGCCCGCAACGAAGATGAAGACCAGTGCCTGAATGCCGGCATGAATGATTTTCTCAGTAAACCTTTCCGGCAGCATGAATTAAAAAACATTCTATTAAGATGGCTTGGTCCTGAAGCTCTGTCCGAGCCTCTGCTTGATGAATCCGTGAATAATTGATGATGATCGACGCGACCAGCAGCCTTTTCCATGCCTGGCCCTTGTTATGAAAAAACAGCTTCGTGAAATTATTTACTGGGCAGCCCTCCTGTCGACCTGCACCTTAACGGTTGTTTCCACCGTTCTCTTCCTGTGGATGCTTGATGTTGACCAACCCATAGCGGCTAAGGACACTGATACGACCATCGTCGCAAATGAAGTCTCAGCTGAGCATGACAAGCTGCAGCAATTGTTCGAAAAGGTGGGTGGGAATGGTGAGTTCTCTCGAGTGCTGCTTCCCCTGGGACCGGATGAGGGCCGTTTGCCGGGATCTGCATGGCTCTGGTCTGAATTTCAAAAGGGCAATCCGGTCGCTGGAGAAAGAACGATAAAAGATGGTTTTGATGGCTTGCAGGGCGTTGATAACGTCATAGACTTCTCCAGGGGTGCCGTCTCCGAACTCTTCCTGACGCAGAAACCTCGCCAGGTGTTCCGTCGGGGTCGTTTTCTCTACCTGTTGAATGACAATCAGCAAATCCTGATTATTGACTGTCTCAACCCCGATCAGCCAAGCTTGTCAGGCCATCTGCCATACTCGCTGGTCAAGCATATGGCGATGCAGGGCAATATCGCTTATCTGCTGATAGAGCGATCGGGGGTGTCAGCTGGACGTATGCTTCTTGTCGACCTCAAATCTCCCGACAAGCCGCGCAGGATCGCACAGTTTGACCTGCCGGAAGACGCTTTTTCCTTTTTCTTTGTTGACTCCCAACTCCTTGTTTACACTGCCTCACAAGGATATAAGAGTAAAAATCGTATCTATGTGTATGACGTCAACGATAGTGTCCAACTCCAACTGCTTGGACATATCGAAAGCCCTAACTTTGGCTTGAATTTTTTGCAATTCGACCAATATGTTTTGGTTCCCGGGGCGCACGAAGGATTGACTCTCTACGACTTCAGCGATCCGTTCACGCCTGTGCAGGTTGCTGCTCTTGACTCCCCGCACATCAATCGAATGGCCCGGTATGGTGATTTCGTCTTTGCAGCAGGAAGTGATGGACGCATTGTCAGCATTGATTTCAGTGACCCCTTTCAGCCAGCACTTGCGTCAAGTGCCGAGGAGGTCAAGCATCTTTCCTATCTTTTGGCATACGACGAATATACCTACTATTTTACCTTTAATGGCTACCTGAAGGTGTTTAACTTTCCCCTTGGCACGTCTCGTAAACATCCCCCTCCAAGCCTTGTGTCTGATGACCCATTGGCATCCTTGCATCCCGGTACGGGTTTCACGCTTCTGGGCACGGCTCCTGCTGCTTTGCCTGCAGGCGTAACCGCTTCGTTGCCACTCGCCGAGGGGGCGGCAATTGTCGATCAACTGATTTGGCAGGATTGTCTGGTTGTTCTGGATGCTGAAGGAATCCTCCATTTTTATGATTTGGGAGCGGATCTTTCTCTGAGCTTTCGACAGGAATTAAAACTTTTGACTCCCCGGCGGTGGTTGGCTTCAGGTCGCGGCCGCCTTTATGTCGGGGGTGGAAAAGACCTCGATATTATTTCACAAAACCTGGAAGGAGTTTTTTCCGTTGCTACTGAAATGGAGTTGTCGGTAAACGAGACCTGGGATGGTCTTGTGATTCGAAATGTGTTGTTGCTTGCTGCAGGAAAACAGGGGCTTTTGACCTTCTCCCTGCAGAGGCCCGATGCTCCCGCGTTAACTTCCGTTTGGGGTCCCCCGCGACATCTGGTCTCCCAGTTTGATGTCCGGCATTTGGCGGCAGTTGATGATGGCCGGGTGCTTTTTTCCGCAGGAGCCGCAGGCGTTTCGATTGGCCGAGTGGATGATGACAAAAAATTTACCCAGCAAGGTTCATTTCGCTTTTCGTCTCCTGTAAATGCCGTTGCGGTTTATGATGGGATAGGACTGGTTGCGACCGGGGAGGAGGTCTCCTTCATCGATGTCAGAGATGCACATTCATTGCAGAACCTTGGTAAGATAACTTTCCCCGAGGTCGAGCGACTTGCTGTCGCTGCGCCGGATTTGTGGGCTGGTTACGTAGACGCTGTGGGCTGGTCAATTTTCCCTCTGCCGCGTTTCCTGTCGCCAGAAGATGTTGCATCCTCTCGAGATGAACACATTGTTTCACAATTCAACCTCGAGCCTTTTCGCTACAGGCTCCACCTTTTCAGTAAAGACGAAGTTAGAATAGTCCCCGGGGTTCTGAGCTTACCTGTTCGTTTGACTGAGCAGATCAAGGGAGGTCGCCCTCATGTCAACTAGCAGGGGTGGGTATTTAAAATACCTGGCATTGCTGACTTATCTGCTTCTGCTGGCGGTGGTCTTTACTTTGCTGGTCAAGGAATGGCCAGATAAAGAGCCCGTCTTTTCCTTGTCGGGCATTGGCACAAAGATCAACTCCGGGCAGGTGACCCTTGAGGTTTATGGCGAACATTTTCATTCGGGCATCAAAGGTGTTTTAACCAAAAGCCTGGTCAACGAAGAAGCTTTGCTCTGGCATCATTACAAGGATATCCCTTTCAGGGTTTTCGATAAGAGGGAAAACCTCTTACTGGCTTCTTACCGAAGCAACAAACTTGTCAGCCTCTCTCTTTCGGATGAAGCCGCTCCGAAATTGCTCGGTTCGATTGACGTTGCAGGAATTGTTGGCCAGATCAAGCTCATTGACAACATGGCTGTGGTGGGTATGACGCGTAGCCACGGAGTTTCCATTATTGATATGATTGATCCTGAACGTTTGACAATAGCTGCTCATTTTCCGATCGCAGGATCAGTGTTCAGTATCGTCGAAGGTCACGGTTTTGTGTACGTTACAGGTGTCGGTATGGGAGTCGCCCGGCTCGATCTTACCGAGAAAAAACCCGAAATTGTAACCTTTGCGAAGCTGGATTCTCCATGGCGCATGGCCATTCAGGGTCAACGACTAGCCGTAGCGACATTGAAAGGTCGTGTCCATCTCTTTGAAATTAGGGGGGCAGGGCAACCCCCGGTTGAGGTTGGCAGCCTTGATTTCCCGGCTGCGGTATTGGCCGTTAGCTTCACAGGCGAGAAACTTGTTGTTGCAGCTGCTGACAACAGCCTGTCTGCTTTCAGCCTGTCTGAGTGGCCGGCCTTGGAAACCTTCGCCTTGTTGAATTTGCCCGAAAAGGCTATGGCCGTGGAGACGGTTCCCGGCCAGGAAAGTGTGGTTGTCAGTCTGGTTTCCAATGGCTTTTCTCTGGTTGATGTCAGTCCGCCCGAAAAGCCTGCTATGCGCAGCTGGCTCAGGCTGCCGCAATCAACTCAAAGCTTAAAGGTTAACCCGGAACAGATTATCGCCACCGGCAGCGGCGGTTTGCAGGCGTTTTACCTCGCAGGTATGGGCTCTGAAGACCTGTCGCCGCGGGTCTGGGATGCTGTCGATATACAAGTGCATTATCGTCTGGGGTCCTGGAATGAGTACATTTATGGTTTTGATAAACATGGGGTGGCTAAAATCCTCGGCAAGACTCTGGAAGAGCCGACTCACCTGAACCGCTATCTACCCCTCATTGATGCCGATGGCATCGGGTTTTATGACCAACAGCAAAACGGCCAGCTGCAAAAACTCGGTTCGCTAAGCCTGCGGGAGGAGGCTCTGGATGTCCAGTCGCGAGGTGGCTACCTGTATGTTCTGCATCACGAAGGCTTGCGGGTATTCTCCGGAGTAAGTCCCGAGACGATGGTGGCTATCAGTGATTTGCGGCTCACGGGAAGGCCTCAAAGTTTTGAATTCCTGAGCTCGACAGCAATCATGATCTCTTCCAGGGATCAGGGCCTGTCGGTTGTGGACATCGAGAGTCCCGAAGAACCAAAAGTGTTGTCCGGCCTGACGCTGCCACGTCATCTGCAAAGCAGTGTCACACGAGATATGTTGGTCGACGGCTCGCGACTCTATGTCTCCTGGGGCATGGGAGGGGTGCAAATCTTTGACATCAGCACACCACTCCATCCCGCGTTGATTCAGGTTGTTGAAACTCCCGGGCATGCAAGGAGAATGGCCCTGCACGATGGCCTTTTGCTGGTTGCCGTTCGGAATTCGGGGCTGTTTGTCATTGATGTTGAAGATCCAGCGCAAGCGTTACCGGTGGGTCTTTTGCCGGTGCCGTTACGTATTGATCAGATGGCTGTTGCTGAAGATGGTTTAATTATCGGCAGCAGATACGGCGGGACCATGAAGCTCCCTCTGCCGCAAAGGCTGCATCGGTTGCGCTTGGTCAATGAAGGTGAAATAGAGGTTGATGTCGATACTGTTGAAAAAGGACAATACGTCTATCTTTATGACCGGCGGTCGGCAGGCCGGATCGCCGTGGATGTGCCCTGATCTGCTGAGCGCTTAAAATTTGTAGGTCATGCCGAGCCAGAACTGGCGGCCGAGTTCGTAGATGTCGTCGGAGTTGCCGGCCAGAACCTTCTGGTTGAAGACGTTGTTGAGCTCTGCGTTGATCGAAATGGATTGTGCGTTCCTGAAGAGTTTCTCCCACTTCAGGGTCCAGTCAAAGATCCACGACTCGGGCTGTTTAGCCTCCTCGTAAATATCGTAAGTTAATCCTGAAGGAAGTTCGTAGTCATCGCCGGTGTTTTCCAAAGTCGTATAGCCGCTACGGTATCTTGTGGCGTTGGTAAAAGTGAAATCGAACGGCAATTTGACGGAATAAACCAGGTTGCCTACAAAATCACGATTGAAGTCCGGGCTGGGCAGGTCTGAACGGTCGACCAGGGAATTGCGATACCATACCGGATCAGCGAGGCCGTCATCGTTTTTATCCAACGACTCGGTGTATTCAGCGTAATCGCTGTTGCTGGTTTCGGTTTCTTGCCAGGTTGCGCCAAGAAACAGGTAGTGGTTACGCCAGGATCTTTCCCAAGAGAGGCTGGCGGCCTTGTGCTTGCTCTCGCCGTTATTGGTCCACTCCGTGTGAATGTAGCCGGTGTCCGGGTCTTTGTCGAGAAGTCTGCTGGCCAGTTGATCCTCAGCGTCGCGCTCCAGGTAGTTGATCTCCAGCTGGCCGCCGAATAACTCCTGATTGATACCGACGGTTATCTCTTCTGAATAGGGGGTCTTGAGGTCCGAAAGCTGTTTTGCCGCGATGGAGGTACGGTCTCTCTCTGCCCATTCCTCAGGTTTGCCATTGTCGAGCCTGGTCGATCTTCTCCAGTTCGTGAATGGTGTCTTTTGTTCCTCGAGGGCGTAGGTCAGCAGGGTTTTTCCGTAATAACGGTTGAAGCCGGTGTAGACATTCGTCCTGCCGTCACCAAAGACATCATAACCCGCGGCAAGGCGCGGCGCCAGGTTGGTGTTGTCCTGCAGGTTGTCACTGGAAACTCTCAGGCCTGGACGGAGGGTCAGTTGTCCGATCTCAATCCGGTCTTCAAGGTAGGCATCGTAGAACTTGATGGTGACTTTTGCACTGTCTTCGGGATAGACGTTTTTGATATACATGAACTGCTGATTGTTGATGCAGTCGATTGCGCCCTCTTCACAGAGGACCTCGGTGTTTTGTGTTGCCAGAGTGTGGTTGGTGAACTCTTCTGTCCGGTCGAAAGTCCCTTTGATGTTCTCGAAACTGAAACCGTAGCCAAGATTGTGTTGTATTGTTTGAGCTCCCAGGGGGTCCATTTTGACATGAAGGTTGACTGAGATGGTTTCCTGTTCTTTCTCTATGTCTCCGAAGCCCCCTTCTTTGCTGTACTTGAATTTTTTGTCGGCATCCGTAACCTCTCCCCAGGGTTTGGAGTCGGTGACCTGCCAGTTGCTGTAAACGTTTGGAGCTTCTCGGCTGTTGGTACTGCGCGTGTATCCCAGGCCGAACTCAACCGTTGCAGAATCTGTTCGATGCTCAAGGTTTGTTGTCAAGCCATAGGCCTGGTTTTCCAGGGTGTACTCACTGTTGACGACCTCGTCTTTGAAATAGTCGGCCTCGTAGGGGGCATAGGTCCCCGTGATTGACAGCCTGGTGTCGGGGCTGAAATGTGTCACGGACTTGAGGAAGAAGTTCTCGATACTTCTGGACTGGTTCTGTTTGTCGATCGTGTAGGAGGGGACATCGATCTGGTAAAGAGGGATTTTTGAGTAGACCAGGCTGTAACTGGCGAGAAGACCTGTTTTCTCGGTGATGGGAATGTCCAGTAAAACCGATCCGTCGTATTTGTCAAATTCGGGCTGGACGCCACCGGCGATCGGGTTGTCGTACTCATCTTCACGGTCTCTGCTTATATGGAACTCGGTCCATTCCGAGCGAGTGTGTCGTACACTGGCTTCTCCACCGAAAACTCCTGAGGGGTCGCGGGTCTCGATGTCCACGACGCCGCCGGTAAAACTGCCATATCTGGCCGGAACGTTGCTCCTGTAAACGGTGATGTTTTCAACCAGGCTGGGGTGAAGGAAGTTCTGTTGTGGATGCCCGGGAACGTTATTGGTGTTGTCGATGTCGTTGAAGGTGGGGTCGAGCAGGCTGTTGTTGCTGAAGCCGTCGGTCACGAAGTTGTTCTCGTAGCTTCGACCTCCTGAAATGGACAGGTCGGGGGGGAGAATCTCGCCGGCGTTGTCAGATGTGCGGTTGAATTCCCCTAACTGGAGACCGGGTAAAACTCCGAGGGCTTCGTTGATGCTGCCATTTTTTTTCGGCAGCTTTTCAAGCATCTCACGACTCAAGGTTTCGGTTGTCGTTAAGGGCGCTTCCGCCTGTCCAACAACAGTGACCTGCTCCAAAGTCGGAATCTGTTCCTTGACGTCGGATTCAAGAGCCATAGCGAATTTCGGGAGTATTGCCAGAAACAAGAAAACGAGAGTTGTCGCAGTTTTTGAAAACATGGTAGACTCCCGTGTTGTTGAAAGATTGGTGGGTTAACTCATGAAATAAATGTGGCATTGTTCAAATATCTCAGGCTTGGTGTCAACCTAGAAAAGAATTAAACGTGATCCACGTGTTAAAATTGTTCTCCCTGCGTCGTCTTTGGCCTTTTTCTGACGTCTCTTCAAACGGATGGTTTGCAACGGAATGTTCGCTAATTTACCCCCTGTTCTCAGGCTGATCCTTTTTCTGACCGTCTCTGCAGGCATGCATGGCGGCTTGGTGTTTTATGATTGGTTGGGCGCACCTGCAGAATCCAGGCTGACGGCAGGTCCTGTGACGATTTCTTTACTTCCTGCAGTCACCGCTTTGCCGAAACAGACAAAAACGCAACCCGTGCAGGCTTCGGTTGCCGAACAGCCCAACAAACCAACCCCTCCAGAGAAAAAGTTGCGCGCTCCATCTTTGGCTGAAGTTCATAAGCCGCAAACCAAAAAGCTCTCACCTGTCACGGCGGTGAAGCCGGTGCAAGAGGAATCTCAAGCTTCCGAACCTGTTTGTCTAACACCGAATGAGATTATTTCTGAAGTTTCCTCTGCAGACGGCCCCAAGGCTTCTATGGAGACCATAGAGCAGGTTGAGTTGACCTCTTTGCCACCTGGCGAGAGTAAGAAGACGGTCAAGATGCCTTCTTCATTTAGCTCTTCTTCACTGGTTGAAGCGGTCCCTCATTATCGTAATAACCCTCTCCCGGAATATCCACGCCTGGCAAGAAGAAAACATTGGGAAGGTGTGGTCTGGCTGTTGGTTGATGTCTCGCCAGAGGGGAGGGTTGATGATCTTCAGGTTGAGGAAACCTCTGGCCACAAGCTGCTTGACCGTGCTGCTGAGCGAACGGTCAAGCGCTGGCAATTCTCTCCGGCCACTCGCGGCGGACTGCCTGTTTCCAGCCAGGTCCGCATACCGGTGCGCTTTCGTCTCGAAAACGGCTGAGTGTACGGGCCTGCAGCTGAAAATGATTTTTTTCTTGAGGCCAATCTATTACAAGTTCAAGTTTAGTCTTGCATTATTGATTTTTGCATGCTAGAAAACCGTTCTTCGGGGAGTGGCGCAGCCTGGTAGCGCGCCAGTTTTGGGAACTGGATGTCGCAGGTTCGAATCCTGTCTCCCCGACCATTTTAAGCGCCAGTAGCTCAGCTGGACAGAGCAACGGCCTTCTAAGCCGTGGGTCGAGGGTTCGAGTCCTTCCTGGCGCGCCATTTGTGGCAATCGGGGCAGGTCTCCCGGCTCTGGCTTTAAGTTTTATTCTTTGTGGTGGGTGTAGCTCAGTCGGTAGAGCACTGGATTGTGGCTCCAGTTGTCGCGGGTTCAATCCCCGTCACTCACCCCATAATTATTTCGGGCCTGCCTTTTCCCCCGTCAACCCCTCTAATTTTTGTGGCGGTTCTCTAGGGAAAAGCCGGGCCTTACTTGTTTGTGACCAATATATGCCTTGTTTGTGACCGATATCTGCGGGTGTGGTGGAACTGGTAGACACGCTAGATTTAGGATCTAGTGCCGTAAGGTGTGGGGGTTCGACTCCCTCCACCCGCACCATTTAAATTCATAAGTTGATTCAAAATTATTGATTAAAATAATTCCGGTTCCTGCGTTTATGTGCAAGATTCCGGGAGAGGACGTGAGGAGCGAACCTATGAACGTTACAGTTGAAGATGTCAGCAGCATTAAAAAGAAATTGAGCTTCGAGGTTGCTGCGGACCAGGTTGATAAAGAAATCAGCAGGGCTTTTAAGAAAATCGGCAAGACCGCCAAGATCAAAGGCTTCCGTGCCGGCAAGATCCCCGAAGCGGTTCTTGAAAAATATTATGGGGCCCAGATGGAGCAGGAAGTCCTCTCGCGCCTGATCAACGACACCTATTTCAAAGCGCTTCAGGATAATGCGATCCCTGCAGTCGGTGAGCCCAGCATCCTTGACAGTAGCGGCATCAACAAGGGGCAAGCTTTCACTTATGAGGCGGAGGTAGAGATCAAGCCGGAGGTTACGGCTAAGGACTACACCAAGCTTGCTCTTGAAAAGGAGAAGTTTGTTGCCGACCCCAAGGTTCTCGAAAGCCGTCTTGAAGAGATGCGCACTTCCCGTGCCCAGGTCGAGCCGACCAGCCGTGAAAAAGCCCGCAAGGGTGATTCTGTGGTCATCGATTTTGAAGGTTTTGTGGACGGCGTGGCATTTGAAGGGGGTAAGGGTGACGATTACCTGCTTGAGCTTGGTTCAGATTCTTTTATCCCCGGCTTTGAAGACCAGGTCGTTGGCATGCAGCGCGAAGAGGCCAGAGATGTCGAGGTCACTTTCCCTGAAGAGTACGGTCAGGCCGAGCTGGCTGGCAAACCGGCTGTCTTCAAGGTTGTTATGAAAGAGATCAAGGAGAAGGTTGTCCCCGAGCTTAATGACGAATTTGCCAAAGGCTTCGGAGTTGATACCCTTGATGAACTGAAAGCCCAATTACAGACCAGTTACGAGACCCAGGAAAAGAATCGGGTTGAGGGTGACCTGCGAGAGAAGCTGGTTGGCAAGTTGATTGAAAACAACCCGATCGAGGTCCCAGAAGCGATGATCGTCAAGCAGCTTGAGTTTATGTATGAGAACATCTGCAACCGGATGCAGTCTCAAGGTATGAAGCCGGAGATGCTCGGCATCACTCCGGAGAACTTCCGCGAGAACTATCGTGAGACAGCCATTGAGCAGGTGAGCGGCAACCTGATTCTGGACGCCATCGGCCGCCAGGAAAATATTGTCGCTGATGAGTCTGAAATTGATGCCAAACTGGAAGAGATCGCTACCATGGCCAACGCTCCGCTCGATATGGTCAAGAAATACTATGCCGGCGCTGAAGCCCGTAGCGGCCTGATGGCCCAGATCGCCGAAGAGAAGGTGATCAGCTTCCTCCTTGAGAACGCCAAGGTAAAGGACGTTGCTCCCAAGAAAGAGAAAACGGCGGCTGCCGATAAAGATCCTGCCACTGACAAGGCGAAAAACAAGACTGAGAAGAAAGCTGACAAGGGGGACGCATGAACCTGATTCCTATGGTCGTTGAGCAAACCGGTCGCGGTGAACGCTCCTACGATATCTACTCTCGCCTGCTCAAAGACCGGATTATTTTTCTGGGCGGCGGTATTGACGATCATGTGGCCAATCTGATCATTGCCCAGATGCTTTTTCTCGAGTCGGAAGACTCTGAAAAAGATATCCACCTCTATATCAATTCCCCCGGCGGGGTTGTGACCGCAGGGCTGGCGATTTATGACACCATGCAGTATCTGAAGGCTCCGGTCTCCACCATTTGTGTTGGCCAGGCCGCCAGTATGGGCGCTCTTCTGTTGGCTTCCGGTACAGCAGGCAAGCGTTACGCTCTGCCGCACGCCCGCATTATGATTCATCAACCGCTCGGTGGTTTTCAGGGCCAGGCTACTGATATCAGTATTCACGCCCGGGAGATTCTGCGCCTGAAGGAGACTCTCAACGGTATCATGGCTGAGCATTCCGGTAAGGATATCACCCAGTTGGCGTCTGATACCGAGCGTGATTTCTTCATGGGTAGCGAAGCCGCAAAGGAGTATGGTATTATCGACGACATAGTGAGCAGAAAGCCCTCGGCAGTGTGATCCCTGTTGTTGAAGCGTTTGTGGCCGGTGGAGTTGTGACCGGCGTGCTTGCGGAAAAGATAAAGTTTTCAAAAGAGGTGAGAGAGTGACCCAAAAGAGTGGCAGTGGAGACCAATTGACCTGCTCGTTCTGTGGTAAAGCACAGGAAGAGGTAAAGAAGCTGATTGCCGGACCGGCGGTTTATATCTGCGACGAGTGTATTGAGCTCTGCAAGGATATTATCGCTGAGGAAGCCCAGCTTGAAGAGGTTCCTTTAGGTGGCGGTCAGCTGCCTAAACCGGTCGAAATCAAGGATGTCCTTGATGATTTCGTGATCGGCCAGGAGCGTGCCAAGAAAGTCCTCGCCGTTGCCGTCTACAACCACTACAAGCGTGTCGAGGCTTCCGAGAAGGCCAGTGATGTCGAAGTCCAGAAAAGTAATATTCTACTGCTCGGACCGACCGGCAGCGGCAAAACCTTGCTGGCCCAGACTTTGGCCAGGGTCCTGGATGTTCCCTTCGCTATTGCCGATGCAACCAACCTGACTGAAGCCGGTTACGTTGGTGAAGACGTCGAGAATATTATCCTGAGCCTTTTGCAAGCCGCTGACTACGACCTGGAAAAAGCCCAGAAGGGCATTATCTATATCGACGAGGTCGATAAGATTGCCCGTAAATCAGACTCTCCATCGATTACCCGTGATGTCTCCGGAGAAGGTGTCCAGCAGGCGTTGCTCAAGATCATCGAGGGAACGACCGCCAGTGTGCCGCCCAAGGGTGGCCGCAAACATCCGCAGCAGGAGTTCCTCAAGGTTGATACAACCAATATCCTTTTCATCTGCGGTGGTGCCTTTGCCGGCCTTGAAACTGTGATCGGCCAACGTGTCGGTGCCAAGACCATGGGCTTTGGTGCGGACTCTGCGCAAAAAAAAGAAGAAAAGATCGGCGAAGTCCTCTGCCGGGTTGAGCCCGGCGACTTGCTTAAGTACGGTTTGATCCCCGAATTTATTGGCCGTCTGCCGATTGTGGCAACGCTTGATGAGCTGGATGAGGCTGCGCTGGTTCGAATTCTGAACGAGCCTAAAAATGCCCTGGTCAAACAGTATCAGAAGCTCTTCGACATGGAGGGCGTTGACCTACGCTTCAGTGATGGCGCCCTGGTCGCTGTGGCCGCAGAGGCGCTCAAGCGCAAAACGGGTGCGCGAGGACTGCGCTCGATCCTTGAAAATGCTATGCTTGATGTCATGTATGACATCCCTTCCCAGGATCGTGTCAGGGAAGTTATGATCAACGAAGATGTGATTTATAAGGGCACCCAGCCTATTGTAATCTACGAATGCGCCGAGTCGGCCTGATAGAGTTCCTGTCGGGCTTGTGCTCAGCCGGAAGATATTGTTATGACAGAACTCTCAGAAGACTTCCTGCCTGAATCGGCACGACCAGATAAATATCCTGTCCTGCCTCTAAGGGACATCGTTATCTTCCCCCATATGGTTACCCCTTTGTTTGTTGGCCGTCCCCGGTCGATTCAGGCTCTGGAATGGGCCATGGAGCATGAGAAGCTGGTTTTGCTGGTGACTCAGAGAGACCCCAAGACTGACGATCCCCTTGCGGACGACATGTTTGAGATGGGAACCCTGGGGCAGGTTGTGCAGATGCTCAAGCTCCCGGATGGGACCGTCAAGGTTCTGATTGAAGGTAAGGTCAGGGCGCGCCTTCTCGATCTCCATTATACCGAAGAATGTATCTTTAGTTCTTTGCAGGAGTTGCCGGACCAAGAGATTGACTCGCCTGAGCAGGAAGCCCTGATGCGCAGCGTGAACAACACGTTTGAGTCTTATGCCAACCTCAGCAAGAAGATTCCGGCGGAGATGGTCACCTCGATCGCCGGCGTCGAAGAACCCGGTCGCTTTGCCGATACCATTGTTGCGCATTTGACCGTGCAGATTTCGGACAAGCAGGACGTCCTCGAGGAGCTGGACTCCCTGCAGCGACTGGAAAAGCTGCTGGCACTGATGGAGCGTGAGGTCGAGATCCTGCAGATTGAAAAAAAGATCCGTAATCGTGTTAAAAGCCAGATGGAACGCAGCCAGAAAGAATACTATCTGAATGAGCAGATGCGCGCCATTCAGAAAGAACTCGGCGAAAAAGACGAGTTTAAGCAAGAGCTGCGTGAGTTGGAAGATAAAATTGCCAAAGCGCGCATGTCGAAAGAGGCGACTGAGAAAGCGACGGCGGAACTCCGCAAACTCAAAATGATGTCGCCTATGTCCGCAGAGGCCACGGTTGTTCGCAATTACATCGACTGGCTGGTAGCACTGCCATGGAAGAAGGGGACCAAGGACCAGATTGATCTGGCCAGGGCGGAAGAGATTCTCGATGAGGATCATTACGGTCTCGAAAAGGTTAAGGAACGGATCCTCGAGTATCTGGCGGTACAGGCTCTGGTGAAAAAAATCAAGGGGCCTATCCTTTGCCTGGTCGGCCCTCCCGGTGTCGGTAAAACGTCACTCGGTCGTTCCGTGGCCCGCGCCATGGGGCGCAAGTTTCTGCGTGTTTCTCTCGGCGGCGTTCGTGACGAGGCTGAGATCCGTGGCCATCGCCGTACCTACATTGGCGCTATGCCCGGCAAGGTGATCCAGGGCTTGCGCAAGGTCGGTATGCGAAATCCGGTCTTCCTCCTCGACGAGGTCGATAAGATGAGTACGGATTTTCGCGGCGACCCCTCCTCGGCCTTGCTGGAGGTACTTGATCCGGAGCAGAACAACACCTTTGCCGACCATTTCCTCGACGTTGATTATGACCTCTCTTCCGTGATGTTCATTGCTACGGCCAATACACTGCATGCGATCCCCGGGCCATTACGTGATCGTATGGAAGTGATCCACGTAGAAGGTTACACCGAAGAAGAGAAGGTCAACATCGCTGAGCGTTACCTGTTGCCCAAGCAGTTGGAAACCCATGGACTCAAGTCCGAACAGGTCAAGTTTTCCGAAGCCGCCTTGCTGGAGATTGTGCGTCGCTATACCCGGGAGGCAGGTGTGCGCAATCTCGAACGTGAGATTGCCAATGTCTTTCGCAAAATTGCCCGACAAGTCGTTAAGGCAGGACAGGCCGGCAAGCGCTTTCAGGTTGGTGAACCGCAGATCAAAAAATACCTTGGTGTGCCCCGTTACAATTACGGGGTGCGCGAAGAAGAGCATGGTGTCGGTCTGGTCAATGGTCTTGCCTGGACCGAGGTTGGGGGTGAGTTATTGACCATAGAGGTAACCATCTTGCCTGGTCAGGGCAAGCTCACAGTGACCGGTAAACTCGGTGATGTTATGAAGGAGTCGGCCCAGGCCGCACTCAGTTATGTCCGCTCCCGTTGGCGTGCTCTGGGTCTGGAAGAAGACTTCTATAGCTCTATCGATATCCATATTCACGTGCCCGAGGGAGCCATTCCCAAGGATGGGCCTTCTGCCGGTATCACCATGGCGGCGGCTCTTGCTTCAGCCTTGACCGGTTTGCCGGTCGATCAGGATCTGGCCATGACGGGTGAAATCACCCTGCGTGGTCGTGTTCTGCCTATCGGCGGTTTGAAAGAGAAACTGTTGGCGGCAAAGCGTGCCGGGATCCACCGCATTCTGATTCCTCAGGAGAATGAAAAAAATCTGCAAGATGTGCCGATGACGATTCGCCGTGCTTTGCAGATAATCCCGGTCGCGCACATGGATAAGGTCCTTGACGAAGCGATTTTGGGAAGCTTTTCAGTTTCCTCTGCGGCGGACAATGGCGAATACTCGTTAGAGCCTGAAAAATCGGTGCATCATTGACCGCATTGACCAATTATTGCTTGACTAGATTTTGGAGCGTCTGATATAAAGAACTCCGTTTTCAGCAGGGCTTAATCATTCTTTTACTCGTGGAGGTATGTTGTGACTAAGGCTGATCTTGTTAATTCAATTGCAGAGAAGGCAGGACTGAGCAAAGCCGATGCAGAGAAGGCACTCAAGGCATTTACGGATGCTGTTACTGATGCTCTGAAGGCTGGTGAGAAGGTCTCTTTGGTTGGTTTCGGTACTTTCAGCGTGGGCGACCGTGCTGCACGTACTGGCCAGAACCCCCAGACTGGTGCGAAGATTGAAATTCCTGCAGCCAAGGTGCCCAAGTTCAAGGCTGGCAAGGCATTGAAAGATTCCATCAACTAAATGTTAAAGACATGATTGTTCCGGGTTCTGCCCGGATCAATTATGGAGAAGTTGAAAATAGGAAACGTTAAAGATAGGTTTTCCCTTGAATGCGTTTCCTATTTTCTGTCTCTATGCGGGGCTGTAGTAGAGTCGGTTACAACATCGGCCTGTCACGCCGGAGGTCGCGGGTTCGAGTCCCGTCAGCCCCGCCATTTTAATCGAGGCGATCCCTGTTGAGGGGGTCGCCTCTTTTTATGGCGCTGTCGCCGCGTTGACTTTACTGAGGTTTTTTAATATATTCCGAAGTTGGCAATTGATTCGTATAATTAAAGCTATCTGTACCCATTTGCTCTGGGTTAAGTATGAAGGAGAACTCTTTTGATTTTTTTTCAGCGTCGGATCGTTTCTGTAGTGCTTGTGTTGATGTTTGCATGCTCGACGACTGGCTTTACTGCTGAGCAACTAGAGGCAAGGTCTGTTGTTGTGGCTAGAGTTGGTAACATAATGATAACGCAAGAGGATATTGAGCGTCGCATGCAAAACCTTATGCCGATGCAGTTAAGCTTTCATGGCAATGTCAGTGAAGATAAGTTGTCAGAAATAGAACAGTCCGCTCTGGATGAGTTGATAGTTCGAGCTTATAAAATCCAGTATGCAATTGACGAAGAGATTTCAATAGACTCAGAATCGTTTGAAACACAATGGCAAAAACAACTAAGCAAAAATTCAAAGTTATCAAATCCAGACTGGGCGTCTGAAGCTAGCAAGTTCAGGGCAGACTACTATCTAAGCGCACTTGCTCGTGAGGCTGAGACTGTCGCTATCGATGAAAGGGTTAATGTTTCTGATAATGAAGTGAGGGATTACTATCTTGAGCGTAAAGCTTCGTTTTTCCGTCCCAAGTTGTACACTGTCAGCCATGTCTTTATTAAGGTGGACCCTTCCTCCAATAAGGAAGAATTGGAAGTGAAGCGTTTGAAAGCAGAAGGTATATACAAAAGAGCAATTTCTGGTGAGGACTTCTATAACCTTGCATACTATGAATCGGATGATCGAAGTAAGTATGTTGGTGGTAGTCTAGGCTCCTTCCACGCGGGTCAAACAATCTCAGAATTTGACGCGGTCATTAATGAAATGCAGCCAGGAGAAATAGTAGGCCCTCTGCGCACGCGTTTCGGCTTCCATATAGTCAGGCTTGATGATGTTTCTGAAGAGCGTCAGCTTGAATTCGAAGAAGTCTCTGCCCAAATTCGTTCACGACTTAAAGCGACTAAACGAGATGAGATCTACAACGCATGGCTTACTACAATGAAGGTGAAGTATCCGATTGAGTATTTCAACAAGTGATGAGGATCAGGGTGTTTAATCTGCTGTCTTTTTTCATGCTCTTGTTGG
The DNA here is from genome assembly GCA_024636215.1 of Deltaproteobacteria bacterium. The sequence continues at coordinate 34,089 of JAGXHL010000097.1, forward strand.
TTCTGCTCCTCAGTACTGGTTGTTCAGGGCCGGTCACGCACACCACCTCTTGGCAGGATGAATCGATCGATCTTGTGTGGCCAGAAGCTCCAGATGTCCCGCGGATTCGATATCTTCGTGACTTGAGTGGCCCAGGGGGCTTTTTAGAAAAACGTCAGAGCACGAGCCTTTTTCGCTGGATGTTTGGCGAACAAGAATTTGAACTTCCTCTCCTTAGCCCTTTTGCGGTAGCTGTTAGCAATTCTGGGACTGTTTGGATCGCTGATAATGGTGCACGTAGTCTCCACCGATTGGATGTGGGGCTCGGTAAATCAGAAGTTTTTCGCGAAATTGCTGGAATTCTCCTGGGGGCACCAAGTGGGGTTGCCGTCGATGACGTTAGAAAAAGGGTTTTTCTTTCTGATTCTAGGCAATCACGTGTATTCGTCCTTAATTCTAAAGGTGAGTATATTGATAGTTGGGGACCAAAGGGAGGTTTTAAACGTCCTGCTGGATTGGCGCTTGATGCTGCTGGAAGGTTGCTCGTTGCGGATGCTGTATCGGGTGTTGTTTACGTGTTTAGTTCAGACGGAAACGTTGTTACTGAGATTCGAAGCAAGCTTAATCAAAATGGTTTTTTTTCTCGACCACTTAATGTTGCCGTTGGGCCGAAGGGCGAGGTGTTGATCCTTGACGCATTGTCTTTTCGCGTAGAAGTACAAGATGCTCACGGGAACCTGTTGTCCACTTTAGGCAGCCTAGGTGATGCCGCTGGCTTTTTGGCGCGACCGAAGGGGCTTGCCGTTGATAGTCGTGGACATGTTTTCATATCTGATTCGGCATTTGACAATATACAGGTGTTCGATTTGGCGGGGAACCTGTTGATGTTTTTCGGGGAGGCAGGTTCCGGGGCCGGTCAGTTTAATCTGCCAGCCGGTCTTTACGTTGATTCTTCTGATCGTTTGTTCGTCGCAGACTCCTATAACCACCGCATTCAGGTGTTTCAGTTGCTTGAAAATGCCCCATTGGACGTGAATTGAGTGTTAACTTCATGTCAGATGGCTTGTTTATTGCAATAGTTCAGGGTTCCGTACTGTTTTTACTTGTCTTGCATTAATTTATATTTCAATAGGTGTATCGATTGATCATGTTACGAGTTAAAATTTATTTTGTCGGTTTTTTTCTTTGGTTTTTCAGTGTAGTTTTGTTGCCAGCCGTGAGTTTCGCTGTGCCTCTTACTGATACCTCTAACCCACATAATATGTCGAGTAGTGCAACTCACAGCAGTCCCAAGGCACAGCCTGTTGCCGGTGGAGGTACCGATCAAATTTGTGTTTTTTGCCATACCCCTCATTCAGCAACGCCCGCTTCAACATTATGGAGCCGGCCAGATCCCAGCACAGCTTCTTTCCCACTTTATGCAAACGATCTGGTTATTAAAGGGCAGTTAGGGGCTCCGGCTGGTGCCCAGAATCGCAGTCAATATAAAGATGATGGCAGTGTTGCCTACCCTAACGGTGCCTCGCGTATGTGTCTTTCCTGCCACGATGGGGTAACAGCTATTGGTATCCTTCAGGACAATACTTCTATCGCTATGGTTGGTGGTCAAAATCTTGTCACAGGGCAGGCTGTTATTGATCTTTCAAGCTCACATCCTATTTCTTTTGTTTATGACAATGCTGTGCTTGCAGATATCGTGTCCGTGAGAGGGGCCACGTATCAGTTGCCATCATTGGCTGATGATATTGATACACCGCTTGATGGAAACGACAGGATGCAGTGTACCACTTGTCATGACCCGCATGAGGATACACGCGCAGAGACTGCTCCTGAAAATTTACCTTTCTGGCGCAATACTGTTATTGTTGGTACGACCCTTTATGATGATGTCTGTAACTCATGCCATGTGGGAGCAACGCCTGGAACTCCACCTCACCTCCCGTAAGGATACGAGAGATTATGAATAGCAGTCTTTCGCACAGGTCATTGAAGCTCCTTCTGTTTATTGCGGCATTCCTTTTGATTTCATCTTTCTCCGTGTTAGCGAGACAAGAGGGTTTACTCAGCGGAAGCCACGGTAATGCTTCTGTGATGGCAAAGAGTTGTCGTGCATGCCATCGTGGAATGACTATGGCGTTGAGTGGTGAGGAGAGTGCCTGTTTGTCATGTCATGGGGACGCCATTGCCAGGCAAAGCATGATTCAGAATGGTTACTTGAGTCTTGATGGAGGAGGTTCTCTTTATGATGTGGCAAGTGACTTACGTAAACCTTACAACCACCCAGTATTGACCATTCAGGGTGTGCATAGACAACAAGAACGCTTGCCTGAAGAGGTTGCTAATGCCGCGCGCCATTCAGAATGCGTGGATTGTCACGATCCGCATCTCTCTGAAAAAAACAACCCTTTTCGTGGCTTGAAAGGGCGTCGCGTTGGCAATCTGATCACTGATATCGAAAACGAATACGAGTTGTGTTATCGCTGTCATTCTGAAAGTGCGAATATGCCAGGAGGGTTTTCTGACAAACATGGGGAATTTAAAGCTAGTAACCCATCTTTTCATCCAGTCGAGGAGGAAGGGAAAAACACAAACGTCGTCAGTCTTAAAGATCCTTATGTCGCGCAAAAAGAAAAGCCAAACCAGGTTTCGCGGATAAGTTGTAGTGATTGTCACGGAAGCGACGATCCTAATGGTGCTAAAGGCCCCCATGGCTCGAATAATAAAGGGCTTTTATCTCTGAACTACCAGCAGGAAGATGGTAGCTTGGAGAGTGAGCAGGCTTATTCCCTTTGCTATAAATGCCATTCGCGTGCAAGTATTTTGTCTGATGAAAGTTTTGCGTATCATTCTCTGCATATTCAAGGCCGGATGGGGAGCTTGGGTGGAGGGACTTCATGTTTTACTTGCCACGATGCCCACGGCAGCAGCCAGTATCCGCACCTGATCAAATTTAACCAGGATGTTGTCTTTGAAAACGCCCTTGGCGATCTAAACTACAAGGCTCAAGGCTTTACGGCCCGGCATGGCTCTTGCTCTCTGAACTGCCATGGGGTTGAGCATGTGGATCAAGAGTATTGATGGCGGCAAATTTGTCCCGATGTCGAGTGGCCGGTTTTTTACCGGCCATTTTTCTTTTCAGTCACCGTAACTTAAGGTGATTTTCATTCAAATTTTTAAAGGGATGTGTTAAATTTCAAGGCTGATGTCAACCTATCGCTGTAAAATAGGAACCTCTGATGGCCGGGTCCTCGAGAAGGAGTTCGAGGCGGAAAGTCGTGCGGATCTTCAGGCGAATCTCGAGGAGCAGGGCTTTTTCGTCTTCAAAATCCGCAAGTCTTCTCTGCAATGGCTGCGCAGAAGTGCTGGTGGCGGGGGCTTAAGCGGCCGTCGTTTCCTTGGTTTAAACCAGGAAATGCTGGTCCTGATCCGCTCAGGTTTGCCGATTCTGCAGGTCCTCGACACGCTGGTTGATCGCATGGAGCCCGGGGGGCTTCTCAACACCCTGCAGGATATTCGTAGCGACGTCAAAGGCGGCAACTCTTTGTCTGACGCCTTCGAACGTTTCCCGAAAATGTTCCCTCAACTCTATGTTGCTTCGTTACGAGCCGGGGAACAGTCGGGCGATTTGCCGGTTACCCTGGCGCGTTATATCGAATATCAGAAACGTGTCGAGGCGATCAAGGCCAAGGTTCGCAGTGCGACTTTTTATCCGATCCTGTTGGGGATTGCGGTGACAGTCGTCCTGGCGTTTCTTATGTTGTACGTGATCCCGAGCTTCACCCAGGTCTATGCTGATGCAAACGTGCAATTGCCTCTTCTGACCCGATTGGTCATCGCCCTGGCCAATGGCATGGTTTCAGGTCTGCCGGTCTGGCTGCCGGCTCTGTTGGTTGCCCTCTTTCTGGCAAGAGCTTATGTGCATACCGATAGCGGGGCCCTCCAGGCCGATCGTATCAAGCTGAAATTGCCCTTTTTCGGTGAGCTGTTGAATGAATATGCTCTTTCGACATTCTGTCGAACCTTCGCGACAACGCTTGCCAGCGGCATTCCGATTGTTCAGGCGATGCAGATGTCACGTGCGACCTTGAATAATCGCGTCCTTGAAACACGCCTCTCCGCGGCGATCAATCGCATCCACGAGGGCTCAAGGATTTCTGAAGCCCTTGAACAGACAGGCAGTTTTCCAATTATTGCCTTACGCATGATCGGTGTAGGTGAGACCAGTGGCTCGCTCGTGGATATGCTTACGGATGTCTCCGAATATTATGAGGACGAAGTCGAGCGGCGTCTCGACCGCCTGACGACCATGGTCGAACCTTTGATGATGATGACCATGGGGCTCTTGATCGGCGGGATTGTGGTTGCCATGTACATCCCGATTTTCCAACTGGCAGGTACAGTAAACTAGTGGCCTGTTATCTAATTCAAGTGAGTGTAACGTCACAGATGGTCGTTTATCGCCTTGCACTGCTTGGCTCTGAAGACAACATTTGACGCATGACAGGACACCAGGACTTTGAATATGCCGTTTGAACATCGCAAAATAGGTGAAATCCTGATTGAGATGGGGGCCCTTGCCCCGGCTGAAGCGCGCCTTGTTGTCGAACATCAAAGGGAATCGAGGGCTCGCTTCGGTGAAACGGCAATTGCTCACGGGTTACTTTCCGATGCGCTTGTCGCCCAGGCTCTTGCCCAACAATTCGGTCTCGAATACGTTGAGCTGGATAGTGTCATCCCGGACCCGGAGTTGAACGAGAGTTTACCGCCTGACTTGCCCATGCGTTACAATTTTATTCCTTTGCAGAAAACCGAAGAGGGGCTGGTGATCGCTATCGCCGACCCCACCAACGTTGCCGAGCTTGATGATCTGGAGATGCAGCTTGATATGCAGCTCATCTGTCAGGTTGCGTCCCGGGACAAGCTTGTCGCCCGCCTTGAGAAGAACCAGGACTCAAAACAGGTTCTGCAGGAAGTCTCGGAAGATTTCAAGCTGCAGCTGGTCAAGGAGACCGACAAGGGTGAAGAAGTCCTGTCGATTGAAAAACTGACCGATGACAGCAGTCCGATCATCCGACTGATCGATTCAACCCTGTTTGACGCCCTGAAAAAACGTGCCAGTGATATTCATATTGAGAGCAGTCCCGATGGTGTGCAGATCAAGTATCGGGTTGATGGTGTGTTGTTTCGTGCCACGGAACCTCTGGACGGTCGCTTTCAGGGGCCGATCATCTCGCGCATCAAGGTTATGAGTGACCTCGATATCTCCGAACGGCGCATCCCCCAGGACGGTCGATTCAAGGTGCGCATGGCGGGTAAGTCGATCGACTTTCGTGTCTCTATCATGCCGAGTATTTTTGGAGAGGATGCCGTCATTCGTATCCTCGATAAAGAAAGTATCGCCAAGGATCTGCACGGTTTGACCCTTGATGTCCTCGGCATAGAAGGGCATGAACTGGCCCGCTTCCGGCGCATGATTCGTGAGCCTTATGGCATGGTGCTGGTTACCGGTCCAACCGGTAGCGGCAAGACGACCACGCTCTATGCGGCTTTGACAGAGATTTTTAACGAACAGGAAAAGATCATCACCATTGAAGATCCTGTCGAATACCAGCTCAAAGGGGTGGTCCAGATTCCGGTCAACGAGAAAAAAGGCCTGACCTTTGCCCGTGGTTTGCGCTCTATCCTGCGTCACGACCCTGACAAGATTATGGTCGGTGAGATTCGTGACCCGGAAACAGCTCAGATCGCTGTGCAGTCGGCTCTTACCGGCCATCTGGTCTTCACGACTGTGCATGCGAACAACGTCTTTGATGTCCTGGGCCGTTTCCTGCATATGGGGATTGACGCTTATAACTTTGTCTCCAGCTTAAATTGTGTCGCCGCGCAGCGGTTGATTCGTAAAATCTGTGTCCACTGCAAACGAACCGTTACTTATGAACGTGAGGACTTTGTCGCCTCCGGTCTTGATTATGATAAGCTCAAGGATCATACCTTCTATGAAGGTGCGGGTTGCAAGGAGTGCAATGGCCAGGGCTATCATGGACGTACGGCCATTCTGGAACTCCTTGATCTGGATGACAACCTGCGCGATCTGATTATCAACAAGGCCTCGGTGAGTCGCCTCAAGGCAGCGGCACGCGCTGCCGGAACGTCGTTCTTGCGCGATTCCGCAATAGAGAAATTGCTAAAAGGGGAGACGACGCTGGCTGAAATCAACCGGGTCACCTTCGTTGAAAAGGCGGGGGGCGAATCATGAGCAGGTTATTTGTCGGGGTCGACATCCAGCCTGGCGGGCTTTACCTCGCGGCTCTCGAACGAAACCGACGCCATACACGTCTGACCGGCTTGCGTTTTGAGAGCCTGGAAGGGGTTCTGGATGTTTCCAGCAGGCAACCGAATATTCGTGATGCCAGGCGCTTTGTTGAAGGCTTGCGACGTGGGGTTGATGCTCTGGCCGGCAAGGAGGAGCGGATCGCCTTGAGTTTGCCTGATCGCGCTGGCCGCATCTATCTCACCGACGTTGACGCGCCATTTAAAACCCATCAGGAAGGTGTTGATATCCTCAAGTGGAGGCTGAAAGGCCATTTGCCGGCACCGCCGGGGCAGGTCAAGCTTGATTACCAGGTACTTGAGAAGCGTGATGACGGGCGGCAAAGATGTGTGGTTGCTGCCATGACTTTACCGGTTCTTGAACAATACGAAGATCTCGTCAATGAAGCCAATCGGCATGCGATTCAGATCGACTTTCATTCTTTGAATCTCTACAACTACTATCGTCCGCGTCTCGATCTTGGCGGTGAATTCATCCTGGTTGGTATGGAAACAGGCCTGTTGAGCATTCAATACGTGATCGGGCACAGCCTCTGTTATCAGCGGGTACGGGAATTCAAGGGCGATTCACAAAAGGCTTTTCGGGAAATCCATCGAACTCTTGTCGAGGCTTATGAGTCTTTTCCGGCCATGAAACGTTGTGCTATCTTTGCCCACGTTGATCCCGATATGGACGATGAGATTAACGCACTGCTCTCTTCTGCCTTTGAACGTGAAGTCAAGTGTCTTGACCCTGGCCTGAAGCGCTTCGCGGGTGAGGGGAAAACGGGTGGTTTACAGCCTGTGGGTTCTGTTCTTGCCGCTTTGGGCGCGGCAGAACGTATGATGTGACGACAATGGAAATTAAACTTAATCTTGCCAGTAAACCCTATCTGAATCGGCAGAGTGTTCGCCGTTGGATCTCCTTTGCCTGCACCATCGTAGTCTTGTTGCTGCTGTTTAACGTTTATTACCTTTACCAGAACTATCGGCAATTAAGCCTGCTCGATGACCTTTTTGCGGAGCTTGAGACCCAGGTTGCAAGTGTGCCCGGTGCCCCGGCGACATACTCGACAAGCAATCATGCTGCTGCAAAAGAGCAGCTTGTCGCTGCAAATGAGTTGGTGTCTGCAGATCAGTTTCGATGGACACATCTGCTGAGCCGGTTTGAAGAGCTTGTCCCAATGGATGTGAGCCTCCGCTCAATCCGACCCGATTTCAAGCAAAGTACTGTCCATTTAACCTGTACTGCTCGAGATGTTTCGGCTATGACTAGGTTTATCGACAACCTGCTCGAGTCGGATGACCTTAATCAGGCTTATCTTGAGAATCATGCCGAGATTGAGATGCAGTCGAATGGCAGAAGTCAGATCCTGACAGGCTTTTCATTGCAGATTCGGGAGGCCTTCTGATGCGGATCAAAGAACTCCTCAAACTGCTCTGGAGTGCTCATCGCGTCTTTCTGCTTGTGCTCGGCGCTTTGCTGTGCCTGAATATTTTCCTCTTCGTTTTACTCGGCCAGTTTATTGTGCCTGAAGTCGTTGAAGAGGAGACGCGTTATCTCAAACGACAGACGGAAGTTCGGCAGCTCCTTCGTAACCAGGGTGGCGCTGCAGAGACGCCTGAACAACGTTATGTCCTTGCCAGTCAGGACCTTGCCAGGTTCGAGCAGGCCATGCCGGAATATCGTGATTTTACTGCTTTGATTGAGGAGCTGCTGGTTCTTTCCAACCGGGCAGGCTTGAATATCACCCAGATAAGCTATACTTCTGAAGGCTTTAAAGTGGCTGCACTACTGAAACTCAGCTTGAATTTTAATGTTGAGGGAAACTATGAACAGCTCAAAAAGTTTATCTACTCTCTGGAACAATCAACTCGTCTGATCTCGATCAAGCAGCTCAGTCTGCAGAGTGTGGAAGGTGACGCGGTCAAGCTCGGTTTGAATCTCGAGACACTCTTCAGGTCGGGGAGTCGTGAGTCATGAATCGCAAACGCATGGTCCTGGCGGCCTTGTTGGGTATCCTGGCGCTCTGCCTGATTTACGCCTATCTGGCAACACCGAGGCTCGAAAAAGCCCCGCCGAGGAGTGCAAGTCCACGCGCTCGCCAAGCGCAAGCGCTTGACAACTTGTCGAAAGACCAGCAAAGCAGGTTTTCTCAAGAGCGTATTGATTTTGCATTCCTCGAAGCGGATATTAAGGATTTCCCCGGTGCAGCGCGTGACGTGTTCCGGTTCGGTCAACGGCGACCACCGGTGGTTGCTGCCGTGAAGAGACCGCAAGTGCAACAGCCTGTCATTGTTGCGCCTCCTCCTCCTGTGGTAGAGATGGTGCCAATCGAGGTTGTTCAAAAAGCCTTGTCGCAGTTTACTTTCCTTGGCTTCCTTGATAAGGAGGGAGAAAAGACGGTTTTCCTCTCCAGCCAAGGCAGCCTGTTTCTCGCCAAACAAGGTGAAAAATTTGGTACCGATTTGGAATTTACTGTCGTGGATATCAGTGGAGATCTTTTACAGGTTCGTCATAGTGGTCGCGAAGGTTTGATCGAGATTCCATTGATTGAACAACAGAAATTAAGCGCTTCAGTGAGCGCGCCGGCTCGCTTGGCTCCGTCGGCTCCGATCAGTTTGCCGCGGGCCAAAAGTTTTAATCGGAGAATTTTACGTCCTGAAACACCTCAGGAAAGTGAAACCGATTTCCCCGAGACGATTGAAGAGAACAACCCTGTAATTGATGAGAACAACCCTTTAACTGATGAGAACAACCCTTTAACTGATGAGAACAACCCTGTTATTGAAGAGAACAACCCTGTTATTGAAGAGAACAACCCTGTTATTGAAGAGAACAACCCTTTAACTGATGAGAACAACCCTGTTATTGAAGAGAACTACCCCGAGGGAGCATCTGAGGATGACTTACCTGTTGAAGGGGATGATGTAGAGGGAGAAACCAATGGCTCGAATCAATAAGGTCCGCTTTGTCGGCTGGGCGCTCGTGTTACTCGCCGCTCTTCAGGTGAGTGGTTGTTCCGCATACCTGCAAGCAAAACATGCGAGGTCGGCTTTTGAAGAAGCTGAACAGTTCGCTGCTGAAGAAAATTTTGATCTGGCGATTGTCAAATATAGCGAAGCGGTGAAGCTGGAACCCGCCAGTAAAACCTATAAGCTGAAGCTGGTTTCTGCCCAGACTCGGGCCGCCGCGACCCATGTCAGAAAAGCGCGTGCCCTGGCCAATGAAGGCAAATATGCTGCGGCGGTGGAAGAATATCGTATCGCAAAAAGCTTTGATCCGAGTGTGGAAGTCGCGTCTCAGGAAGAACAGGAGATCCTTGATCTTCTCGAAGCCGAAAGGCTCGCGGAAGAAGCTGCAAAATTATGGGGGAAAAGAAACCTTCTGCCGGCCAGAAAGGCCATTGATGGCGCTTTGAAACTGAATCCGCAGAATGTCCGGGCTTTGGCGATTAAAGACCTTCTCGATCGAGACCAGAAGAAAGTTGCCATGGACGGCATTGATCTGGATGTGGCGTCTGAAGAACCCATCACCTTGAGTTTCAAAGATGCCAACATCAAGGAAGTTTTTGCTATCCTGTCAAAATTGAGCGGCATTAACTTTATCTTTGACGAAGAGATCCGCAACCAGACAATTTCCGTGCTTCTGGAAAAGGCCAGCTTCCTTCAGGCGATGGAACTGATCATGCAGATGAACGGGCTGGACAAGAAAGTGCTCAACAGCAAGACGATTATTATTTATCCGCAATCCCGCGAGAAAGACAAACAGTACGGTGACCAGATAATCCAAACCTTCTACCTGTCACATATCGATGCTAAAAAAGCGGTCAACATGCTGCGCACCATGCTGCAACTGCGCAAAATATTCGTCCACGAAGAGCGCAATGCCCTGGTTATCAGAGATACGCCGCAGGTTATACGCCTGGCCGAACAGATTCTGTCTGCTGCCGATCGCTCGGATTCCGAAGTACTCTTCGATGTCGAAGTGCTTTCGGTCAGGGATACTGAAAACCTGACTTTCGGGCCTAAGCTCAGCCAGTACAGTACCACCGTTGGTTTTGGTGCAACAGGAGAGGAGGGTGTTGCAACTATTTCCTCACCATTAGTCACAGGGAGTCTCAGCGGGCTGGAGACCTTCTATACTGTTCCCTCCGCCGCTTTCGATTATGCGAAGAGCTTGAGTACGACAGAGCTGCTGGCGAGTCCTAAAATCCGGGTCAAGAACAATGAGAAAGCGAAAGTCCATATCGGTAAACGCGACCCGGTCGTGACGACCTCCGGCAGTACAACCAGCGAAGGTTTTACCTCTCAGACTGTCCAGTATGTAGACTCCGGCATCAAGCTCGATATTGAACCAACCATACAGCTCGATGGCAGCGTCTTGACCAAGATAAAACTGGAGGTCAGTACGGCGGAAAGACTCGATGTTGATGATAAAACGGGTGAATCACCGATTGCACTGACAACAACCAATGCAGAAACCGCCCTGGTGTTGCTTGATGGCGCGCGCACCATCCTTGGCGGCTTGTATGAATCAAACAACACCAACAACAAAACGACCTTGCCTTTTATCGGCGATATCCCGCTTATCGGCAGTCTGTTTACAAACTTTTCAGATACTGAGGAGAAGCGTGAAATCATCCTGTCTATCACGCCATACATCATCAAGAAAGTCGAAGTTCCAGACCTCGATGTTGCAACAATCTGGTCCGGTGGTGAAGATGATCTGAAAGACGGACCTAATTTTGGTGCTTTTGCTCAAAACCTGATGAGTGAAGTCGAGGCGACCAAGCCTCAGAGTGCCCCTGCGAGCGAACCCCTGCAGTCTGAAAAGCCTGCTGATGCTGTGACGACAGTAGAAGACGTTTCGCAGGCTGTTGATAGCCCTGAGGCAACCGAAGGCGCAGCGATCGAAGAAACGGCTGGCTTAGGCGACCCGTCTCCGGTCAAGGGTGAAGGACCGACGGCAACAGAAGTAATCCCGACAGAAGCAGTGCCGACAGAAGCAGTGTCGTCAGAAGTGATTGCAGAACCTCAGGACGTGGTCCCGCCCCTTGTTCTCGAGATGCCAGACACAGGCTTAACCTCTTTACAATTTGAGGCACCGGCCGGCGTTGAAAAGGGTCAGGAATTCTCTGTCGCCTTAGAGGTTAAAGATGTTGAAAACCTTTACAGTGCGCCACTTTTCATTAAATATGATCCGGCGCTTCTTGAACTGATCAATCTCAACGAAGGATCCTTCCTCAAGCAGGATGGCCAGTCCACGGTTTTCTCCAGCAGCCCCAACCGCACGACGGGACAGATCATTGTCGGCTACAAACAGGGCACCGGAGGCAAAGGGGCTTCAGGGTCGGGAGTTCTGTTTAATCTGAACTTCAAGGCGCTTGCCGAGGGTGAAACAACCCTGGAAGTCAATCGTGTCAATTTCCGTAACCCGGAAGGTGCCCGGCTGCAGGTTGCTCCTGAAGCGGTCACGATTGAGATACGTTGAGTCTGTTGCGTTACATAGCAAAGGCTGAAAGGCAACGTGGCCTGACTCTTCTGGAGATGATTATCGCTCTGGCAATTCTGGCTGTGCTTGCCACGGTGGTTGTGCCTATGGCTGAAGTCACGGCGATACGGGGCAAAGAGTTGGAACTGAGGCGTTCCTTGCGTGAAATCCGTACCGCTATCGACCATTACAAAGCTGATTACGATAGAGCCGTGGTCGAAAAAAAGATTATCGCCTCGATCGATGAAACCGGTTATCCAGAGGATCTCGAATCCCTTGTTGAAGGCGATGACTGGGGAGGTCTCTATCCTTATAAACGCAAATACCTGAGGCGTTTGCCTGCAGACCCCTTTGATGAGTATGATGAGGGGTGGGGGTTGCGTTCCTATGAGGATGACCCGGATTCGACTTTTTATAGTGGTAACGATATTTACGATGTTTATTCCCAGAGCCAGCGCTCGGCACTGGATGGGACGCCTTACAACACCTGGTGAACAGTATGAGCTTGCAAGATAGAAAAAGATCACAGCGAGGTTTTACCCTGATCGAGTTGCTGATCGTCATGAGCATAATCGGTATCCTGGCCAGTATCGTTGTGCCGAACTATCAGCGTAACCTGATCAAAGCCCGTGAAGCTGTCCTGATGGAAGACCTCCACCAGATGCGCCGTGCCATCGATGCCTATTTCGCAGACCATATCAGCTACCCCGAGTCGCTTGAGGACCTGGTCGCAAGCAAATACCTGCGTGCCGTACCCCGCGATCCTTTTACCCAGTCGACCGAAACTTGGGAAGAAGTTGCGCCAACCCCTTCTCTTGAGGGAGAGTTTGCCGAGGGAGGGCTTGAAGACGTGCATAGCGGCAGTGACCTGATCGGCCTGAATGGTATCCCTTACCGGGATTGGTAGACGCCGGTGCCGGCAACGATCTGTGTGCGTTCGGAGCAGACTCTTCCGGCTTTACTCGTCAGGATTTGCCTGTCATTCTAATTTCCATAATCATAGCTGCAGGATTATGATTCAGCTCTTTAATGTCTGCAAGGCATACCAGCGTGATCAGAACGCACTGAACGATATCACCCTCAAGGTTGAGAAGGGTGAGTTCGTCTACCTGACCGGGCCATCAGGGGCCGGCAAGTCGACCCTGCTCAAACTCCTTTACTGTGCCGAACGCCCAACGCGCGGACAAATTCTGGTCAACGGTCGCAACATCACTCGTTACGGAGCCGCCCGTATCCCTTATCTTCGTCGCAATCTCGGTATCATCTTTCAGGATTTCAAATTACTGAATCGGCGTAGCGTTTTCGAAAATGTCGCCTTTCCTCTAGAGGTTCAGGGTCGCAAGCGATTTGAAATCAGCAAAAAGGTTTACCAGACTCTGAAAAGTGTTGGGCTTGAACATCGTCTCAATCATTACCCCTTACAACTCTCCGGTGGCGAACAACAACGGGTTGCCGTGGCGCGGGCCCTGGTGGTTGATCCTTTGATCCTGCTGGCGGATGAACCGACAGGCAACCTTGACCCGGAAGTGACTCTCGATATTATGGGCCTTTTCAAAGGGGCGAATGCACGCGGCACAACGATTATTATGGCGACCCACGATCGCAGCTTGATTCGTGAGTTTCCCAGACGGGTCGTCTCTCTGGAAGCGGGCAGACTTGCCAACGATGACCTGCCGCTGTTCAGAGGGTCTTCCGGAAAAGCGGGACAATTCTGATGTTGATGCGCGCTGGTTATTTTCTGAAACGTGCTTTGCGTAACATAAGGCAAAGCCCTGTGCTGAGCCTGGCCTCGGTTGGGACCGTTGCGGTGGCTTTGGCCCTGCTGGCTTTTTTTGCCATTGCTGTTCTCAATGTGCAGCAATTGACCGCCTCATGGGGTGAGAACCTGGCAATCGTTGCTTACCTGGATAAGGTTCCTGAAGCAAAAATTGTTAAAAGCTGGATCAAGGAGATTGAAGCTTACCCCGAGGTTGGCGAGGTGACCTTCGTTTCTCGCAAGGACGCATTGGAACGTTTCAGTCAGCGCCTTGGCGACGATGCTGATCTGATCGAAGGCCTTGGTGAAGAGGTATTGCCGGCGTCTCTTGAGATCTCTCTCGCCGATGAATCGCGCAACAAGTCAGCGCTGGATTCTGTCGTTGAACGCATACGCAAGGATCAGCGCTTTTCTGATCTGCAATATGGCCAGGGCTGGCTGGAGAAGCTGGAGGCTTTTCTCCTTTTGCTGCGCGTGTCCGGCTCTGCTCTTGGCGGTTTTCTGGTATTTGCCGCGTTGGTGATTGTCGCCAACACGATCAAGCTGACTCTTTACGCGCGTCAGGATGAACTCGAGGCCATGGCAATGGTGGGCGGAACGTCACTGTTCATCAAGCTTCCCTACCTTGTTGAAGGCGCTCTTCAGGGCCTTTTGGGAGGCGTCGCTGCGCTCGGCTTGAGTTTCCTGGTATTTCGGATCCTGTTGCAAAAAACTCTCGGCAACCTGCTTTTGATCACCGGTATCGACACCATCCATTTCCTGCCTCCGGTCTGGCAGCTTGCGTTGGTTGTTGGTGGTGGCTTCATAGGCCTGATGGGCAGTCTGTTTGCTTTGCGAAAATTTGTACGTTTCGGAGTGTCATGAAAAGGCTGTACGGCGTGATCGGTAAAAGTTTCTGCGCGATCTTGTTATGCGGCCTTGCTGGGTCCTTTCATGTGTCTCCCGTCGTGGCGGATGATCTGGCTGCGAGCAAGGAACGTCTCAACCGGATCGAGAAGCAGATCGAAGACGCTTTGCAAGGGCTGCGCAACAAGGAGTCGCAAAGCGGTTCTCTCTCGGAAGAACTTGCCCGACTCTCCTCCGAAACACGCCGGATAGAACAGTTGACGCAAAAAAGCAGTCAGCAACTTGCGCAGCTTTCCGATCGCCTGGAAAAGCAGCAACAGTCCCTCAAAGAGCTTGAAACGCAACAGGCCCGTACTGAGCAACAGCTGCGAAACCGCCTCGTCGTACTCTACAAAACCGGCGAAGTCGGTTTGATCAAGGCGCTGCTCTCCAAGGCTGAGAGCCCTCGAGAGATTGCTGAAAAGTATACCTTCCTCTCCAGAATGGTACGCTATGATCGAGACCTGCTCAGCGAGTACCGCCAACAAACCGAATCCCATCGCGTTCTCCTGGAGGAGCTGGAGGATTTGCAAAGCAAACAGTCTGCTGTGGTCGAGCGGAGTCAGGAGGAAGCGCAAACGCTGCGCAAAGCCAGGCAAAGCAAACAAGCCCTGCTGACCAAAGTCAAGCAGGACGCAGATCTCCTTGAAGGTGTTGTCCAGGAACTACGAGCTAAAGCCATGCGTCTCAACGGGCTCGTCAAAAAACTTGAAACAGAGCAGACGCAATCCTATACTGTAACGCTGGATGGCCTTGCAACCTCAAAGGGACGATTGTTCTGGCCCGTTGCAGGCAAACTCAGGGTCGGGTATGGCACCAGTCGCCATGGTGATCTCGGCACTCTCATAGAGAGCCATGGCTTCGATATTGAAGCTGCCGTCGGAACTCCTGTGAAAGCTGCTGCCACCGGTAAAGTCATCTTTGCCAAACCTCTGCGTGGTTATGGTAAACTGATGATCATCGATCATGGGCAAAAGTTTTATACGCTCTACGCACACGTGGCACGTTTCACAAAAAATCTCGGAGAGCTGGTTGCTGCTGATGAAGTAGTGGCCTTCTCCGGTTTTGAAGGTCGGGATGCCGTCTATTTTGAAATCCGTCAGGGGGGCAAGCCCCTGGATCCATCCGACTGGTTGAAGCCGCGTTAATCTCTGGAGGGAAGTATGCGCCTCAAAAAACGACCTGTTGTTTTGCTCTCCTGCTTGTTGCTGGCCCTGATCCTCAGCATGCTGTCTTTTGACCGTCTTGACGTTCGACAAGCCGAGGCCGCGACAGACTATCAGGAATTGCAGCTGTTTACCGATGTTCTGACGATTATTAAACGCAGCTATGTGGAAGAGGTGACGATCAAGGATCTGGTTTATGGGGCAATCGATGGCATGCTTGCTTCTCTCGATCCTCATTCTGGGTTCATGTCGCCGGACATCTACAAAGAGATGAAGGTCGACACCCGTGGCGAATTTGGCGGCCTGGGGATTGAAATATCTTTGCGTGACGGGGTCCTTACGATCGTTGCGCCCATCGAGGACACCCCTGCATCAAGAGCCGGGCTGCTGGCTGGTGACCATATCCTGAAAATTGAAGATCAGTATACAAAGGATATGGAAATTATGGAGGCTGTACACCTGATGCGCGGCAAGCCGAAAACCTCCATCAGCATAACAATCATGCGACCAGGTTTTGAGAAACCAGTGCCGTTTACCCTTGAACGAGAAGTCATCAAGGTCAAGAGCGTGAAATCAAAGGTTCTCGAAAAGGGCTTTGTTTATATCCGCCTGGCCCAGTTCCAGGAACGGACCGGTGAAGAACTCGGTAAAGCTTTGGAGCAGTTGCGAAAAGATCATGACGGCACTTTCAAGGGGTTGGTCCTGGATCTTCGCAACAACCCCGGCGGCCTTCTGGATCAGGCTATAGAAGTCAGTGATGAGTTCCTCTCCGAGGGCTTGATTGTCTATACCCAGGGACGGGAAGAGGCTGCACAGATGGAATTTTCCGCCATGCATAGTGGTACCGAACCTGACTATCCCATGGTCGTTTTGATCAATGGCGGCAGCGCCAGTGCCTCGGAGATTGTTGCCGGTGCCCTGCAGGATCATGGCCGTGCAGTGATTATGGGGACGCAAAGTTTTGGCAAAGGCTCGGTACAGACGATTATTCCACTGAGTGATGATTCGGGCTTGCGCCTGACGACTGCAAAGTATTACACACCGAACGGCACTTCGATTCAGGCCAGGGGCATTGTCCCTGACATCGAAGTCTTACCGAGCGAAGTGACAACGGTTGCGGGAATGCAGCATTTTCGAGAAAAAGATCTGAAGAATCATTTTAATACAGAAGTCAATGGCGAGGTTGGTGCGCCCGGTGAAGAGAACCTGTCCGGTGACGAGAACCTGCCCGATGAGGAAACCCGCAAGGATTATCAATTGATGCGGGCTCTTGACCTGCTGAAAGGCTGGACGATATTGCAGGGTTTGAAAGCTGCCTGAATGAACCCCTTGCCAGTCTGACCGGGAAGAATAGTCGATGAGAAAACCAAGCCAGCGGCGCCGCCCGAAAAAGCGGCGCCCTGATTTTTTCTTGAAAAACAGACTCTTGTTGCTCATTCTGGGCGTAGCCGGATGTCTGCTGGCAGGCATGGTTTTCTTTGCGCACATGAAAGAACAGCCATCCGCAGCTGTGCCAAAACCTGTAGCGGCACCGCAGGTGGACCCTCTCAAGAAAGTTCACAACGAGGTTGAGACGTTTCTGGCCTCACTGAATGTTGAGGTAAACGAAGTCCAGCGAGATTTAGGTCATAAACCCTCGCGCTACACCCTTGAAGGCAAATTCCCTTCTGCAGGGATGATCGCCGGATTCAATGCCCGGATCCAGAAGCTTACCGGTGACTACTCTGTTCGTATTCGTGAGTCAAACTCACTGACGATTGAGAAAAACCGGCGGACATTAATTGTTATCCACTTTCTGCCGCAGGAACCTGACTTGCCTGAGGGACCCCTCGTGGCAATTATCATGGATGATCTTGGACGAAGTCTCGCTACGGCAGAAGCCCTTCTTGCACTGCAGCAACCGGTGACTTTCGCCATCATTCCCGGTGAGGCCCGGGCGGTTCAAGTGGCCGAGCTTGCTCATGCCGGCGAGCGTGAAGTCATGTTGCACACGCCGATGGAGCCACAGGGCTACCCGGCTGTCAATCCCGGAGAAGATGCCCTTTTTGTGGCCTATAGTGATGAGGAAATTCGCAACCGTCTGGATCAATTCCTGAAAAATATCCCCTATGTAACCGGAATCAACAATCACATGGGGTCACGTTTTACGGAAAATGCCAGGGCTTTGGCACCTGTCATGAAAATGCTGCAGGAAAAAGGCTTGTTCTTTGTTGACAGTCGGACGACGGGGCATTCTCTAGCTGCAGAGACAGCGCGCCGTTACAAGGTTCCGACACTGGATCGTGATGTTTTTTTGGATAATGTTGCCGAGGTCAATGCGATTGTGGGGCAATTGAAGAAACTGGAAGCCAGGGCGCGTAAGCAAGGAATGGCAATCGGTATCTGTCATCCTTACCCGGAAACCCTGGAAGCTTTGCGCAGAGAGCTGCCCATTTTGATAGAGCGAGGGATTACCCTGGTACCGGTGTCGGTGCTGCTGCAGAAACAGGCTGTGGCTCAAGGGAGTTGAGTGCCGACCTTGTTCATGATTGCGGAAAAGTTTGCAAAGTTCTGGTCGTAGAGGATTTCTTCCGGCAGGTCGGAGCTGACCTTGCGCAAAAGCAGGAAGGCGTCTTCCAGTCGCCCCTGATCGTTAAAGAGCGTTCTCTCGAGAAGAGGAAACAGATCTGACCTTTCTTTGGAGAGCAGGCGCTTTTCGAACTCCTGCAGTTCGATCGTCTTGTGCGAGACTTCCAGGCCGCTGTCGTCAAAACGATAGAAGGATAGTTTCTGCTGATAGAAGTTTTTCGTGTGCGGAGCCCTTTGCAAGAGAAAATAAGATCGTTGCGCGGATTCGCGAAACAACTCCCAAACTGGATCATGGCATTCAATGGAGCGCTTCGCTCCATAGAAGTAGCGGAACACCAGGCTGGTAAAGCATTCTTCCTCGACAAAACCGGACACCTTCAGGTCCGAGGTCTGCGCGAAATAGCCGGCCTTGCCGATGCTCTCTTTGCCGACCAGGGGATTACCGCAGACCAAACAGTTGCTCGACAGGGTCCTGCGCCGCAATTCATAGGCACTTTGATGCTCAACTTCGGCCTCGGCCATGTCTTTGCGATACTCGTCCAGGCGCCTCGTCCCGGTATCGAGGCTGTGCAGATAAACCTGCCGGGCGATGTGGGTCATCTGCAGATGAACTTCGGTCTGGCGCCCGTGACTGAGGATCGGGTAGATTTTGCCTTCGGGATTGGTATTGAGTGATTCTACCTTGGGGCTTTTGGCAATGAACCCTTCCAGACAGCGGTAGCCGCGATTGATGGCATAGGCCTTCAATAACTGGTAAGGGTCACGAAAAGGCCCTTCAAAGTGGATGCGACCATCAACCAGACAGGGTAGAATGCGCAAGGGACGTCGCGAAAGGCCATGTTCATCGAAGAATTCGTAGATGTGCCGGCAGTTGTCCATGGAGGGCGCATCTTTGACAGGAACAATCACCCTGTCTGCAGCGTAAAGTGCGCTCTGAGTGAATATGTCCAGGTCTGGACGGGTATCAATGATGATGATGCCACCCAGAGATGACTTTGCCAGAGCCCGGGCCAGGGCAGTCGGGTCTTCCAGCTCCCGGCGCAAGCTGTGCAGTTGTTTGCTGGATGGAATATACTGAACTCCATACTCCCCGACCTCTATGAGGTCGTCTGGGTTGCTGCCAGAGAAAAGACCGGCAACGTCTCCTCGCTCCTGCTGCCGATTGATTCGGAACATCTGGTCGACTGAGAAATGGTTGTCAAAGCTCAACAGGGTGACTGGAAGATCTTCGTGAAGGGCTTTCAGGTAAATGGCAAGGTTGGTTGCCAGGGTGGTCTTGCCGACCCCGCCTTTTTCACTTGATATGGTTACGATGTAGGGTGCAGACATAAGGTTCCCTTGTTGGTTCAGAGTCGCCAATATATAGGGTGAAATTGATGAAAAGTCAAATAAAAACCACAAGATATAGGGGGTGTGGCCAATGACGGGCGGTCCCCGCAAATTAACGGTCAGCGGCCTGGTTAAACTTCTTCAGGATGTCGTCGAAAGTAACTTTGTCTCGGTGACGGTCGAGGGAGAAATCTCAAATTTTGCCGCCCCTGCTTCAGGTCACTGGTATTTTACGCTCAAGGACAGCGGCGCTCAGTTGCGGGGTGTGATGTTCCGCAGCCGCAACCGTCTGGTTGAGTGTCCGCCCAAAGATGGCGCCCAGGTTGTGTGTTCCGGAACGGTGACGGTTTATGTCGCACGTGGTGAAATGCAGCTGGTCGTTGATACCTTGACTCAGGCAGGGCAGGGCCGGCTGCAAGCGGCCTTTGAAGCACGTAAGGCAGAGTTGGCCGCCGAGGGCTTGTTCTCGGAGGAACGCAAGCGACCCTTGCCGGCTTTCCCGCAATCGGTCGGTATCGTCACCTCGGCCACAGGGGCTGCAATCCATGATATCTGCAATGTTCTGCGTCGGCGTGCGCCCGATATTCATTTGCTGCTGCGACCTGTCAAGGTCCAGGGCGATGAAGCTGCCGGAGAGATCGCTGCAGCAATCGCTGATCTGAATCAATACGGCGGTCTGGATGTCCTGATCGTCGGTCGGGGGGGCGGCTCGCTGGAAGATTTGTGGGCTTTTAACGAGGATCTGGTTGCCAGGGCAATCGCTGCGTCCGAAATTCCCGTGATTTCGGCTGTCGGCCATGAGACGGACTATACCATTGCCGACTTTGTGGCCGATTTGCGCGCACCCACGCCAAGTGCCGCAGCTGAACTGGTTGCCAGGAATCGACAGGAGCTGGAGGCTCACCTTGATCACTTGATTGTCAGGTTGCAGTCCCGGGTCGATCAGTCCCTTGCTTTGATTGGCGAGCGGCTTGCCGGTCTTGAAATACGGCTCAGACAGAGATGCAGGGATATCGTCAGCCTGCCTGATGGTGTCAACGCCCTTGTCAACAGGCTCACCCTGGCCATGTCTTCCCGGATGCGGGAATATTCTGATGCTCTGGGACTTCCTGCCGGCCGGCTCAACTCATTGTCCCCCTTGCTGCAACTGGAGCGCGGCTATGTGCTCGCCAGTAAAGAAGAATCAGGTAAAGGGCTTGTCAGTACAGAAGACCTTGCAGTCAATGATTTTCTCTGGCTGCGCTTTGCGCGCGGGCAGGTGCGCACCAGGGTCGAGGAGGTCGATTCATGAGACAGCTCTGCTTTGTCCTGTTGATTGTTCTGTTGCTGGCTTTGCCGGTCTTTGCGGATGAGTTGTCCCTGCGTTCCGGGCAGGTTCATAACGGCGAAGTTGCCGTGTTGCAATGGCAGGGGACACCGCTCTCTTTTGCAGTGGCGCGTTTTAATGAAGAGGTCTATTACCTTTATCCAGACAGTGATGGGGCGATCGCATTATTGCCGGTTGGATTGGATGTTCCTGCAGGTCAATACCCTGTGCTTGCCGCCATGGTCGATCGTCAGGGGCAGACATCAACCACAGAGTTGCTGCTGACCGTTGTTGATAAACAACGCCCTGAAGAACGCCTGACCCTCCCGGAGCGTATGGTTACACCGGGCAAGCAGGACCGTGAACGAATCAGCAGGGAAAATAATCGCCTAACGGAAGTTTTTGCCGGCAGATCCCCACGTTTCTGGACAACCTTCGAGACGCCGGTCGACGATGCCGTCAATAGTGTCTTTGGCAAACGCAGGGTATTGAATGGCAAGCCGAAGTCCCCCCACAGCGGCACGGATTTTCGCAGCCCCATGGGAACTCCGGTGCGTCCGATCAGCAATGGGCGAGTCGCACTGGTCGCCGATCTGTTTTATACTGGCAACACCGTCGTGGTTGACCATGGTGAGGGGCTCTTCTCCTTGTATGCACACCTGTCCGAAGTTCTGGTGGCAGAAGGCGATGACCTGCTCGTGACTGAGGTCCTTGGCAAGGTCGGCAGTACCGGACGATCAACAGGAGCCCACCTGCATTTGACAGTGAAACTTTTTGGCGAGCGGATTGATCCTCTCGCACTTTTGGCTGCATTTAATAATTAATGCCCATTCGGATACTCAGGATGGAGTGAAGTTTTCGATCTGGAAACGAGGAATTTTTCGTCGAGGCAAGGAAATCAAGGACTGGCGCGGAGGCGTACATCGGTACGCCGCACAAGCCAGCCCGCTGATTGACGCAGCATCGGCGGAAAAGAACCGTTTCCGGACGAAAACTGATTAAGTTGCTTGACACCGTGCTCAAGCGCGTGATGTCTTAAAAGCAAAAGGAATCGGAATGCCTGAAGATATGACCTTTGAGCAAGCGTTGAAAAACCTCGAAGAGGCCGTTGCCCGGCTCGAAAAGGGGCAGATGCCTCTGGATGAGTCCCTGGATTGTTTTGAAGCGGGAGTGCAAAGCGCCAATCTCTGCCGTAAAAAACTGCAGGCGGTCGAGGGTCGCATTGAGACTTTGATGAAAAATACCGATGGCTCCTTTACCACGGAGCCTTTTGGCGAGCATGATGACCAGGATTGAGAGCCCCATAAACCTCAAAGACTATCTCAGTGATCGTTCTGCGCGAGTGGATCAGGCTCTGGAGAAATGGTTGCCGTCCGCAGAGTTGATGCCCTGGTCCCTGCACCAATCGATGCGCTACTCTGTGTTCGCCGGGGGCAAGCGGCTACGCCCGATTCTGATGATTGCCGCTTGCGAGGCGGTCGGTGGCTCTGCAGAAAATGTTCTGCATGCCGCTTGTGCCCTGGAAATGATCCATACCTATTCTCTTGTGCACGATGATCTCCCCGCCATGGACGATGATGACTTCCGGCGCGGGCGTCCCACGAATCACAAGATTTACGGCGAAGCGACAGCCATCCTCGCCGGTGATGCCCTCTTGACCGAGGCGTTCCGGTTGCTGGCCGATGTGAAGGTCAATGCCGGGATCCCTGCGGAAAACGCCCTGCGGGTGATAGAGATCCTGGCGCGTTATGCCGGCTCACAAGGGATGGTCGGTGGCCAGGTTATCGACATGGAGTCTGAAGGCAAGGAAATTGATTTTCCAACCCTTGAATATATTCATACCCATAAGACCGGAGCCTTGATTCTGGCCTCTGTCCAGGTGGGTGTTGTGCTGGGGGGTGGTGATGAAATGCAATTCGAAGCATTAACCCGTTTTGGGGGTGCAGCCGGATTGGCTTTTCAGATCGCAGATGATATTCTGGACGTGGTTGGTGAAGCGTCTGAATTAGGCAAGCCTATTGGCAGCGATCAGGAACGTGGCAAAGCGACTTATCCGGCTCTGCTTGGCGTCAACGAAGCACGAGAACGTGCCAGTGAACTTTGTGAGATTGCCGTTCGAGCACTGAGTCCACTTGGTGATAAAGCCGCGACCTTGCAGTCGCTGGCCCGCTATATTGTTGATCGAAGCTCATAAAGAAACCTTTTAATAATATATGGTGAATATGTCCGAGTTACTGAAGCTGGAAAATCCTCTTGCCGCTTTGAAGGCCCTTCCTGAAGACCAGTTGCCGAAATTGGCAGAGGAACTCCGGAATGTTATTGTCAACACTGTCGCTGAAACCGGTGGGCATCTGGCGAGTTCTCTCGGCGTCATCGAGCTAACGATTGCGTTACACAGGGTCTTTGAGTCGCCCAAGGATAAGATCGTCTGGGATGTCGGTCATCAGGCCTATGCCCACAAACTGCTGACCGGACGCTTCCAGCGTTTCAACACTTTAAGGCAACTGAATGGCATCAGCGGCTTTCCGAAGTGCAGTGAGAGCCCTCACGACGCTTTTGGTGTCGGTCACTCCAGTACCTCGATTTCAGCGGCTCTCGGCATGGCAACGGCACGCGATGCGAAGGGCGGAAAGGAGAGGATTGTTGCTGTAATAGGCGATGGCTCCCTGACCGCTGGCCTCGCGTTCGAAGCTTTGAATCAGGCCGGACACCTTAAAAAAAACCTTCTCGTCATTCTCAACGACAACGAAATGTCGATTTCTCCAAACGTAGGCGCCCTGTCGTCTTTTTTCAGTCGACAGCTAACCTCCGATTTTTTTGTACGCCTGAAAAGAGAGACAGAAAACTTCCTCGACAACGTCCCTAAAGTCGGTAAAGACCTGAGGCGCCTGGCGAAAAAAGCGGAAGAAGCCGTAAAGGGGTTTTTGACTCCCGGGATGCTTTTCGAGGCTTTTGATTTTGATTACGTCGGCCCAATTGATGGCCATAAACTGGAAGAGTTACTGCCCACACTGGAAAACATTACCCACATGGACGGTCCTGTGCTCATGCACGTGGTGACCAGAAAGGGCAAGGGCTACCCGCCGGCTGAAGAAAAACCTCATCTTTATCATGGTGTCGGGCCCTTTGACCCGGTCACGGGTGAAATCAGGAAAGGGAGTGCCGGTCCGCCCAGCTATACGGCGGTATTCGGCCAGACCTTAACCGAACTGGCAGAAAAAGATGACCGGATTGTGGCTATAACCGCAGCCATGCTCGAGGGCACTGGACTTGCCGCTTTTGCCAAAAGGTTTCCGGACCGTTGTTTCGATGTCGGCATTGCCGAGCAGCATGCCGTCACCTATGCCGCTGGCATGGCGACCCTCGGCATAAAACCGTTTCTGGCCATTTATTCAACCTTTCTGCAGCGAGCCTACGACTGCGTTTTGCATGACGTCTGTTTGCAGAACCTGGCCGTGACCTTTGCCCTGGACCGTGGCGGTCTTGTCGGAGCTGATGGCCCGACCCATCACGGTGTGTTCGATCTCTCTTTCATGCGACATATCCCGAATCTGGTTTTTGTGATTCCCCGGGATGAGAATTATCTGCGGCATGCCATGGTAACGGCTCTTGCTTACAACGGTCCTTTTGCCTTCCGTTACCCGAGAGGTGCGGGGACCGGTGTTGCCTTTGAAACGCCGCGTGAGCTGGTGGTCGGCAAGGCGGAAAAGTTAACGGAGGGTGGAGATGGTGTCATCTTCGCAGTCGGAGCTCTGGTAGAAGAAGCTTTGGCCGCGGCCGAGACCCTGGCCGGCGAAGGCCTTCATCTCGCTGTCGTAGATCCTGTTTTCCTCAAGCCTCTTGATCAGGAGCTTTTGGTCGCCGAGGCTGAGAACAAAGCTCATGTTTTTACCCTTGAGGAGAATGTCCTGGAAGGCGGGTTTGGTTCTGCGGTTCTTGAAATGCTAAGCGATGCCGGGGTGCATGTTGCGGTAACGAGAATCGGTATACCGGATAAATTTGTTGAACAGGGCAGCCAGGCCGAGTTGAGGTCCCGCTACGGACTCGATGCCGAAGGCATCGTTAAAACAATCAGGAAGACCTTAAAGACTTAATGTCACGAACCAAAACTTCAAATTATAAAGGGGAACAGAATTTCTGTATGGGCCCTTGCTCATGCTGTTGAAGTGCTCCGAATCCTATTTCAAGACCCCTGCCTTGACCATCAGGTACAGAAAACGGTAGACCTCATAATCCATCAATGACGAAGCAACACAGATCTCGTTGATCGTACGATTGCCGTCGATATGGGTCAGTGTCTCTTCCTGCTGGGGAGAAAGATTTACTTTCTCAAGCTTGTTGCGACCGTCTGAGCAGAACTCCAGAGAGGTGTTCAGGTTGGGCAGCGTCTGCCTGATTGCCGCCCACTCGGTTTGATGGTGAGAGGCCTCCCGTATCAGAGCTGTAATCTCAAGGGAGACGCTCTCTTCCGGCGGCAGCGAACCATCACCACTGTAAATCTGGTAACGACCCTCCGGGTAGAGAATCAGCGAATAGATTGTCACCTTGGCCTGCCGAGTGAGAGCGTGTCTCAGTCCCGCCAGATCAATCAGACCCAGTTTAAGAAGTGCCTCACCGAAGCGTAATCCGGGTTCCTGTTCGAGCAGGGTCATGGCCTGGTCTCGCTCTTCTGCAGTAATCAAAGTTTCTCGAACCAACAGATTGCCGAGTTTGTTCCAGCGAACGGCCGATGCATTGATCGTTGAGTGTTGGGTCAATGCTCCGGAAACCTGGCCACCCGCAAAGTAAACCAGCTTTTCACAGAAGCCCATGGTGATGTGTAAGACCACCGGTTTTGGAAGGTCTGCGCAGCGTTTGAGGAGTTGGGGAACCTTGCCTGGGCCGAGCCGGCCTTCTTCGATAACAACATCTTCTTCTATTAGTGCCGGTTCCGCAGGATGCGTTTTCTGAAGGGCCGCTTCTTCACTTTTGAAACTTGCCTCCATCGCCGGGGTCGCTTCCGGACTGAAGGCTGATTGCTTTTTCTTCTTCCAGCGCAGAATAAAGAGAGCGGTCTTAAAAATAATGGCTGTAAAAATAACAAGGACAAGGAAAAGTGTAAGACGTCTGTCGGGTGCTGGTTTTGCTGCGGGTTCCTGCTTTTTGTTAGCTTCTTTACTGATCGCTGGAACTGTTGCGGCAGAGGGTTGAGTCCTGCCTGAAGGCTGATCTTTGATGGCCGCTTCCTGCTGCTTTATCACAGGAGTGGCTTGCTTGGCGACATGTGCCTCAGATGCTGCCTGCTTGTCTGCCTGCTTGTCTGCCTGCTTGTCTGCCTGCTTGTCTGCAGGGGGGGCAACCTTTTTGCTTTGTGCCAGCGGTATCTCTGCAGCCTTTGTTGAAGTCGCTGTTGAAGCCCCTGCAACAGGCATTTTTTCAACCTTGGCCTGCTCTGGAGCTTGAGGCGCGGGTGATGAATCTGGCTTGGGGGGGTCTGCCGTGGGCAGCGGTTCTCTCCTGGGTTCCAGTTTTGGCTGTTTCTTGAGGTTTTGAACAGATGGAGGCTCAGGTGTCACTTTTTTCCGATTCAGGGTTTTTCCCGGCAGGGTTATACCTGCCAAGCCCATTTGAGACAGGGCTTTGCTTCCGGCGTCGCTTGTTGCCAACTCCAGAAAGCTCTTGTTGATCTGCGTCGTCCTGCTGCCGGCAAGGTTGCTGCGTACGACCAGAGCCAATGGTGCGTGTGAAGAGTCTTGAACATGAAAATCAGAAATTATAAGCAGGGAGCCAGCAGGATGCCGCTTGATAAAAGCCGGGGGAACTATGGCCGCATCGACCTCCTGGAAACGGAGCAACCAGTTGATGAGCTCGGTATCCTTCTCGAAACGCCTGATTTGCACCGGCTCACCAGCAATTTTACTGAGCTCTTTGCCTAACTGGTCGATATTGCTTTGAGTTGCGCCGGAGAGTGTTGCCGTCGAAATCAGGCCGATTGTCATTCGAGCATCGACAGGCAGACACAAGGCAATCAGTAGTACTGCGTTGCAGAGAATTGTCAGAATGAAATTTTTCATAATCCCCGGTTTGGATGAGTGCCACCACCTGAAAGAATGGCCTGCAAAGTAGTGGGTGGCTGAAGTCATTTTCCTTGAGAGGTGCTGGATCTCAAGCAAAGCTAATGGTTAAATCCGCTAGATAATAGCCAATCAGGCGGGTTGAGACAAGCAGTAAACGTCTCAGATTCCTGGACGTTCGCTCTGTGTCTTTTGGCGATAAAAAGAGAAGAGGGTCAAAAGAGTTGTTAACCACGTTTCCGGCAAGGTTGACAATGCTTGGCGGCAATGCTAATTTCTTGGCCCATGATGAGCACTCTTTACTCAGTACGAATGCGGGCATCCTCCAACAATCGCCATCTTTCCGGAGCAGAACGCATCGTTCCTGTTGATGCCGTTGCTGAGACCACATCTGCTCTGATAGCTCGTGCGTTAAGTGTTCCTCTTGGCCCGCCTCAAACAATCTATTGTAGCTCAGAGCAAATTGATCCAACAACGATACAATTTTCTAAACTTCCAGATTTGCACAGATATCAGGTTGAGAGCGCTCATGAAGGTCGCCTGGCGGCCATGCAACTGCTCAACGATGCGGGGCTCACGAAAGGTCGTGCCTATCAGGCCCTTGACCTGCTTGCCGGGGGGGCCGGTCCCGGTGGGATGGTCATGCGCGGTGCCGTGATTCTGGATGCTCTAACTGGTGAACGGCTGGAAAAAGATGCGGCGCGCGGCGTTCGGGTCTCACGCATGGATCTTTTCCCTGCATGCCGTTTCGGTGTGGAAGCGCTTTTGGCTGAGGCAGGTCTTGGTCATCACCGCGTTCTGGAAGCCTTGGTCCTTTCGGGGAAGGTCCTGCAAGCTCCTGGAATTGTTGCCGAGCTCTGCTGGTCCGACGCGCCGGATTATCTGACCGGGTATGTCGCTTCACCCGAATCGGGTTACCAACGCATTTCACAGCTCAAAGAGCCTGGAGATGTCCGCGGCGGCAGGGTGTTTTTTATCGATCGGACCAAGGTTGCGTTGCCGGAGCTTGTCGACTTCCTGGAACGTCAGACGGTTCTTTTCAATGCGGCAGGGACAATCTATCCTGAAATGAAATGGGGGACAGAGGATGCGTAAGTGGAAAGAGCGACTTGAGCAACTTTCTCAGCAAGGCATGTTGCGGACTTTGCGTGTGGTGGACGGACAGGGTCCCACAGTCAATATTGACGGCCGCGAAACCCTGCTGCTCTGTTCCAATAACTATCTGGGCATTGCAGGGCATCCTGCCTTGATTGAAGCGATGCTTGCCGCGACGCGCCAATATGGCACGGGTTCCGGTGCCAGCCGCCTTGTCTCGGGGAGCATGCCGACGCATGCTGCGCTGGAAGAGCGCATTGCTTGCTTCAAGGGCACCGCCTCGGCACTGCTTTTCAATTCCGGTTACGTGGCGAACACGGGTATTCTGCAGGGTCTTTTTGGTCCGGACGACGTGATCTTTTCCGATGAGCTCAATCATGCCTCGATTATTGACGGTTGCCGTCTGGCGCGTGCACGCACGATCGTTTATCCGCATGGTGATGTTGATGGCCTGGCAGAACTCATGGCCAGGGAAAAACCTCAACGCAAAGGCCGCTGGTTGATTGTCACCGATGGCGTCTTCAGTATGGATGGTGATAAGGCGCCGCTTGCAGAGCTTTGCGAACTGAAGGAAGAGCATGATGCCTTGCTGATGGTTGATGATGCACACGGTACCGGCGTCCTGGGTAAAGAGGGACGGGGCACCGGGGAATATTTCAACTGCCTGGATCGTATTGACCTGCATATGGGCACACTCGGCAAGGCTTTTGGCTGTGCCGGGGCTTATCTTGCTGCGGAGAAGGTCGTTATCAACACGCTGATCAACAACAGCCGCGCTTTTATCTTTTCTACCAGCCTGCCGCCGGGCGTTCCTGCTGCAGCCATGGCGGCTTTCGATCTTGTCGATAGTCAAGAAGGGCGCATACTGAGAGATAAGTTGGAAGCAAACCGCAGGCAATTGGCCGGGTTGTTAACGGCAGGCGGCATGAACCTCATGGGGAGTTCCACCCAGATTATTCCGGTTCTGAGCAAAGAGCCTGACCCGACCATGAAGATGACCGCTCGCTTGCTCGAACAGGGCATCTTTCTACAGGGCATACGCCCGCCAACCGTCAGTCAAGGCCTTTGCAGATTGCGGGCAACTGTCATGGCCAGTCATGAGCCTGCAGACCTAAAACATGCGGCAGCCAGGATTCTCGCCGTTCACAAGGAGTTTTCAGGGTGAAGGCCGAGAGGTTTAGCTTGCCTGACGGTGGAACTATGACCTGGTATGAGGCCGGGCGGGGACGACCACTTGTGCTCCTGCACGGCTGGGGTAGCTCAGCGGCAGTCTTCAGCGAGCTGGTCAGCATGCTTGCCGACGATTTTCGTCTGCTGGTCCCTGACCTTCCCGGTCATGGCGCTTCTTCCCCTGCCGCGCAGAATAATCTTGCGAGTATCGCCGCAGCGCTGAATTGCTGGCTTGCGGCCATAGAAGACACCCCTGTTGTCCTGGGCGGTTGGTCATTGGGCGGGATGCTCGCCCTGGAGATGACCCGGCAAAAGCCCCTGACGGTTGATCGTCTGTTGTTGATTGCAACCACACCACGTTTTACCTCCGGAGAAAACTGGATGTTTGGCCTGCCGGTTGTGCAGGTCCGTGCCCTGGCCAGAAATCTTGCCCGTCATTTTGAGGCAACCCTCGCGGATTTTTTCAACCTGGCCTTTGCAGGCGAAGCTATTTCCAGGCAGCGACTACAGGAAATTCGCAACTTCGCTGTAATGCGAAGCTGCCTTCCTGAGCCGGCTGCGGCGCTGGAGTTGCTGACGGTTTTCTCCGCACAGAATCAATTGGGGATTTTGTCGCAAATCGATCAACCCGCGCTGGTCATGCATGGAGAGCTGGATCAAATCACCCCTCTGGAGGCAGGACGCTATCTCGCCGATACACTGCCTCGGGGAGCCTTCCTTAAGTTCCCGGGAGTCGGGCATGGTCCGTTTCTGAGCCGGCCCCGGAAAGTCGTTGACAGCATTATGGAGTTTTACTGATGGTTGCGGTCAAGGCCATTGACAGCGAGCGCATGCGCGGCAATTTTACCAGCCATGCCAGGGATTACGACAGCTATGCCTCGGTGCAAAAACGGGTCGTTGATCTGCTCATCAGCAAGTTATCTGCCCGTGCAATGAAGCCGGGGATGATACTGGACGTTGGTACCGGAACGGGAGCTCTTGCTGCTGCGATACGGACGCTGAACAAAGAGCAACCGCTGGTCATGATGGATATTGCTCACGGCATGACCCGTGAGGCGGCAGAGAGAATACCCGGCGCCTTGGCTTGTGATGGTGACGCGCGGTCGCTTCCTTTCGAAGAAGAATCTTTTGCGACCGTCGTTTCAAGTTCCGTCTATCAGTGGGTCGACTGTTTGCCCACAGCATTCTCTGAAGTTGCCCGAGCATTAGAACCCGGGGGCTGCTTTGCCCTGGCGTTGTTCGGTGAAAAAACCCTGCACGAGTTGCGCAGTTCTCACCAACGCGCGATTGCCAGACATGACAAAAGCCGTTCTTCACACGTACAGAGTTTTCCTTCCTGCGATGAAGTTTCTGCCGCCATCGAACAGGCCGGTTTGTCGTGCCATGAACTCCAGAGCACGATGGAGGTCGAATTCCACAGTGATGTCCCGGACCTGTTGCGGCAACTCAAACAGATCGGTGCCAGTAACGCTGCGGCAGATCGTCCACGTGGGCTGGCTTCCCGCCGAATAATGCAATCGATGATGCAGGAATATGAATGCAACTACAGCTGTGACTCCGGCTTGCCGGCCAGCTACGAGGTGATCATTGCCCTCGCTGAAAAACCGGAAAATGATCACTGCAGGATATGATTGATATAAGGACAGGGGCCGCATGCATTGATGCCGCCCCTGTCCTCTGTGTTTAAATTGTCCTCTGTGTTTAAGTTGTTCGCTCTGCCGTAGCCCGCTACTACATGATGCTGCTTTATTACGCGCAGGCGAAACCCTGCATCAAAGACTCAACTATTTTGCGGGCTTCGCTGGAGGTCACCTGGTAAAAGACTTCCACGCCGTCACGTTTACCTTCAATAATCCCTTTGTTCTTCAGCAAGGCAAGGTGCTGTGAAACCGTCGCCTGGGGCAACTCCAGGCATTCCCAGATTTTTTTGACATTGCATGACTGTGACATGAGACCGGCTACGATCTTCAGCCTGATCGGGTGGCCGAGGACCTTCAGGATTTCTGCTTCGCGATCGAGGCAGATGGATTTATCGAATTCTACGTCCGCCATAGTTATAACCCTTTATTGTTAAATTGAATATATGGATATTAATCCTGAGGAATCAGGAAAGTCAAGATTTTCATGTTGGCAGCGTCTTATCCTCGACAGCGGCGGTTGCAGGCATTAAACTGATGGCCTGATTGTGCTGAAACTTAACACCCGCCTGTTTGGCGACCATTAACAGAAATAGGTTAATCCATGATTTTGGGAAGCATCCTCGTGCTGGCCGGATTATTACTGCTCTACTACGGGGCCGAGTATTTGGTTACGGGTAGCTCCCGTCTGGCTCTTTCCTTCGGGGTAAGACCCTTGATCGTAGGTCTTACAGTCGTTGCCTTTGCGACCAGCATGCCGGAACTGATGGTGTCTCTTTTTGCCGCCTATCGTGGCTCTTCGTCTATGGCGGCCGGCAACATCATCGGTTCCAATATTGCCAATATTGGTTTGATCCTGGGGGTCGCTGCTCTGATCACTCCGGTGCTTGTTGCACGCTCCACTCTGGTACGTGAGGTGCCGATCATGGTCGCTGCTTCGCTTGGCGTTTACCTGCTTGCCCTGGACGGAGAACTTGGCTTAGGCAATGGCCTGGTCCTTTTTTCCTGCCTGCTGATTTTTCTTGTCTATTGTCTGGTGACAGCACGTGAGCTCTCTTTGTCCCAGGATGGAGAGATCACTAAAGCCATTGCCGAGGCGTCCGCTCAGCGGGGCCGCAATATCATTCTAGTTGTGATCGGAATGGCCGGCCTGGGGCTTGGCGCCGAGCTGATGGTGCGTGGTGCGGTCATGGTCGCGACTCTGTTGGGAGTGTCGGAATTGGTGATTGGCCTCTCTGTGGTTGCCCTGGGTACCAGCCTCCCTGAACTTGCGGCTTCAGTCATGAGTGCGTGCAAAGGGGAGATGGATATAGGCGTTGGTAACGTGATCGGCAGCAATATCTTCAATGTCCTCTTTGTTCTGGGAATCTGCCCGATGATCCGACCCATCATAATTGAGCCAAGGGTCATCAATGTTGATTTTCCTGTTATGTTGGCCTTTTGCCTGCTGCTGGTCGGCCTGCTGACCATGATGCCGCCCCGGCTTCAACTGGATCGCAAACGCGGTGTGCTGTTACTGGGAGCCTACTTCCTCTTTATGGTAAGTCTTTTTCAATGATTAGCAGAGTTACTTTGCTGGCGGTTCTTACTTTGACGCTCTTCTTTTTTGCCCCTGTCTGTACCAGGGCACAAGGTATTGATGTTGCAAAAAATGTTGCGCAGATGGTGGGAGAAAGCTATCGCTACTCCATCGATTTCCTGTTCTTTAAAAGGTTGGCGGAAGGGGAGTTGCGTCTTTCCAGGACCGAGCAACCTGATGTTTACCGGGCCGAATTGATAGGGCGTACATTGGGCGTTGCCTCCTGGTTGTCCGGAGATCGTACCCAGACTTACACGACCTTGATGGCATGGACTCCGGAAGGCTCTTTTCGCAGCATCGAACACACCTCCAGGATTGTTAAACGCAAGTGGGGTAAGTGGCAGGATCGACGTCGTAAGCATCGCTATGACTATACCAAGGGTATTGTCTTTGAGGAAAAATCAAAGGAAGGTGTCATCAGTTCAACAAAACAACGTAAAATCCCTGAGGGTCAACAGCCAGTGGATATGTTGACGGCCTTTTACAACTTGCGGGCCGGCGTCTACGGCCCTCTGGTCGCTGGCTCCCGGTTTCTGATCCCCACCTATTCCGGTAAAGGGTTTGCGGAAATAACTGTGACGGTTTTGCCTGTTGAACGGCGGGCTGAACACGAGTATTTCCCCGCTCATGGTTTACTGCTGTTTGCTGAACTGGACCCGGATATTTTTGATACCGACAGCGGTAAGCTGTATTTCTGGTTTAATGATGCGGGCGTCCCGGAACGCGGCATCGTTAAAGATGTTATTGGTATGGGTGATGTTAGAGGAACCCTGATTGTGGAGGATTTATGAGCCGGATGGAAAAGGTTTTTGTTGTTGGGCACAAGAACCCCGACACAGACTCTATCTGCAGCGCCATCGCCTATGCCCGCTTGTGCCAGAGGCAGGGTCGCAACAATGTTTTCCCGGCCAGGGTGGGCCATATCAACCGACAGACGGAGTTTGTCCTTGATGCACTGGGTCAACAGGCGCCTCTCCTTTTGGCAGATGTTTACCCGCGGTTGCGCGATACCATGGACGGTGAGCCGGCCGTGATCAATGCTGATGCGCCACTCATGCAGGCTCTGGATATAATGCGCCAGCGTGACATTCGCATGCTGCCGGTCGTGGACAGTAGCCAGTTCCCCGTTGGGGCGCTGATCCTCAAGCGTCTCACCGAACATCTCTTCCTGCCGCGAACGGGTCGACCTGTTCGCCAGGTGCTCTCCTCGCCTGAATCGATACGAATCTGTCTGCAGGCGGAAGCTGTCAATCTTGTTGACGGAGCCCGCACCGAAAAGCTTGATCTGTTTGTCGGAGCCATGTCTCTGCAGAGCTTTCACCTTCGTCTGGCTGATGTTGACCCAAGACGCATCGTGGTTTTTGTTGGTGATCGTCTGGACATCCAGCAGGATGCTGTAGAAATGGGCGTACGTCTTCTGGTTGTGACAGGGGATCAGGACGTGGGAGAGGACCTCCTCTCTCTGGCACGGGCGAAGGATGTCTCCATTTTGCGGACCTCTTATGATACCGCGACCAGCGCCATGTTGGCGAGAATGTCGACTCCGGTCCGCTTCCTGGTGGAGACGGATATCCCCACGGCTCGGCCGAATGACCGTCTCGATGAAATCCGCAAAGTCCTGATGCGCAGTACGGCTCCCGGCGTTATGGTCCTTGATGACCAAGGAAGAATCAATGGTGTCGCAACCAAATCCAACCTGCTGCGAGCGTCTTCACTTAAACTGATTCTGGTCGATCATAATGAGTTGTCTCAAGCTGTACCTGGCGCTGACCAGGTCGATATCCTGGAAATCATTGATCATCACCGCCTTGGCAACTTTCATACCGACGCACCCATTCGTTTTATTAATCAGCCTCTCGGCAGTACCTGCTCTGTGGTGGCGAACCTTTATCGTCAGGCAGGTTTTGAGCCCGAGCAGGAGATCGCGTCGCTGCTGCTCGCCGGACTTCTCTCCGACACCGTGCTGCTGAAGTCACCAACAACAACCGAGGAAGACCGTGAACTGGTTGGCTGGCTGGAAAAGTACTCCGGTCAGAAAGCCCTGGATTTCGGCCGGCAGATGTTCCAGGCGGGCAGTACTCTGGCTGCCTATCCCAGCATCGAAGCTTTGCTGACGGCAGACTTTAAGGAGTACGAAGTTGAGGGTCGTAATTTTGGTGTCGGCCAGGTTGAGGTGGTCACCTTTCAGGAGTTTGAAGAGCTGAAGGACGCAATCATGCAGGGTCTGGAGGCGCTGGTCGTCGAACGTAAGCTTGGTTTAGCCGGCTTGCTGGTCACAGATATAGTCGAGCAGAACAGTCAGTTCGTGGTTAAGGGTGACAGGGATTTGATCGCAGCGATTGGTTACCCTCAACTGGAGTTCGGTCGCTTCGAACTGAAAGGTGTGCTTTCACGCAAGAAGCAATTGATGCCCCATATGTTGCGGGCACTTAAAACAGCTTGAATCGTTTGAGTCGAGGTGATGGCGCTGAAAAAAGATAAAAAAGACCCCGCGTAAGGAGGGGGGGGATACGCGGGGTCCATAAAGCTCTTCGGCTTGCAGGCAATCGAAGAGTTGAACTGACTATAACAAAGACTAAATTGGTTGACAACAAAAATTTGAGAAAATTGTGAGAAAATTGTGCGAATGAAAAAAATCTCACAACAGCAATGCCGGCAACTCCTCAACACTGGTTAATAGCATGTCTGCGCCCCTGAAATTGTGGCTTGAGGTGTGCTGCCCGGGAATGACCCAACAGATTAAACCTGCGTTTTTCGCTGCAGTCAAGCCCCGCGGTGAATCCTCTATGACCAGAGTGCTCTGTGCTGATTGACCACTTCTTCTCAAGGCCAGGAGGTAGGGCTCAGCATTGGGTTTGCTGTGCGTGTAATCGCCCCGGGTTAACCAGAAATCAAAAAACGTCAACAGTCCTGTACGTTGGTGAATGATTTCAAAGTGGCTTTTGACAGAGCTTGTGACGATTGCCATCTTGATCTTGCCGTGCAGCGCGTGCAGAGTCTCTCGGACTCCCGGCAGGGTCATGTCTTCCTGGGCAAGCAGTTGAGCATAACGATTGTCCCGCCACTCTTTAAGTTCTGCGATCCTATCCTCTGTGTGCCCTTGATTTCTCGCCAGATCAAGCAGACTTTTGCCACTCTTTAATGAAATTTCAACAAAGAGCGAGTCATCCAAAGGGATGCCCACCTTGGCCAGAGCTTCCCGGTTGGCCTGAAGATAGTGATGTTCCGTATCGACCAGGACTCCGTCATTGTCCCAGAATATCTGTTTGAATCTCATCTTCTCGTCGCGGGTTTGGTAGGATCATTCGTTAGGCCGAGCGGCTCTATATTTGAATACCAAAAAGGGCGCTGGATTTCCAGCGCCCTTTAAGCTTTAAGCATTTAAGCTTTAAGCATTTGCCAGGTTACTTCTTGTGGCAATCGTTACACTTGGTCGGACCATTCATCTCTTTGTGGCAATCTTTGCAGCTGCCGTGACCTAAAGCCTTGTCGACTTCAATCTTGGCAGGCTCACCTTCGTGACACTTGGTACAGTCGCCGGCAACGGCTTCCTGGTGAGTTTTGTGATCGAAGGTCACGGTGCCTTTTTTGTTTTCATAGGTGTAGCTGTCGGCAGCGATCGCGACGGTGGCACCTACGAATGCGAGAAGCATCATCATGATTACAAGTTTCTTCATTGTCTTCCTCCATATTTTGCAGTTAATCTTGCTTGGGCGTTATTGCCCGAAATCTTGTATACAGTTTGTATCCGAAGCTGCGTCGGAAATCATCAGACATCGAGCAGTATGTCGATAGATGTCGATATTTAATCAAGTAATTACAGTAACATGAAGGTTTAAAAATCGTGTTTGTCGACTTGGCTTATTTAGCTGTTTACTTGCTGACCAGAGCCTTGGTAGACTCAGTCGCATGTCCCACAACATTTATGAAGATAAATCCTCGACCCTTTGTCTGGACGCCTCTGAGATCAGACGTATCCGGGAGAGCCAGCAGCTCACCCAGCTTTATGTCAGCAAAGTCGTCGGGGTGACGACTGACACAATTTCGCGTTGGGAGAATAACCGCTATCCGACCATCCGACGGGAAAATGCCTTGAAGCTGGCTGAGGCGCTGGAAGTTCCCCTCGAAGCCATTCTGCTGAAACCTGTTGAAGAATTGCAGGAAGAACCTGAGCTGCAGATAAAATCGAAGCTTCCATGGTTCGTCGCCGGCGGTCTGGTTGTTGCTGTGTTGATCGTCCTTGGTGTCATGTTCTCTGCCTCGCCTCCGACCCCCGCTGCCGTCACTGCCGATCGGATACTGCCTGATTTTGCCGCTCCGGCCAGTTCGATTCCGGTGCAGATTCATTTGACGCACAGGTCCCAGAGAGGGGGCGTTATCGTCCGGGAGTACTTCCCGAAGGGGTGGAAAATTCTCCAGGCTAATCCACCGGCCTCCAGCCTGGATAATGTTAATGGAGTTGCGCGCTGGATTATCAAGGCCGGGGACGACAGGGCGCGAATCGTTTACCTGGTTCAGGTTGATCCTGTCGCCCGGTTAAACTCTGAGGCAAGTTTTCAAGGCGAGATCGTTGGCAGTAACGAAGGCAGTAAGTCTGCTGTCCCCATTCAGGGAGAACGTCTCATCGATGTTACCCAGAGCCATTGGGCTGATGCGAATGGTGATGGTCAGATTGATGATGCGGAGATGCTGGAAGCGTCTTTTACCATTGAAGATATGGCCGGCGTGCATATTGACTGGAGTGACCTGGAGAAGTTATGGACCGCCGGGCGTTATGCCTGGGATAAAAAGGCCGCTAAATTCCTTCCACAACCCTCAAAACCCTAACCTTCTGGAGAGGGAGTCGTTCTGGCTTTCGTAATATGGGGAGTGATTTCGTCTTCATGCAGCCACGGCAAAAGCAGCGCACTCTAGCAGGCTGTCAGACTATCCATGAGCCGGCTGCAAATCCGGTTGTTTGGCCCATATTTCAGCTCCTTTTTGGTCCATAGCTACGGCTATGAACCTGCAAATGAGCTAAAATCTGTTCTCAAACATCCAAATTTTCGCTTCGGCCCGTATAGTCCGACAGGCTGCTAGCTTCCTGAGTGCGCTGCTTTTTTTAGTCCGTGGTGTGTTCAGATCGGTTTGGGCCTGCAGAGGTTTTCTGCTCTGTTGACCTTGA
The DNA here is from genome assembly GCA_024636215.1 of Deltaproteobacteria bacterium. The sequence continues at coordinate 71,579 of JAGXHL010000097.1, forward strand.
CCCCGCAGTTGGTGCAGACAAACTTTGGATTTTCGTAGAGCTTGTCGATCTCTGCACTGGTTTCGGTCGCCTTCATTTGACACATATGCAATTCGCAATGTTCTTCAGGATTTAAACAATCATTCTCTGACATAAGCTTTCTCCTTGAGGTTATTACCTGAACGCTTTGACTCTGGGTTGCGATCAGTTTCTTTAAAGTTAACGCAATGATTTCATTCGTCAACCTGGATCTTTTGTCCCTGGATCTTTGTTCCACCTCTGATACACATAACAATAGATGACGAGATTCACGCCCAACAGGAGGCCTCCCAGAAGCCACTGCAGGGAAACCGTGAGCTGGTCTGGATAAATCAACGCAACCAGATAATGCTCGATGAAGCTCTCAGAGTATTGCCGGCCCGATGCCAGCCGGCGGAAATGATTTTCCAGCGGTGTCAGTGGACAGGACCAGCCTGCCCATTCAACCCACACTCCCCAGAACATTGCCGGCAAATGCAGCCAGAGCCAGAAACCTTTGCGCACAACCAGCAGTCCGCCAAAGAGGACAAAAATTATAAACAGCAGATGCAGCAACAGGGTCAGGTCTGCTGCTAATCGGTAAGCCATTGATCACTCCTGCAATGAGTCAAGAAACTCATTGATGAGTGCAAAGTACCTCGGCCCGTTAACAAACATGATGTCGTTATGATTACCCTGCGGGAAGATCTCCAGTTGAACAGGACCTCCACACCAGGTGGCAAGGCGTTCAGCGTGACTGACGTCGATCAAGCCGTCATGGCGGGTGTGAAGGATTAATGTCGGCTTTGTAAAGTCTGTCATGCTTTGTTTCGTATTCATTGCCGCCATGACGGCTTGCTTCAATCCGTCTGCCGTGGTTGCCAATTCTTCCGGGCGGACCCTCAGTAACAGTCTTTCCAGCGGGTCGGCTACGGCACTCTCCAGAATCAGACCGGCAATATCGGGGAACAATTGTGCGGCTTTGACCGCGAAGAGTGAGCCCACGGAACGACCAAAAATGACCAGTTGAGCGGGAGGTTGTCCCGTTGACTCAATAATCTGTTTGACGTCGTCGAGCATCTTGCCGAGTTGCGGGGCTCCGCTGGAGCCGCCGTAGCCGCGAAATTCAGCGAGCAAGCAGTTGAGTCCCATGCGACCGACCCATTCCGGAAAGCCGTCAAGGTAGTCGGCCACAACTTCACCGTTGCCATGAAAATGCACCAGGGTCCGCGCTTTTGGGCTGATCTCATGATAGGAGCAGGCCAGTCTCGCTCCGGGGCAGTCAACCCAGAAGGTTTGCGGTACCGGGTCCGGGCGTGGAAAGAAGTAGCGTTGACTGATGATCGGGTGGTCGAGTAATGAAGGCGTTGATATCATTTCTCGTCGGCCCAGAATTTTTTCAGAAACTGATCACGGCCGGAATGGTAGCGATAAGCTTTATATTGCGCCGGGCTCTTCCGGTAATAATCGTGATGGTAGTCTTCTGCAGGATAAAAAGTTTCCAAAGCAACGATGTCTATCCTCAAAGGACTGTTAAATCGCCCTGTCGCCGCCAGATCGCTTCGTGACTGCTCGGCAAGTTGCTGCTGCTCCCGGTTGTGATAAAAAATGGCAGGCCGATATTGCGAGCCACGATCGACAAACTGACCATCAGGGTCCGCCGGGTTGATGTTGCGCCAGAAGACTTCGAGGAGTTGCGTGTAACTGACTGTCTGTGGGTCGTAAGTGACCTGCAGTGCTTCGGTATGTCCGGTGGTTCCTGAACAGACCTCTTCGTAGGTGGGGTTTTCCTTGTGCCCGCCTGTGTAGCCGGGGACGGTGGCAATGACGCCGTCGAGGGTATCAAATGGTGGCTGCATGCACCAGAAACAACCACCGGCAAAGGTTGCCATGCCCAGGGGGCCTTTTTGCTGTGTCATCAGATGACTCCTGTTTCACGTTTTTCTTCATGGATGTTATCATGGACTGAAGCGTTTTTTTTGAATATATGAGGGTGTTTGCAAGCGTTTTAAGGTATAATTCCCTTAACTTAATCTTGGATTAACTCCAAACGACAGTGGGATAGGAATGTTGAAAATTATACCAGGCTTTACTGCAATTATTATTATCTTGGTCTGTTTATGCTGCTCTCCTTCATTCGCCCAGTCCGCTGAAGGCGTTCTTGTCACAATCGGGGACCTGGACCCGTCAGCTTCATCAACCCTCGGAAATGAAGACAGCCTCTACGTCAGGGTTGTTTACGAGAGCGAGAGGCCCCTTCGCTTCCAGGCCATCGGCATGCTCGCCGGCTTGCCACAACAGGTCGGGGCTATCAGGAATCCAGCTGCATTACATGCTCCGGGCAATGGCGAGGCGCTGGTTTGGGTCAGCTACACCAATCCGACCCATATCGATGCTGTCGGTGTGACTGTCATGGATGAAAAATGGACAGAACTTTACACTCTTACGCAAGCCGTTGATGTGAAGTGGCAGGGCGTCTCCGCTGAACAGCCCAGAACCCCTGCAGATTGGGTCAAGGCCTTGCTCCGTGCCGAGCAACGCAAAATCGATTATTTCTACGATCCCTCGCCGAAAAAGTACGGCATGCTTTACGACATCGTTTTTATTCTGAGCATGATTGCGATCCCCGCTTATATTCTCCTGCAGCTGCATATGCTGTGGCGTTACCAGTATCGTTGGCGTGAACTTGCCATGATTCCCATTTTCCCTTACCTGATCCTGATGTTTTATATGCTTGTTGGCCTGGATATTGATGAATCATTAAAGATTACCTTCCTCTTCCGTTACACACCACTGGCGTTTCTCTACCTGGTCGCCCTGTGGTTGGCGAAACGCTTCTGGCAGGATAAACTGCCGCCGCCAAAATTATACAAACCACCAAAAGCTTGACCTGACTCGCGTTGGTTGTGTGACCTATGTTATGGAACTTGTTGTCCGTGACCTGTGGCTATGCGATTCCCCTGATCAGGCTTGAAGTCTCAGGAGCCCCAGCCCATCATGCGCCCCAAACTCATCATGCGGTCCAGCCCATCATAAGCAGGTGTTTAATCAGGTTGATGACGCCCGTGGCCACAAGGATCAGACCTGCAATTCTCAGCATCCATTAGGATTAATGATGTTTCAGTACGAAGAGCCGTTGTTCCGACCGCCGAGTGAAGCCACAAGCCTGATTTTTCAGATCACGATCGGATGCTCGCAAAATACTTGCAGTTTCTGTGGCATGTACAAACACAAGCGGTTTCGTCTCCGCCCGGTTGAAGAGATTGTGTCCGAGATCGAAGCGATCCCGACCCCGTACCGGGCCGGCATTCGCCGGGTTTTTCTGGCCGATGGGGATGCCCTGGTCTACCCGCTGGAGGGCTTACTGCATATGCTCGACCGCCTGGGCGCGGCCTTTCCGAATCTGACCCGGGTCGGCGCCTATGCCTCGCCGAACAGCCTGACGACCAAAAGCAGCGAAGAGCTGGCTTTGCTGCGTGAACAAAAATTGCGAATTCTCTATTTCGGCCTGGAGAGCGGCGATGATGACACGCTGCAGCTGGTCAACAAGGGGTTTTCGGCGGCAGTGATGCTCGACTTGTGCCGCAAGGCGCAGGCCTCCGGCATGAAGTTGTCGGTTACGGCGATCCTGGGCCTGGCCGGTCGCCTGCGAAGTGCGGAACATGCCGCGGGGACGGCTGACTGGATCAACCGTCTGTCACCGGAGTATTTTTCGCTGTTGACCCTGTTCAGTCGGCACAATCAGAACTATTTCAAACAGGTGACTCAACAGACGCGGGGCGAAATCCTCGAAGAGGCCCTGGCGATTGTCAGCCGCCTGTCGCCGAATCGGACCATCCTGCGCTCCAATCACGCATCCAACTTTCTGAACCTGGCCGGCAGCTATCCGAAAGATAGGGAGCGGCTGATCGCCGATGTCCAGTCCGCGATCGCCATGGCCCGCAGGCATCGGGACTGGTATGATGAATTTCCGGATTATGGTGAGGACTATTGACCAGGAGCGAGATGCCGTGACAAATAGAAAGAGAGGACGCTCCTAAATAACTAAATAACCAAACTTAAATTCTCATCTTTCACAATCCTCTCCCCCCTGACAACCGCATAGGTAGCGGGGTCAGGGTAGCGGGGTCAGGCTTTCAAACTTGCAAACTTTATCAGCGCATCCTTAGTAGCGGGGTCAGGCTTTTAAACTTGCAAACTTAATCAGCGCATCCTTTATTTGAACGACCTTCTCCAATATCTCGGGATCATTTTCCGCTCTATTCTTTAATCTCCGTACAGCAGAACTCAATGTAGAAACATCCCTGCCAAGCCATTGACTCAATTCTGCCAATGTTGCGTCACTTTCTTCCATAACGGTCCAGGCCAAAAAGGCACGAAGTTCAGAAATA
>JAGXHL010000014.1 GCA_024636215.1 Deltaproteobacteria bacterium
GACATCCAGATTATGTTCGATAATCACCACGCTGTTACCTGATTCAACCAAACGCTGCAGAACACTGAGCAAGCGACTGATATCGTAGAAATGCAGGCCGGTAGTCGGTTCGTCAAGGATATAGATCGTCCGGCCGGTAGCACGTTTACCCAACTCCTTGGCAAGCTTGACGCGCTGCGCCTCGCCTCCGGAGAGCGTGGTGGCGCTCTGCCCCAGCTTGATATAACCCAGGCCAACATCGCGCAAGGTTTCCAGCTTGCGCTTGATGCGCGGGATCTTGTCGAGAAACTCGACAGCCTGGTTGGCGGTCATATCCAGCACATCGGCGATCGTCTTGCCTTTGAACTTGACCTGCAGCGTCTCGCGATTATACCGGGCGCCAAGACATGCTTCGCACTGAATGTAGACATCGGGCAGAAAGTGCATCTCGATGCGTAAAATGCCGTCCCCCTGGCAGGCTTCACAACGGCCTCCTTTGACATTAAACGAGAAGCGTCCCGGTTTGTAACCGCGCATCTTCGCTTCCGGCAGCTGGGCAAACAGATCACGGATATCGGTAAAAATGCCGGTATAGGTGGCCGGATTGGAACGCGGCGTACGTCCGATCGGCGACTGGTCGATATCGATAACCTTGTCGAGTTGTTCGAGACCTTCAATGCTGCGTACCGCACCGGCTCGTTCCCGAGAGCGATAGAGCCGCTGGGCCAGCGCCTTGTACAGGGTGTCCAGCACCAGTGAAGATTTCCCGGAGCCGGAAACTCCGGTGACACAGGTCATGACGCCCAACGGGATGTCGACATCGACAGATTTGAGATTATTTGCCGTGGCGCCCTTGATGCCCAGATGCCCGGTGGCCTTGCGTCGTTCGCTCGGCAACGGGATCGTGCGACGACCGGAGAGGTAATCGCCGGTGAGTGAATCGGGATGTTTCAGGATCTCCTGAGGGGTCCCTTGAGCGACCACCTCCCCGCCATGCCGGCCGGCGCGCGGCCCCATGTCGATCACATGGTCTGCTTCGAGAATGGTTTCCTCGTCATGTTCAACCACCAGCACGGTATTACCCAGGTCGCGCAGACGTTTCAAGGTTTCCAGGAGTCGACGATTGTCACGCTGGTGCAGGCCGATCGAGGGTTCGTCAAGGATATACAGGACCCCGACCAGAGACGAACCGATCTGGGTTGCCAGGCGGATACGCTGGCTTTCGCCGCCGGAGAGAGTCCCCGAAGTCCGGTCAAGAGTCAGGTAGTCAAGACCAACGTTGATCAGGAAAGAGAGCCGTTCACGCAGCTCCTTGAGCACCCGTCGGGCGATTTCCATTTCCTTGGGAACCAGCTCCAGCTGAGCAAAGAAGGCTTCAGCATCCAGAACGCTCAGTGAGCAGATTTCCTGGATGTTGCGGCCGGCCACCCGCACACAAAGCGTTTCCGGCTTAAGACGCGCGCCCTGGCAACTCGGACAGGACATGATGTTCATGAACTGTTCGAGTTTCTCGCGGGTCGCATCGGAATCGGTTTCGCGCAGGCGCCGCTCGAGGTTCGGGATCACCCCTTCGAAAGGCTTGTGATAGAAGTGCCGGCGATTGGCCTGATCGTAGTAGAACTGCACCTCCTCTTTGCCCGAACCGTGCAACAGAATCTTCTGGATACGCTCCGGCAGCTCGGCAAAGGGGGTGCGGATATCGAACTTGTAAAAATCTGCCAATGCTTCCAGCACCTGCAGGTAGTAATAACCGGTTCGTGTCGACCATGGCGCTATCGCGCCTTCGCGTAATGACAGCTGCGGGTTGGGTACAACCTGTTCAGGATCGAAATACATGCGGGTGCCCAGGCCGGAGCAATCAGGGCAGGCACCATACGGATTGTTAAAAGAGAACATGCGTGGTGTCATCTCCGGGATAGAGATGCCACATTCCGCACAGGCATGCCACTCAGAGAAAAGCAGACTCTCGCCGCCGATGACCTCGACGCGCACCAGGCCTTCACCGAGACGCAGGGCCGTCTCCAGCGAATCAGCCAGACGACTGGTCATATCATCTTTGACCACCAGCCGGTCGACCACTACTTCGATGGTATGTTTTTTGTTCTTGTCGAGAACAATCTCTTCACCCAACTCATACATTTCACCGTCGATGCGCACGCGCACGAAGCCATCGGCCTGCAGCTGACGCAACTCCTTGCGGTATTCCCCTTTGCGGCCACGCACCAGCGGCGCCAGCAGCAACAGCTTGCTTCTTTCCGGCAGGGCGAGAACGCGCTCGACCATCTGCTCAGCCGTCTGCGAGGCAATCTCCTTGCCGCAGGAGGGGCAATGCACCCGACCGATCCGGGCAAACAGCAGACGCAGATAGTCGTAGATTTCAGTGACCGTGCCGACAGTTGAACGTGGATTTTTCGATGTGGATTTTTGCTCGATGGAGATCGCCGGGCTCAACCCCTCGATACTCTCGACATCGGGTTTGTTCATCTGTTCAAGAAACTGCCGGGCATAAGTCGACAGACTCTCGACATAGCGGCGCTGACCTTCAGCGTAAATGGTATCGAAGGCCAGAGTGCTCTTGCCGGAGCCGGAGACCCCGGTGATGACCACCAGCCGGTCGCGAGGGATGTCGATATCAATATTTTTCAGGTTGTGCTCGCAAGCACCCCTGATGACAATTTTATCTGCCATGATTCAAGTATTTCAACCTTATCACCTGTGAGAGAACAGTACGGCTTTACGGGCCAATCGGAGCGGCAAGATTAACGGGTCTTCTTCGAACAACACTTGTTTCCACGTCACGGATTACTGGTCACGCGCTCCTGCTTGCCAGCCATCATCGCAGCCATTTTGACTGCGGCAATCAGACTGGCCGGACTTGCCTGACCGGTTCCGGCCAGATCGTAAGCAGTACCGTGGTCAACGGATGTACGCACAATCGGCAGGCCGAGGGTGACGTTGACGCCGTCGTCGAAATGCAGCAACTTGAGCGGAATCAATCCCTGATCGTGATACATGCAGATGACGGCATCATATTGCCCTTGAGCGGCAAACCAGAAGAGCGTGTCGGCGCTGTGCGGACCACTGGCAACAATCCCTTCGGCGCGAGCTGCTGCGATAGCTGGAGCGATGTGTCGCTGCTCTTCGTCACCGAACAGGCCACCTTCGCCGGCATGAGGATTGAGAGCCAGAACCGCCAGGCGGGGTTGCTTGAGGCCGAACTGTTTTTGTAAAGTGGCCGATGCAATCCGGATTGTCTTCAGAATGCGTTGCGCCGTCAGTCGCTGCGGCACCTCTCGCAAGGCACAGTGCGTGGTCACCAGACAAACGCGCAAGCGCTCACCAGCGAGCATCATGACTACATCTTCGACCTGACAACGAGCCGCCAACAGCTCAGTATGTCCGGGGAAATCGGCACCAGCAGCCTGCAGCGCCTGTTTGTTGATTGGCGCGGTCACCATGCCGGCAGCATCACCAGCGATGCAGACATCGCAGGCCCAGGAGATATATGCAGCCATGGCGCGCCCGGAAGATGTCTCCGGCTTGCCGTAGCTCTGTTGGTTAAGGTCCAATCGAGACAGCGCACGAACCGGTAAAACATAACGGTCGATATGGATTTCATCGGACGCCAGTGGCTGCTGCGAACCTGATTGCAGTCTGGTCTCGAGACCGCAGACGACTGCAGCACGCCGCAGCACGCCAAGATCGCCTGCGACAACCAGCGGCCAGGCGAGTTCGGAGAACGCTCCGGAACAGAGGGCCTGAAGAAGGATTTCCGGGCCAATGCCCGTTGGATCGCCCATGGTTATAATCAACGGTTTTTTCATAACAGCCTCTCGCTCACATCCGGCACAGTCAATAGTATAGCCCAGGCATTGAAATGTCCTCAATCTGATTTGCATTTTCTGATCAGAACAACAAAAAGGGAAAGCTGTTTTCAAAATGCGCGGGAACAGTTATACTTTGCATAATTTCATCGTGTTACGCAGGATTGGAGAGCATGTGATGAGTGATGACCTGTTCGAGCGGCGCCAGACGGAACGCCGTTACGCCCTTAACTTCCTTGACTACGAGATTATCTCTGCAGGAGGCGAAGTTCTCGGCCGCGGCCTGGCGCGCACGCTCAATGTGAGTGAGACCGGATTGCGCCTGGAGACCGGTCAGTTCTTTGAACCGGATCAGCTACTGCGCATCACGCTCGGCCTCGGCAATGAACTGATTCAGATCAATGGACGGGTGGTTAATTCTCAGCCTGAGACCGACGACCTGTGCACCAGCGGTGTCATGTTTCTTGAGTTTGATGAAGAGGACCGCAGCACCTACCAACACCATTTCGAAGCCTTGCGAAAAGCAATCAGACAATAAACCGCAAACTCCTGAAGGCAAAGAAAATCCCACCTGAATCAGTCGGTGGGATTTAAAACCTGCGTTCAAGGACGCCTACTGTCTGCAGCGAGCGTAGATGCTACAATCGCTTATAGCCGAATATCAATGAAAGATTTGGTTTTAAGGGCTCGGGTCCATTCCTTGATGCGGGCGTCGGTCTTCTGATCCAGAATCATCTGGTAAATCTCAGCATTGACGGCATCAAACTGTCGCAGACCACCAGCAAATCGCTTATCGACGCGCAATAGATGAATGGCCTCGGCAGCGTCCACAGGCTCGCTGAAATGGCCTTCCTCAACACCGTTTATCGCGTCGACAAATCCCGGGACCAGCTCACCATAGGCAAAACGGCCCAGCTCTGCACCTGAAGCGCCATAGGTCTCATTGTAGCTCGCCACAACCTGAGCCAGCTCCTGGTTCTGCCGCAAACGGGCCAAGGCTTCGTCGGCAATTTTACGTATCTGCTGACGTTCCTGATCAGAGGCTTTTTTGGATATCGGGAAGGTGATAACACTGAGTTGAACCTCTGGAGCCAATCGGTAATCATCCAGATGGGCGCGATAATATTCCACCACTTCCCGTTCAGAGACTTCGACCTGGCTGCGCACCTCTTCACCGATCAGTTTATAGCGCAGAATCTGCTTGCGCAGGTTCTCGCGATAGGCATCGAAATCCAGTCCCTGCACGATAACAGCTTCTTGTAAAGCCTCGCGGGTCAACTGGTTTTTCTTCTGGACATCAAGCAGGGCCGTTTCAATCTCCTCCTCGGAAACGCTCAGGTTGAGGGCTTTGATCCTCTGCTCGACCAGCGTCTCTTCAATCATTCGGGAGAGCATTTCCTGACGCAGAGCACCCAGTTGCGCGGGCGATGGCTGCCGTTCCTGTTTTGCCAACTGCTCTTGCAGCTTCTGGTCAAGCTGGTTGGTGGTAATGATGTCTTTATTGACAACAGCTGCGATACGACTGACGACTTGTGCCGCCGCTGAATTCAAGCCAATTGTGCAAAACAATAACAGGCCAACGCTAAAAATTCTCATGGTGTCCTCTTCCTCATTTGTTCTTTCTGTCGTTCTCTTCGAGCTGAGACCAGTCGACGGCTATCACGGCACGGGCTCGCATCTCTTGCAGCCAGCCAAGATAAACCTCTTCCTTTTTATTTGCTTCCAGAATTGACTTAATCTCCTCGGTCGCTTCCTGCTTGCTGAGACGTGCAGCCTTACGCTTTTCCTCAACCATAAAAATATGATAACCGTACTCGCTCTTAACCAGCTTACTCAGGCGGCTGACCGGCAAATCGAATACGATTTCATCAAATTCCGGTGGCATTTCTCCTCGTCCGAAAAAACCGAGATCGCCGCCCTGCTGGGCATCCGGTGAAAGGGAATATTCCGCTGCGACTTCCGCGAAGGGCCGCCCCTGGCGCAGCAAATCAAGGACCTTCTGCCCTTCGGCTTCTTCTGCCACGACAATCTGCCTGGCTCTCACTTGCGTCGGGCGATTAAACTGATCCTGGTTATCTTTGAAGTAGGCCGCCACTTCCATGTCCGTGATCGCTACCCTGGAGTAGACGCCCTGGTCGAGAAGCTTCTCCATGATCAGGCTTTCTTTGAGCTCCTCCCGCCAGAACTTCAGAGTCAATCCCCGGTCCTTGAGCATTGCCTCAAAGCTGGAGCCGGGATAATCCTGGCGATAGCTCTGCAGCGCGGTTTCGAGTTCAGCTTCTGTAATACTGATATTGAGTCGTTTGGCCTCGCCATGGATCAAGTCACGATCAATCAGCTGCACCAGAAAGGATCGCTGCAGCTCCTCGCGTTCAATCCCGCTCAGCGGCTGATCCTTTTGCAGGCTTTTTTCAAACGCCGCGACAAACTCGGCTTTGCTGATCTCCTGATCATTGATCTGGATCAGAGGTGTGACCTTTTCCACAACCGGTTCGGAATTGCAACCGGCAGAGATGCTGAGGAGAAAAAGGACAAACAGAGAGAGGAGTAAGCGATTTATTTGCATGAGGTCATAAGATCTGTTGGCTTAAGGGTTGTTCAAACTATCATAGTCGGCAAAATGCTTGCAATTCCTTTTTAGCGGTTGCCAGCACCTCTTCCCTGGGCAACCGCCCGAGGCGGATACTCAGACGGTAATCCGGGCTGAAACGGTACTTCTTGTTATCTTCCAGAAGGGCAAGGATCTGTTCGGGAGCAACCCTGGTGTTGGCAGGAAAGGCAAACACCAGATTATGACCGTCGTACTCCGCCAGCTCGACATGCAACTGCTTCATCAGCACGCGCAACTTCATGACATCAAGCAAGAGTTCTGCCGCTGCCGGCAACTCGCCGTAGCGATCACGCAACTCATCGCCTGCCTGATAAATTTCTACATCCTCGCTGGCTGACGCAAGCTTTCGATACAGCACCAGGCGCTGGTTGGGGTCACCAACATAATTTTCGGGCAGAAAGGCGGACAAGCCAAGGCGGATTTCAGGATCAATGCGCTCTTCACGAGTCTGCCCCTGCAGCTCCTGAATAGTTTCCTCGAGCAGCTCGGTATACATTTCAAAACCGATCGCCGCCACCTGACCGGCCTGCCGTGCTCCAAGCAGATCTCCCGCACCGCGCAGTTCCAGATCATGCCGGGCGATGCGGAAACCGGCTCCCAGCTCCGACTGTTCCTGCAGAACCTTGAGCCGTTCGCGGGCATCTCTTGTCAGCAGCCCTTCGCCGGGAATCATGAGGTAGGCATAGGCACGCTGATGGGAGCGACCGACCCGGCCGCGTAACTGGTAAAGCTGCGCCAGTCCGAAGCAGTCGGCCCGGTTGACGATCATGGTGTTGGCCGTGGAGATATCAATACCATTTTCTATAATCGTCGTGCAGACCAGCAGGTTGATCCGTCCCTCGATAAAATAGAGCCTGACTTTTTCTAGTGCTTTTTCCGGCATCTGACCGTGACC
>JAGXHL010000098.1 GCA_024636215.1 Deltaproteobacteria bacterium
GCCCTCAGCCCTCAGCCCTCAGCCCTCAGCCCTCAGCCCTCAGCCCCCAGCAACCGCTTCCCCTTGGCAACGGCTTCGAGAGCGTCCTTGGCGTAGATGTCCGCACCGATGCTATCTGCATAATCCTGGCTGACGACGGCACCGCCCACCATGGTAAACACCTTGATCCCAGCTTCCCTGAGCTTTTTTAGGGTCACATCCATCTGCTGCAGGGTTGTCGTCATTAATGCCGAGAGGCCAACGGCGTCGACCGCTTCCTTTTGTGCCACTTCGAGGATTCTTGAGGCAGACACATTCTTACCCAGGTCGATCACCTCGAAACCATGGTTCTCCAGCAGGGTACAAACGATATTCTTACCGATGTCATGAATATCACCTTCAACCGTAGCCATCAGAATTCGTCCCAGCGAGGGGCCGCTCTCGCCGGCAAAATTCTCTTTCAGGTAGCTGAATGCGGTCTGCATGGTTTCTGCGGAGCGCATGACCTGAGGGAGGAAAATGCGATTGTCGGCAAAGCGGCGCCCTACCTCTTCGAGGCCCGGCAGCAAACCCTCATTACTGACTGCCATAGCATCCAGGCCGTCCTGCATGGCATCCTTGATCAGGCCAACAATGCCTTCGCTGTCGCCGGCAACGATGGCCGCGGCAAGGCGTTGACGTACATCCGCTGGCGCTCCCGGTTGCACTGCAGCTGGGCTGTCCGCTATGGCCCGGGCGGCGTAGTGGGCAATATAGGCCTCGGCCCGCACATCCTGGCAAAGCAGAACCAGCGCCGAGCGGTAGGCATCCATCATGCGTTCATCTTTGGGGTTGATGATGGCCACCTTCAGGCCAGCCTCCAGCGCCATGGCAAAAAAGACGGCAGAGAGAACCGGCCGAGAGGGCAGACCGAAGGAGATATTGCTGACGCCAAGGGTCGTAGCCAGGCCCAGCTCGTCACGGACCTGACGCAAGGCGCGCAAGGTTTCAAGCGCGCGCTTTTGCTCCGCCGACACGGTCAGGGTCAGGCAATCGATCACCAGGTCCTGCTTCGGCAAACCAAGCGAGAGTGCGGCCTCAAGAATCCGGCCGGCGATGGCAACACGGCCCTCCGCGGTTTCTGGGATGCCTGTTTCATCAAGGGTCAGGCCGATGACTGCGGCGCCATAACGCCGGGCAAGAGGCAGAACCCTGGCCAGACTTTTCGCTTCACCATTGACCGAATTGATCAGGACTTTGCCATCTGCGGCCTTCAGTCCACGCTCCAGCGCCTCAACATCCGACGTATCGAGCACCAGGGGTGCGCTGCAGACGCCGGTCACGGCATAAATGGCTCGCTCCAGTGCGGCGGCTTCATCAACGCCGGGAGCGCCACAGTTGACATCGAGCAAATGGGCGCCGGCAGCAACCTGTTCGGCGGCTTCACGGCGGATATAAGCTGTCTTGCCGGCAAGCAGTTCTGCGGTAAAAGCTTTCTTGCCGGTGGGGTTAATGCGTTCGCCGATCAGGGCGCAGGCCGCATCGCCACCAAACTCCGCGACGGCACTCCGGCTGGAAAGCAGACCCCGCCTGGCCGGCGGCGTCCACTCCTGCGGATAGTTTTGCAGAGCGGTCCGCATCGCCCTGATGTGGTCGGGTGTGGTCCCGCAGCAGCCGCCGAGCACCCTGACACCCAGGGCGATCAGGCGCTCATGATAGGCGGTCATTTCCTCGGGCGTGCCCGGAAAGAGGGTCTGGCCTTCCTTAAGGATCGGCAGGCCGGCGTTGGCCTGGGCTATCAGGGGCCTGTTGGTGACCTGACGCATCCGGGCAAGGACATCATAGATGCCGTCAATACCGAGTCCGCAGTTGGAGCCGATCAGATCGACCTGAAGAGCGTCAAGGGTGACAGCGGCAGCCTCAGGCGGTGTACCCAGGACGGTGCGGCCGGCATCATCGAACGTCATCTGTGCGATAATCGGCAAATCACAGACGTCGCGGCAGGCGATGATGGCAGCCCGCAGTTCGCGGATATCGAGAAACGTTTCGAAGCAGATCAGGTCGGCACCGCCACCGGCCAGGGCCGTGATCTGTTCGGCAAAGATATCGACCATCTCATCAAAACCGGCATCGCCGACCGGCTCGACAAAGCGGCCGGTGGGGCCGACTGAGCCGCCGACAAAGAGCTGGTCACCAGCTGCCCTGCGAGCCAGTTCGACCGCAGCACGATTCAATTCATCAACAGCCGATTCCAGTCCATAGTGGCCGAGCTTGGCGCGGTTACCGCCAAAACTGTTGGCCACCAGGATATCGGCACCGGCTGCTGCATACTCGGAGTGGATTCCGACCACGGCATCCGGCGCGACCCGGTTCATCTCTTCAGGGCAGCCTCCAGGTGGCAAGCCGCGCTCCTGCAGGAGGGTCCCCATGGCACCATCGAGGATCAGAACCCCTTCGCTGATCGCTTTTCTAAAATCTCTCATTCACTCCCTCCAACCGGCAAACTGAGCATTTTGCCGACAGGGGCAAGCCCTTCTTCCACCAGGCTGAAATCAGGATTGATCGGTTGACGCAAATCGACATGACCCTTCAGGGTGGCCACCTGTACGCCATCGACCAGCACCCTCAACTGGCGGAGATGGGGGAAGTTAACGGCAAGCGTGTCGGCCAGGCCGTAAATCGTCAGCAGTTCGCTCTGGGTTCCACCGGGATGCGCAGCAATCAGATCCTGACTGAAATCGACCTTCACCAGGCTGCCCTCAACCGTAACCGCATGCAGGGTAACCTGAGCGGGCAGAATCGCAGCAAGCTCACCTTGCGGGCCTGCAATCAGAGCCTTGACCGTGTCTCTCAAGCAGTCTTCATCTTGAGTACATTCAGGAATCGTTCGGGTTTCGGCAACCAGATTCTGGCCATCGACAGAGGCGAAATAAAGAATGACCTCCCGGATCAGCACAGGCGAAGTCTCCACCGCTGAGGGTGAGGGCTGGGCTGGGTCTTGAATGTTGAGATAACCAATCACCAGCCCGACGCAGAAGACCAGCAGGGCGAGAGCGCCCCAGCCAAGGGCATGTTTACGCAAGGATCGCTTCTTTACATGGTTCGCTTCATCTCTAGATCTGGACATAGTTCAACCTGCAGGCGCATGACACGCCAAGGGGTTCAAGGACAACAATACTGACGAATCCGGAAAGATACATGAGAACCTTCATGCATTAAAGCCGGCCCTAATCGAGGCTCACCGTTGTCACCCCTTGCAAAGGTTCGCCCAAAAAGGCCCCGCCGACTCGCTCGAAGCGGTCCGGGATGTCGGTGACAAAATAACGTGGCAACGGAATTGACTGACCCTGATTTTGCAAGCCATGCATTTTGAGCTGTGCGGCAACAGCCTTGGCCGTCTCCTGCGCCGAATCAACCAGTTGCACCCGGGGGCCGACGACTTCCTGCAGCAACGGTTTGAGAAGCGGATAATGGGTGCAACCGAGGACCAGGGTATCGATGTCCTCTGCCAGTAGCGGCGCCAGGTATTCGTGCGCAGCCAGGCGGGCAACCTCATGTCCGGCCCAACCCTCCTCGGCCAGGGGGACAAAGAGTGGACAGGCGGTTGCGTACACCTCAATATCAGCGCATTTTTGGCGCAGGGCTCGCTCATAGGCACCGCTGCGAATCGTGCCTTCGGTGCCGACCACGCCTACCCTGCCGTTTACAGTGACTTCAATGGCCCGTTGTGCGCCCGGTTCAATCACACCAACAACCGGGACCTGATAACCTGCGGCCAGGCCTTGAAGAGCGACTGCAGAAGCCGTATTACAAGCAACCACCAACAATTTGACTTGCTGATTAAGGAGGAAGCGGGCCGCCTCATGGGCGTAACGCAAAACAGTGGTCGGGCTCTTGGTACCATAGGGGACGCGGGCTGTATCCCCCAGGTAGATTATCGCTTCATCGGGGATTTGACGGCGCAGCTCCTTGAGGACGGTTAATCCGCCCACCCCTGAATCAAAAACTCCAATGGCTTTTTCCGACACCGTTCCAGCCCTCATTTCTCAGTGTTCAAGCAGGTCGTTACTCTAGTGCCCATCCGGAAACTCCGGATGGGCACTAGGAAGTTTTCGATCCGGTAACGAGCAATTTTTCGCAAGGTCAAGGAAGCCAAGGATTTGAGCGGAGGCGTATTGCTTTACGCCGCACAATCAAATCCGCCGATTGCCGCAGAGATTGCGGGAAAGGGCCGTTTCCGGCCGAAAACTACTCTAGTGAGCGAGCCTCTAAATGTCAAGATTTATGGCGCTTTTTAACACTTGCCCGGTTTTCAAAAAATGTTAATATGAGGCGGCATAATCTTGAGCAGGCAGCAACCAACGCCGGAGGGGCCAGCCATGAATTTTAACGCTGTCATTGAATTTCTAAAACAATTTGAGACCACCAAGGTCATGGAGTTCCTGCAGACCATGGACGTAAAAACGGTCATGGAACATCCCTATTTTTTGACCGGTATCGGTATTTTAGCCATCATCGCCTATCTCATGCACTGGCGACTGCTGCTGGTCACCGTCATGTCCATCACCGGTTTCATCTATCTGCTTGGCTACACCCTGGCCCAGGACACCTCGCTGCAAGGCGGCATGCCCACCGAAGCTCTTGTGATCTTAATCGGCGGTGGCGCCTTCATTGTCTTTCTGTCAATTTACCTGCTGTTTATTCGCAACGATTGACCCTGGTCAGTGCACCGCCGACACAAAAATTTTTATCAATTTAACCAACACGGCGGAAAGGATTAAAGCACCCTGTTGAACGTCTTATCGCAGCTTGCAGAGTTTGGGAAGTAGTGTTATTCTCCCCCGGTTAATTAAGATGTAAATGGATTAGCGGCTCTGTATCAACACTTCAAAGAGGTCTTGCATGGCTTTTTCCCTTAAAAAAAGAGATTTTCTTCTGGTTGGTGTCGCTATCGTCATCCTTGCCTTTCTCTGGCAGGCACCACCCGAATCAACCAGTCACGTCCCCGACGACGAAACCCATCGTCAGTTTTATGAGCTTGTCAAAGCTGAAGGCAAAAAAGCCGCAGAGAAGTTCTGTGAAGACTGTCACAACGCTAATGATGTGCCCTTTCCCGAGGGGCATCCGGCCAAATACCGGTGTCTTTTCTGCCATAAGATGTAAAATCCCCGCATCGCAGCCTACAAGCATCCCATCCGGACGCATCTAGCTTTCATCAAATAACTGTATTTTCAGCTGGTTAGTGTGAAAATCAGGTTTTCTGCCTATATTGGCATATGCGTTGCTTGATAATGAGGAGGTTGGGCCACGGAATCGAAATAACAATTGCATGGAGCTGGTTATGCTTAAACAGATACTTGACAGAAAGAACGGGCCGCAGATCAGCATTATGGACGCATTACTCTACCTGATGGCCGCAAGTGCCATGCTTATCATCAGCATCTCTTTCCTGCTATGGCTGCGCTTTTAACTGCGCCAATCAACAAGCCAAAAGCAGCAAACAGCAGGACAAAACTTCAAAACCCGGCCAGCCAGCCGGGTTTTTTATATTCTGCCTGAGCAGAACCAACGACAACTCTCAGCCCATTCACAGACCTCTCACCACCACCCGTTGGGCATAGCGAGCGGCGATATGAGCGAAGCTGCGAATTTTTTCCGGTGGATAGGCTGCAACCTGCCGGGCCTCTTCACCAAGAGCATGTTCGGGATGATATTGCTGCAGCGCCCAGAGCGGGGCATCGGCAATCAGTTCCCCGAGCTCGGCAATCACCTCGTCATCCACCCAACCGGGAACGCAGGTGGTGCGATACTCAAGTTCTATCGGGGCGTTACGGCAGAGTTGAAGGGTCTCCAGCAGCTGCTGGTAGGCGACCGGGCCTGTATGCAGCTCCGGATAACGTCGCGGCAGAGTCTTCAAATCTATGGCCAAATAGTCGACCAGTTGTTTACCGAGCAACTCGGCGAGTAGCTGTGAGGCGAGACCGTTGCTGTCGAGCTTGACCGCCAGGCCCAGAGCCTTGATCGCCTCGAGGAAGGGGATGAGATCACGGCCCAGAGTTGGTTCACCACCGGAGACAACGACGCCATCGATAAAGGATTTTCGCTCGGCCAGGTCGGCGAGAAGTTCGTCAACATCGAGATCCGGATAGGCGTCCGGCTCGAGCACCAGAGCGGGATTATGACAAAACGGGCAGGTCAAATTACACCCGCCCCAGAAGACCAAAGAAGCAATCCGCCCCGGAAAATCGAGCAGACTCGTCCCTTGAAAACCTTTGATACCCATAAATTGCTACTCTGCAGAAAAGCCCTGCCCTGTGCTAGCAGGCTGTCGGGCTATAGGGGCCGAAGCGAAAATTTGGATGTTTGAGATCAAATTTTAGCTCATTTCCAGGTTCATAGCCGTAGCTATGGACCAAAAAGGAGCTGAAATATGGGCCAAACAGCCGGATTTGCACCCGGCCCATGGATAGTCCGACAGTCTGCTAACGTCGATCTTCCTCGACAACATACTCCCGGCGGTCCTCAAACTCGGCCTTTTTGCCTTTATTCCACTGCTGAACAGGACGAAAGAAGCCACAGACACGTGAGTAGACTTCGGTTTTGGCCATGCATTTGCTTGACATATAATCTCCTTTGGGCTGACGCTCGTTGATCGTTGATCGTTGAATCGTTCCCCTAAGCCGCCTGGCCTTCATGCACATGCGGACAGGCGAAGTGTTCGCCCGATATGTACCCATGCTCTGGGCAGATGGTAAAGGTCGGGCTGAGTGTGAAATAAGGCAGATGGAAATTCTCAGCAATCCGCTTCACCATGAGACGGGCACTCTGCCAGTCTTCCAATCGTTCTCCAAGGAAGCCATGGAATACGGTGCCGCCGGTATACAGAGTCTGTAATGAGTCCTGATGCGTAAGCGCCTGGAAGATATCATCCGTTGTTCCAACCGGGAGCTGGGTTGAATTGGTGTAGTAAGGCTCTGACTCTCCGGCAGTAATGATCGCCGGGTAGCGCATGCGGTCGGCGCGGGCCAGACGGAAGCTGGTTCCTTCAGCGGGTGTCGCTTCAAGATTATAGAGGTGGCCGGTTTCTTCCTGAAACACCTCCAACTGGCGGCGCATGAACTGCAGAGTGCGCACCGAGAGGCTCTTGCCTTCCGTGGTCTCGATGCCTTTGCCGATCAGGTTGAGCATTGCTTCGTTCATGCCGAGCAGGCCAATGGTGGAGAAGTGGTTATCCCAGTACCGACCACTGCGCTCGCGGATGCCCTGCAGATAGAAGCGGCTGTAGGGATAGAGGCCCTCCTCGGTCAGACGTTCCAACTGCTTGCGCTTGATCTCGAAAGATTCATAAGCGATGCGCATCAGCTCGGAGATCCTGGCAAAAAAGCCATCCACGTCTTCCGCCTGGTAGGCCGCCCGGGGAAGATTCAGAGTGACCACTCCGATCGATCCGGTCAGGGGGTTGGAGCCGAACAGACCGCCGCCCCGTCGCCGCAGTTCACGGTTATCGAGGCGCAGCCGGCAACACATGGAACGGGCATCTTCGGGGTCCATATCGGAATTGATGAAGTTGCTGAAATAAGGAATGCCGTACTTGGCGGTCATTTCCCAGATCGGCTTGAAGCGCGGGCTGTCCCAGTCCAGTTCGCTGGTGATATTAACCGTCGGAATCGGGAAGGAGAAGATGCGACCGGACGCATCACCCTCCATCATCACCTCGCAGAAGGCCCGGTTGAAGAGATCCATCTCTTCCTGAAAGTCGCCATAAGTGGTCGCCATCAACTGACCACCGATAATAACAGCCTCCTTGCCGACATCACGCGGAGGAACAAGATCCAGAGTAATGTTGGTAAAAGGTGTCTGAAAACCGACGCGCGTCGGCACGTTCATGTTAAAGATGAATTCCTGCATCGACTGGCGGACCTCTTTATAAGAGAGCCCGTCATAACGGATAAAGGGTGCGAGCAAGGTATCGAAATTGGCAAAGGCCTGGGCCCCGGCAGCTTCGCCCTGCAGGGTGTAAAAGAAATTGACGATCTGGCCGAGAGCCGTGCGGAAATGCCTGGGCGGCGCACTTTGAACCTTGCCGTAGGCGCCACTGAAGCCCTTGAGGAGCAGGTCCTTTAGATCCCAGCCACAGCAATAGACCGAGAGCATGCCCAGATCATGGATATGGAAATCGCCGTCGCGATGAGCATCGGCCACATAGTGCGGGTAAATCTTGTTCAGCCAGTAGTTGCTGGTCACGTTGGAGGCAATATGGTTGTTCAGGCCCTGCAAGGAGTAACCCATATTGGCGTTCTCGTTGACCCGCCAGTCCTCCTGGGTGAGGTAGGAATCCATCGATTCGATCGATTCCTTGATAATCGCCTTGGTTTCGCGCAGGGAAGCGTGCTGCTGACGATAGAGGATATAGGCCTTGGCGGTCTTGGCGTGACCGTTTTCGATGAGAATTTTTTCGACCAGGTCCTGGACGTTTTCAACGGTCGGAATGCGTCCATCTTTATAGATGACTTCAAGGATACCGACGACCTGGCGGCCGAGGCCGGAGACCTGCTCCATATTCGAGCCACCAACGGCCTTGACCGTTTTTTGAATGGCAGAGATAATATTTTGTTCTTCAAACGCTACAAGCCGACCATCCCGCTTACGAATAAACTCCAGCACGGCAACCTCCCCCAGACAAAAGCAAACACTTCCAGCATCCAAGCTGCTAGCAAGTTAACACAGAGTCAGAAAATGGCAAGGGGAAAAACACTAGATGTAGTTAAAAAAATACCTTAATTCCACTATATGTTGTGTAAAAACCCGTGGACAGCCTGTGGACGACAGGTTCACAAGAATCGCTAAGCAGGCAAGATTCTTGACCCCTGCAAAACGACCATGTAAAGATTCGCAGAAAATATCACCCTGTGCAGGAACAAAAACCATAAATTGCCCCCTTCTTTCGCAGGACACGCACGAGAGGAAAAAATGACAGAACTCGCCCGCTTCGGGATATCTATAGACTCAGGCCTGCTCGACAGCTTCGACCAACTGATCACCGCAAAAGGTTACGTCAATCGCTCCGAGGCGATCCGTGATATGATTCGCAACGCCCTGGTTGAGGCCCAGGTTGCCAACGCCGACAGCACACCAACGGTCGGCACGGTCACCCTGGTATACGATCATCACACCCGAGACCTTTCCGACAAGTTGACCGAGCACCAGCATTCACACCACGACGCCATCATCTCGGCGCTGCATGTCCACCTTGACACCCACCACTGTCTTGAAGTCGTCGTGGTGCGCGGCAGCGCTGCCCAGGTGAAACGCCTGGCCGATGAGCTGATTGGCACCAAGGGGGTGAAGCATGGCAAGCTGGTATTGACTACGGCCGGGGAGTGAGGCGCCAGGGGGCTTCATAAAATTTAAAGATTAAAGGGCAACAGATGACGAATCTGTTGCCCTTTGTCGTTCAACCTTTGTCGTTCAACCCTCGTTCAACCTTGTCTTCATCACAATCACATCTCGTGACAGGACGCACAATCTTCAGCCACACCAAAAGCGGTCTCACCATCGTGGCAGGCACCACAAGACTCGCCGTTCTCCATCTCCTCCATGGTCGCCTGGTTGGCCCCGCGTTTGGCCTGGAAAAGATCCGGGTGACACTCATCACAACCGAACATGTCGGTATGTGCCGCATGCGGGAAAATGATATGGCCGGCGTCTTCGTTAACGTATGAGATATCTCCAGCATGACAGGAGGCGCAATCGTCTTTGACGCCAAAGGCCGTATCGCCATCATGACAGGCACCACAGGACTCTCCGGCTGCCATCCTCTGCATGCCGACCTGGTTGCTATTAGCCTTCGCCTTGAAGGTATCGGGATGACATTCGCCGCAACCGAACATTTGGTTGTGGATATCATGACTGAAAGAGACGCCGCCAACATGTTCAGTCTGCATGACCTGCTCCCCGGCATTGCTGTGACAGGTTGTACAATCACCCGCAACACCGAAAGCACTCTCGCCATCATGACAGGCACCACAGGACTCACCCTCTTCCATCTTCTTCATACCAACCTGGTTGCTGTTGGCCTTCGCTCTGAAGATGTCGGGGTGGCATTCGTCGCAGCCGAACATTCCGGTATGCACATCATGACTGAAGAGGATCTCGCCAACGGTGCTTCTGATCGTAATCTCCTCAGCCCCCTGGTGGCAACTTCCGCAGTCACCGGCGACGCCAAAGGCCGTATCACCATCATGACAGGCACCGCAGGATTCTCCCGCTTCCATTTTTTCCATACCGACATGGTTGGCATTACGCTCAGCAACAAAGACATCCGGGTGGCATTCATCACAGCCAAACATTTCCGAGTGAAGGTCGTGGCTGAAAACAACTTTTTCTGCTTCGCCGTAGTTTATTTCTACATCACCGGCATGGCAGGTGGTACAGTCGCCACCGACATCAAAGGCCTTCTTGCCATTATGGCAGAGGCCGCAGGATTTGCCGCCTTCCATGTCCGTCATGGTAAAGGTGGGGTTCTTCCTGGCCACAACATGAAAGGGTTCGTTGTGACAGGTCGGACAGTTTTTGCCTATGGAGTCTTCTTCCATATGCGAGAAGTGGCTGAACTCCACCTTGCCTACGCTATCAGTTTGCAGGTAGACTTTGTCTTTGATCCATCGGCCGTATAGAAGGGATGGCAGAGCCACCAGGACAAGAATTGCAAGAATCACCCAACGTCGTTTCATATTCTTCCTCCATTAGAAAGTTTGCACAACATTATACCGACTTTAGCCGTTCGGCCAACCCTTTAATTATTTGTTAGACAAGCTGGACAGACTTCTACACAAGGCGATCGGGCAAGTGACCCTGCTGGAGAGAATTAATGGATCATCGCGCAACAGAGAAACTTTTCGCAGTTGTATCACCGGGGCTCGAAGCTGTGTGTGCAGAAGAGATGACTGCCCTTGGCCTGGCTCCGCAAGATATTGTTGCCGGCGGCGTCGCTTTTGCCGGCAAGTTACGTGACATCTACCTGGCCAACCTGTGGCTCAGAACCGCAAGTCGAATCCTGGTCCGTTTCGCAGAGTTTCGCAGTCGCGACTTTCCCGATCTTTACCACCGGGCGCATCGTCTGCCCTGGGGTCGCTTCATACGACCGGAGACTTCCCTGTCCTTTCGTGTCACCTGTCACGCCTCCCGGCTTAACCACACCACGCGGATTGCCGAGACACTTGAATCAGCAGCCAACCAGGCCCTGGGACGTTCGACCAACCCTGTCGGCAAAAACCCGCAGATGGTCCTGGTCAGAGTTGTCGATGACCAGGTGGCCATATCAATCGACAGCTCCGGCGAACTCCTGCATCGTCGCGGCTATCGGCAAGCGGTAACGATCGCACCCTTACGGGAGACCCTGGCCGCAGGAATCCTGCAACTGCTGGACTGGCAGGGGTCCTCTCCACTCACAGACCCGATGTGCGGTTCAGGCAGCTTTCTTCTGGAAGGGGCGCTCCTCGCCCAGAACCGCGCTCCGGGCCTGAATCGCTGCTTTGCTTTCATGGATTGGCCGGGCTTTCGCGATGGTTTGTGGACGCTGCTCTGCGGCGAGGCGAAACGAGCCGCTAAAGAGGTGGCCCTGAACATCAGCGGCAGTGATGAAAATCCAAAGGCCGTGGCCGCAGCACAAGAAAACTGCCGCAGCAACGGCCTTGCCGAGCTGATTGTGATTGAGCAGTGTGCCCTTGCCGAGCAACCGGTGCATGAAGGCGATGGCCTGGTCCTCTGCAACCCTCCCTACGGCAAACGTCTCGATTTGGGAGACAACCCGGATGGCTACTACCGCGAACTCGGTCAGCAACTGCAAAGAGTTTATCCCAACCGTCAGATAGCAATGGTCTGCCCCAATCCGGCGTTGGTCAAAGCAACCGGCCTGCCCTTCAAACAAATCGCCAGCCTTGACAACGGCGGCCTCAAAGTCGGGCTCTTTGCAACCAGGCCGAGGCCCTAAAGGACTTGCATGATACTTTCTGAGGTGTGCATCTTCTTGCTTGCACTCGAGGGAAAAGTCGGTTATAGTCCGTTTCTTCTTCCTGCGGGGAGAGTATTTGTTAAGGAAAGCGAGGTGATTGCAGGTGGAGATCCATGTCGTCGACAACAATGTCGAGAAAGCCATACGGGTTCTCAAGCGCAAGTTGCAACAAGAAGGCCTTTTCCGTGAAATGAAGCAGCGCAAATTCTACGAAAAGCCGAGTGTCAAGCGCAAGCGCAAAGAGAAAGAAGCCCAACGACGCCTGCGCAAGAAAATGCGCTTGATGCGCAAAGACTGACCATCGCGTTTCGTTGATTATAGAAAAGGCCGAATCCTGTTATGGATTCGGCCTTTTTGTTGTACTAATTGCCGATAATTCATATCTCTCTGGCTGCGACCACAGACTGAAAAGTGGATAAGAGACAAAAGACTTATAAAACCTCCGGCAACAAAACCTTCTCAGCAACACCCTCAGGCCCCAGGCCATTGGCCGCCAGACTCTGAAGAAAATCGGTTCGTGAGATCTGACAAGCTCCCATGCTGAAAAGATGCGGGTTAGGAACCTGACAGTCGAGCAAAACAAAACCCTCTTTTTCGAGAAAACGCGCCAGTTGTGCCAGCACCACCTTGGAAGCGTTGCTCCGGGTGTGAAACATCGATTCGCCGAAGAAGAACTTGCCCAGGGCAACCCCATACAAACCGCCAACGAGTTCATCACCACACCAGGCCTCAACAGAATGAGCAAAGCCGAGAGCGTGCAACCGCCGATAGGCCGCCTGCATGTTTTCGATCAACCAGGTTTCCTCACCATCGTTGACTCGCACATCGGCACAGGCTGACACAACTCGGGCAAAAGCACGATTACAAGTCAGCTTGAAGCGACCCTGGCTGATTACCCTTTGCAGACGACGAGAGACGTAGACATTTTTGGGGATCAGCACACAACGCGGGTCGGGTGACCACCACAGGATCGGTTCATTTTCACCGTACCAGGGGAAGATGCCCAGTCGATAGGCCAGGACCAGACGTGCCGGCGAGAGGTCCCCGCCAACGGCCAGCAGCCCTTGACTGGTGGCCCGGTGCGGATCAGGGAAAATTATTTGATCGGATAGACGATAGACAGGCATTAGAGACCGGGGACGCGGGACGCGGGACGAGGAACGAGAAGGGCAAAAGAAGAAGAATTTATCCTTTTCGCGTCCCTCGTACCGCGTACCGCGTCCCGGCCCTTAATCATAACTGAAATTGAGTTGGCCCGACCGGCAGGAGATGCGAACCTTGCCGCCAGCGCTCAACTGGCCGAAGAGAATTTCATCCGCCAGCAGATTGCCGATCTCACTCTCGATCAGGCGGCCAAGGGGACGTGCGCCGAAGACCGGGTCGTAGCCGCGCCGTGCCAGATCGCGCCGGGCACCATCGGTCAGACTCAGGGTCACCTTGCGTTCCTGCAAGGAGGACTGCAACTGGCGGATAAACTTGTCGACGACGCGGGTCATGACCTGTTCGTCGAGGGGACGGAAGGAGATAATCGCATCGAGACGGTTGCGGAATTCCGGCGAGAAGGTCTTCTCCACAGCCTGGCGGGCTTCACCGGGGAGGCGATCACCGAAACCGATCGGTGCGCTGCTCATCTCTCGGGCGCCGACATTGCTGGTCATAATCAGGATCACATTATGGAAATTGGCCTGACGACCGTTGTTGTCGGTCAGGGCACCGTGATCCATCACCTGCAAAAGAATATTGTAAATATCCTCATGAGCTTTTTCCATTTCGTCGAGCAGCAGCACAGCATGAGGATTGCGAATGACGGCATCCGTCAGCAGCCCGCCCTGTTCAAAACCGACATAGCCAGGCGGCGAACCGATCAGACGCGAGACAGCGTGCTTCTCCATGTATTCGCTCATGTCAAAACGCAGGAATTCTATCCCCATCTGAGCAGCAAGCTGTCTGGCCACTTCAGTTTTGCCGACACCGGTCGGGCCGGTAAAGAGGAAAGAGCCGGTCG
This sequence comes from Deltaproteobacteria bacterium, assembly GCA_024636215.1. Next base: position 13,977 of record JAGXHL010000098.1, read on the forward strand.
GTTTTTCGGGCTGGCCAAGCCCGGCACGGGCACGACGAATAGCCTGACACAGCCGGGTGATGGCCTCATCCTGGCCAAACACCTGACGCCTGACAGCCCGGTCGAGATCCTTCAGTTTACGCCGGTCTGTCTGGGCCAGTTTGCGCGCCGGAATACGAGCCATTCCGGCAATCACGGCTTCGACATCGGCAACGCCGATCGTCGCCCTTTTGCGGGGGTAGAGTCGCAAGCGGGCGCCGGCCTCGTCGATCACATCAATCGCCTTATCCGGCAGGCGCCGGAAGTTAATGTGCCTGGCGGAGAGATTGGCGGCCGCCTCTAGGGCTGCAGGCGTATATTTCACACCATGGTGTTCTTCGTAGGCCTCTTTGAGTCCATGTAGAATTTCAACCGTCTCCTCGACTGACGGCTCCAGCACGTCGATCTTCTGAAAACGTCGCGACAAAGCCCGGTCCTTCTCAAAGAGGTTTTTATACTCTTCATAGGTGGTCGAGCCGATACAGCGCAGTTCTCCGGAGCCGAGGCCCGGCTTGAGGATGTTGGCCGCATCCAGAGAACCGCCGCTGGTCGCACCGGCACCTACAATGGTATGAATCTCGTCAACTACCAGAATCGCCCGGGGCCGTTTCGACAGGGCATTCACCACAGCCTTGAGTCGCTCTTCAAAATCGCCGCGGTACTTGGTTCCGGCCAGCAGCGCCCCCATATCGAGAGCGAAGAGCTCAGCGTCGTGCAAAAGCTCCGGGACGGTCCTGTCAAGAATCCGCAGAGCCAACCCCTCGGCTATGGCCGTTTTGCCGACACCAGGCTCACCGACCAGAACCGGGTTGTTCTTACGCCGCCGGCACAGAACCTGAATGGTCCGCTCCAGCTCCGCAGACCTGCCCACCAGTGGGTCGATCTTGCCCTTGGCGCCCCTCTCAAGCAGATTGACCGTATAAGCTTCAAGGGGGTTGATCTTCTTGGCCGGCTTGGCCTCTTGTGCTTTGCGGTTTTGTTCATCAGCCTCGCGCTGCTCAGCCCCTGCGTCTTGCATGGAAACTTTACTGATGCCATGCGAGACATAATTCAGAACGTCCAGCCTTGACAGGCCTTCTGCCTTGAGAATCTGGGAGGCCAGACAATCTTCCTGCTCCAGTAACGCAGCCAGAACATCACCGACACCGATCTCGTGCCCTCCGGAGGACTGCATATGAGTCACCGTACGCTGCAGAACATTCTGCAAACCGAGCGTTTGCTCAGGCATCTCCTCATCCAGATACTCCAGCGATTCGAGATGCTGCTCGAAATAGAGCTCCAGGTCTCTGCGCAGAGTCTCAACATCACCGCCACAGGCCTGCAGGATTTCCTGGCCCTGCTCGTCAAAAAGCATGGCATAGAGGATATGCTCAGTGGTCAGGAACTCATGGTGACGACGCTGAGCCTCGCGAACTGCCAGTGAAAAGGTAATCTGTACATCCTGGTTAAACATCTCTTGCGATAACTCCATCCCGGGTAAGGGAAAAATGTGTCCGTGTGTGTTTTAACGCGGCCATGGTTTAACGCAGCCATGGTTTAACGCGCTTATCTATTCGTTATATTCTACCAGATTTACGCCTGCTCCAGCGAACATCTTAGAGGAAAACCTTCCCTGCGCGCCATATCGTGGACCTTGCCAACTTTGGTTTCAGCAACTTCGTAAGGGTAAATGCCGCAGACACCGGCTCCCTTGAAATGGATATGCAACATGATTCGGTTCGCCTCGGTCGGAGATTTGCGAAAAACCTTGATCAAGGCTTCGACCACGAACTCCATGGTCGTGTAATCATCGTTGTGCATCAAAACCGTGAACATCGGCGGCCGCTTTACGTTGGCACGGCTTTTCACCTCTGAACGGGTCTGATTTTCAGCAGTCGGCTTTGCCATTGTTTCACCTGCATTGCTTCAACAGCCTCCCAAATAGAGGCGACAGCGATTAAGTCTGACAACAACTTCGGAGGACAAAAGCTTGAAGAACCACATACTAACACAAACAATCGAAAACTGTCACCGCCACTCACAAGACGTCACTTGCAATCGGATTTGACATCAACCGGAATCGATATAAAATTAAAAGTCAATGCCCATCCGGAAATTCCGGATGACACGGCGTGGTTTTCGATCTGGAACCAGCAATTTTTCGGGCGTCCCCTTCCTTCAGCCCATAACCGACTTGCTTGCAGGCATTTAAGTCATAAATTGAGGGCCTCTTATGCCCAGATCTTACTCTGGAAAAAGACCATTGCGGTTTTCGTCTGTCTGGTTCTTTGCCGGAGCCCTGATTGTTGCTTCGTTCGTTGCCCTGCAGCACCATCTGCACGGGCTGACACTGGAGTTCAACCAGTTATGGCTGCCGGTTATCTTCGGGGGACTGCTCGGCGTCTTCTTCGGCCGTTCCAACATGCGTATGCGGGTCATGAACCTTCGCCTCGAAGACAGCGAAAAACGTTTTCGCCAATTTTACCAGAAGACTCCGGCCATGCTTCATTCCATGGATAAGGCCGGCCGCCTTGTCGATGTCAGTCAGTCCTGGCTCGACACCCTGGGCTACGAACGCAAAGAGGTCATCGGTAAAGATTTCTTCGCATTCGTCATCGACGACGACATCGAGGATCTGCGCAGGGAACACTTTACCAAACTGAATGACCTGGGTGAGATCAGGGGACTCAACTACCTTTTGCGTCAGAAGGACGGCTCGAGCATTGCTGTCGCCATTTCCGAGGTGGCGCAACGCGACGCTGAGAGTCAACCGACTGAAAGCCTGGCGGTACTCAACGATCTGACCGATCATCGCGCTGCCGAAGAGCGCATTGAAAAACTGGCCTACTACGACACCCTGACCGGTCTGCCCAACCGAGCCCTGATGAATGATCGCATCCTGCAATCAATGGCTCTGGCACGCCGCGACAATCGACAGATTGGGGTTTTCTTCTTCGACCTGGACCGTTTCAAGCTGATCAATGATACTCAGGGTCACGCTGTCGGTGACATGGTGTTGCGGTCTGTCGCGCAACGTCTGAAAAAATTCATACGCGAAGGCGACACCCTTGCCCGGCTTGGCGGTGATGAATTTGTCATTATTCAGGCCGACCCCAACCACGACCCCAATTTCAGCATCATGGGGCGACGCATCCTGGAGACTCTGGGCCTGCCCTTCCAGATCGGCAGCCGGGAGTTTTTCACCACCGCCAGCATCGGCGTTGCAATCTACCCGATTGACGGCGAGAACCCGCAAACCCTGCTGAAAAGCGCAGACACCGCAATGTATGTGGCCAAAAGTCGAGGTCGCAACAATATCCAGTTTTTCTCGGATGAAATGAATGCTGCCGCAGTCGCCAAGACCGATCTCGAGAGCCGTCTGCGCCAGGCCCTGAGCCGTGGGGAACTTCAGCAGCATTACCAACCCCAGGTTGATCTGACAACAGGCAAGATAAGCGGTGTTGAGGCCCTCCTGCGCTGGTATGACCTTGACGGTAAACTGATTCCGCCGAGTGAGATCATTGCCGTTGCAGAAGAAAGCGGCTTGGTTTTCCCTCTCGGAGAATGGGTGTTGCGCACGGCCTGTATTCAGGCCAGGGCGTGGCAGGATGCCGGCCTGCCGCCACTTCGCATGGCCGTGAATCTCTCAGGCCATCACATCCGTCAAGCCAACTTCATCGATCACGTCGAAGAGATTTTGCACGACACCGGCCTCGCCCCCGACACCCTCGAGATAGAAATGGCCGAGAACTCGATTATGGGTCAGGTCAACGACAGCATCATGGCCCTGACGGACCTCAAAATCCGCGGCATCAGCCTCGCGATTGACGACTTCGGTACGGGCTATTCCTCACTCTTGTATCTGAAGCACTTCCCGATCCACCGTATCAAGATTGCCCAGGAATTTGTTCGCGACATCGTTCACAATCCTGATTATGCCGCAATCGCCGAAGCGATTTTAATGATGGCGACCAGCCTGAACATGTCGGTGACGGCTGTCGGGGTTGAAGACCCGAAACAGCTGGATTTCTTACGCCAGAGAAAGTGTGATGAAGCTCAGGGCAAGCTGTTCGGCTCGGCCATGAACGCGGAAGAGATGACACGCTTTCTGCAAGAGGCCAGTCTTTTATCCAAACCAGTCAAACAGCAGAAAGAAGCCGTCGAGAACAAGGTTAAGGGTTCGCAAAAGATCCACTAAGCCTTGCACCGGCAAGAAAGGTTTCCAGCTGACTCGGCTGGTCGAGTAAAGTCAGCACCGCTTCACTCAAGCGCCTGGGACGATGATCAAGGCCGAGATCCTCCAAGGCAGCGGCCAGTTCAGCATAAACAGTTTCGAACAGCTGTTTCTGAAAGAGATTCATTTCCACGCAGGGTGCGCCGTTCAAAGGGGCCATGGCGACGGCATCCTGGCAGGTTTGAGGGTCTGCGGAGGTGATCGAACGGCACAGGATTGGCCGTACGGGATAAATCATACAGCGACCCAGCGCATCCAGAAAGGCGCAAGGGGCGCGGACAAAAAGGCGTTCTTCATCATCCAGCCAACGCGTGCGGGTGAGCAGGTCCTGCAGGCGGTGGCGCAGTCTGTCGAGCTCATCTTCCGCATAGCGCCGCTTTAAAAACCAGCTGATCGCGACCCCTTCAGGGATTAGAACAGCAACATTCAGCACACAGCAGGCTGCGCAGCCCGGGCCGCAGGCGATCAGAGTTCTTTCCAGAGCATCTCCGAAGTTGGCCAAATCTTTCTCCGCAGCAACAGTCAGAAGATGCATGCGTCCGGAGATCTCAGCAGCACCGCAGCCGCTGCTCATCAACAGCCTGGAAAGCTGGCGGACCTGTAAAGCGTAACCATTAAAGTCAAATGCTTCCTGCATACCGTTTCCCTGGAACAGTCGAAGAGCACACCTCTGGCAGGCTGTCGGACTATCCATGAGCCGGCAGACTGCTAGCGAAGAACTGTTAATATACCCTATAGGCTTGCGTCTGTCACTTTCGACACGTCTTCGCATGTGTCTGTTCGCCAGAGTCTGTTCGCGAAGGTAATGACAACGGCATAAAAATGTATTAGAGTGGCGAGTCTTGCCGGTATTCTTATTCACCCCCTTTGCAGAGGCAGTCAATGCCTGCAGATATGGAGAGATCGTCATGTGGCGTATTGCAATGTTGGTTCTGATCGTGCTGGCAATCAGCCTGCCGACTTATGCCAAACCCAACAAACCGGGAAAGCCTCACGCAGCAGAGAAAAACATCAAAAATCAGCCTTCCAAAAGGATCACCGAAAGAGCCTTCAGCCCTGCTGAGCGCAACATGATTCGAGCGGAACTGCAACAGCAAGAGCGTATCAAGCATCAAAAAAAGAACAAAGCCCTGCCACCCGGGCTGCAAAAGAAGGTCTCGCGCGGCAAAGAGCTGCCACCAGGCTGGCAGAGCAAAGTCGCTCCGGGCGAAACCCTCGACGACCATATCTATCGCCAGGGACAGAGTCTCCCGGAGGAGATCTTGCGCCGATTGCCACGGCAACCGCTCGGCTCGGAGATGATCCAGGTCGAGGATAAAGTTATCCGGCTCAATTCGGCAACCCGGACCATTCTTGATGTCTTTAATCTGCCCCCCACCCCCTAAGGACATAACGCAGATGCAAGAGAACACCCACACCCCCCTGATCGGCTACCTGCTCTGGCTGTTCGGCTTTACCGGGGCACACCGTTTTTACTATGGCAAACCGATCTCCGGAACCGTTTACTTCTTTACCCTGGGCCTCTTCTTCATCGGCTGGCTGGTTGATCTGCTGCTCATCCCGGGCATGGACAGGCAGGCGGACCTGCGCTTTACAACCGGTCCTCTCGACTACAACACAGCCTGGATTCTGCTGACATTCCTCGGCTTGTTCGGCGTGCATCGCATGTATATGGGCAAATGGCTGACTGGCCTCCTCTACCTGGTCACAGGCGGCCTGTTTGGCATCGGCTATATCTACGATTACTGGACTCTTAACGACCAGCTCTCTGAACTCAACGCTTAAGCCTTCTTAGGAGCAGAACATGATTACTCATCTTGTCCTTTTCAAATTCAAACCGGAAACCACAGCAGCGCAGATACAACAGCTGGCCGAGGGTCTGGGCGGTCTGCCGCAAAGCATTGATGAAATACGCGAATTCCGTTTTGGCTCAGACGTCATTCACTCTGAGCGTTCCTACGATTTTGGACTGGTCTCAAGCTTTGACGACCTTGACGCGCTGCAACGCTACCAGGTGCATCCGGAACATCAAAAAGTCGTCGCCCATGTCAAGACAATCTCCTCGGGCGTGGTAGCGGTCGACTTTGCAGTTTAATCAACGTCTTGACCATAAAAGCGTTCGAAAAACTTGAAGGCGTTATCAAGTTTCAGCTCGACTTCAGGGCAGGCCCGTCTCCGGCGGACGCTCTGCTTGCAGAGTTGAACCGCTGGCGTGCCAGGTTCCGGGATCTTGGTCTGATCGGCCAGGATCCGGAACGTTACGAGGGCCTGGGGTTCGGCAATCTCAGCCGCCGCCTGCCAAGCCGGAAGGACAATGCCTTCATAATCAGCGGCACCCAGACCGGCCATCTGGAAAAATTGCAGGCCAGACATTACGCCACAGTCCTGCGATGTGATCCCTCGGCCAACCACCTGCAGGCTTTCGGGCAGATCAAGCCGTCATCGGAAGGGCTCTCTCACGGGATTCTCTATCAGGGTAATCCGGAAGTGCGCTGGGTCATGCACTTGCACAGCCCGGAGATTTTCAATCATTACCGACCCCTGAAGCTTCCGCATACCGACCCGTCGGCCGCCTATGGCACGCCGGCAATGGCCTCTGCAATTCAGGCTCTGGCAAAAAGCCGGGACGCAACAGACCCCAGCCTGCTGGTCATGGGCGGGCATCAAGATGGCATTTTGGCCTACGGCTCCGATGCAGAGACAACCGGCCAGCTCGTCATCACGACTCTGGCCAAAGCATTGCGATACTGAGCTGACTGCAGTAACAAAACCCGCTGATTTACTGAAAATCAGATTTTTTCTTGCAGTCAGACAGTGGTTTCTGGCATGCTTGCCCTCCAGATTAATATGCATAAACAATTGGGAGTCAAACATGTCTCTTCAGATTCGTTTTGAGTGTCCGCATTGCAATCAGGAAATTCCCCTCAAGGTTATGGATTTCGCTCCCGGTCGACGCCAGATATGTAAAACCTGTCAGATTCCTGCTCGCATCACCAAGAGCGGACTGGAGCGTTTTTCAGCAGATTTGCATCAGTACTTCCTGAGCTGACTTTAACAGCCTCCGCAGGTCTCCTGATTTCAGCCTTGGATATCAATTCCGGCCGTCACGGTGACTTATCCTGTCACACTTCTCTGTCACACTCCTCTTGCAGGCTTTCTCACAGGCTGTTATCTTTGCTTGCCCTGCCCGACCGGTGAAAGCTTTTTCCTGGAAGATATATCCTCTTTTCGGAGTTCGCCATGACCGCTGCACCTGATCTGATCTGGCTTCTCGCGGCCTTGTCCGTCGGCTTTATTTTCGGACTGCTTCCCGCCATCATGCTGATAAAATCCCGCACCGAATCAGCCAGGATGACCGGGCGGCAGGAACTGGCTACCGACCTGGCCATCCTCGCAGAGCGCTTGACCGGCCGTGAAGAGCAGCTGTGCAAACAGGCTGCCGAACTTACTGAACAACAGGATCAACTGGCAAAGCTTCACCAGGACAAGACGCTTCTGGAGCGTGAGAAAATCCGCCTCGATACCGAACTCAAGGAGCAGGTTCGCCGTTCTGATGAGAGTCTTAAGGTGTTAAACGACACCAGGAGAGAGATGCAGGTTCAATTTGAGAACCTGGCCAACCAGATTTTTACCGAAAAAACCAGAACCTTTGCCGACCAGAGTCAAGCCAATCTGGCCACGATTCTGACTCCGTTCAAGGAGAAGATTGCTGACTTCGAGAAGAAAGTCACCGAGGTATACACCACGGAAGGCAAGGAACGCCACTCCCTGATCAAAGAGGTCCAACGTCTTCAGGAGCTGAATCAGAAGATTGGCGAAGACGCCGAGAACCTGACCAGGGCGCTCAAGGGTGACACCAAAACCCAGGGCACCTGGGGCGAGATTATCCTGGAGCGCATCCTCGAGGAATCAGGCTTGCGCAGAGGCATCGAATATGACACCCAGGGTGGCTTCAGAGACACGGACGGCAGACTGCTAAAACCCGATGTGGTTGTTCATCTGCCCGAGGAAAAGGACATCATCATCGACTCAAAGGTGTCCCTGATCGCTTACGAAAAATATATGCGCGTGACAACGGATGAGGAGCGCGAGCGGGCCGTCAAAGAGCACCTGGTTTCAATCAATGCCCATCTGAAAGGTCTGGAGTCGAAAAAGTATGACGAACTGCCGGGCGTCAAGAGCCTTGATTTTGTGCTCATGTTCGTGCCTGTCGAGAGCGCATTCATGCTGGCAATCGATAAAGACAGTGAAATTTTCCGCAAGGCCTTTGACCAGAACATCATGATCGTCAGCCCCTCCACCCTGCTGGTGACCTTACGCACGATCCAGAATATCTGGCGCTACGAGCACCAGAACAAGAATGCCCTGGAAATCGCCAAAAAGGCCGGAGATCTTTACAACAAGTTCGTCGGATTCGTTGAAGATCTGGAGAAGGTCGGTGAGCAGATTGAAAGCACCCGCAGAGCTTATGACGGCGCCCACAACAAGCTGGTCAGCGGTAAGGGCAACCTCATTTCCAGGGCGCAGACGCTGATTGATCTGGGGGTGAAGAGTCGCAAACAGCTGCCGGCGTCAGTGCTGCAGGAGGCGGATTTCGATCTCTCTCTGATTGAACAGGATGAACTTGAGCCCGGGGGATAATCTCAGGCCCGTTCATTCTCAGACCCGTTCATTCTCAGGCCCATGGCAGAGTAAACCAGAAAGTCGTCCCTCTGCCCTCACCTGCGGATTCCAGCCAGATCTGGCCATCATGACGTTCTATGATGCGTTTGACCAGGGCGAGCCCGACGCCTGAGCCCTGGTTGTCTTTGCTCTGTCGCCAGAAAAGATCAAAAACTCTGGCCTGAGCCTCGGCCTCAACCCCCTTGCCATTGTCCCGGACATAACAGGCGAGCCCCCGCGCCGAATCTGCAGAGCCGCATTCGATGCGGGGCTCCGGTTGTGATCCCAGGTACTTTACAGCATTCTCAAAGAGGTTCTGCATCATTTGGCTCAATCGCTCGTGGTCACCATAAACCTCTGGAAACCTCTCGGCGATCTGCCAATCAATCCGACGCTCGCTTTTCAGGCCTGAGATCGCCGCTCGTGCATCTTTAACAACGGCCTTTAAATTGACTCGCTCTGATGCATAGGAGACGTTGCCCACCTGGTTAAATTTGAGCAGGTCCGTCAAAAGCGTGTTCATTTTACGCGCGGCGGAACGAATCTGGGACAGGTTTTCAAGCACTCCGTCCTGCGCAGAGTCACCGAGTTCCTGTTCAAGAATTTCAACAAAACCGCTGATCGTGAGTAATGGACTTTTGAGATCGTGGGCGACCGAGTAGGCAAACCTTTCCAGTTCTTCGTTTTTGGCCCTGAGCAATTCCCGGGCGGCACGAATTCGCAGGAACGCTTCAATCCTGGCAACAAAATCAATCCGGGTAATCGGCCTGACGATGTATGCGTCAGCGAGCCCCGCGCGCAAGCCCTCTGCCTGGTGCTCCGGCAGGATACGCTTTCCGGAGAGCAACACGACAAAGACATCGTCGAGCTCAGACTCTGACTTGATCCTCTTCGCGATCTCGATACCATCGCCATCGGGAAGTTCGACATCCAGCAGAGCCATTGCCGGTCGTAGCGCGCGAACCATCGTTTCCGCCTCTTTTGCTGTAGACCCCGAGACAACCTGATAACCGGCATTCTCAAGGATGCGACCGGTCGTGAAGAGAACATCCGGATCATCATCGATCATCAGAATGGTTTTGTCGCGTGGCGAGACAGAGGTTGTCAACTTGTGCGCACTCATGAAAGGTCTTCCTCCGTTTGCCGGACAATGGCCCTGTAGGTCGCAAAAACCTCTTTCGTCTGCTCAGGGAAATCCGAATTGCCGCATCCCCTTGCGCTCAGCCAGGCTTCAATTCCTGCCGCGGCCTCCGCAAAGCCCGACCGTTCATCTATCAGAGCAGCAACGATAAGGACACCAATATTTGCAAATCCACCTTGCTCCGAGCCGAGCCGCTCTTCAATCTGCGCGGAGAGTTCAGTGAACTGCGTTTCCGAACAGATCGCCAGACGCTTGTCACGCAAGGCAGCAACGCCGGCATTTAATTTTTGATACGCGGGCCGACGAGTCGGTAAACGACTGACCAGCTCTTCGACCAAGATCACGAGCTGCCTTTCCAACAGATATTTCGGCATCCCCAGACGCGCCAGGAGATCGGCAAGCCACATTACCTGCTGGGCAACGCCATCAGCTTCAAGGTCGCACAAAGTCACCAGCCAGGCGACATCACTGCTGGTGAACCTGCGCCCCCGATCGCCGTAGCGAAGGTCGAAATAGGGGAACTCCTGCCGACAGCGTTGTCCTGCGACCAAGGCGACACGGATCTCTTCGGGGTCTTTTGGAATCGGATGGTTGCCGGCTTCCGGGTTAAGAGAAGTCACTTTCAGACGGCGCTCTGCGGCTGGAGGCAGCGGGTAGAGCGCCGCGTGAACCTTCACCAATCGCTCGAAATGGCCCCGGGCGACTTCCAGAATCTGCTGTCGCTCTCCGACTTCGAGCGGGACGTTATCCATCAGGGTCACAACTGTCTGCCAGACTTCGTCGGTGTGCGTTTCAAAGGCGCGATAAAAGGCGTCTCCACCCGGCTTGTCACCGAGGATTTTGCGGACATCGGCAAGATGGACCCGATTTCCCATGATCGTGCCGCCGAGGGTATAAATATGTCCGAGCAGCAGCCTCGGGTTATCGACCCCTGCTTCTCGAATTGTCTGCGCAATCTCGAGACTGGTATCAACAGCGCTATCAATATCGGCAAACAGCTCTGCAGAGAACAGGTCCAGGTCATCGAGAAGATGGCGGAATCTGCCGTTGAAAGCCCTTTGGACATCCTTGACTGCAACATCGTCGACGGAATCCATGGTTCGCTCCAGGGTGCTGAACAGGATGGCAAAACAGCGCAACTGGTTGACGTAGCTGTCCAACGGCAGAGTGCCGTCAGCAAGAGCAGCAAAGAACGCTTGCTGCTCCAGCTCACGGTGTAAATCGAGCGTGGCATCTCTGAGTTGCTGACTGAGTCTTGACATTGTCGCTAGCTCCATTTCCCTATTTTGTGTGTGACGGAAGCGCTTTTCTTGCCATGGAAAGACAATCAGCAGGCAGGTTAAAGCTGAAACAGGAGCCTTGACCCGGCTCACTCTCGACATGAACAGTGCCGCCGTGGGCTTCGACGATTTTGCGCACGATCACCAACCCCAGGCCGATGCTCCGCTCGCCGCTGGACTTAACCTTATCTCCACCCCGAAAAGCCTTGAACAGCCTTAACCTCTGCTCATCGCTCAGACCGGCCCCCTGATCCGTTATCCGGCAGGTCACCCCTTGCTCGAGCCGATCGCAAACTATTTCGACACGGCCTTGTTCCGGGGAGTGTTCGATCGCATTGCTGACCAGGTTCGTGAAGACCTGCTCCAGTTTCTTTCTGTCAACCCTCAACATCGGTAAAGCAGGATCAATCGCCACCTGCAGCTGAACATTGCGCTTTTTGGCCGCAGCTTCCACCAGCATCAGCGCTTCGGAAACCAGTGTTTGCAAATCAGAAGCTTCGATATCGAGGTTGAACCGTCCGGCTTCGATCATGGTCACATCGAGGAAATCGTCGATCAGGCCGGTCATTGCTGATGCCGAAGCCAGCATCCGCCTCAGCATCATTTCCGCTGTGGAACCGGGGGCGAACTTGGCCTCTTCAAGCAGTAACTCGCCGTAATTCAGAATCAAACCGGCAGGCTTGCGAAGATCGTGGGAGGCCATACCGAGAAACTGGTTTTTTAGCTTGTTCAACTCGTCCAATTCCACGTTTGTTTGAGCCAGCTCCCGCCCCATGGCAGTCAGTTCATGATTGAGTTCAAGGACTTCCCGATGCAATCGCTTCTGCTCCTCCGGGTCGACCTGGCCAAACAGAAGCCGCGTATCATCGCAGCATTCAGTTGTAATATAGAGCGTTTGCGGCAAGCCATCGGCGACCCGGATGTTCATCAAGCGAGGTTCGCTGGAAGGTTCAAGCCAGGGGAGTGGGCTGTCAGGAGAAGAGAAAACCAGCATCGATGCAAGGGGAGTTCCCTTAAGAGGCAGGCCGGTCAAGCGGGTCGCAAAGCTGTTGGCAAACAACACGGTACCATCAAGGGCCACCTGCAACAGCACCACATGTGACTTTTGACAAAGGTAATCCCAGGCAAGGCTCTTCAAGGTTGTGGCATCGTGACCATTCATTGTTTAATCAGAACCTGTTCCAGGGTATCAAGACTCGACGATAGGACAACGTTGGAGTGTTTTCGGCCGACTTGTGTCCCTCCCCAGCACTCCCGAAACGCCTGGCCACCAACTACAAGCGGAATCCCGGGAAAGGTCGAGACAACCGCATCAAGGGATCTCTCCAGCGACGGCATGTTGAAATAGACGCTCAGCGACAGGCCAACCAGATCCGGTCGACGCTGATCGATCATCTCGAGCAGACTGTTCAGAGGAGTGTTGGCACCGAGGAAGTAGCTGCGCCAGCCATGGATCTCTGCCAGGTCGGCGACCATTCTTGCTCCAAGCTGGTGATATTCGTCTGCGATACAGGAAACGATCAGGGTTCGGTCACGCACAGCACCGCTAAAAAGGTCGGGCTGCACAAGGGTCATAACGCGCTGGGTAATCGCTGTGGCGAGATGTTCGACGGCCACCGAGATATGCTGATGCTCCCACAATTCGCCGACTTCGTAAAGAGAGCGCTGGAAAAGGTTGATATAAAGATCCTTCAGCCCGGCATCGGTCAACTGGAGCTCTTTGACGATACCGGCACACTGGACGCGATCACCTTGCAACAGCGCACTGAGGTAACGGGAATAGAGGCTTTCTTCAATCACGCTCGTGATCATGGATCTTCCCCTATCTAAAGGATGGCCAGCATTAACGGACACATCAACACCATGCTGACGTTACAACGGAGCGCCCATAATGGCAATAAGGAACCACACGGAGAACGATTTCCAATCGTCACCAGCGAAAGGCGCTACTCACTGTAAAAACGAACCTTCGTAAAAACGAACCTTCTCAAAGAAATCCCGGTTTTTGTGCTGCCCAGGAAAAATCTTTTGCAGCAAGCTGAAGAGTCGTGTGGCACGCAGATCACAGGCGAACATCTTTTCTGCCAGAACGCCTGATTGCTTCTGGTGGCGATAGAAGCGCCTCAGGGTTGCATTGGCCCGGGCCGGATCTGCGATGATTGGCAGCGATTGTTTACTTCGCATTGCGGCCAGCAGCTGTCGGCCTTTTGCCGTCGCACCCAGAAGCCGCAGATACCCTGGCCCCTGCTCGAGAAAAGCTGTCATCTCCGACTGCTTGACCTGCAGCAGAACGTAACTTAAAAGTCGCTGAACGCGGGTCAGGGTCCATTGCCGGGATTTGACCAGAGCAGCAAGGTCGGCATAAGAATCCGCAGTCATCGCCGCAGCAGTGAGACGCTGCATTACGCCATCCGAGGCCTGATAGATCCCGGTCAAAGTCCCGGCTTGCTGCAACAGCAGCGCCTGCAGGGCAACGAAGAGCCGATCGTAATCAAGACCATGCCCTTCATCAAGGGCCTGTTGCAGCAGAGGATAGCAGGATTCGGGGACGAGCCGGTCAACGCCGTTGCCCTCATCAAGGCGCTTGCGAATTCCCGTGGCACTGGCAATACCGCCGGATATCCCGGTGCTGTGATAGCCGGAGCCAAGACGAGGAATCGTAACAGGGCGGACAGGACTGGCTGTTTCGCGCAAGGCCCGCAGGTATTCGATGCCGAGAATATTATTCGGCAAGGCGATTGTTTCGGCGGCAAGCGCTGGTGCAAGACGAGCGATTATTTCACTGCGCGCAACGGGGTAGTTCACGCCTTGCCGCAAACGCGCGGCAGTCTCTCTGGCGATCTCGTCGGCCCGGGCAATCAGTAACCCGGCGAGCTCCTGCAAAGGCTCAAGTTCTCCGGCCTCGCTGCCAAAACAGAGGGCATCAACCACCCCGAGGGCATTCAAGGTCCGAACCGCACCCGTGGCAAAATGAGGTGCACTGTTACAGGCAAAAGGAAACGGCAACTCCAGCACCAGGTCGACCCCGGCAGCCAGCGCCATCTCGGTACGCCGCCATTTATCGAGCAGTGCCGGCTCGCCGCGTTGCAGGAAATGACCGCTCATGACCGCAACGCTGGCATCAGCCTCAGCCACGCGCAGGCTCTCACGCAAATGGTGCAGATGACCGTTATGGAAGGGGTTGTACTCGGTGATCAGACCCACAACGCGCATGAAAGGCCTCCGGCCTTGATTAATCAGTTGGCAGCCTTACAGCCTTACAGCCTTACAGCCTTACAGCCTTACAGCCTTACAGCCTTACAGCTTACAGCCCTACACCCCTACAGCCCTACAGCTGTTCTCACCCAAAAGTCTGATTCTCCTGCTCCATGACCCGGATGAAAGTCGTTCGCTTCGACAACTCGCGCAGCGCAGAAGCACCGACGTAGGTGCAGGTGGAACGCAGCCCGCCGAGGATATCCTTGACCGTCTCCTCGAGCGGCCCGCGGTAAGGCACCTCGACGGTTTTACCTTCGGAAGCACGATAGTTGGCAATCATACCGGCATGCTTCTTCATCGCCGTATCGGAGCTCATGCCGTAGTAGAGTTTGAACTGTTGACCGCCGCGCTCAACCAGCTGGCCACCGCTTTCATCGTGACCGGCGAACATGCCGCCAAGCATGACAAAATCGGCACCCCCGCCGAACGCCTTGGCGACATCCCCGGCACAGACACAGCCGCCATCAGAAATAATCCGACCACCTAAACCATGGGCAGCATCGGCGCACTCGATCACGGCCGAGAGTTGCGGATAGCCGACCCCGGTTTTGACGCGGGTCGTGCAGACAGAACCGGGCCCGATGCCAACCTTGACCAGATCGGCCCCGGAGAGCAACAACTCTTCCACCATCTCACCGGTCACCACGTTGCCGGCCACGATGGTCTTGTCGGGGAAAGCTTGGCGAACCTTGATGACAAATTCAACAAACGCTTCTGCGTAACCATTGGCGACATCGATGCAGATGAAGAGCAGTTGCGGATGCTGGGCGATGATTTCCGAGAGCCTGGCGAAATCTTCATCAGCCACCCCGGTACTGACCATGATGCGCTCGAAAATATCCGAACCATCCTGACCGTCGACAAAGTCCTGCCACTCTGCCAGGCTATAATGCTTATGAATCGCACAAAGCATGCGATGTTCGGCGAGCACCTCGGCGACTTCAAAGGTGCCGATGGTGTCCATATTGGCGGCGATAATCGGCACGCCGCGCCACTGCCGCTTGCTGTGTAAAAAAGTATAGCTCCGCTCCAGCTCGACCAGGGAGCGGCTTTTCAGGGTTGAACGTTTGGGACGAATCAGAACATCCTTGAACCCCAGTTTCAAATCGGTCTCGACGCGCATGAATGAATCCTTTCGGTTGGCATGAGGACCACTTGAAAATTCCTGGTCCGTGCAGTCAACGGTCATTATACTGAATTATAAGTAGAGTCGCCATCCCGGCAAGATCTTAGAGATGCACGGGGAGTTGTTTCTCAATCCGGCTGGCCAGAGGAGATACTTGCGTCCGGTAGGCAAGCGCCTCGACCCCGCCGGCAACAGCCTCTCTGAGCAACCGTCCATACTCCGCATCGATTTCATCGGCAGGAGCAAACGCCTGCGCATCACCGCGCTGAACCAGGAACAAGATCACCGCCCGCCAGCCCTGCTGTTTAGCCAGCATCAGGTCACGCAGATGTTTCTGACCGCGGAGGGTGACAGCATCAGGAAAACAGGCCAGACCGGGCTGACAACAGAGGGTGACATTCTTGACTTCAAGCAGAATCTGCTGCGTCTCTTTTTGCAGCATAAAATCAATGCGACTCTCGGCAAAGGTGAACTCCGCGCAAACTGAACAATTCTCAAAGGTCGGCAGAAGATTCTGCCGCAAAGCCTCCTCAACCACCCGGTTGGCACGATGGGTATTAATGTCAACCCAGTGCTCATTGATCCGGACCAGTTCCCACGACCAGGCCAGCTTGCGCTTCGGGTTGTTGTTTTTTGACAGCAGCACCTGCTGCCCGGGGACCGCACACTGTTGCATGCTGCCGGTATTCGGTGTATGCGCGGTCACCAGGGTGCCGTCATCCAGTTCAACATCAGCCAGAAAACGCTTGTATCGGCGGATCAGCCGCCCTGCAGCCAGAGGATATGGTAGAATCATCTCAAAGCCTTCATGAATTCAGTGTTGGCTTTTATTGTAGCGAGCATGTCTGTTCGCTGCAAAGAGGAAAGCATTTGACTCTCAAGCGTCTCTCCCCTAGACTGACGTCGCTTTCATCGCCAACCACCTGATTTGTCAGAAATTTTTGAGCCATCATGAGTATAGCGAACAATGCTGAAATAACGCGCCCACTGCAGCCGGACGCGGTTCGGATCCTGCCGCTTGGCGGGCTGGGCGAGATCGGGCTCAACATGCTGGTCATAGAGGTCGCCGGAGGTCTGTTGATCGTCGACTGCGGCCTGATGTTTCCGGAAGCCTACATGTTCGGCATTGACCTGGTCATCCCCGATATCTCGGCGATCGCTGAGCGAAAAGACGAGATTGTCGGTATGCTTCTGACCCACGGCCACGAAGACCACATCGGCGCCATTCCTTTTCTGATCGAAGCGCTTGGCTTCCCGCCGATCTACTCATCGCCTTTGACGCTTGGCCTGCTCGACAACAAGCTTGAGGAGCATCAGCTGAAAAGTCGCGTGACCTGCAGGGCCATTAAAGTTCGGGAAGCGATCCGGATCGGCCCCTTCGAAGTTGAATTCTTCCGTGCTGCCCACTCCATTGTCGACGGCTGCGGCCTGGCTATTCGAACTGCGGCCGGATTGATCGTGCACACAGGCGACTTCAAGCTCGACCCGACTCCGGTCGACAACCAACCCACCGATCTGGGCCGACTGGCCTCTTACGGTGAAGAAGGGGTCCTGCTGCTGCTCTCCGATTCCACCAACGTTGAAAACACCGGCCAGACCCTCTCCGAAAGAACCGTTGGCGACGCCTTGAACGAACTCCTGCCACGCTGTACCGGCAAGATCCTGGTGGCAACCTTCTCCTCGAATATCCACCGCATCCAGCAGATCGTCAATGCTGCGATAAAAGCCGGACGCCAGGTCATGGTCTCGGGCCGCAGCATGATCAGCAACATCGCCATCGCCAGACAGCTGGGCTATCTCCATATCCCGGACGAACTCCTGATTGACCTGCGGCAGATTCGTGATCTGCCTGCAGAGCGGATTCTGATTCTGACCACCGGCAGCCAGGGCGAACCCTTAAGTTCACTGTCGCGGATCGCCATGGACGATCACAAACAGATCAGCATCAAACCGGGAGACAGCGTCATCCTGTCATCCAAATTCATCCCGGGAAACGAGCGGGCGATCACCCATCTGATCAACCATCTTTATCGTCGCGGTGCGGAAGTCCACTACGAAACAACCAGCGAGATCCATGTCTCCGGACACGCCAGCCAGAACGAGCTCAAGACCGTACTTAATCTGGTCAAACCGAAATATTTTGTACCGGTGCACGGTGAATACCGGCACCTGGTTAAACATGCACAGCTGGCACAGGGCATGGGTTGGCAAAAAGACCGGGCCATCGTCCTCAGCAACGGTACGCCACTGGTCATCTCTGGAAACGGCCATCACATCGAACCGAAGGTTGAATCAGGGCGAGTTTTTATCGACGGCAAAGGGATCGGGGATGTCGGTGAGATGGAGTTGCGTGATCGTCGTCATCTGGCGAACCACGGCCTGGTGATAGTCTTTCTTGCCCTCAACCAGAACAGCGGTGCCATCGTCTCCGGACCGGAGATTATCACCCGAGGCTTTGTTCCTGAAGAAGAGAGTGAAGATTTGCTCAACGAAGCCCGCAGGCTGGTCTGCCAGATGCTTGAGGAACACAGCCCTGCGGCCATAGCCGATTGGGAAGAGTTGCGCGTTGAAGTGCGTAAAGTCCTGCGCCGGCTGTTCAACAAAACCATGGCTCGCCGACCTCTGATTCTGCCGGTGATTATGGAATTATAAAAGCTGTAAGGCTGTAAGGCTGTAAGGCTGTAAGGCTGTAAGGCGATTAAGCAGTAAACTGCATACTGGTCAACATATTTTTTTTGATTTTTACTTTACCGCCTTAAGGCCTTCCAGCCTTAAAGCTTCTTTCAAGAGGTCTTTAATGTCTTTCCTGGACGCCATACTCCTTGGTATTTTGCAAGGTGCCACCGAATTTCTCCCCGTATCTTCTAGCGGCCATCTGGTTCTGGCGCAACACATGCTCGGTGATTTTGAACAGGTCGGAGTGCTTTTCGATGTGCTGCTGCATCTCGGCACCCTTGTTGCTGTAGCGATTTATTTCTGGAGCGACTTATCCGGCCTGACCTCCTCACTCTGGAGACGAGACGAATTGGCCAGACAGCAGCGCTTCATGGTCGGCCTGTTGATTGCCGGTTCGGTACCGACTGCTGTCATCGGCTTGTCTTTCAAGGATTTCTTTGTCGGCCTGTTCGAACAACCCGTGGTCGTCTGCATCATGTTGCTGGTCACAGGCAGCTTGCTCTGGCTGGCAGAGCGACTGCGCAATCAAGATCTGGCCCGCGAAGAGATGAACTGGACCGATGCCATCCTGGTTGGCACGGTGCAGGGTTTCGCCATTATCCCGGGCATCTCCCGTTCCGGTTCTACCATCGCCACCTTGCTGCTGCGCGGCGTCGATGGCGAAACGGCCGCCCGCTTCTCGTTCCTCCTGGCATTACCAGCAGTCTTCGGCGCCGCCCTGATTTCTGTTAAGGACCTCGACTCCGTAGCAACCGGGGCGTTGCTGCCCTACCTGGCCGGGACGGCCGCGGCCATGATCACCGGCCTGCTCTGCATCCATCTGCTGATGGGCGTCATCAGGCGTCGGCGCCTGCACTGGTTTGCCATTTACTGCTGGCTGGTCGGCGGTCTGGGACTGGTCTTTTTCCTCTAAACAACTTTTTCGCTGCCCCTGCAGAAAAACCTGCGGCGGTCAAGCCATCAGGCTTTGACCTTTCCCCTATCATTGCGCTAACATGTCGCGAATTATTTATGGGGTTACCTGAATGACCGAAAAACCACGCAAAACCTTTCTCCGCGAGCACATCAAGAAGGAAATCTCCGGCCTTATCTGGATGGCCGCTGGCCTCTTCCTGCTTTTGAGCCTGGTTTCGTTCAACAATAGCGATCCCTCCTTCAACAACAACCTTGATCCGGCTCAGATCAGCAACTTCTGCGGCAAAGTCGGTGCTTACGTCTCCGACCTCTTTTACCAGGTCATTGGCCTACCGGCCATGCTGATCCCTTTTGCCTGCCTGCTCTTCGCCTGGCGACTGCTTAAGTTTCGCGACCTCCACCCTCGCATCTATAAAATTGTCGCCTTCATCGTCATGTTGATCTCCATTGCCGGTCTGCTGTCCCTCAAGATCGAGAAGGTTGCTCTCTTCGGACAGACCCTCAACCAGGCGGGAGGCTTTATTGGCTTCTTCCTGGCCAGCACCCTGAAGAACTGGTTCAACCTGACCGGAGCTACCATCTTCCTGATCGTATTCCTGTCAGTTTCCGCCATGTTGGTGGCCCGCTTCTCCATGGTGCTGTTTTTGGAAGGGATTTTTGCCCGGCTTGGCGACAGTATGGAAAAACGCCGTGAAGCCCGTAAAGCGCGCCGTGAATTGAAAAAAACCGGCCAACCAAAGCAAGACAGGGCACCGCTGATTCGTGCTCCACAACCAGCCCCGGCTCCTGTTGTTATCAAGGAGAGCAAAAAGAACAGCAAGAAGAAAGCCCTGGCCAACCAGGAAGCGTTTGATTTTCTGGAACCTTCCGGAACCTACCATCCGCCTTCACTGACCCTGCTTGACCACGATGGCGAGGCGGCAAAACCGGTGGATAAAGATGCCCTGATGATGAACGCCCGGCTGCTGGAAAAGAAGTTGCTCGACTTCAACGTTGAGGGCGACGTCTCGGAGGTCAAGCCAGGGCCTGTTGTGACCATGTATGAATTTGCCCCGGCTCCAGGCGTCAAGGTCAACAAGATCGCAGGCCTGTCCGATGACCTGAGCATGGCCCTCAAGGCACTCTCTATCCGGATTGTCGCGCCGATTCCCGGCCGTGGCGTGGTCGGCATCGAGATTCCCAACCGCGACCGCGAGATGGTTTATCTCAAGGAAATTTTCTCAACCGATGAGTTCCAGAAGACCGGCGGACGTCTGCCGCTGGCCCTCGGTAAAGATATTTTCGGTCATACGGTGGTCTCAGATCTGTCCAAAATGCCACACCTGCTGGTCGCCGGATCAACCGGCACAGGTAAGTCGGTTTCAATCAACGCCATGATCCTGTCCCTGCTCTACCGTGCCGACCCCCGCGATGTGCGCATTATCATGGTGGACCCGAAGATGTTGGAACTGTCGATGTACGAAGGCATTCCGCACCTCTTGCTGCCGGTGGTGACCAACCCGAAAAAAGCCTCTCTGGCTCTCAATTGGGCGGTTCGCGAAATGGAGCGCCGCTACAAATTGATGTCCGATAAGGGTGTCCGTAATATCGATGGCTACAACCGCAAACTGGCCAAGGAAGCGGACGAAAAGAACTCCAGGCGGAAAAAGGAGGCCAGCAACGATGAGGTGATCGAGCTTATCGAAGAGGACCTTCCCGAGATCGAAATCGCCGAGGGCGAACAACTTGAGTATGGCCACCTCCCTTACATCGTGGTTATCGTCGATGAGCTGGCCGACCTGATGATGGTCGCCGGTCGCGAGATCGAGGAATCGATCGCCCGCCTGGCGCAGATGGCCAGGGCTGCCGGTATCCATCTGATTCTCGCCACCCAGCGCCCGAGCGTCGATGTCATTACCGGTCTGATCAAAGCCAACTTCCCGACCCGGATCTCCTTCAAGGTCTTCTCGCGTACTGACTCACGCACCATTCTCGATCAGATGGGCGCGGAAACCCTGCTCGGCAACGGCGACATGCTGTTTTTGCCGCCGGGAACCGGCGCGGTACAGCGTGTGCACGGCGCCTTCGTCTCTGAGATCGAGGTTCAGCGGGTGGTTGAATTCCTCAAAAAACAGGGTGAGCCCGATTACGACAAATCGATCCTTGCAGCGCCGGCGGCAAGCGAAAGCGGCGCTGGCAATGGCGACGACGAATATGACGAGAAGTGGGATGAGGCCCTCGCCATCATTGCCGACGCCAAGCAGGCCTCCATATCAATGCTGCAGCGCCGCCTCCGCCTGGGCTATAATCGCGCCGCCCGCATGATCGAGAAGATGGAGGCGGAAGGCCTTGTCGGCCCTTCTGACGGCACCAGCCGCCCCCGCGAGGTTTTTATCAACAAGATCGGCGGTGAGGAGTAAAAGGACTGGCTCCGAAGATGCCTGTGCCTGTTTTCTCGGTCTGAGCTGATCTGCAATTGACGGTTGCAGAAAAAAGGTTCATGGGTTATCCGGACTAACATTTATGCGTCGCTAGCTCAGCTGGATAGAGCATCTGACTTCGGATCAGAGGGCCGGGGGTTCGAATCCTCCGCGGCGCGCCATATAAATCAAGGACTTAGCCCATTATACGGCTAAGTCCTTTTTTATTTTCAGCGCCAGGTGGTCTGTAGGGGTTCCGATGACTATTCTGGTGGGTTACTGTTTCAAGATCGTGAGGCTAGACTGCTCCTGAGCAATGCAACACCTTTTAAATCAGCGGGTTAAATATCCTGATATGGCATGCAAGAACCAATTGCGATAGTATATATGAGAATATATTTCTGAGAGCTTCCTAGACATAATGAATTGACCTGTCCAACCTTGAAGACGTGGGTTATTCTTTGAGGTTGGACAGGTCAATTCATTATGTCTAGGATTACTGCAAATGGTGACTTTTAAGAAACTCAACGCTCCGCTAATGTGCGCCGCTTGCGGTGTCACTATTCAGCGGTTTGTTAGCAGCTTCGGCCTTAAGGCGTTCCACTAGCCAAACTTTAATAATTGACTGGCGCGTAATGCCTATGCGAGCGGCTTCCCGATCCAAAGAGTCAACGACCCAGGTAGGAAAGTCGACGTTGATGCGCTTTTGCTCCCGATTGGGACGACGCGCCGTCGATAGATCCAGATCGTCAATCACGTCTTCCTTGCCTTCATCAAATTTTTTATCGAAGTCTTTAGCTTTCATATAGCTCTACCTCTTTCTTGCGCGACCGCCTGACTGAAATCAAGCGTACTTTTCTCTCTCTGTAGGTGACGACAGCAGACCAGTGCTTTGCACCAATACGGCCGACAAGCAGGAATCGACGCTCGCTGCCAGCCTTAGCCTGGATTTCCAAAAGATCAGGGTCTTTCCAAAGTTCCTTGGCCATATGGAAATCAATCCCATGCTTTTGCAGGTTGCCCCTGCTCTTATCGTCGTCGAATTCGAACTCATTCATGAGTATAAAGTATTCCTTTTTTACTCAGTTGGCAAGAGGGAAAGATTGCCTGGAAAGGGGTGCCTGCTAACGTTTGAGATGAGAGGCTACGGATCAGAGGGCCGGGGGTTCGAATCCTCCGCAGCGCGCGACAATACAAAGGCTGTCCCGTTAAGGGCAGCCTTTGTTGGTTAAACGTCCAGAATCCGGCAATCAACTGGGTCAGCGGACCTGATCCACCATGTAGGTTACAGCCGCCCGGATGTCATCCTCGTTCAAGCTTTGATCTCCCCCTTTGGGGGGCATATTCCCTTTGCCGTTGGTGGTGGTCTGCACCAGATCATCGATCCCCTCGGTGATCAGATCCTTCCAGGCCGCCTGATCTCCCAGCTTGGGTGCGCCAACCATTCCACTGTCGTGGCAGGATTGACAGCTGTTTTCGTAAATTTTCTGACCCTGACTGTTGTCGGTTGAAGCCGTTGGAGCCGCTGTAGCCGTTGGAGGGGTTGAAGCAGTTGGAGGGTTTGAAGCAGTTGGGGTGGATGAGGTGCTGGTGCCCGGAGTTTCTGTCTGCTGGTCACAGGCAACCAGAAGCCACACAAGGGACAACAGAGTAAGACAGCTGAGGATGCGATTGCGTAACATATCATTCTCCTTTTTTTAGGACAGGGCCGCAGCCATGTCATCTTCAACAGTGCCGATCGGTGCCAGTTGGCCTTGTGCTTTCGTCGTATTTACTTTTTCATGTATCAAGCATGAATCAACCTAGAGCGCAACAAGCGTGCCGGAAATATGTTGTGGCGGTGATCGAGGCAAACTCCTGTAAATATGGAGGAAAATCGCTAAGAGCAAGCTCGGCAGAAAGAAAAACCGCCAGCAATACCCGTCATATTTAACGATACTGCTAAATGTGATGGATTTCTTTAGCGTTGCTAACAGAAACAACAACTTCTGGTTGGTGGACAACAGGACACAATCAACGATCCGACTAACAGTTTGAAAATCAGCCCGGTAATGCTAACATGTGTCCCTATTGCAAAGATGGAGACCAAAGTTGATGGACCTCAACGATTTAAAGCATTTACTGACTGCGGTGCAAACAGGTGACTTGAGCATAGATGAAGGTCTCGAGCGCCTGCGCAAGTTGCCCTTCGAGGATGCCGGCATTGCTACCATCGACCATCATCGTGCTCTGCGCCAGGGCGTTCCCGAAGTCGTCTTCGGCGAAGGCAAATCAACGGAGCAGATCTGCACCATCGTGCAGCACATGGTCGCGCATGGAGACAATATCCTGATCACCCGGATTTGCCGGGAGAAGGCCGAAATCCTGTCAAACAACCATCCAAACGGCAGCTACGACCCGCTTGCCAACACCTTCTGCCTGCGACAAAAACCCGAACAGGATCTCGGCCGGGGAAAAGTGCTGATCATCTGTGCCGGCACCTCCGACCTGCCGGTAGCCAGAGAAGCCGCCGTTACGGCCCGCATGTTCAACAACCAGGTTGAAGAATTGGTCGATGTGGGTGTCGCGGGCATTCATCGCCTGCTGGCCCGCACTGATCTGCTGCGGCAGGCTGCGGTCATCATCGTTGTCGCCGGCATGGAAGGGGCCCTGCCCTCCGTGGTTGGCGGACTGGTCGAGGTCCCGGTGATTGCCGTGCCGACTTCGGTCGGTTATGGCGCAGCCTTCGGTGGCGTTGCCGCCCTGCTGGGCATGCTGAACTCCTGCGCCGGAGGCGTCACCGTGGTCAATATCGACAATGGCTTTGGTGCCGCATTCGCTGCCACCCGTATCAACCGCAAAAAAACATCATGAAGATTCTCTACCTCGACACTTTCTCCGGCATATCCGGCGACATGATGCTCGGCCTGCTGGTTGACCTGGGCGTTGAACTTCATCGGATTGAAGCAGAGCTGGCCAAACTGCCCTTATCCGGATACAAACTGAAGCAAAGCCACGAAAAACGTCACAGCATCAGCGGCACGCGTGTCGAAGTTGTTTGTGATGGGCATCAGCCGGCTCGCAGCTGGTCGGAGATCGACGCCATGCTCGCCACAAGCTCCCTCGCTGAGGCCGTCATCACCCGGGCGCGCAGCATTTTTAGAAATCTCGGCGAAGCGGAGGCAAAAGTTCATCAGGTCCCTCTGGACGAAGTGCATTTTCATGAAGTCGGCGCCGTTGACGCCATCGTCGACATCGTCGGCAGCGCAGTCGGCCTGCAGCTGCTCGGCACAGAGGAAATCATCTGTTCTCCGCTGCCGCTTTCCAGCGGCATGATTCGCGGCGCCCACGGGGCCATGCCCTTACCCGCGCCGGCCACCCTGCAGCTGTTGCAAGGCCTGCCGGTCAGGAATGCCGACTGTAATAAGGAGCTGGTGACGCCGACCGGCGCAGCCATCGCCGCGGCAATCGCCCGATTCGGAAGTCTGCCTGAGCTGACCATCGAACGCATCGGCTATGGCGTGGGGGGCTGGGACCTCAAGGACCGCCCTAACCTGTTGCGCGGCATTCTCGGTGCAGACAATGCGTCCACCGCTTATGAGCAGGACACGGTCACGGTGATTGAAAGCCACATCGACGACTCCTCGCCTGAATGGCTTGGCAGTCTGAGCGAAAGACTGCTTGCGGCAGGAGCTCTTGATGTCGGGCTGACGCCATTGCAGATGAAAAAAAACCGCCCAGGCACCTGCTTGACGGTTGTGGCTCAGGCACAGCAAGCGCAGATTCTGGCACAAATGATCCTGCGCGAAAGCAGCGCCATCGGCGTGCGCATGTACGAGACCCGGCGTATGAAACTGCGGCGTGAAGCGGCGAGCGTTCGAACCCGGCTTGGAGACGCCGCAGTGAAACTGATTTACGAAGGGGAGACGCTGTTGAGGATCACCCCGGAGCATGACAGCTGCCAGAAGCTGGCCGACGCCAGCAACCGGCCGCTGCCGGAGATTTACCGTCTGGTTACAAGCGCAGCCAACCGGCACTTCGGTCTGGAGGATTAAATGCGCAAATTGATTCTTTTCTTCTCCAGCAATGCCGGCCTCGGCTATGCGCCCTTTGCCTCGGGAACGGTGGGTACCCTGGCCGGCATCCCGATCTTTTACCTGACCAGTGCTTGGCCCTGGTGGCTCTCCCTCCTTTCGCTGCTGGCGCTGCTGTTTTTGAGCTTCTGGATCGCAGATGCCGCCGGCCAGATTTACGGTGTTGCCGATGACGGCCGTATCGTCATCGACGAACTGGTCGGCTACCTGGTCACCGTCGCCTGTCTGCCCTGGAGCTGGACCGCAGCCATCATCGGGTTTTTCTGGTTTCGCCTGTTCGACATTCTTAAACCGCCACCGGCCGGCTGGTTCGACAAAAATCTCAAGCATGGCGTCGGTGTGGTTCTTGATGATTTCGCAGCAGGAATCTATGCTGCGATGGCCTTGCGACTGACCTTGTGGTTTATCGACCTGGCCCTGTGAGGAGATAAACACAGGGCAGACGCTTTGAATCGTTTAAGCCCCTTTCAGTTTGAGTTTTAACCTTATGAAGATAGCGATCCTCACCATCGGCGACGAGCTGCTAAACGGCGACCTGGCCGACACCAACACGGCGGCAATCAGCCGGGAGCTCATGGAGAATTCCCTGCCGGTGCGCGAAGCAGGCACCATCGGTGACCGTGAAGCAGACATTGTCACCGCCCTGCGCCGACTTGCAGCGATCCATGACGTCGTGATTGCAACAGGCGGCCTCGGGCCAACCGAGGACGACCGCACCGCCAGGGCTGCGGCCACGGCCTTTGAACGCTCCTACAGCCTCAACGACAAAGCCCTGTTACAGATCCGGGCCCGTTTTCAGACCTGGCAACGCACGATGCACCCCCGCAATGAAAAGCAGGCCATGCTGCCGGGAAGAAGTACGGTGATCAGCAATCACCAAGGCACAGCGCCTGGATTTTCTCTGCAGCACAACCGGACTGACCTCTATTTTCTGCCGGGCGTCCCCGGCGAGATGCTGGCGATGCTCAGAGAATCCGTTGTGCCTTCCCTGCTGCAGCGCTTTCCCGATCCAGCCATGCTCTGCCAACGGACCATCGGCGTCTTTGGTCTGCCGGAGCCGGTGGTTGAGTCACGCATCATCAGCGTGGGTCTGCCCGAAGGGGTGGAACTGGCTTTCAATGTCGAGTTTCCTGTGGTTCAGGTCAAATTACGCAGCAAAGGCGAAGGGGCCCAGAGGTTGACGGATCGGGCAGAGCTGGCGGTACGCAAGGCCCTGGGTCATTACGTGTATGGCATCGACAACGAAACCCTGGCCGGAAATACAGCGCGCCTGCTCTCCTCGGCCGGGCTGACGATTTCCCTGGCCGAGTCCTGCACCGGGGGGCTGATCGCACAACTTCTGACCGACCAACCCGGAGCATCGGCCTTTCTGGAGCGTGGCATTGTCTCTTACGCCAACTCGGCAAAAAAGGCTTGCCTGCAGGTTGACCAGGCAATCCTTGATCGTCACGGTGCGGTCAGCCCCGAGTGCGCTCAGGCCATGGCCCGAGGGGTACGTGCTGCGGCAGGGACCGACATCGGCCTGGCGGTCACCGGCATTGCCGGTCCCGATGGCGGCACGCCAGACAAACCGGTCGGCACCGTCTATCTGGCCATGCTCACTCCTTATGAAGAACGTGTTGAACGCTTCAACTTCTCCGGCCAGCGCGGACAAATTCGGCTGCGCACGGCCTGCACGGCCCTTGACTGGCTGCGCCGCCAGGCCATGACGCAACTCTCAGGCGGGGCTCTGGAGGAGGCATGAGCGCGGCAATCCTTAGCATAGCCACTATAGCTCTCGTCCTGGTTTCACTCTGGGCGAAACAGAAGCATAGCCAGGCTGAAGAACTGCGGCAGAGCCTGATAAAAAGCGAACAACTCTGCCGGCAGCAAAAGGAGGAACTCGACAACCATCACGACCGCCAACGACAACTGGTCGAGAATGCCAACGACGCTCTGTTCATTTTTGATCAGAAGGATGGCACCCTGATTGAAATCAACCGTATGGCGGAAGACCTGCTCGGCTACAGCCAGGGCGAGGTCACCAATTTGACTTTCAAAGTGCTCTTTTCCAGAGAACACCGCATGCGCCTGCTGCGCATGATCAGTGTCCTCGCCAAAGACGGCCACGCCGAGACCAGCGGCATCAAGTTCCGGCGCAAAGACGGCAGCCAGTTCATCGGCGAGATCAAGGCCAGAAGCGGGCGCATAGGAAAACGCCGGATCGTTTACGGTAATTTTCGGGATGTCACCCAGGCCACCAACCTGCAGCTCGAGCTGGAACGCCATAACCTCCACCTCAGCCTGTTAAACCAGATCTCCCAGCGGGTAGCAGAAGGGCACAACCTGCCGCAGACACTGGAGATCATCCTCGACGAGGTCGTAAGAAGCTTCAATATTTCAGGGGGTGGCATTTTCCTTCTGGAACAGCGCGGCACAGAGATGAAGCTGGCTCTGCACCGCAATATTCCGGAAGATGTCGTCGCAGACCTGAACCAGATGAAACCTGGCGAAGGGCTTGCCGGCAGGGTCGTGCAAACCGCCCGTCCTCGTCATTCCACCAACCTGCAGAAGGATCATCGGCGCATCTCCAACGCGGTCCGGTCAGATAACTGGCGCGCATTTCTGGCGGTGCCGTTTATCGCAGAAGAGGAAGCGCTCGGCGTCCTCTTCGTTTTTGATCGAGGCTACAAGGTCTTCAGCCGCGAAGATATGCGTCTGACCCAGGCCATCGGCAGACAGCTCGGGCCCTTGCTGAAAAACGCAGAGCTCTTCGATGAGCTGCAGTGGCAGCACCGGCTCAACTATGCCAGCCTGCGCGAACTGGAGCGCTCACGATCGACCCTGCGCGATCATCTTGATCAGCTCGAACATCAGCATCGAACCCTGCAGGGGCTCAACCAGATGAAGAGCGCATTTCTGTCGCTGGCCTCTCACGAACTGCGAACCCCGTTAACAACGATTCTCTCTGGAGCAGAATTCCTGCAGGGCCAAACCGAGGGAATGCTGGGCAAAAACGAAGAACGGGCCTTGCACGTGATTATACGGGCCAGTCAGCACCTCAACCGGATTGTCGATGACCTGCTTGATGCCGCCCGCCTGGAAGCAAAAACCCTTTACATTGCTCGCGAATCCTTCAATCCCATCACGATCATCAACGAACTGATCGCTGAATTCAGACCGAAATATGAAACACACAAGCTTCATCTCGTATTAGAGGAATTTCCTGACGACGCCGTCATCCGCGGAGATGCCCACCATCTCAAGCGAGCCTTTGGCCGCTTACTGGAAAATGCCATCAAGTTTACCCCAGAAGGCGGCATGGTTCAGATTGTCGGCCGCATCCTGGAGCAGGAAAGAGTTGTCGGACTCACCGGCAAGCTGAACGCTTTCTCGGAAAGCTTTTTCGATGGGGCTCTGTCCGAAACCTACCTGCAGGTTTCCATCAGTGACAGCGGCATCGGTATCGATGAGGCCGACCAACTGCGCATTTTTGATAAATTTCAGGAAGTTGGTGACATCTCGACACACTCAACATCCAGGGCCCAATTTGGGGGCAAGGGTGTCGGCCTGGGCCTGACTCTGGCCAAGGGGATCATAGAAACTCACGACGGTCTGGTCTGGGTGGAGAGTGCCGGGGCGGATCAAGGCAGCTGTTTCTCGGCACTTTTGCCGCTGTCCAACCCTGATGAGGACAGATATGTCCCTGGTTAGGGCCTTTTTGGCCGTGCCCTTGCCGGAGCATCTGAAGAAAACTATCCATGACACACAAAAGGATCTGCAGGCCAGGATACCGCAGGCTCGCTGGACCCGCCTCGAGAATCTCCACCTGACCTTGCACTTCTTCGCCGAAATCGAGCAGGAAACCCTTGAAAAGTTGAAGGTTTCTATGCTATCTCTCAGTGGTTGTCAACGGCCTTTCCAGGTCGAGGTCAAAGGCCTTGGTGCTTTCCCCAACCCACATCGGCCCCGGGTCATCTGGCTCGGCCTGAAGCCACGGCATGGGCTTGACCAGCTGTACAGGAACACCGGGAAAAGCCTGCAGCAAGCAGGACTTGTGGCTGACCCTCGGCCCTTCTCTCCACACTTGACCATCGCTCGGTTGCGAGGAGGCCAACCTGACCTGACAGCCCTTTTCAGTTCATTTCGGCAAGAGACGATTGGCCGGTTGCCCCTTGACCGGTTGATCCTTTACGAAAGTCGCCTGCGCCCTGACGGGGCAGAGCATATTCCTTTATTGACGGTGAATCTTGATGACGAAAACATTGATAGGCCCTATGCAACTTAACATTTTTATGGCGGGCAATGCCCCTGCAAGGAGGGAACACTGATGGCTGAGAGTGATCGCAACAGAGCTATCGACCTGGCCATGGGCCAGATTGAAAAACAGTTCGGCAAGGGCAGCATCATGCGCCTTGGCGAGGACGCCGTGCTGCCGGATGTCAAATCCATTTCAACCGGCGCCTTGAGCCTGGATATCGCCCTCGGTATTGGTGGTGTCCCCTGCGGCAGGATTGTCGAGGTTTACGGCCCTGAGTCCTCCGGCAAAACAACCCTGGCCCTGCACATCGCTGCAGAAGCACAGAGAAAAGGTGGCGTCGCCGCTTTTATCGATGCTGAGCATGCCCTGGACGTCCACTACGCCAAAAAGCTCGGTGTCAACACCGATGAACTCCTGATCTCCCAACCGGACACCGGCGAACAGGCCCTTGAGATTGTCGAAGTCCTGGTTCGCAGCGGTGCCATTGACGTTCTGATCATCGACTCGGTGGCCGCCCTGGTGCCCCGTGCCGAGATAGAAGGCGAGATGGGTGATTCGCACATGGGTCTGCAAGCCCGGCTCATGTCGCAAGCACTTCGTAAACTCACCGGAACCATCAGCAAGTCGAACTGTTGCGTCATCTTCATCAACCAGATCCGTATGAAGATCGGCGTCATGTTCGGCAACCCGGAAACCACCACGGGCGGCAACGCTTTGAAATTCTACGCGTCGGTACGCATGGACATTCGCCGCATCGCATCGCTCAAGCAGGGGCAGGATGCCATCGGCAACCGCACCCGGGTCAAGGTCGTCAAGAACAAGGTGGCGCCGCCGTTTAAAGAAGCCGAATTCGACATCATGTACGGCACCGGCATCTCAAAAGAAGGCGATCTGGTCGACCTGGGCGTCGAATGTAATGTTGTCGAGAAAAGCGGCTCCTGGTTCTCCTACGGGGAAGAACGCATCGGTCAGGGTCGAGAAAACGCGAAAAAGTTTCTGATAGAACACCCGGAGACAGCGGCCGACATCGAGACAAAGGTTCTCGAACATTTCGGTCTTAAGCCTGCAGGCAAACCGCCTGAAGGAGAATAAGTCATGGAACTCAATGAAATCTTGTCCGTTGGCCTGAAATCAGGGGCCTCCGACATCCACCTCAAAGCCGGTCTGCCGCCGATTTATCGTATCGACGGCACCCTGCGACCTCTGCCGAAAGCTCCGCGGATCAGCCCGGAGCAGACCGAACAGATCACGGCAGAGATCATGAACGACATGCAGCGGGAGCGCTTTGAAACATCTTATGAATGTGACCTGGCCTACGGTGTCCCCGGCCTGGGACGCTTTCGCGTCAACGCATTTACCCAACGCGGCTCGATTTCACTGGTTTTCCGTGCTATTCCTTTCGACATAAAGAGTCTCGACGATCTGATGTTGCCACCGGTCATTAAAAAAATGGCCATGGCTCAACGGGGTCTGATCCTGGTCACCGGAGCCACCGGTTCCGGTAAATCAACCACACTGGCGGCGGTCATCGACTATATCAACGCCAACCGCAAGTCGCATATCGTAACAATCGAGGACCCGATCGAATTTCTGCATCGTGACAAAAAGAGCATTATCAACCAGCGTGAAGTCGGTTCGGACACCAAAGGCTTTGAACCGGCCCTGAAATCTGCACTGCGTCAAGACCCCGACGTCATTCTGGTCGGTGAGATGCGCGACCATGAGACGATTGAGACGGCACTCATGGCGGCCGAAACCGGTCACCTGGTTCTCTCAACCCTGCATACTATCGATGCCACAGAAACAGTCAACCGCATCATCTCGGTATTCCCGCCGTTCCAACAACGCCAGATGCGGATTCAACTGGCAGCGGTGCTGCGTGGCGTCATCTCCATGCGCCTGGTGCCAAGGCTTGACGGCAAGGGACGTGCCCCGGCCGTTGAGGTTATGGTGGCGTCAGCCAGAGTCCGCCAGATGATCGACGACAAGGAGCTCACCAAATCACTGCCTGAAGCCATTCAACAAGGCTTTGAATCCTACGGTATGCAGACCTTTGACCAGTCGCTGATGGGCCTGCTCAAAAACAAGACGATCAGCTTCGAAGAAGCCTTACGCCAGTGTTCCAACCCGGATGACTTCAAGCTTAAAATGTCCGGCGTCTCGTCAACTTCGGACCTTTCATGGGATGCTTTCGACGGGACTGACGACCAAGGTGACACCTAGAGCTAGCAAGCCACCGGAGCACAGCGACCCATGGCCGGCGGCGCTGCGCATCTTGACCCGCCGCGACTACAGCCAGGCGGAATTGCGTCAGCGACTGCTTGATAAAGGCTTTGACCCGACAGCTATCGACGCCGCATTACAACGCTGCCTTGAACTGGGCTATCTCGACGATGCCCGTTACGCCCTGAACCGGGCGACCAGTTTAATGAACCAGGGTCGCGCAGTCGGCAAGCGAATTCTGCTGGATTTGCGCCAGCATGGCATTAACGAAGAAACCGCCACCCGGGCGCTGCAACAGGCCCGCGAGGCCTGTGATGAAGATCAACTCCTGGCAAGTCTTCTGCAACGACGCTTTGCCCATTTCAACTACGACGCGGCGCCGGCCAAAGAACGGCGGCGGGTTGTGCATTTTCTCCAGCGGCGCGGTTTCACAATCGACCGCATCATGGCTCAACTGACTCGGAAAGGCTTGGAAACGCACGATGAAAACCGGTAGCGAAATACGTCAGCTTTTTTTGAAATTTTTTGAAGATCGGGGCCACACCCTTGTCGCGTCTTCTTCTCTGGTGCCGCACAAGGATCCGACCCTGCTGTTTACCAACGCCGGCATGAACCAGTTCAAGGGCTGCTTCCTCGGTCAGGAGAAACGCAGCTACCTCCGGGCCGCCTCTTCACAGAAGTGCGTGCGGGCGGGCGGCAAGCACAACGACCTGGAGAATGTCGGCCGCACCGCCCGACATCACACCTTTTTCGAAATGCTCGGCAATTTTTCCTTCGGCGATTATTTCAAGAAGGAAGCAATCGCCTACGCCTGGGAGTTTCTCACCGTCGACATGGCGATCGACAAGGAGCGCCTGTACGTCTCGGTTTATACCGACGATGACGAAGCCGCCGATATCTGGTTTGAGCAGGAAGGCGTGCCCCGCGAGCGGATTTTCCGCTTCGAGGAAGACAACTTCTGGTCGATGGGCGACACCGGCCCCTGCGGCCCCTGCTCGGAAATTTTTTATGACAACGGCCCCGAGATTGGCTGCGATGCCCCGGACTGCACCGTCGGTTGCGATTGCGACCGTTACATGGAGATCTGGAACAACGTCTTCATGCAGTTCGACCGCCAGGCCGACGGTGAGCTGGTGCCGCTGCCAAAACCGGCCGTCGATACCGGCATGGGTCTGGAAAGAATCACAACGGTCATGCAGGGCGTACAGTCAAACTACGACACCGATCTGCTCCGCGACATTATCGGCTACATTGAAAAGCTGTCCGGCAAAAGCTACGGTGACCAACTCGAAGACGATGTCTCCATGCGGGTTATGGCCGACCACAGCCGCGCCACGGCTTTCCTGATCGCCGATGGCGTCATGCCGAGCAATGAAGGGCGAGGTTATGTCTTGCGCCGGATCATGCGTCGTGCCATGCGTCACGCCAAGATGCTCGGCTTTGCCGACCCGGTCCTCTATAAAACGGCGACATTCGTCCTCGACTTCATGGCCGCGGCCTACCCGCAGGAAGCCGAACGCAAGAGCTTTGTCGCCAGGATTGTCGAGAAGGAGGAAGAGCGCTTCATCCAGACTCTCGATAACGGCCTGCGCATACTCAATGAACAGGTTGATATCCTGCGCAGCCAGCAGTCGACAGTCATCCCCGGTGAAGTCCTGTTCAAGCTTTATGACACCTACGGCTTCCCCACCGATCTGACCGCCGACATCGTTGAGGCTGACGGCTTCAGCATTGATGAACCAGGCTTCGAACGCTGCATGGAAGAGCAGCGCAGGAAAGCCCGGGAACACTGGAAGGGCTCCGGCGAAGAAGTGGTCGAGAGCATTTATCGTGAACTGTTTGAGCAGTACGGCGCCGTGCAATTCATCGGCTATAGCGAGATGCAGGCAGACAGCAAGGTTGTCGCGCTGCTCCATGATGGCGAGCAGGTCAGCCAGGCCAGAGCCGGTGAGCAGGTCGAAATCATCACCGAAACGACACCCTTTTACGGCGAGTCCGGCGGTCAGACCGGAGACCTCGGCAGCATCAGCGCAGAGGGTCTTAACATCGACATCACCGAGACCAAAAAACCGCTGCCGGAGATGATCGTGCATGTCGGCAAAGTCCTGCAAGGCACGCTGGAGATCGGCCAGGCAGTGCAGCTCTGCGTCGATACCGAGGCTCGCCAGGCCACCGCTCTGAATCACACTGCGACGCACATCCTGCATGCCGTGCTGGTCGAAGTCCTCGGTGACCATGTCAAGCAGGCAGGCTCTCTGGTGGGCCCCGAGCGGCTGCGTTTCGACTTCAGTCATTTCACCGCCATCAACCATGCAGAGCTGAGACGCATCGAAGCTGAGGTCAATCGACGTATCCGTGAAAACCGTTCCGTAGAAACCCGTGAGATGTCAGCTGATGAAGCCATTGCCGCCGGCGCAACAGCACTCTTCGGCGAAAAATACGGCGACCGGGTCCGGGTCGTCAACATGGGTGATTTCAGCATGGAACTCTGTGGTGGCACCCACACGGCCGCAGCCGGCGACATTGGTCTGTTTAAAATCATTCAGGAGACCGGCATTGCCGCCGGGGTACGTCGTATCGAAGCGGCAACCGGAAAGCGCGCGCTTGACCTGGTTCAGCAGCAGGATGACAGCCTCCTGCGCATGGCCGGCCTGGTGAAAAGTGACCGCCCGCAACTGGAAAACCGCCTGGCAAAGATGGTGGAACGCCAGAAGGAGCTGGAGCGCGAGCTGTCAACCCTGGAAAGCCGTCTGAAGGCCGGCCAGGCTGATGACATCATGAGTAAGGTCGAAGAGATCGGCGAGGTCAAGCTGTTGGCCGCTGAAGTCGAGTCCACAGACGGCAAAGGCTTGCGGGAGATGGCGGACAAGCTTCGCGACAAACTCGGGTCCGGAGTGATCGCCATCGGCTGTCCCCACCAAGGCAAGGTGAACCTGCTGGTTGCTGTCACCGCCGATTTGACCAAAAAGCTGCATGCCGGCAAGCTGGTCGCTGCCCTCGCGGAAGAGGTTGGTGGTCGTGGTGGTGGCCGAGCGGACCTCGCCCAGGCCGGTGGCAGCCAACCGGAGAAACTGACTGTGGCACTAAGCAAGGTTGCGGAACTGGTGCGCAGCGCATAAACTCAAGAAGAGACCAAGCCAGGAGGCTGTCAGAGTATCCAGACCGAAGCGAAAATCTGGGACAAACGGCCGAATTTGCAGCCGGCTCGTGGATAGCCCTACCGCCTGCCAGTGCCAGATTGCGGAGCCATCATGAGACTGGAAGCACGCGAACAAGCAGAACTGCTTCAGCAAGAGGACAAGCCGAGTATCCTCATTGTCGACGATGAAGAGATCATTCGCGACCTCTGTGCCCGGGCGCTCAAAGATTACCGTATCCTTCAAGCCCAGAATGGCCATGATGCCCTGAAGATCATGGAGGGCCAGGAGGTTGACCTGGTCCTGGCCGACATCATGATGCCTATCATGAATGGCCTTGATCTGCTCTTGCAGGTCAAGGAGCGTGACCCCTCCCAGCTGGTCATCGTCATGACCGGCTACGCAGACAAGGACATTATTCTGCGTGCTCTCAAAGCTCATGCAGACGACTTTATTCAAAAACCAATCAATCTTCTGCAACTCAAGACAACGATCAGCAAGGCCCTCGAGAAAAAAGCTCTGCATCGTGAGCTGATGCAGTTGAAGCAGCTTGATCGCAGCAAGTCTGATTTTCTCGGCCTGATTTCCCACAAGTTACGGACCCCGACAACCTCTATCTCCCTCTTCATCCAGAACCTCGCCAGCGGCGTTGTCGACACCGAAGAAGCGGGCTTTGCTGAAACGCTCAAGGCCATTCAGGAAGAATCGAATTATCTCGCTTACCTGATTCAGGATCTTCTCTACTACAGTGACATTATTCTCCAGGACAATCTGGGCAAGGCAACGGCAGAGGATCTGAAGGAAATCGCCATGAGCATGGTGGCAGAAAAGCGTTCAGCAATCGAGCATAAGGAGCTGACCCTCAAGTGCAGACTGGCCGGCAGTTGGCCAGCTGTGATGATCGATCGTCGCCGGATTGCTTTTGCCCTCAATGCGCTCTTTGACAACGCCATAAAATTCACTCCGCAAGGTGGTGAAATCACTCTCACCGGAGAGATCAGAGAAGAGGAGCTCAGCCTGACGATTACCGACAACGGCCCCGGAATCAGCCAGGAAGAAGCGGCCAAGGTCTTCGAAAAATTTTATCAGATCGACCCGAATCGGACTGGCCAGATCCGCGGTTTTGGGCTGGGGCTTTTTTACGCCCGTCAATTCATCCGCGACCATGGCGGCTCCATTCATCTGCAGACGGCACCGGGCAAAGGCACAGCTGCCACGATCCAACTACCGAGAAAACCGTTGAAAATATCCGATTGACAGAAGAACGTCGCCTCGTGTCAGCCCTGATCTGCTGTTTGATACTTCGACGAAGCCGGCTCCAGTCAAGTTTTTGTCCTTTTTTATCAGCCACTTCCACCTTGACATCTTGCTTGACTGCAGGCATTTTGCTTTGTCTGTTCATGTGCTTATGTTATATTTTTAATATTTTTCGCTGATTTCAGGCAAGTTTCGGCAAGGGGCATAAAATGTTCAAAGGCACAACCATTCTTTGCGTCAGACGGGGAAGCGAGGTCGCGATGGCCGGTGATGGTCAGGTCAGCCTCGGTAACACCATTATGAAGCATACCGCCAGGAAGTTGAGGCGCATGTACAACGATCAGGTGATTGCCGGATTTGCCGGCAGTACGGCCGATGCCTTTACCCTGTTCGAAAAGTTTGAAATCAAGCTTCAGGAGTACCGTGGCAACCTGCAACGGGCTGCCGTCGAATTGGCCAAAGAATGGCGCACTGACAAGATTCTTCGCCACCTTGAAGCCCTGTTGATCGTTGCTGACAGCGAAGTCACCCTGGTCCTTTCAGGTGTTGGCGATGTCATCGAGCCGGAGCACGGTATCGCCGCGATCGGGTCCGGCGGCACCTTTGCACAAGCGGCGGCCCGCGCTCTGATCGGCCATACCGACTTATCCATGGCTGAGGTTGCTGAAGAATCGCTGAAGATAGCCGCCGCCATCTGTGTTTACACCAACGACCGCATTGTTCTGGAGACCCTGACGTGAATAACTTTACCCCGCGTGAAATCGTTTCGGAGCTCGATCGCTATATCGTCGGTCAGAACAGGGCAAAACGGGCCGTCGCGGTCGCCTTGCGTAACCGCTGGCGTCGTCAGCAGGTCGCAGCTGATCTGCGCGACGAGATTGCACCGAAAAACATCATCATGATCGGTCCGACCGGGGTGGGTAAAACCGAGATCGCCAGACGCCTGGCGCGCCTGGCCCAGGCTCCGTTTGTTAAAGTTGAAGCCAGCAAGTTCACCGAAGTCGGCTATGTCGGCCGGGATGTCGAGAGCATGGTCCGCGACCTCGTTGAACTGGCGATCCTCATGGTCAAGACCGAAGAAGCCGAGAGTCAGAGGCTTAAAGCTGAAGACCTTGCCGAGGATCGTTTGCTCGACCTCCTTCTGCCCGGCGAAAAGAACCTTGAGGACGCCAAGGACGGCAGCAGCACAACACGCGACAAGCTTCGTCGTTTGTTGCGCATGGGCGAACTCAACGAACGTATGGTCGATATCGAAACTCAGGACTCCCAGATGCCGAATATGCAGGTCTTCGGCCCTCAAGGCCCCGAAGAGATGGGCATCAACTTCAAGGAGATGTTCGGCAACCTGTTTCCCAAAAAAACCAAGAACCGGAAAATGAAAGTCTCGGAAGCCCGAGAGCTTCTGATTGAGACGGAAGCCGAAAAACTGGTCGACATGGACAAGGTCCAGACCCTGGCCAGGGAACGTACCGAACAGAACGGCATCATTTTCATCGACGAAATTGACAAGATCGCCAGTCGTGAAAGCGGGCACGGTCCCGAAGTCTCCCGTGAAGGCGTGCAGCGTGACATACTGCCGATCGTTGAAGGCAGCACTGTCAACACCAAATACGGCCCGGTCAAGACCGACCACATCCTCTTCATTGCCGCCGGAGCCTTTCATGTTGCCAAACCGTCGGACCTGATCCCTGAGCTGCAGGGGCGATTCCCGATCCGGGTTGAGCTCGACAGTCTTGACGAAGCAGACTTTGTAAGGATCCTGACGGAACCGAACAACGCCCTGATCCGTCAGTACCAGGCCCTCATGGAGACCGAAGGCATTCACCTGAAGTTCAACCAGGAGGCGATCGCAGAGATCGCTAAAACCGCGGCTTCGGTCAACGAACGGACAGAAAACATAGGTGCCCGGCGCTTGCATACGATAATGGAAACGCTGCTCGAAGAACTCTCCTTCAATGCGCCGGAGCGCCAGGATAAAAGCCTGACCATCGATGCCGCCTTTGTCCGTGAGCGCCTCGCTGAGATTGCCGAAGACGAAGATCTTTCACGTTACATCCTGTAAGCTGGAGTCTGGCAGATGATGCAAGAACTGATTAATAAAGCCAATGTGCTGGTCGAAGCTCTGCCCTGGATTCGGCAGTTCAACGGCAAAACCATCGTCATCAAGTACGGTGGCAACGCCATGGTTGAAGAGCGTCTCAAAGAAGGCTTTGCCCGCGATATCATCCTGATGAAATACATCGGCATCAATCCCGTGGTCGTTCACGGCGGAGGGCCGCAAATCGGCAAGGTTCTCGAAGCCATGAACATTGAAACCCGCTTCGAGCAGGGCATGCGGGTTACAGACGCGCGCACCATGGACGTCGTCGAGATGGTCCTGGGAGGCAAGGTCAACAAGGAAATCGTCGCCAACATCAATAAACACGGTGGCAACGCCGTTGGCCTGACGGGCAAGGACGGAAAATTGCTCACCGCCCGCAAGCTGGAGATGAAAACCGTCAACCCCGACACCCTGACCCCCGAGATTATCGATATCGGCATGGTCGGTGAAGTCGCCCGTATCAACCCGGAGATCATCATCTCTCTCGAGGAGGCCAACTTCATCCCGGTGATCGCCCCGGTCGGAGTGGACGATGAAGGGTTGACCTACAACATCAACGCCGACCTGGTGGCGGGTAAAATCGCCGGAGCCTTGCGAGCCGAGAAGCTGATCCTGCTGACAGACGTTGAAGGAGTTAAAGACAAGAGCGGCAGGCTATTGCACACGATTGACATCAGCGAGGTACAGGCGTTGATTGCTGACGGCACAATTGCCGGCGGCATGATCCCGAAGGTCACCTGCTGCCTCGATGCCATCGCCGAGGGCGTCATGAAGACCCACATCATTGATGGTCGTATGGAACACGCCTGCCTGCTCGAAATCTTTACCGACCAGGGCGTAGGCACTGCGGTGGCAAAGTTCGGGTGAGGCAAGCTGTAAGCTGTAAGCTGTAAGCTGTAAGCTGTAAGCTGTAAGCTGTAAGCTGTAAGCTGTAAGCTGTAAGCTGTAAGCTGTAAGCTGTAAGCTATTAAAAACTAACCTTTTGATTTGTCAAGATTTTTTTGATTTTACTTATAGCTGAAAGCTTACCGCTTACAGCTGCTTTACCATTACGGATACCCATTATGATGAGCGCAACAGAAGAGTGGATCAGCCGCGCGGATCAGCACGTCATGAAAACCTACGGTCGCTACCCGCTCGTCGCCGCGCGCGGCGAGGGCTGCCGGTTGTGGGATGTCGATGGCAAAGTTTATCTCGATTTTCTCGCCGGGGTGGCCGTCAACAACCTTGGCCATTGTCACCCGAAGGTGGTTGCTGCTCTGCGGGAGCAAGCCGGGCGTCTGCTGCATTGCTCCAACTTCTACCATATCCCGCAACAGGTTGAACTGGCGGAGTGGCTCTGTGCACACTCCTTTGCCGACCGGGTCTTCTTCTGCAACTCCGGCGCGGAGGCCAATGAAGCCGCGCTGAAGCTGGCACGTAAGAACAGCCTTGAAAAGTATGGTCAGGAGCGTTTCGAAGTCATCACCGCCCAGGCCTCTTTTCATGGCCGCACCATCGCCGCCATCAGCGCAACCGGCCAGGACAAGGTCAAGTCGGGCTTTGCACCGATGCTTGAGGGCTTCAAACATGTACCTTTCGGTGATCTGAAGGCCATGCGCCAGGCGATCACTCCGAAGACCTGTGCCGTTATGCTCGAGCCTCTTCAGGGTGAGGGAGGGGTTAACGTCGCGCCGGCCGGCTATCTGAAAGCGGTCCGTGAGCTCTGTGATGAATTTAATCTGCTGCTGATTTTCGATGAGGTTCAGGTCGGCTGCGGCAGAACCGGCAGCCTCTGGGCCTATCAGCAGGAGGATGTTCTTCCTGACCTCATGACCCTGGCCAAAGCCCTGGCCGGAGGGCCGCCAATCGGCGCTCTGCTGACCACAGATGAACTGGCGGCAAGTCTCGGGGCTGGAACTCACGGCTCCACCTTCGGTGGCAATCCTCTGGTCTGTGCTGCCGCTCTGGCCGCCATGCAGACGATCAACCAGCAAAGCCTGCTCGACAACTGTCGGGCAATGGGCGGCTACCTGACCGAGAAACTCGAGCAATTAAAAGCCAGGTATTCTTTCATCAAGCAAGTCCGCGGCCGCGGCTTGATCATCGGCGTGGAGCTCGACATTGAAGGGGGCCCCCTGGTCGTCAAAGCCATGGATCGCGGCCTGCTGATAAACTGCACCGTCGGCAACGTCCTGCGGTTCGTACCGCCACTGATCGTCAGTCGGGCAGAGATCGATGAAGCGATGATGATCCTTGACCAAGTGCTGGCAAGCGCAGGCTGATCAAGCAATCAAACCTTTAAGGAGTTATCACTGTGAATAAAGACTTTCTCTGCCTCAGCGACTGGAGCCTGGAAGACCTGGAAAAGATCTTCGCGCTGACCGGCGAGTTGAAATCCAAACATAAAGCGAGCATGCCCCACCAAATTCTGGCAGGCAAGACCCTTGGCATGCTCTTCGACAAAAGCTCCACCAGGACCCGGGTTTCCTTCGAGACAGGCATGTTTCACCTCGGCGGACACGCCCTGTTTCTGGCCTCCGGCAACACCCAGATGGGCCGCGGCGAGCCGATCAAGGACACCGCCCGCTGCATGGCCCGTTATGTTGACGGAGTCATGATCAGGACCTTCTCGCAGCAGGCCGTCGAGGAGTTCGCCCGCTACAGTTCGGTGCCGGTCATCAACGGTCTGACCGACAGCTATCATCCCTGTCAGATCATGGCCGATCTCTTCACCGTCAGTGAACACAGACAGAACTATCGTGAGCTGAGCTACTGCTGGATCGGTGACGGCAACAATATGGCCAACAGCTGGATCAACGCCGCCGCCGTGTTTGGATTTGAATTGCGCGTTGCAACTCCGGTCGGCTATGAGCCCGAGGCTGAAGTCTGCAAGCGTGCCGCCGCAGCCGGGGCAAAGATTTTCTACACCAACGACCCGCGTGAAGCCGCGAGCGGCGCACAGGTTCTCAACACGGACGTCTGGGCCAGTATGGGCCAGGAAAAAGAGCAGCAGGAACGTGCCAGAGCCTTTACCGGCTACCAGATCAACATGGAACTGGTCGCCCTGGCTGATCCCGATTGCGTGGTTATGCACTGTCTGCCTGCCCACCGCGGCGAAGAAATCACTGACGAAGTCATGGAAAGCCGCCATGCCATCATCTACGATGAAGCCGAGAATCGTTTGCATGTGCAAAAAGCCATTATGGCGACCCTGATGGGTTAAACTCTCCTGGTGCGCCATAATGAATATTATCTGTCCACATTGTGATTTTTCAAAAACGGTTGACCCGGCGCGGGTACCTGATCGTGCTGTTAAAGTAAACTGCCCCAGATGTAAAGAGCAGTTTACTTTTAACAAGACGTTGCAAGGGCAAGAAGTTTCGTCGAAACAGATTGATCGGCAACCAGCGCTACAGCCACCCACTACGGGAGACTACCAGGGGCGCAGGATTATCTGCAACGCCTGTGGTGCGATTCAAGCGCCTGCAGCGCGATGCGCACAGTGCGGTGCAACCATAATCGCCACAGCGAGCCCGGTGCACGAATATCGTTATGCCGGCTTCTGGACCCGGGTCGTGGCCTATCTGATCGACTCGCTTCTGCTGATCACCGTACAGTCGGTTCTCAGCCTGCTGATCAACCTGACCATCGGCATGCTGGGCATCGCCACCGATGGCGACCCGGCCATCAACACGGTGATCTGGCTTTTCGGAGCCGTACTCAGCATCAGCTACGCGGTCTTTTTCACTGGCTACTGTGGTCAGACCCCCGGCAAGATGGCGCTGCGTATCAAAGTCATACGCAGCGACGGCAGCCCGATCAACTATGCTCGTGCCGCACTACGCGAAGTCCCGGGTAAATTCATTTCCAGCATCCTGTTTGGCATCGGCTACCTGATGGTTGCCTTCGACAGCCGAAAACAGGGATTGCATGACAAAATTGCCGATACGTACGTGGTAAAACTATAAAACCAGTAACGCGCAAGAGACGCGCGACAAAGCACTTTCGCGCTACCGGCCACGCGCCACGCGCACTTGATCAAAAGGAGTCTTACCAATGTCCAAACCACAAATAAAAAAAGCTGTCCTCGCCTACTCCGGGGGTCTTGACACCTCGATCATCCTCAAATGGTTGATCGAGGAATACGGGTGCGAAGTCATCGCCTTCTCGGCGGACCTCGGTCAGGGCGAAGAACTTGACGGTATCCCGAAAAAAGCCAAGGATACCGGAGCAAGCGCCTGTCATATTCTTGACCTGCGCGAAGAATTCGTCCGCGATTTCGTCTTCCCGATGTTCCGCGCCAACGCGATCTATGAGGGCCGTTATTTTCTCGGCACCTCGATCGCGCGGCCGCTGATTTCCAAGGCACAGATGGAGATCGCCGCCAAGGAAGGGGCTGATGCCGTTTCCCATGGCGCGACCGGCAAGGGCAACGACCAGGTTCGCTTCGAACTCGCCTATTATCACTTCGATCCTTCGGTGACGGTCATCGCCCCCTGGCGCGAGTGGGACCTGAACAGCCGCACGTCACTGGAAGAGTATGCCCGTAAGCACGGCATCCCGGTTCCGACCAGCAAGAAGTTCCCCTGGAGTTCCGACCGCAATCTTCTGCACATCTCTTTCGAAGGGGATGTTCTGGAGAATCCCTGGGCGGAAGCCCCGGAGGAGATGTATGTGCTGACGGTGCGTCCCGAAGATGCCTCGGACCAGGCGGAATACGTTGAGATTGATTTTGAAAAGGGTGACGCCGTTGCCGTCAATGGCGAACGTCTCTCCCCGGCCAAACTGCTCGCCAGACTCAATGAACTGGGCGGCAAACATGGTATCGGTCGCGTTGATCTGATGGAGAATCGCTTCGTCGGCATGAAGAGCCGTGGCGTCTACGAGACTCCCGGTGGCACCATTCTCGAGGAAGCTCACCGCGGCGTCGAATCGATCACCATGGACCGTGAGGTCATGCACTTGCGTGACTCGATGGTCTCGCGTTATGCGTCAATGGTCTACAACGGTTTCTGGTTCGCCCCCGAGCGCATTGCTCTGCAGACCATGATCGACCAGACCCAGCAGACTGTCAACGGCAAGGCCCGCGTCAAGCTCTATAAGGGGCACTGCCGCGTGGTTGGCCGCGATTCCGCCACTGACAGCCTGTTCAACGTCGACTTCGCCACCTTCGAGGCCGACGAAGTCTACAATCAGGCTGACGCCGAAGGCTTTATCAAGCTCAACGCGTTGCGCCTGCGCATCGCTGCAATCCAGCGCGAAACAAGGAAGTAGCGGGTAGCGCGTGGCGAGAAAAAGCTTGTCGCGCCACGCGCTGCACTCCGCGCGCCTCGTGCATTTATGGACTTCAAGAAACAGTCGATCAAAACCTCCGTCGTCGCCTGCATTATCGACGATCAGGAACGCGTACTGCTGACCCGGCGCTGCATCGAGCCTTTCTGCGGCCAGTGGGTCATGCCGGGTGGCAAGATCGATCATGGTGAACGACTGCTCGAGGCAGTACATCGCGAAGTCCGTGAAGAGGTCGGCCTGGAGATCCGCGTCGACGGCCTGCTCGATGTCTATGAACATGTCGGGGTCGGCACGGCCGGCCACCACTATGTGATCCTCTACTACCGTGCCCATCCGCTCAGCGGGACCCTGGAACTCAACGCAGGCGAAGTGACCGAGGCGGCCTGGGTGGCCGCCGACGAATTGCAGCGCTATGATATGACCCCGGGGACCCGACACATCCTCGCCCAGGTCCTGCCGGGCTGGGTGAGCGACCCCGGCGAACCGGAAGACGAACTCTTGAGCCGGCTTCAGGTGGGTGGCAACACCCCGGCATCGTGAGAAACAAGCCATGTTCCGCATCGTAGAAAAACCGGTCAATCTCGAATTTCCGCGCGGCCATCATCTGCATGCGATGGTCTGTCAGATTGCCAACCACCTGCAGAA
The DNA here is from genome assembly GCA_024636215.1 of Deltaproteobacteria bacterium. Next base: position 58,615 of record JAGXHL010000098.1, read on the forward strand.
GCAGGGCTACATCTGTCTGATCAGCGACCCCGACGAACAATGGCAGCAGATCCGCTCGATCTTTGATTTGGTGGCCAGCGGCGACAGTAACCTCAGCCGGCTGCACTTCCTGGTGCTTCCGGAAGCCGCCATGCCTTACGCCCGGGTTGACGATCTGCTTGCCCTGATCAACCGCCAACGCCAGAACAACAGCGTCACCATTTTCGGGCTCGAGCATATCGACCTTTCGACCTATCTGGACCTGCTCGAGCGCCACGCCGATGACAATGCCGAAGCACTGGCCAGTGTTCGGGAAGATTTCGCCGCCGCCGATATCGCCAAAGTCCCGGTCAACTGCTGCATCACCGCAGTCAAGGAAGCCGATGGCCGACTGCGCGTCTTCATCCAGGCCAAGAGCCATCCTTTCTTTGGCGAGGAGACCATCGACCTGTTCCACGACCTCTACCGCGGCAAAGTTTTCCCGTTGCTGCGCTGCACGCCCAACGGCTTCAACTTCATGACCATGATCTGCCTCGACTACATCTACCGCGATCTCTACCAGTCGAACATCAGCGTCCTGATCGAGAAGGCCAACGAGCTGTTCTATCAGACCCGACAACGACTCGACCTGCTTTGCGTGCTGGAGTGCAACCCCAAACCCGAGCACAAGGCGTTCCGCGACGTGGTCAACGGCTTTTACGGTGAGTACCTCGCCTACACTCCGGGGGTGCGCGACACCATCACGGTCTTCTGCAACAGCTCCGATGAGACCACCGGATTCGGCAAGGATTTGAGCTTCAACTTCGGCCGCTCCATGGTGATCATGCATCAGAGCCATAAGATCGCAACGGCCGAAACTACCGAGTACCGCAGCGATGATTTCGACGGTCTGCCGGTCTGCCGCATGCGCTTCGGAACAGCGAGCCGGCTCTATTACTTCAACTTGCCGCTGTTCCACGAGCTCGACCCGCGCACCACGCGCTTTCCGCTGAAAATCCACGCCATCTATCAACCGAAAGACGGCGGCTGGACGCGCTTCGGCGATCTTGATAATACCCTCGCAGACAACCACCATGACTACGCAGCGGCGAGCAAGCTCGACGCCGCCGACTCAGCAGAGAGGAAGACAGACTGATCATGAGCGACAAACTCTGGGCCGGGCGCTTTACGCAGCCGACCGACGCCTTCGTCGAGGAATTCACCGCATCGATCAACTTTGATCAACGCCTTTACCGCTACGACATTCTCGGTTCGACAACTCACGCCCGCATGCTCGCCCGGCAGGGGATTATCGCCGACGACGAAGCCGAGACCATTGTCACCGGTTTGCGCGAGATCCACGCCGAGATCGAAGCCGGCCAGTTCACCTTCTCGGTAGCCCGCGAAGATATTCACATGAATATCGAGGCCCGACTGATCGAAAAGATCGGTTCGGTCGGTGGCAAACTGCACACGGCTCGCTCGCGCAACGATCAGGTCGCCCTCGATGTCCGGCTTTATCTTCGCGACGAGGTCGACGCTATCTCAGTAGCGCTCAAAACCTTGCAGTCAGCCCTGCTCGATCAGGCCGAAGCCAATCTCGATGTCATCATGCCGGGCTACACCCATCTGCAGACCGCCCAGCCGGTACTCTTCGCCCATCACATGCTCGCCTACGTCGAGATGCTGGCCCGGGATACAGGTCGCCTGCGCGATCTGCGCAGCCGCCTCAACCTGATGCCCCTCGGTGCCGGAGCCCTGGCGGGAACAACCTTCCCCATCGACCGTGAATGGGTTGCCGAACAGCTCGGTTTTGCCGGCGTCACGCGCAACAGCCTCGACAGCGTCTCCGATCGCGACTTCGCCCTCGAGTTCTGCAGTTTTGCGTCGATCCTGATGATGCATCTTTCGCGCCTCTCAGAGGAACTGATTCTCTGGTCGAGCGCCGACTTTGCCTTCATCGACCTCTCTGACGGCTTCTGCACCGGCAGCTCCATCATGCCGCAGAAGAAGAACCCCGATGTCCCGGAGCTGGTGCGTGGCAAAACCGGCCGGGTTTACGGCAACCAGGTCAGCCTTCTGACCCTGATGAAGTCACTGCCACTGGCCTACAACAAAGACATGCAGGAAGACAAGGAGCCGCTCTTCGACACCATTGATACAGTGCGCGGCTCGCTCAAGGTTTTTGCCGAGATGATTGCCGAGATGAGCATCAATTCTGCACAGATGAGAATTGCCGCCGGGCGCGGCTTTTCGACCGCCACGGATATCGCCGACTACCTGGTGCGCAAGGGTCTGCCCTTCCGTAATGCTCACGAAGTAGTCGGGAGAACTGTCCGATACTGCGTTGAAAACACCAAAGACATTCCGGATCTGACGCTGGCCGAATTCCAGCAGTTCTCAAGTGACATTGAATCGGACATTTTCGATTACGTCACCCTGGAAGCTTCCGTCAACGCCCGCAAGGCGACCGGCGGAACGGCTCGTCCGGCGGTGGAAAAAGAACTTGGCCTCGCCCGGCGAGCCCTGAAGGAAGGTTGAGCATGAAATTTACTGGTTTGTTTGCCTCTTCGCCGGTCACTATTCTGCGTGCTGTGCTGCTCGTCACCCTCTCTATGACGCTGCTTGCGGCGCTCTCGGCCTGTGGCAAGAAAGGTCCGGTTCGGCCGAAGGTTGCCAGACAGCTGGAAGCTCCAACTGAGGTCACTTTACAGCAGCAGGGCAATCTTTTCGTGCTCGCCTGGACCATTCCAGCAGGTGACCGTGACGGCGGTGTGGAAGACTTGACCGGCTTTGTCATCAAACGTCTGAGCTATAACGCCAGCGACGGCTGCCCCACCTGCCGCACCCCGCAAGATGAAGTTGCAGAACTCTCGATCAAGGATCCGACCCCGGGTCAAAGGATCGGCGACCGGATTTACTGGCGCGATTTCGATATTCGCGCCGACACCGGCTACAGATATGCGATCGTACCGGTCACTCTTGGCAATCTGGAAGCCCCCTTTGCCACGATTCATCTGGCCGTACAGCAACCACCGCCGGCACCGGGCAACTTGCAGGCAGAAGCCGGCAACGGGCAGATTGCCCTGCAATGGGAAGCCCCCACTTTGCCCGCCGGGATGGAACTGCTCGGTTACAATCTTTATCGCAGACAAGCTAAACGGCCCTTCCCGATTGTGCCGGTAAACGCCAAGCCCTTAGTGGAGACCTCTCTGCTTGATCGCGGTCTGGCGAACGGGCGGGCCTACGAGTATCGCGTCAGCGCCCTGGTCGCCAGCGGCACTCACCAGCTTGAAAGCATGGCCAGCCCCGGCGTAGTGGCTACACCCCGGTGAGGACTTGGATACAAGCTTTACAAGAGTCTACTGCTATGTTACCTAATTGCTTGAACGACTTGATCTCAGAACGCATAAAATCAGAAAAACACACATAGCATCAGAGAAGATTCGGACAATCAGCTCCGTTTGTCTTCACATTTTAAGGAGAGAACCATGTTCAGTGGATCCATGGTAGCGATCGTCACCCCTTTCGACAGCCAGGGACAATTTGCCGAGGAAACCTATCGTCAGCTGATCGACTTCCAGATCGAAAACGGCACGGACGTCATCGTCCCCTGCGGTACGACCGGAGAGTCGGCAACCCTCGATGTTGACGAACACGAATATGTCATCAAGGTCTGTATCGACCAGGCCAACAAGCGTGTCCCGGTTATCGCGGGTACGGGTGCCAACAACACGGCCGAAGCGATCCATCTCTCAAACAAGGCCAGGGATATGGGGGCCGATGGTCTCCTGCTGGTCTGCCCTTACTACAACAAACCGTCCCAGGAAGGGATCTATCAGCATTACAAATTGCTGGCCGAAGAGGTTGCCCTGCCCCAGATCCTCTACAACGTACCCGGCCGCACCGGCGTCAACATGACTTCCGCCACAACTATCCGGCTGGCAGAATTCGACAACATTGTTGCCATCAAGGAAGCCTCCGGAAGTCTGACCCAGGTCTCCGAGATCCTGGCCAAAGCCGGAGACAAGATCGATGTCATCTCCGGTGATGATTTTCTCACCTTCCCGATGATGTGCTGCGGTGCCAAAGGCGTTATTTCGGTCTCCGCCAACGCCATTCCCAAGCAGGTCAAGGACATGGTCGAAGCGGTCCTCAACGCCGACTACATGATGGCTCGCAAGCTGCATCTCGAAATGCTGGACTTTCACAACGCCATGTTCATCGAGTCAAACCCGGTTCCGGTTAAAAAGACCCTGGAACTTATGGGCAAGATGCAAGCCAACGTCCGGCTGCCGCTGGTCGACATGGACGAGGAAACCCTTGAAAAGCTGAAGTCGATCCTGAAAAGATATAAAATCATTTAACCAGATATTCACCACGACACACTAAAAACACAGTGTTTTTCACGGAAGTCGTTCAACCGAAGAGCTCTGTGTCGCCGTATCTTTATGGCACTTACTTCGAGGTTTATTATGATAAAGGTTGCAGTCACAGGTGCTGCCGGCAGAATGGGCAGCCGCATCATTACCCTGATCACCGAAGCCGATGGGATGGAAATCGCCGGAGCGGTTGAAATGGCCGGACATGCCAGACTCGGCGATGATGCCGGTTACGTCGCCGGTTGCGGTAACCTCGGCGTCGCGATTACCGATTCTCTGCAAGAAGCCCTGGACAAGGCTGACGTGCTGATCGACTTCACCTGGCCGGAAGTGACCATCGGCAACGCCGAAGTCTGCGCCCGGCTCGGCAAAGCTATGGTTGTCGGTACAACCGGTCTGAACCCGGAGCAACGCGAAATCGTCAAGCGCGTCGCCGCACAGACGCCCGTAGTCTTTGCGCCAAACATGAGCGTCGGCGTCAACGTTTGTTTCAAATTACTCAAGGATATGGCCAAAACCCTCGGCGAGGGATTTGATGTCGAGATTGTCGAACTGCACCATAACAAGAAAAAAGACTCCCCTTCCGGCACAGCCGTGCGCATGGGCGAGGTCGTTGCGGAGGCCCTGGGACGTGATTACAACCAGGTCGCCAACTATCATCGAGAAGGCATGTGCGGCGAGCGCAGTCAGAAAGAGATCGGCATGCAGACTGTCCGCGGCGGCGACATCGTTGGCGAGCACACGGTCTACTTCATTGGCATGGGTGAACGTATTGAACTGACCCATCGCGCCATGAGCCGCGACATGTTTGCCCGTGGCGCCATCCGTGCTGCCGGTTGGCTGGCAGAAAAACCGGCTGGCCTGTACGACATGCAGGATGTTCTCGGACTCAAATGAGTCCGAGTGCGGCACGTGGCGAGTAGCGCGTGGCGCGATCAATCAAAGACTAAACAAACACACTAAAGGTTTCCGCGCTACGCGCTACGCGCCACGCGCCACTTCTTTTCGGAGGTTTTTCCTAAATGGCACGTATCAATGACAGCTATCTCAAACTTCAGGCAGGCTACCTCTTCCCCGAAATCGGCCGTCGCGTTAAAGCCTTCACCGACGCCAACCCTGAGGCTCGGGTGATTCGTCTCGGCATCGGCGATGTCACCTTGCCCCTGGCGCCGGCCGTTCTCAAAGCCTTCCACGAAGGCGTTGACGACATGGCCAAAGGTGAGACCTTCCACGGCTATGGCCCTGAGCAGGGTTATGACTGGCTTTCCCGGGTCATAATCGACAAATCCTACAAGCCCCTCGGCGTCGAGCTTAAAAGCTCAGAAATTTTCATTTCTGACGGCTCCAAATGCGACTGTGCAAACATTCTCGACATCTTCGACCTCGGCAACAAAGTCGCCATCTGCGACCCGGTCTATCCGGTCTATAACGATACCAATGTCATGATCGGCCGCACCGGCCAGGCCGACGACAAAGGCTACTATGCAGGCATCCACTATATGCCATGCACCGGTGCCAACAACTTCACCCCTGAGATTCCGGGAGAGAAGGTCGATGTTATTTACCTCTGCTACCCGAACAACCCGACCGGAGCGGTTGCCACCAAAGCAGACCTGAAAAAATGGGTAGATTATGCCCTTGCCAACGACGCGGTCATCCTCTTTGATGCCGCCTACGAGGCCTTTATCACAGAACCAGACATCCCCCATTCGATCTATGAGGTCGAAGGCGCTCGCAAGTGTGCGATCGAGTTCCGGTCCTTCTCCAAGACCGCCGGTTTCACCGGCGTTCGTTGTGGCCTGGTGGTTGTTCCCGAGGAATTGATGGGCACTACCGCTGGTGGAGACCGATACAGCTTCAACAAACTCTGGAATCGTCGCCAGACCACAAAGTTCAATGGCGTTTCCTATCCGGTGCAGAAAGCAGCGGCAGCCGTTTATTCCGATGAAGGCTGGCCGCAGGTCAAGGCAAACATCGACTACTATATGGAAAATGCCCGCATTATTCGCGAAGGGCTCACCGCCTCCGGCATCAACTGCTTCGGTGGTGTGAATGCTCCCTACATCTGGTTGGAAACCCCCGAAGGCATTACCAGTTGGGACTTCTTCGACAAGCTCCTCAACGAATGTCACGTAGTCGGGACGCCTGGCAGCGGCTTCGGCCCTTCCGGCGAAGGTTATTTCCGTCTCTCCGCGTTCGGTGATCGTGCCAACGTCGAAACAGCCGTACAGCGTATCAGAGAGAAATGGGGGAAATAGTTCTCGACCAGAAGAGCAAAGGCCGATTTTCAAAGCCCCGCAAAGCAGTCAAGCCCCGCACTTTTTTTGGTGCGGGGCTTTTTATGGCGTATTATGGCACGCAGGAAGACTGATAACCCTGATCTGTATTGACAAAAGTTGCTGTCCACGTCATATTTTCTAATTAAACTCCATCCGCAAACTCTGGATGGAGACGAAGTAAAATCAGAAGCGAAGGCTTCCGCTCCCCCAATTACCGAGGACCAGCAATGACAGACCGTATAGGCATGCCGCCCGCTCAGGGCCTTTATGATCCAGCTAACGAACACGACAACTGTGGTGTCGGTTTTATCGCCAACATCAAAGGCCGCAGAAGCCATTCCATCATCAAACGTGGTATCGAGATCCTCTGCAACCTGACTCATCGTGGTGCCGTGGGTGCAGACCCCCTGGATGGTGACGGCGCCGGACTGATGATCCAGATCCCGGATGCTTACTACCGCGAGGTCTGTGAATTTGAACTGCCACAAGCCGGTCAGTACAGTGCCGGCATCGTGTTTTTACCTCAGGATGACGCCTGCCGTAATGCATGCGTCGAGGCACTGAATCAGGAGCTGACCCGCGTCGGCTGCAGCATCCTGGGCTGGCGTGAGATAGAGACGGACGGCAGCAGCATCGGTCGCAATGCCCGTTCCGTAGAACCTCACGTCATGCAGTGCTTTGTCGGTCTGGGAGAAGTCGAGCCTCACCGCTTTGATTTGATGCTCTACCTGGCACGCAAGCGGGCTGAGAATGGGATCCGCGACGACAAGCTGGCCGGCAATGAAGTGTTCTACGTCTGCTCACTCTCCAGCCGCACGATCCTGTACAAGGGCATGCTGCTCTCCGAGCAGCTGAACACCTTTTATCCCGAGTTGGACGATGACCGGCTGGTCAGCGCAATTGCGTTTGTCCATCAACGCTACAGCACCAACACCTTTCCGACCTGGGACCTGGCGCAGCCCTTCCGTTATATTGCCCACAACGGCGAGATCAATACCCTGCGCGGCAACATCAACCGCATGCGGGCGCGTACCGCGCTCTTCGAGCATCCGGAACTGGGAAGTGCGGTCAAAGACCTCGACCCGGTTATCATCGAAGGTAGCTCTGACACGGCCTGTCTGGATAATGCTCTGGAACTCCTGGTGGTCACCGGACGCGATCTGGCCCACTCGCTGGCGATGATGGTCCCGGAGGCCTGGGTTTCCAAGGCCCATCTGCGCCCCAATGTGAAGGGCTTTTTCGAATATCACGCGACCATGATGGAGCCCTGGGACGGACCGGCGAACATCGTGGCCTGTGACGGACGCCAGATTGTCGCAATTCTTGACCGTAACGGCCTGAGACCAGCCCGTTTCTGGATCACCAGCGATGACGAGATTATTTATGCTTCAGAAGCAGGCGTGCTGGATATTGCGCCCGAGAAAATCCTGCGCAAAGAGCGGCTGGCTCCTGGCAAGATGATTCTGGTCGATGTCGAAACCGGTGAGTTCAAGGAAGATCATGAGATCAAGGGAGCGCTCGCTTCGGCCCAGCCATACGCGTCCTGGGTCAGCGAACATCTGATCCGGCTTGATGATCTGCCGGCTCCTGCCACCAAACGGGTGCCTAGCCGCGACGAACTGCGGCGCAGGCAGGGGAGCTTCGGTTACACCCTGGAGGAGATGCGCGAGATCATGGCGCCGATGGCCGTCAACGGTCAGGAGCCGGTTGGTTCAATGGGCACTGACACGCCGGTTGCGATCCTGTCGAAGCACAGCAAGCTTCTTTACTGGTACTTCACCCAGCTGTTCGCCCAGATCACCAACCCGGCGATCGATCCGCTGCGCGAAGAGATCGTCATGAGCCTGACCCAGTATCTGGGACCCGCGCGTAACATCCTGCAACCAGGCCCTGAGCACTGTCGAATGCTGGAGCTTGACCACCCGGTGATCACCAATGATGTGCTTGAGCAACTTCGTCACAGCGACATCGAAGGCTTCCGTGGCACCACCCTGAGCACGCTTTTCGACGCGGACCAGGGTCATGAAGGTCTGGAAAACCGGCTGCAGGCCCTGTTCCTCGAAGCCGAAGCTGCCATCGATGCCGGGCGAACCATTCTGGTCTTATCCGATCGCGGCGTCTGCGCGGGGAAAGCCCCCATCCCGGCCCTGCTCGCCCTGTCGGGAATCCATCATCACCTGATACACGCTGGCAAACGCAGCCAATGTTCACTCGTCGTTGAAACCGGAGAGGCGCGCGAAGTTCACCACTTCGCCCTGCTGCTCGGATACGGTGCAGCCGCAATCAACCCCTACCTCGCCTTCGAAACGCTCCAGGACATGGTCACCCAGGGAATGCTGGCCGGCCAGGACGGCAACAAACAGGCCGATGATGATACGGACGTTGTTTATCGCTACACCCACAACTACATCAAGGCGGTTGGCAAGGGTTTACTCAAGGTTTTCTCAAAAATGGGGATCAGCACCCTGCAGAGCTATTGCAGTGCCCAGATCTTCGAGATTGTCGGCCTGAATGAGGCGTTTACCGCCAAATATTTTCCCGGGACCACCAGTCGCATTGGGGGTGCCGGGTTGCCAGAGATCGCAGTCGAAAGCCTGCAACGTCATCGCATCGCCTACGCCGAGCAGGTCAACCCTAACCGCGACCTGGATCGCGGCTCGGAATACTCCTGGCGCCGTGAGGGGGAAGCTCATCTCATGAACCCGGAGGTCATCGCACTCCTGCAGCATGCCGTGCGTTCAGGGAATCGTGATGACTACAAACGTTTTTCAGCCCTGATCGACAACCAGAATGAGCAGCTCTGTACACTGCGCGGCCTCTTCAAGTTCAAGAAACAGAAGCCCTCCATCCCGCTGGAAGAGGTTGAGCCTGCCAGTGCTATCGTCAAGCGTTTCTGCACCGGTGCCATGAGTCTGGGCTCGATCTCTACCGAGGCACATGAAACGCTGGCCATCGCCATGAACCGTATTGGCGGCAAGTCCAACACAGGCGAAGGCGGCGAAGATCCCCGCCGTTTCACCCCCGATGCCAACGGCGATTCGCGTCGCAGCGCCATCAAGCAGGTTGCTTCCGGACGTTTCGGGGTCACTCCGCACTACCTGGTCAATGCCGATGAACTGCAGATCAAGATCTCTCAGGGCGCCAAGCCCGGCGAGGGTGGCCAGCTGCCTGGACACAAGGTCAGCGAGTACATCGGCGAACTGCGCTACAGCGTGCCGGGCGTCACCCTGATTTCACCGCCGCCGCACCACGATATTTATTCGATTGAGGACATTGCCCAGCTGATTTTCGACCTGAAGAACTGCAATCCCAGAGCCGACATCACCGTCAAGCTGGTCAGCGAAGTCGGGGTCGGAACCGTTGCTGCCGGAGTCAGTAAAGGGCACGCTGAACGGGTCATCATCGCAGGCTGCGATGGCGGCACCGGCGCTTCGCCGACTTCGTCGATCAAGCATGCCGGCATCCCATGGGAAATCGGCCTGGCTGAGACGCAGCAGACGCTGGTCCTTAACGACCTGCGCGGCCGCATCATCGTTCAAACCGATGGTCAGCTGCGCACCGGTCGCGACGTAATCATAGCAGCCATGCTCGGCGCAGAGGAATACGCTTTTGCAACCGTGGCCCTGGTGACCGTCGGCTGCATTATGATGCGCAAATGTCATCTCAACACCTGCCCGGTCGGAGTTGCCACTCAGGACGAAGCTCTGCGCGGCAAATTTGCCGGCAAACCAGAACACGTCATCAACTACTTCACGTTCCTCGCTGAAGAAGTCCGTGAACTGATGGCAGAGCTGGGGGTGCGTAATCTCGATGAATTGATCGGCCAGACTCAGTATCTGGAGATGGATACCGCGATCAAACACTGGAAGAACCAGGGGCTCGACTTCTCGCGGATTCTTGCCAAGCCGGAGGTTGCCCCCGAAATTGCCACCCGACGTATCCAGGGCCAGGAGCACGGTCTGGAAAAGCAGTTGGACAATCAACTCATAGAGCTTGCCTCAGCTGCACTGAAAGAGAAGCAAAGGGTTCAAATCGAATTCCCGATCCGCAACTCCAACCGGAGCTTCGCGACCATGCTCTCAGGACAGATCTCCTTGCTTCACGGCCGCGAAGGTTTGCCGGAGGGGACAATCAGGATAACTCTGACCGGTATCGCCGGCCAGAGCTTTGGCGCCTTCCTGGCTCCGGGTGTTGACCTGCACCTGGTCGGTGAAGCCAATGACTATGTCGGCAAGGGCATGGCCGGCGGCCGGATCAGTATCCGCCCTGACCCCAAAGCCACCTTCGCCTGGCATGAAAACTCGATCGTCGGTAATACCGTTCTCTACGGCGCGACCGCCGGCGAGGTATTCTTCGCCGGAAAAGCCGGGGAACGTTTCTGCGTACGCAATTCGGGGGTCACGGCGGTCGTCGAAGGCATTGGAGACCATGGTTGCGAATACATGACCGGCGGTCGCATGGTGTGCCTCGGTCGGACCGGACGCAACTTTGCGGCCGGCATGTCAGGTGGCTTCGCCTATGTTCTGGACGACGACAATCGTTTCCGGCGCCGCTGCAACCCGGCCATGGTCGATCTCGAGCAGATGTCCGCCGAGGACGATGACGCCAGGTGGCTGAAAAAGATCATCACCCGGCACTACGAACAGACCGATTCCCCCCGCGCCGCAACCATCCTTGCCGAATGGGAGACGCAGCTGCCGCGTTTTGTCCGGGTTTTCCCTCACGAATACCGCAGGGTGCTGACAGAACAGGCGCTCACAGCAGAGAATGAAAAGGAGGCCGCTCATGGGTGATCCGCGCGGATTCATAAAACATGGCCGTCGTGACAAGACCCTGCAAGCGGTCGATTCACGACTTCAGCATCACGATGAACACTACAACTATCCCAGCGAAGAGAAGGTCAAAACCCAGGCCTCTCGCTGCATGGATTGCGGCGTACCCTTCTGTATGACCGGCTGTCCGCTGGGCAACCTGATCCCGGAATGGAACGACCTGGTCTACCGTGGTCAATGGTTGCAGGCCCTGGAGGCTCTGCACGCCACCAATAACTTTCCCGAGTTCACCGGCCGGGTCTGTCCTGCGCCCTGCGAAACTTCGTGCGTCCTCGGCATCAACGAACCCGCAGTGACGATCAAACTGCATGAGGTCTCCATCATAGACACAGGCTTCGAGGAGGGCTGGATTGTCCCTCAGCCACCAACCCGCCGAACCGACAAGACGGTGGCCATCATCGGTGGCGGACCCGCCGGTCTGGCCTGTGCGCAACAGCTGAACCGTGCCGGTCATAACGTCACCGTGATTGAAAAGTCCGATCGTGCCGGCGGACTGCTGATGTACGGCATCCCTCACTACAAGCTGCACAAGGAGAAGGTCCAGCGCCGCATTGACCTGCTGGTCGCCGAGGGGATAGAGTTCCGTTATTCCTGCGAAGTCGGCAAGCATATCAGCTTCGACGAAATCAAGGGCGACTTCGATGCCGTGGTGATCGCCACGGGGGCCGAGGAACCGCGCGATCTGCCTGTCGAAGGTCGTGAACTGGACGGCATTCACTTCGCCATGGAGTTTCTGCCGCAGCAAAACCGAGCGAACTGGGGAGACACCGACATTGCTGCCCTGCACCCGAAAAAAAAGGCTATCAGCGCCAAGGGTAAAAAAGTCATCGTTATCGGCGGCGGTGATACAGGTTCAGACTGCATTGGCACCTCAATGCGCCAGGGAGCGACCAGCGTCGTCAACTTCGAGCTGCTTGAGCAGCCTCCGAAAGAACGCAGCGCCGACAACCCCTGGCCGCAGTGGTCACGGATCATGCGTATCAGCACCTCGGTTGAGGAGATGCGAGTGCTGGGTGGAGATGTCCACTATGAAATCATGACCACCCGCTTCATCGGCAAGGACAAAGCCATCTCCGCCCTCGAAACCGTCAAGGTGGAATGGGTTAACGGCCGGCCGGAGAAAGTCGAAGGCAGTGAACAGATCTGGAAATGTGATCTTGTTCTTCTGGCCATGGGCTATCTCGGGCCACGTACTGAACTTCTCAAGCAGTGCGGTTGTGAAACGGATCTGCGTTCCAATATCAAGACCGACCCCAAGACCCGTATGAGCTCGGTCGATGGCGTTTTTGCGGCCGGAGACTGTCGTAGAGGTCAGAGCCTGGTGGTCTGGGCAATCAGCGAGGGACGCGAGGTCGCCCGTTGCGTTGACAACTACCTGTCCGGTGCAGAGAGCATGTTGCCCAAGGTGCGCCTGGAGCCCTTCGTGTACTGATTCGGCAGGACTTGATTGATCAGACATAAGCAGAGCAACAGATTTTCGATCTGTTGCTCTGCTTTGTTTTGTTGTAACTAATCACCTGCCGGTCCAAGGGTCGTCATCCCCGAGTGGTTCTATCGGGGATCCAGTCTTTCAACTCCGCAAAACCTGGATTCCGGCTAAAATCATGCCGGAATGACGCTGTAGGAGTCGCCTTCAGTTGCGATTGCCCACAGCTATTGCCGCTCTTACAAAAGTGGTGAATAGTTACGTTTTGTTTTGATAAACCAAAGGCAAAACACGTAGAAGGAAATTTTAAAACATGTCCATAACCCGCAATAACGATCTTATCCGGAGACTGCTCGAAGAGACCGGCTTGCAGAGAGGGCAAGTCACGCAAACCGTCGCCCTCCTTGAAGAGGGTGCGTCCGTGCCCTTTATCGCCCGCTACCGTAAAGAGGCCACCGGAGAGCTTGATGAAGTAGAGATACGCCTGGTGCAGGAGCGCCTGGAATATCACACGGCCCTGGATGAACGTCGCCAGACCATTCTTAAATCGATCGAAGAGCAGGGCAAACTGACCCCCGAACTGCGACAGAGGATCGAATCGGCCCGGCAGAAGACAGAACTGGAAGACTTCTATCTGCCGTTCAAGCCGAAACGACGCACCAAAGCGATGATCGCCAGAGAGCGGGGGCTTGGACCTCTTGCAGAGCTGTTACTGGCTGCGCGTGGCCAGGGAGATGCGGCGTCAGCACTGGCCCTGCCCTTTCTTGATACCGAGCGGGAGATAACAACAACGCAAGAGGCCTTGACCGGAGCGGGCCATATCCTGGCCGAACAGTTCGCAGAGGTTGCCGAGGCACGGGCGCTGGTGCGTGACCTGACCTGGCAGAAAGGCTTGTTTACGTCTCAACCGGCCCGGGGCAAGGAGGAGACGGTCAGCAAGTTTGAGATGTACTACGATTTCAGTGAACCTTTACGACAGATCCCTTCCCACAGAATGCTGGCGATGCGTCGTGGCGAGAAAGAAAACGTGTTGCGCCTGCGCATCGATGCCCCGGAAGAGGAGATCTTAAGCCGCCTGCATGCGCTGCTGATCCCCGCCGAGAACCGCTTCGCCGAGTTATTGCGAGAAATCATCGTCGACAGCTACAAACGCCTGCTGGCGCCTTCAATCGAAGTGGAACTCAGGCTGCAGGCCAAAATCGCCGCAGATGATGAAGCGATTCGCGTTTTTGCAGAGAACCTGCGCAACCTGCTTCTCGCCGCTCCGGCCGGCAGTCATAAAGTTCTGGGCGTTGACCCAGGCTTGCGCACCGGCTCAAAACTGGCCGCCGTCGATGCGACAGGCCGCTTTCTCGAGCACGTGACCATCTATCCCCATACCGGAGGCGGAGCCAAAGTTGAGTCGGCGAAATTGCAACTGCTGCAACTTATCGAGACCCATGGCATAGACATGATTGCCATCGGCAACGGCACGGCCGGGCGGGAGATGGATCAATTTGTTCGGCTTTGTCTTAAACAGGCGGGTCTGAAAATTCAGGTCGTCATGGTCAGCGAAGCCGGCGCCAGTGTCTACTCGGCATCGGAGATCGCTCGTGAAGAATTCCCGGAGCTTGACCTGACCGTTCGCGGCGCCATCTCCATTGCCCGCCGTTTGCAGGACCCCCTGGCCGAACTCGTCAAGGTCGAGCCCAAAAGTATCGGCGTCGGTCAATATCAGCACGATGTCAGTCAGTCTGCCCTGAAAAAATCTCTCGACGAGGTCGTCGAATCCTGCGTCAACTTCGTCGGTGTCGATCTGAACACCGCCAGCTGGGCCCTCTTGAGCTTTGTTTCCGGGATCAGTGAAACTCTGGCCAAGGCGATCATCCAGCAGCGTGATTCTGAAGGCGTCTTTATCAGGCGGGAGCAACTCCTTGAAGTGCCGCGCTTCGGTAAGAAGGCTTATGAGCAGGCCGCAGGCTTCCTGAGAATAAGAGATGCCGTTCAGCCTCTCGACAGCACAGCGGTACATCCGGAGCGCTACGAGCTGGTCGAGACGATGGCTGAGGACCTCGGCGTGACCATTGCCAGGCTGATCGCCGAACCGGCCCTGCTCAACAACATCCGCCTGGAAGACTACCTCGGAGAAGACATCGGCCTGCCGACGCTGACAGACATCCTTGACGAGCTGAAGAAACCCGGCCGGGACCCTCGCGCGAACTTCGTTACGACCAGCTTTCGTGAGGATGTGATGGAGGTAAAAGACCTTAAGGAAGGGATGACGCTGAATGGCGTCGTGACCAATGTCGCGGCCTTCGGCGCCTTTGTCGATATCGGCGTCCATCAGGATGGCCTGGTGCATGTCAGCCAGCTTGCCGACCGCTTTGTCAAAGACCCCAACCAGGTGGTCAAGGTGGGCCAGCAAGTCCAGGTCAGGGTTCTATCGGTCGATCTTCAGCGCAAAAGGATCGGCCTGACCATGCGCAAGGGCCAGGCAGACACGCCTCCACCGCAGAAAGAGCACAGCAAGACAACACAGCCCAAAAAGAAAAAGCCAGAATCCGCAACGGCGATGGCCGACGCTCTGGCAAAATCAGGCTTCCGGGTCGACAAGGGCTAAAGTGTATAAATTCACAGGGTATTCTTCAGTCTTTAGTTTTTGCCTGGACAACCCGGAAGAATTAATCCGTATGCTTGATATAATGGAGTTCTGAAAAACACTGTCTGGAAAAGCCCCATGAAAAAAATTCTGCTTATCGATGATGATCGTTTCTTTCTTGAGCTCCTCACGGACTATGTTCGGCAGCGCTTCCCGAAGCTGGAGATCATCGCCTGCGATGACCCCTTCAGGGGACTGGCTCTCATCGACGACGACCTTGATTTACTCCTCCTCGATCTGGAGATGCCCAAACTGGACGGTTGCAAGCTGCTGTCCTATGCCATCGATAAAGGTCTCGATCGCAAGCGCATCCTCATCCTTTCAGGACGTGACGCAGACTACCTGCATCAACGCTTCGCCATGGGTGAATGCCTGGCAGTGCTGAACAAGAACGAGGCGCGGCAGAAGCTGGTACTGGATATGATCTTCGATGCTTTACAGAAAAAATAAGCAAGGTGGTTAAGAGACTCTCCAGCAATCAGGACCCGGCCCGCAAAGCAGTGCCCACAAGGGATCGAAACCTGATGACCTTTTTTATTGTATTTTTCTATTGACATACCTGACAAAATCGGTAATATATACATCACAGAGCATGCTTCTTCATGTTCTACCTCCTAAGAAAAACCCATAGAACCCTTTGCCCCACAGCCCCTCATGGCTGTGGGGCTTTTTTTATGCAGGGTCAGCATGCGGTCGTACCTGTTCATTGAGACTCCAGTCATAACCACAGGGAAACGCACCTTACCAACCTGGAGATAGCCGGCAGGTTCTGGCCCTGTCTATGTCGAAAGATGCCGGCGCAGGTCAGCGTCGACAGTATCACCATACCCAAAAACGTTATTGGCTTTTTTATGCGCGCCTGCCGTAATTAACCCCGTCGCCAGCTGTGCAGCTTCTCGACCCAGCCCAGCAGCTTCTTGGGCACATGGGCCTTTTTCCACTCCCCGGCTGCCATCTTGTTGGCCTCGGCCAAAGTCGGATAGGGGTGGATGGTGCCGAGAATCTTGTTGAGGCCGATGCCATGTTTCATGGCCAGAATGTATTCGGCGAGCAGGTCGCCGGCATGGCTGCCGACGATGGTGACGCCAAGAATCTTATCCTTGCCGGGCGGGGTGATGATCTTGATCCAGCCATGGGTTTCCCCTTCGGCAATGGCGCGGTCCAGTTCGGCCAGTTCAAAACGTGTGACTTCATGGTCAAGGTTCTGCTGCCTGGCCTCGCTCTCGTTCAGTCCAACCCGTGCCACCTCGGGATCGGTGAAAGTGCACCAGGGAATGACGCGGTAATCGACCTGGAACTTTTTGAAATCGCCGAACAGGGCATTGACGCTGGCATACCAGGCCTGATGGCCGGCCGTATGGGTGAACTGGTAAGGACCGGCGACGTCTCCGGCGCAGAAAATATTGGGGATATTGGTGCGCAGGAAGCCATCCGTCTCTATGGTGCCACCCTCGCTTAATCTCACGCCCAGTTCTTCCAGCCCGAAACCGGTGACATTGGCGCGGCGGCCGACCGCAACCAGAATCCGGTCAAAGGGCACGCGCACCGGTTGTCCCTGATGTTCGCAGATGAGGATTTGCTCGCCGTCTTCGACCAGAACCTGCATGGCAGCATGGTCGGTGAGGACATTGACCCCTTCAGCCTCGAAACGCCCACGGACGAACTCTGCCACATCCGGATCTTCCCTGCCCATGAGCTGTGATGCCATCTCGACCTGGGTCACCTGGGCACCGAAGCGGGCAAACGCCTGGGTCATTTCACAGCCGATCGGTCCGCCGCCCAGCACCACCAGGCGCTTTGGCAGCTCGCGCAGTTGCCAAAGATTATCGGAGGTCAGGGTGTCGACCAGATCGAGTCCGGGGATCGGCGGGATAAAGGGTGAGGCCCCGGTGGCAACGATGATACTGCGGGTAGTCAGGGTGCGGCCAGCCACCTCGACGGTATAGGGGGAGGTGATACGGGCCTCGCCCTGAATGCAGTCGACACCCAGTCCGGTATAACGCTCCACCGAGTCGTGTGGTTCAACCTGACCAACGATGCGCTGCACCCGCTCCATGACTTCGCCGAACTCGAATTCGGTCTCGGTTTTGCGGAAACCGAACTCTTCGGCCCGACGACCATAGGCGAGCAGTTTCGCTGAGCGGATCAGCGCTTTGCTCGGTACGCAGCCGGTATTCAGGCAATCGCCGCCCATCTTGTGTTTTTCGATCAGTGCGACTTTCGCCTTGACCGCCGCCGCGATGTAGCTGGAGACCAGTCCGGCTGAACCGGCACCGAGGACGACCAGGTTGTAATCGAAACTTTTCGGCTTCGGGAACGCCTTGAGAGATTTGCGTTTCTGCATGAAATCGACGCCCTTGCGGGCCAACAGCGGGAAGACCCCCAGTAGAACAAAGGACAGTAGCAAGCCGGGGGAGAGAATTCCGCTCAAGCTGTTGATCTGGCCGAGTTGGGTGCCGGCATTGACGTAAACCGCCGTGCCGGCGAGCATACCGATCTGACTGACCCAGTAAAAGGTCAGGGTACGCATGGGGGTCAGGCCCATCACCAGGTTGATGATGAAAAACGGAAAGATCGGTACCAGGCGCAGGGTAAACAGATAGAAGGCACCCTCTTTCTCGATCCCTCGATTAATGGCGGCCAGCCGCTCCCTGAAGCGCTCCTGCACCCAGTCCCGCAGTAAAAAGCGGCTGACCAGAAAGGCCAGGGTCGCACCTATGGTGCTGGCGAAGGAGATCACCAAAAGCGCCGGTAGAAAACCGAACAGAGCACCACCGGCCAGGGTCATGACCGCAGCGCCCGGCAACGACAGGGCCGTGACCAGAACGTAAAACACAAAGTAAAGGCCTAAGGTCAACAGGCGGTTGGCCACATAAAACTGCTGAAATTCCGTTTGACGGGCCTTGAATTCGGCGAGAGTCAGGTAGCGCTGTAAATCAAAGGTGAAAAACAGGACGATCAGCGTGATTATGACAATGGCCGCGAGGATTTTAATCTTGCGATCTGACATCTGGGCTCCTTTGCAATTTTCGGGAGGCCGCACCTCCCGAGGTTCTTCCTGATCTTCATTCGTGTGCGTGCTGAGTTTCAAGTTCAAGCAGCATTCGCAACGAGTCAAATGCCCGTTAGAGCGGACCTTCCTCATGTTTCAGCCGGACTATTATTGTCGGTCAGCCAACTGGCTTTCGCTGCATATTATGATAATGTTATGCAAAAGGGTTTAATAATAATAAAATTAATCGAAAGGTGGTCATCATGCTAAAAAAACTCTTGCGTCCGGTAAGTCTTGTTCTGGTTGTTTCATTCTGTTTGCTTAATTTCAACATCCCCTATGCTCAAGCTCAGATGGTTACTACGGATAGCGTCATTACAGAGCAACAGAGCGAAGACCAACGCGCTCAGGTTAAAGATTTTTTGACACGAGAAGATGTAGCAGAAGTCTTGACTCAATATGGCGTTGACCCTATCGAGGCCCAGCAAAGAGTTGACAGCCTCTCAACCGGGGAGTTGGCCGACATAGCAAACTCCATAGATCAAATGCCAGCCGGTGCAGGTGCGGTTGGTACAATCGTCGGTGCCGCAGTATTAATCTTCCTGGTTTTATTGATTACAGATATTATTGGTTTGACACATATTTATCCCTTCGTTAATCACCAACGCTTATGAGTAAACCGAACAGGCCATTAAGTCAGGTCGGCAATCAATTGATTGTCGGCCTGATCTTTTTAACACTTTGTGTCGTAGTTTCAGGGTGTAGCCTTACTCCATCGGGCTACTTGTCCAAGAATTCGACAAGACCTCCAAGGGCTGAGGTCGAGAATGTGCCTTTTTTTGCTCAGGATGAATTGCAGTGCGGCCCAGCTGCTCTTGCCATGGTTTTAAACTGGAGCGATGTAGCTGTGACTCCCTCCGAATTATCTCCAGAGGTGTATACCCCTGGCCTCAAAGGCAGTTTACAACACGCCTTGATTGGATCAGCCCGCAGGCATGGACGCGTTGCCTATCCGATTTACGGCATAGAAACACTGATGGCGGAGATAGCGGCTGGCCATCCGGTCATTGTTCTCGTCAATCTCGGCTTTTTTTGGTATCCGCAGTGGCATTATGCTGTGGCCATTGGTTATAACCAGGACGAAAAAGTGATGACCCTCCATTCAGGCTTGACTGCCAAAGAGGAGATCAGCTTCTGGACGTTCAATAATCTCTGGAAACGCGGCGACTATTGGGGCCTTTTGGTGCTGCCGCCAAACCGGTTGCCAGAGGTTGCGCTGGAAGACAATTGGCTCAGGGCTGTTGCAGGTTTAGAAAATGTCGGCCAGTGGCAGGCTGCCGCGAGTGGTTATACCACCGCCTTAGACCGCTGGGAGAATAGTTTCGTCGCCTGGATGGGGCTTGGCAGCAGCCAATACAACCTGGGCGATCTCGACACCTCTGCCGAAGCTTTCTATCAGGCAACCCGACTGCAACCGGAAAATGGCATGGCTCACAACAACCGGGCCCATGTCCTGGCAAAGCAAGGTAAACTGAATGAGGCTTTGATTGCTGCACAACGTGCTGTAGACCTTGGCGGACGCCTACAAGACACTTTTCGCCAAACCTTGGAAGAAATAAAAAATATGCAGCTGAATCAAGTGAAATGAGGGGAAGATTTCTGTTGGCTTAATACTTCGTAATCAGACCTGAATGTCCCCTCTGCAAAAGAACACGCGTGGCAGAGCCCAACATGAGCTATGAGGATGAGCCAGGAAATCCGAGGGCTGCGATCACCCGCAACCCTCGCACGTCACCAGCTTACTTCGCTATGTAGTGGAATTGGTACTCGCGCTTTTTACCGTCTTCGAGTTTGGTGCCCACCTTGAATTGGTATTCTCCATTTTCCGGCAGCTCGATGTCGGCACCAAAGTGCCCTTCCATCTCCATCAGCTTGATCGCCTTACCCTCCTTGCCGGCTGGATTCTTGATCTTGACCGCAACGGTCCCCTCGGTGACCAACTTTCCGGCGGTATCGACGAAGGCGACCATGAAATGGTGTGTTTCCTTCATTCCCATTTTGGCCATGGTGTCCTTGACGTTATTGAGATGGGCCATCGCCTTGACCCCTTCCTCGGTCTCTTCACCGAGTATGATCATGCCTTCTCCCATCGTCATGTCGCCCTCACCGTGCTTCATCCCCGCCATAGATCCGTGTTCCATTTTTTCCATCTTATCCTGCTTCATTCCCTCCATGGCGCCAACGGCCAGTGGAAGGCTCAGCAGAAAGAGTGCGGCCAGAAGTGCATTCACCATTTTCATCTTTTATCTCCTTGACTTGTGTTGAGACGGCATTGCCGCCGGGTTGATTTAATGACGCCTGGTGGTCTGCCTCATGGGCCTACCCTTCCTCGCAGGATCGAGTTGA
Organism: Deltaproteobacteria bacterium; assembly: GCA_024636215.1. The sequence goes on from JAGXHL010000098.1 coordinate 79,528, forward strand.
GAACGTTTCTCGACTCCTTCAGCAATAACACCGAGGTTGAGGCTGTCAGCCATTACCAGAATGGCATGGGAACCTGCTTTAATGCTTGTCCTCTTCCATCGTCGGTTCCATCGATTTATCGAGCCCGATGCTGCGCCAGATAAAGTAGATAATAGGCATGACTAGCATGATGACAAGCAGCGAGGTGATGGAGCCGCCGACCATTGGGGCGGCGATCCGCTTCATGACATCGGCGCCCGCCCCGGTGCTCCACATAATGGGGAAGAGGCCGACGATAATGGTCACCACGGTCATGGCCTTGGGACGGATACGCTGCACCGCTCCGTACATGACGGCTTGATGCAGATCGCCTCGGGTCAGCATGCGACCTTCGTCCTGCCATCTCTTATAGGCAATATCGAGGTAGAGGAGCATCACCACTCCGGTTTCGGCCGAGAGCCCCGCCAGAGCGATAAGGCCGACCGCGACCCCGATCGAGGAATTGTATCCGAGC
>JAGXHL010000099.1 GCA_024636215.1 Deltaproteobacteria bacterium
GGCTGCAAATCCGGCTGTTTGGCCCATATTTCAGCTCCTTTTTGGTCCATAGCTACGGCTATGAACCTGCAAATGAGCTAAAATCTGTTCTCAAACATCCAAATTTTCGCTTCGGCCCGTATAGTCCGACAGACTGCTAGTACCCTGTATCCTTTAAGATTTCGCAAGATTGCGCAGGGCTTTGGCGTGTCAGCAAGGCGCGATTTCTGTTGCCTAGCCGTAGCTAAACAGCTGAAATCGGAACGTAGCTGACGCGGTAAAGAACAAGCAAGATGCGAAAGATTATGGGTTACAGGGTACTAGAATCTTTTTGAATAAATCATTTCGATAGACATAGCCTGCCGGTACTGTATCAGTTATTATTGATGCAGAATTGCAATCCCCTTGCGGCCTGAATAAATCTAGAAACGGCAATAAAGATGACGATCCGTCCACCACGCAAACCCGACTGGCTCAAAGTTCGTTTTCCCGCAGGTCCGAACTACGCCCGTATCGATCGACTGCATCGGGAACAGGGTCTGCACTCCGTCTGTCGCAGCGCCGCCTGCCCCAATCAGGGCGAATGCTGGGAGCAGGGCACCGCAACCTTCATGATCCTCGGCGACCACTGCACCCGCGATTGCCGCTTTTGTAATATCAGTCACGCGACACCGCAGGCTGTGGATCCACAGGAAGCAGACAAAGTTGCCAGGGCGGTCAGCGAATTGAAGCTGAATCACGCGGTGATCACATCGGTCACACGTGACGATCTTGACGATGGCGGCGCGACTCAATTTGCAGCCGTGACCCGGGCGATTCATTCGCTCCGCCCTGAATGTCGGGTCGAGCTGCTGGTACCCGACTTGCGGGGTAATCATGCCGCACTGGAGCATATCCTTATCTCCAGACCGGAGGTCTTCGGCCACAACCTGGAAACGGTTCCCAGACTCTATCCGCTCGCCAGGGCTGGCGCCGACTACCAGCGCTCTCTGCAGTTACTCGCCGCGGCTTTGCAGGCAGCGCCTGACATTCCAACCAAATCGGGCCTGATGCTCGGCATGGGAGAAACCATGCAGGAGATCCTGATAGCGATGCAGGATCTCCGACAAGCAGGCTGTGGCATGCTGACACTTGGACAATATCTGCAACCGACTCGCCACCACCTGCCGGTGGTCCGCTATGTCGAGCCTTCAGAATTCGCAAAATTACGCGATGCAGGCCTGCAACTCGGTTTCGCCCATGTCGAGGCCGGCCCGCTGGTGCGTTCGTCTTATCACGCCGCAGAACAATTCGAGGGAGGTCCTGATGAGCGACCCTGATCTGATTTACGAAACGATCATCCTCGGCTCGGGCCCGGCGGGCCTCACCGCCGCCATCTATGCAGGACGCAGCCGTTGCTGCCCCCTGATGATCCACGGCCTTCAGCCAGGAGGACAACTGACCACGACCACAGCGGTGGACAACTTCCCCGGCTTCCCCGAAGGGATCGAAGGCCCTGAGCTGATGGAGAAGATGAAGGCTCAGGCCGAGCGTTTCGGGACGCAGTTTGTTGAAGGGACCGTCAGCAAGATCGATCTTCAGGAACGCCCCTTCAGACTCTGGATAGGGGATGAGCTCTATCGCTGTCTTTCCCTGATTATCTCAACCGGGGCGTCAGCCAAGCTCCTCGGCTTGGGCAACGAGGAGGCGCTCTATGGTAAAGGCGTTTCTGTCTGTGCAACCTGCGATGGCTTCTTCTATCGTGATCGTGATGTTCTGGTCGTCGGTGGAGGCGATACGGCTATGGAAGAAGCGGTTTTTCTCACCCGTTTTGCAAAAAAAGTCACTGTTATCCATCGCCGTGATTCGCTGCGGGCGACTCCCGTTCTGGCCGACCGAGCTCTTGGCAACAAGGCGATCAGCTTCAAGTGGGACTCCGAAATAAAGGAGATTCTGACCGACCCCAGCGGCGTCACCGGAGCCCGCATCAAAAACATCAAAACCGGCGAGGAATCGGAATTGAGCTGCAATGGCATCTTTATCGCCATAGGCCATCAACCGAATACGGCTCTGTTCGAAGGCCAGCTGGAGATGGACGGAGAGGGCTACATCCTGACCAGAAACGGCACAGAAACCAGCGTATCCGGAGTCTTTGCCGCCGGCGACGTTCAGGATCAGCAGTTCCGTCAGGCTGTGACGGCAGCCGGTACGGGCTGCATGGCAGCGATTCAGGCAGAACGTTTTCTCGACGACTTACCCTATGACTCTGACTTATCGTGCAAGAAAGGGGTTTGCAAACCGAAAGCATAGCCCCTAAGCCCTGCCGAGATCGGCTGAGATAGATCAGCACCATCAGGAACAGGCTAAAATCTTATGCTGCGGGCCTTGTCAGGTTTGCCTGAAAGACAACCCCTTGATATAGTTAGCACAGTTTTACTTTTCCCCGGCTGTCCGCAGCCATGCTTCATGAGCAGCAAGTGCGGAGAAGCTTGAGAAATTCATCTACGTAGTAATATCAAAACACTAATCAGACCGTCATCAACAGAGGCATCGATGAGCATATCCGGCAATGTCAGCCCACAGTGGCTGGAAGAACAATACCGCTTATGGAAAACCCGGCCGAGCCAAATTTCAGCTGATTGGCAAGCCTTCTTTGAGGGCTTTGATCTGGCCCTTCAGACACCATCAACTGACAGCAACCTGGCCGCAAAAAACTCTGCCGTCGACTCCCTTATTTACCGCTATCGTGATCTTGGCCATCTGCAGGCCCACACGGACCCATTATCACCGGAACAGATTCGACATGCCCATTTACAGCTCGCAGCTTTCGGTTTGTCCGAGGAAGACCTGGACACCACCTTCTACCCCCTGCGCTTTCCCAATCAGAGTGCAACATTAAAAGAAATCATCGAACTGCTGGAGCAAACTTATTGCGGGGAACTCGGGGTTGAGTTCATGCACATCCAGGACCCGAAAAAACGGGAATGGTTGAAAGATCGCATGGAGTCGGCCCGCAATCGGCCACAGCTGGAGCGGAACGAACAACTGCACCTGCTTGGCAAACTCCAGCAGGCGACCCTTTTCGAAAGTTTTCTGCACCGCAAGTTCCTCGGTCAGAAGCGTTTCTCCCTGGAAGGCGGGGAGGTCATCATTCCGCTGCTCGACTGCTTGCTGGCGCATGCCGCGCAAAGCGGTGTCAGCGACATAATCATGGGCATGGCCCATCGCGGCCGGCTCAACGTCCTCGCCAATATTTTTGAAAAACCTCTGGAAAACATGTTCGCCGAATTCCAGGACAACCTCGAACTGGCTTTTGTCGGCGAGGGCGACGTCAAGTACCACAAGGGCTATTCCACCGACCTTGAGCTGCCATCGGGACACAACATTCATGTCAGCCTTGCGGCCAATCCGAGTCATCTGGAAGCTGTTGATCCGGTCGTCATAGGCAAATGTCGAGCTCGCCATGTCGGTTATGGCCCGGGCGGCAAAAAGAAAGTTCTGCCACTGCTCATTCACGGCGACGCGGCCTTTGCCGGACAGGGGCTGGTTCCCGAAGTTCTCAACCTCTCCCAGCTTGACGGATACCAGTCGGGGGGGACCTTTCACCTGATCATCAATAATCAGATTGGCTTTACTACGGCACCGGATCATGCACGCTCGACCCTCTACGCCACGGACATCGCCAAGATGCTTATGGTACCGATTTTCCATATCAACGGCGAAAATCCCGAAGCAGCCGTCTACGCAACCAGACTGGCACTGGACTATCGCCAGGAATTCGGTGAAGACGTCGTCGTTGAAGTCATCTGCTATCGCCGTCACGGCCATAATGAGGGGGATGAACCCTTTTTTACCCAACCTCTGATGTACGAAAAGATCCGCAAACGCCCGCCACTGCATGAAATCTATGTAAAAGAACTGATTGAGTCAGGTCTCGAGGAGCAAGTGGCCAAGGAGCAGGCGGCTGCAATCAACCAACGGTTGGAAGAAGCCCTGCAGGGCGAACCAAAGCCTCAGACCGATATCGGCTTCCAGGCCAAGTGGACCGGCATCAAGCGCGATTACTCACGTGAGGAGCCGGAGACCAGGGTTGCTGCAAAGACCCTGAAAAACCTGGCCAGGACTATGGCCGCCCTCCCCGACAGACTCAACACCCACCCGAAGATAGTCCGCTTTATTAAACGTCGTGAAGAGGCGGTCCTCAGCGGAACCGGGATCGACTGGGCCAACTCCGAAGCCCTGGCCTTCGCCTCCCTGCTAATCGAGAATATCCCGGTGCGGCTCTCGGGACAGGACTCACGTCGCGGCACCTTCAATCAACGACATTCCACTCTGGTTGATCAGAAAACCGGTCAACTCTACGTGCCATTGGCTTTTCTGCAACGCGACCAGGCCGCTATCCAGGTATACGACAGCATGCTCTCCGAAGCTGCCGTTCTCGGTTTCGAATACGGCTACTCCCTGGAAACGCCACATGGGCTGACAATCTGGGAAGCCCAGTTCGGAGATTTTGCCAATGGCGCGCAAGTCATCATCGACCAGTTTATCGGCACCAGCGGCACCAAGTGGGACCGCTCGAGTGGTCTGGTGCTGTTTTTGCCACATGGCTATGAAGGCCAGGGCCCTGAACACTCCAACGCCCGCATCGAAAGGTTCATGAATCTCTGTGCTGATAACAACATGCAGGTCACTTATCCCAGTACTCCGGCGCAGCTCTTTCACCTTTTGCGTCGGCAGTGCAAACTCCCTTACCGGCGGCCGCTGATCGTCTTCACACCAAAAAGCTTGTTACGTCTGCCCGCCTGCACAAGCTCTCTCGAAGATTTGAGTGAGGGCTCTTTCCAGGCCATCATCCCGTGTGCACAACCGGCCCAACAAGTCGACACCTTGCTTCTCTGCAGCGGCAAGATTTTTTACGAACTGCAGTCCGCGATCGAGGCTGAAGAGAGAAAGGATATCGGCCTGATGCGAATTGAGCAACTTTACCCGCTGCATCGAGACCATCTCAAGGCAGCCCTGGACCCTTACCGCAACGCCAAGCGTGTGGCCTGGGTGCAGGAGGAGCCGAAAAACATGGGACCATGGCCCCATCTGCAATATCCACTGGCACGCGCCCTCGGCAGACACCCTGAGTATTGCGGACGCCGCGCCGCGGCGGCACCGGCCGTCGGCTCACATCGCCGTCACCGTGAAGAGCAACAGCAGATCATAGACTCTGCCTTAAAGAATAAGGACACATAAATGGAGATCAAAATCCCTGAAATCGGTGAATCGATTCTCGAGGCCCTGGTTGCCAACTGGATGAAAGAGGATGGTGACACGGTCAGCAAAGATGAAATCATCTGTGAGCTGGAAACCGACAAGGTCAATGTTGAATTGACCGCAGAAGCCTCAGGCATTCTGCATATTGTCATACCAACAGGGCAGACGGTACCGATCGGCACGGTCATTGCCACTCTGGAGGAAGGCGAGGTTGCTGATGAGACCGAACCGGCAGCTACCGACCCGGCTTCAACTGCGGCGCCAAAGCCCGCTAAAGAGACGAAAGCGGCAGAGCAGCCGGCGGCGAACCCGGCGGCCCGGCGGCAGGCCGAAGAGCGTGGTGTCGACCTAAGTGACGTCTCGGGGAGTGGGCGAAACGGTAGAGTGACCCTGGATGATGTGTTGGCTCATGACAAGACAACACCGAGCAAAGCCAAGCCGGTCGCAGCACCGTCGGTAACTGAATCAGAACCGTCTGCCGCAGAGCAAGCACCGCCGGCAACCGGCGCAGCAAAAGCCGACGAGGACGGACGCCCCGTTACGCGTGAAGCGATGACACCGATCCGCCAGCGGATTGCCGCACGGCTGGTGCAGGCCAGTCAGCAAACCGCCCTGCTGACGACCTTCAATGAAGCAGACATGACCTGGGTGAAAAGGATTCGCAGCCGGCATCAGGAGAGTTTCGTAGAGAAACACGGTATCAAGCTCGGCATGATGTCCTTCTTTGTCAAAGCCTGTGTTGAGGCGCTCAAGGAGTTCCCCGCCGTCAATGCCCGCATTGACGATACCGATATTGTCTATCACCACTTCTACGACATCGGCATCGCCGTCGGGACTGATCGCGGGCTGGTGGTTCCGGTCCTGCGCGATGCAGACCAGCTGACCTTTGCCGAAATCGAGCAACAGATTGCCGATCTGGCCGCCAGGGCCAACGCCCGTAAATTAACCTTGGCCGAACTCAAGGGTGGCACCTTCACCATCACCAACGGCGGCGTCTATGGATCGCTTTTGAGCACACCGATTGTCAACCCGCCGCAATGCGGAGTGCTCGGCATGCACTCGATTCAGGAGCGCCCGGTGGTCAGAGACGGTGAGATTGTCATCCGCCCCATGATGAACCTGGCCCTGAGCTACGACCACCGCCTCATTGACGGTCGTGAAGCTGTCAGCTTCCTTAACCTGCTTAAAAAGTACGTCGAAGATCCTTCAGAACTGTTCATCGAACTCTGATGAGTTGACGTGGCGCGTGACGAGTAGCGCGTGGCATGACAATTCAACAGCAAAAGCACGCTCAAGAAAATGCCCTCCACGAGAAGGTTGCTTAACGTCTTGCAAAGGGCCGTTTTGATTTTCCGCGCCGCGCGCCACACGCCACGCGCCACTATTTTCCGGAGTGACCAATGAGTGAAACCTATGATCTGATTATCATCGGTGGCGGCCCCGCCGGCTACGTCGCCGCAATTCGGGCCGCCCAGCTCGGTTCCAGCGTCGCGGTCATCGAAAAACGCAAGGCTCTTGGCGGCACCTGCCTCAACGAAGGCTGCATTCCAAGCAAAGCCCTGCTCGACTCAAGCGAACTCTTTGCTCTGGCCCGGAACAAGTTCGCCGACCACGGCATTCTCGTTGATCCACCCGGGCTGGACCTCGACAAGATGATGAAACGCAAGCAAGACGTCATCACACGCCTGACCCGCGGCATTGCCAGCCTCTTCAAAAAGAACCAGATCACCCTGGTGACAGGCAGCGGTCGCCTCACCTCGCCGAGTGAAAATGGACCTCTTCAGGTCATCGCCAGCACAGATGAAGGCGAGCAGACGCTGCAGGGCAAACGCATACTGCTCGCCAGCGGCAGTGTCGCCATCGATATCCCCGGACTTCCCCAGGATGGCGACCGTGTCGGCCAGGCTCGCGACGCACTCGAGTATACGGCCGTCCCGGAGCATCTGGTGGTTATCGGCGGTGGTTACATCGGCCTTGAACTCGGCTCCGTTTGGCTCCGTTTGGGGGCCAGGGTCACCGTGGTTGAGATGTTGGAGCAGATGCTGCCAGGCACCGACCAGGAGGTGACTGCAGCGCTGCTGAAAAGCCTGCAGAAACAGGGCATGACGATTCATTCAGGGACCCGGGTCTCGGCAATGGAGCAGAGCGAGCAGGGCGTCTCCTTGACCCTGGAAGGCAAGGTGACTCAGACGCTGACCTGCGACAAGGTGCTGGTTGCGGCAGGCCGCAAACCTTGCACGGAAGGTCTGGACCTCGAGGCAGCGGGAGTCAGACTGGATAAAAACAAGCGGATCGAGGTTGACGAAAACTACCAGACCAGCGTAGCCAACATCTATGCCATAGGCGATCTGATTCACGGCCCGATGCTCGCCCACAAGGCGATGGATGAAGGCATTGTACTGGCCGAAAAGCTGGCTGGAGAGAATCCTGTGGTCGACTACAATCTGATCCCGGGGGTTGTTTATACACATCCTGAAGCAGCGTCGATCGGCGCGACGGAGGAGCAACTGAAAAGCCAGGAGACTCCTTACAAGGTCGGCAAGTTCCCCTTCATGGCCAGTGGCCGTGCCCGGGCGATGGACAACGTCGAAGGCTTTGTCAAGGTTCTGGCCGACCCCGACAGCGGCAAACTCCTCGGCGTCCACATCATCGGACCTTTTGCCTCTGAGCTGATCAGCGAAGCAGTCACCATCATGTCCTTCGGTGGCAGCATCGAAGATGTCGCCCTGACCATGCATGCGCACCCGACACTCAGTGAGACCTTCAAGGAAGCGGCTCTCGGCGCATTCGGCAAGGCGGTGCATGGCTGAATTTTGACAAATGGTTCTCAGTGCAAGCAAAAGAGCAACTGGTTAACGATCCGTTGCTCTTTTGCCGGCCACTCCGAAGCATCAAGATCACGAAACAGATATCAGAAATAGGAAAAAAGTGTCAAGGTGTAGGTCTGACACCCTAATGCTTAGTTCTCATAAATCACTGCCCCCAGGGGTTGAAAACGCGGGACCCGCAACGCTCGAAATCAACAACGTTTCTCGTGGCAAGAGTCAGCCCATTTGTTTGGGCCGTGGCGGCCAACAATGAGTCGATCACTGGGAGCTTGTACCCGTTTCGTTCAGCCTCCCCCTGCATTTTCCCCCAAGCGACGGCCACGGACGTGTCTATCGGCAGAATCCTGCCTGCGAAACGCTCTGCGAGGTCCTGCTCAAGCCATTCGCGCAAAACGCCCTTTCGAGACACGTCCTGCAACTTGGCAATACCCTTTTCCAATTCGCCCAAGGTCAGTACACTCAGAAAGAGCTTCCCTTCCTCGACTGCATCGATCCATCGAACAACCGCCAGGTTGGGGCGAGCCTTAACCATTTCAGAAATGACACAGGTATCAAGAAGAAGGGTCACAGATCGACCTCTCTTCCTGTGTCGCGGTTTCGTTCAAAGTCCAGTTCGATTCCGCGCAGTGGTGATGCCTTGAAAAACTGCGATAATGGTGTTTTGGCCCTGGTCAGTTCTCTGTACTGCTCAATGGACACTATGACAGCAGCTGGTGTGCCGTGGAGAGTAATTGTCTGCGGCTGCCCACGCCGCGCTTCTTCAACGACGCGGCTCAAACGGTTTTTAGCCTCTTGCATCTGCCACTCGCCTGTGTGGCCGGAAGATTCTTTGCGAATTGTCATGGCGGCTCCTTTCGTTCTGGCTAGACTGTCTAGATTATAATTGAGCCTGGGCTGGAGCGCAACCAAGAGATAAAAGGATTTTTTAAGACAGCGATGGTAGCTTCCGTAGTAGACCAGATGAAAGCACGAAAGCGCAGGGTCGGTTTAAGTAAAGCGCAGGGTCGGACCAATTTAAGTCAATGTAATCGCGACAAAAAGATGTCAAAACACCCGCTATTTTCAAGTTATGGGCTTATTTTTAAGGTCGAAAATAGCTCCATGTGCTTTTAATCCAATCGTATTTTCCAAGGGAGGGGGACATACCGAGATCAGCCGAAACCCTGGATTGATTCATTTTGAGTTTTCTTTTGTGGTTTTGATTGTTTGTCGCCGAATTTAACGAAACTCAATGCACCTCGAAGGAGGATAATACTCTTATCGCAATGTCCCGATGCTGTAAGTAACAGCACCATGCAGGGACCTCTCAAGAGGCCTGGGTTCTGGTGAAAAGAACAGTATTTCAAGCATTATCTCTGATCTATAAAAGTATCCAGCAACCGGCAAAGGTATGGACTCTAACGGTAAGCGAACCGTAGGTTTTGCCTTTCGCTTTTGTCGTCCATTCACAAGCCTCAACAATCTCTCTCCTCCCAGAACCAGCCGTTTCACAATTGGCACGTTCATTGTATTACTTTACTTGTAACAGGCGGGGGCTTCGCGACGCAAGGAGAGCTAAGATGCTGAAATTACTAAGTCCTTTATGCCCAGGAAAATGTGACAAGTGTAATCACCGCACTCTCGTCAGAACCCGCTACCTCTACGAGGAAGAAAAATCGTTACAAGTGTGTGTCAGCTGTGTGCCATTTGATGGGGGTGACATGACTCACGAAAGCAGCAAACTGGTGATGGCCGGCTACTAAAGTCAATCAGCACACGGAAACAGGCTTGCCACGATCAGAGAGCGCGATAGCTGCTGAGAGATATGCCTGCGGTGAGGGTCCATGTTTGAAGCCACTATACTACTGACACTGCTGGGGGTGATTTTCTGGTTCATTCTCAGTAAAGAGAAAAAAACCTCGACACCCAGAACGAGCTTTATCGACCTGACGGCGGAACTCAGGCCTCCAGACAAGAAGACAGATAGAAAACACCTCCCTTGAGCTTTTCTCGCCGATTAAGCCCCTGGGGGACACTCTTTTTGCAACAGGCTCAAGAGTTGTCGAACCCTACCTTAAAGGTTGGACAGGTCAAGTCATTATGTCTAGACTCACTTACCTACTGTGTTCGCCTTGCCGTAAATGAGACAGCCACAAGAACAGGAGCTTTCCAGCCATGCGTGACGATCTGGATTTTGATGCGCTTAAAATCCTTTTTGAGAAACGGCTCGCTGAAATTATGGCAGGGCGCGATGCACAGCAGAGAGAAGGTGCGCCGGTGGAACTCGACCAGACCAAGGTGGGTCGTCTTTCGCGTATGGACGCCATGCAACAGCAGGCCATGGCCCAGGCATCAGCCCGTCGCACCGAGGTAGAACTGCAACGCATCCGGACAGCCATCAGCCGACTGCGCACCGGCGATTATGGTTACTGCGTCAAATGTGATGAGGAAATTGCCGAAAGACGTCTGCAAGTCGATCCGGCGACTCTGATCTGCATCGAATGTGCGCGTACAGCGGAAGGGAAAATCAACGGATGAGGCAAGAGCGGGTGCGCTTGAAAGCAAGTTGTGCCTCATGATCGGGTCCCTCGCCGGTGACATCATTGCATCAGCGAAAAGATCACCATCTGTGTCGAACTGCCATGAAGAGGGTCGAACGCGCCGATATCCTGAAACGTGACCCGGTAACCGTTGCGCCGAGCCACGCCATCGGCCCAACCTCTGAATTTGCTGCGGGTCCATTCAAAACGATGGTCCGGGTGCCGGAGAACGCCATCCGGGATGCCGTGCAATACATTGTACTCACGATTGGGTGTGGTGACGATGACAATCTTCGGACGACAGCCGGCGAAGACCGCCTGCTCGACTGCCGACAGGCGCTGCGGCGCAACATGTTCGATGGTTTCGATCATGACCGCTGCGTCAAACCCGGAAAAATCATCAGTCAAAGATGTATAAGAAGCGTGATACAGGGAGATTTTCCGGTCGCTGAGCTCATCATCATGGAAAGTGAGTCGGGCTCTCGCCTCGGCCAGAGCCTCCTGCGACGTGTCGATGCCGGTAATGGTCCTGAACTGCTTTTCCCTGGCCAGACGGACCAGTAGTTCGCCTGGTCCACAACCAAGATCGAGGACACTCAAAACATTGCGTGCCAAAAGCGTTTGCACGACCTTGTCGAGGCGTTCCTCGTGCAAGTCCGTGGTCTGATCAGGCTGCCAGCAGAGAGTTTTTCTCAACATATCAGAATGAGTTAAGTCGTCGCAAAAACGCATTGAGCAAGCCGTAGTTGCGCCGATTGAATTTGGAAACCAGCCGTGGCAGATCGGCCAGGTCCGGTTGATCACACTCTTCCGGTAGAGCCCCGGTTATTTGCAGGTGACTGCCAGGCTCGAGGATTTCGCTGAATTCCCCTTCCAAGGTTTTCAGACTTTCTTCACTCAGCTCTTTGTTGAGACGAATGACGAAGTTTGAACCGATCCACCGACTCGAATGATAGTTCCTGTAGAAGTCGTGAACCACCTGGGCGGCCTCAAGAGGGTCTCTGGTGATGGTAAAAAGGCTGAAATCCTCACCGGAAATCAGACCACGCTTGAGCATGACCTGCTTGATAAACTCAAACCAGGGCTCCCAGTAGCTACCGTCGTCATCGTCAACCAGGACCAGAGGGATCGGTGGGTTTTTGCCTGTCTGGATCAGGGTCAGGGTCTCCATCGCCTCATCCATGGTCCCGAAGCCGCCGGGGAAAAGCACGACTGCATCCGCTTCCTTGAGAAAGGCGACCTTGCGGGTAAAAAAGTACTGGTAGGTTATCGAGTGGCCGCTGTTCTCCATAACCGGATTGGTGCCCTGTTCGAAGGGCAGCCTGATATTGACAGCGAATGAATTCTCCGCTCCAGCGCCTTCGTTACCCGCCTGCATGATGCCGGGACCTCCCCCGGTAATCACCATGTAACCGAGCCTTACCAGCTGCTTCGAGAAGGTCACGCACTTCTGATAAATCGCCTCGTCGGGGGCGGTTCGTGCAGAACCGAAGATCGTCACCTTCTTGCGCTCCCGATAAGGGCCGAAGACCTTGCTGGTGTAGCGCATCTCCTTCATGGTGGTTCGCATCATTTTCAGATCAGCGAGATAATCGTTCTCCTGACCGGCCTTCAAGGCACTGATCAGCATTTCCCGGACGATCTGCGGGTGATTAACTTCGGTCATAGTGAGAAGTTCTTCAATCAGGTCGTCGAGAGGACCATTGGTTTTCTTGAAGCTGATGTCCATAGCAGGATCCTTCACAGGTTTTGACACTGAAGAGTCAGCGGTCATTCTATCGGTGTACTTAGCAGGGCGCCATCGCCAAGGCGCTGCAGAGCAATCCAGAGACCACGCAGACTCGCCGCAGGGTAGCGCGCGGCGATGCGCTGGTATTGATTGCGCAGGCGCTGATCCAGGCTTCTCAACGCCTTGCAATCATCGGCATCCAGTTGCTCTTCAAGGGTTTCACAGAAGAAAGTGATGCAATTATAGGGGCGTCGATCAACAGTCAGAAGACAGCCTCTTTCAGCGAGGAAAGGGCAAGTCCGGCTGAAATCAGGGGCAGGAGGGGTTTCGTCCTCAAGCAGATAAGCCAACAGGTTGGTCAGGGTCACATGGTGGCGACCGCAGCCACAACAGGCGCCGTCACAATCTCGGCAGGCGGTAAGGCCGCCAGCCTTGCAGAAGAGCTCATCCAGTTCGACCTGCAGTGCGGCAATGGCAGCCAGACGCTGTTTGAGCCAAGCTCTCTCATCGTTGCCGAGAGAGGCGACTTCAAGGCTTATGCTCTGCAGCAGCGCAGACCAGTTTGGCTGATGATTATCGGAGGTTTGATTCATAGTCAACAAAGCAAAAGCACCAGATGCTCTAGCAGGCTGTCGGACTATACGGGCCGAAGCGAAAATCTGGATGTTTGAGAACAGATTTTAGCTCATTTGCAGGTTCATAGCCGTAGCTATGGACCAAAAAAGGAGCTGAAATATGGGCCAAACAGCCGGATTTGCAGCCGGCTCATGGAGAGTCCGACAGTCTGCTAGGCAGGTGACTTTGCTATTCAAGTCGTAAAAGGTGGTCGGAGAGAACCGTAAGCCGGGTTTTGTGCCCTGCAGCGGTTACCCCCTGCAGAGTGACGATCATTCCTCTAGGACCGCCGTTGCCGACGGCCTCAAGCGGCCTGACCCGGGAGCTTCGGACGGGCCGTCCTCAAACGCTCCCCTATTTGGCCTTGCTCCGGATGGGGTTTACCTAGCTGCCGACGTCACCGCCGACACTGGTGAGCTCTTACCTCACCCTTTCACCCTTACCTGTCGCGCAAGCGCGATGACAGGCGGTCTTCTCTCTGTGGCACTAGCCCTGAGGTCGCCCCCGGTCCCCGTTAAGGACCATCCTGCCCTGTGGAGCCCGGACTTTCCTCCCGCCCAAAGCATGGGCCGGCGATCGTCTGGTTGTCTCCAACCACTTTACAAAGCAGCAGATCAACCCGCAGCAGTCACATACAACAAACGGTTGCAATGCGGGCAGGACTGAATTTCCTCAGCGACAAAAAGGCTGTTATACATCTGCGGTGGCAAGTGCATGTGGCAGCCGGTACAAGCTCCATCGCGGGCCTCAACCATGGCCACGCCGGCACGACGACTCATCAGAAGCTCGTAGCGCTTGCGCATTTTCTTGGGCAAGCCTTCCAGAAGTGCCTTACGCTGGCTGGTCATGCTGGCAAGTTTCTCATTGACCGAGACCATCGCCGCATCAATTTCAGCGCAGCGCGCATTCGCCTGTTCAGTGCTGGTTGCCAACTCGCCATCCTTTTCTTCCTTGTCCGCCAAAAGGGACGCAAGAAGCTCGATCTTGGCATCAATACTGGACTGCAGTTCCTTGGCAAGCTTCTTGGCCGTGTCGACTTCCTTGAGAACCGCAACATATTCCTTCTGCGTCTTGATCTGGGGAAGTCGGCCCTCGGCACGCTGGACATTTTCCTGTTCCAGAGTCATGGCATTGTCAAGTTCACGTTTTTCAGCTTCAAGGACACCGATTTCACCGGCAAGGCTGTCCACCATGCCCTGCAAACGATCAAGCTCTTTCTTGATGACCTGCTGCTCACTGAGCGCAATCGCCTGCTCGTCTTCAACAACCTTCTTCTCTGTGTCCAACTCCTGCAAATCTTGCAGTAACTGTAACTGCTTCTGCACGATAAAAGCCTCCCTGTCATGATCTGTTTTGTATCGACTGCTTAAGCAATCGAGCTTGTTTGACTGAATCCGTGCGAACTTATCCGAGCGTCCTTGGTCACGAATACGGGGTTTAGTAAAACCGGAATGGATCTCTTTCTCCGGTGTAAGCCTCAAAAACAACCCCCCAGTTGTGTTGCCTGGCAGCCGCCTGCAGCGACTTTGTGACCTGCTCAATCATCAGCTGTTCCGTAGCAAAATGCCCGGCATCGATCAGGGCGATGCCAAGTTCTTCGGCCTGACGGGCCTCATGATATTTGACATCACCAGTGACCATGACGTCAGCACCCTGACGGTGTGCCGTTTGCAACAAGAATGCGCCGCTGCCACCACAGAGTGCAACCTTGCGCACCGGCCTCTCGTCTGCACCGGTCAGACGCAAATGGTCACAGCCAAGAGACTTCTTGACCCTGGCGGCAAAGTCAGCAAGCGTCGTCTCCTGATCAAGCCTGCCGATCCGTCCCAGGCCCGCGCCGGGAACCTGGTTTTGCAGCGGCAGCAGATCATAAGCAACTTCCTCGTAGGGGTGAATTTTCTGCATCTTTTCCAGGGCACGAAGCAGTTTGCGTTTGGGGAGAATGGTCTCGAGACGCACCTCCTCAGTCTGTTCTCTTTCACCGACCGTGCCGATATAGGGCTGGCTTGCCGAACCGGGACGAAAAGTCCCTTCACCGCGGACGCGGAAAGAACACTGGTCATAAGCACCAATCTGTCCGCTGCCAGCCGAAAAAAGAGCGTCGGCAACAGCGTCTTCATGACCAACCGGGACAAACACAACCAGCTTCAGGTAATCGCCGGCAACCGTCTGTAAAGGAAGAGTCTGTCCAACCCCCAGTTTATCTGCCAGCCAGCTATTCAGTCCCTCAACAGCAGCATCCAGATTGGTATGGGCACTGACTATGGCAACGCCATCACGGACCGCGCTCCAGAGAACCTGACCCACAGCATCCTCAGGCGTCAAACGCTTAATCGGCCGAAAGAGCAGGGGATGATGGGTCACCAGAGCCTGGGCGCCGGCATCCCGGGCAGCCTGAAGCGCTTCGAGACATGGATCCAGAGCAACCATCACCCGTTCCAGAGGCGAACCGGGATCACCGACCTGCAGGCCGACATTATCCCAATCTTCAGCCAGTTCAGGAGCATAAAGTTTGTGCACAAGTCCGACCAGATCCTGTATGCGTTGTCCCTGTTTGACCATTGTTTCCCGGCTGTTTCTGCTATGACCTCATGTAAAAAGAGTGCAGCCTGGTTTTCGGCTGCACTCTTTTTAACTCTGAAGATCTATGTTGATTAACCCATACATTTCAATCATGGCTTTCAGGCGGGTGGTGGGCCCACCAGGGTTCGAACCTGGGACCGACCGGTTATGAGCCGGTGGCTCTTCCAACTGAGCTATGGGCCCGCGAGAGTTTATTTCAAAGGTATCTGTTGTGATAAAACACCTTCCAGTGCCCGGTTTCTTCTCTACACAGCCAATCTCAACAATACATCTGTACTTGGCAAGCGGTTTAATTGTTGCTGTTGGTCTCCATAAAACTTTTCAGACGTTTTGCCCGGCTCGGGTGACGCAACTTACGCAGGGCTTTGGCCTCGATCTGGCGAATACGCTCACGGGTCACGGCAAAATCCTGGCCGACCTCCTCAAGAGTATGATCCGATTTCTCACCGATGCCGAACCGCATGCGCAAAACCCGCTCTTCACGCGGAGTCAGGGTTGCCAGCACCTTGGCCGTCTGATCAGAGAGATTGCCCTTGATGACCGCTTCAAGCGGCGATACCACGCCTTTGTCTTCTATGAAATCTCCCAGCGAGGAATCTTCCTCTTCGCCAATTGGCGTTTCGAGGCTGATCGGCTCCTTGGCAATTTTCAGGACCCGGCGGACCTTCTCCAACGGCAGCTCCATACGCTCTGCGATCTCTTCTGGAACCGGCTCACGGCCAATTTCCTGAACCAGCTGGCGGCTGGTGCGGATCAGCTTGTTGATCGTCTCGATCATATGCACGGGAATCCGGATGGTGCGTGCCTGGTCGGCAATAGCGCGGGTGATCGCCTGACGAATCCACCAGGTGGCATAGGTCGAAAACTTGTAACCGCGTTGGTATTCGAACTTATCAACCGCCTTCATGAGGCCGATGTTGCCTTCCTGGATCAGGTCGAGGAACTGCAAGCCACGGTTGGTATACTTCTTGGCGATGGAAACGACCAGGCGCAGGTTGGCCTCAACCAGCTCGGTCTTGGCCTGCTTGGCACGCCACTCGCCTTTGTTGACCTCTTTAAGCGATTCAAGCAACTCTTCAGGAGCAAAACCTGACTCTTCTTCGACCTTGGCAAACTTGCGCTCCGTGCCCTTAAGCCGTTTTTCAACGACCAGCAGGGTATCCATAGGCCGGTTAAGTTCTTCAGCCACGGCACGGGCGTCATTTTCACTCTTACGCATCTTGCGCAGCAGTTTGATGCTTTCCGCATAAGGCCGTCCGAGGGCTTCCTCACAGGCTTTGACCTCTTGTTTGGCCTTTTTCACCTGCTTGGCCAGTTCTTTGAGTCGATCGACGATCTTTGCGATCTGGTAATCCTTAAGACGGACCTGGTTCATCAGGTCGCCCATTTCCACCTTCAGGGCTTCCATTTCCTTGTCAAGAGGCTTGCGCGCTGTCTTGGTCGCGCCGGCAGCCTCATCACGCAACACCATGAAACGCTCATAGCGCACCTTGATCTCTGCAATCAGAGCAACCACTCGCTCACGATGGCGTTCTTCCGCCTCAGCACCCTCTTCTTCGTCATAGTCCTTGGTGATTTCAGCGATGCTGATCTGGCCCTTATGATGACGCTCGCCGAGGTTGACAACTTCCATAAACGCGATCGGAGTTTTAACGATGACGCGCGCAACCAGCGCTTCGCCCTCTTCGATACGTTTGGCAATTTCGACCTCGCCCTCACGTGTGAGGAGTGACACCTGGCCCATTTCACGCAGATACATACGGACGGGATCGCTGGTGCGGCCCATCACATCTGTGTCAAACTCCGGCTCGTCGTCACTGTCATCACTATCGGCAGAGTCTGATTGTTTTTGTTTAGAGGTCGTTGCTTTTCGCTCCGACTCAACCACTTCGATATCCATTTCACCGAACATGCTCATCACATCTTCGATCTGTTCGGAAGAAACCATATCGGCTGGCAATATATCGTTGACCTCTTCGTAGGTCAGGAAGCCCTTTTCCTTACCGAGGTCAATCAGCTGTTGAACTTCTTCAATACTGGTTTTTTTGGCCATCAAAACTCCCCCGCAGGATGCTTATCATAATCTGGCACTTGCATTTTGGACAAGCTTTGTATTATATGGACAAACCTATATTTTTCAAAGCTTTTTTTTGAGTTTCTGATTGATTTCCATCCGCTCACGCAAATACTCCGTCAATCCGATGTCATCATTATTGTTGCGCGCCTCTTCTTCGAGCCGGCCGATCTCTTTCAGGCGTCGCTTCAAAGCGTAGTTGCCGGCAGCCCGGCGACAATCGGTAAAAATCTTTTCCGCGTTGTCCGCCCAATCTCCAGCATCCTGAAACGTCAGACTGGCCAATAAGGATTGCTGATCCGCATCAAGAGACGCATCGAACAAATCATCGGGCAGGTGACCCTGCTCATCTTCCCGGCTCAGCAGATAATCGGCAAGCCCGCGGAAGAGCTCATCAATGAAGAGCTCCGCGGTCCCCTCCTGCCGCACAAGACGACGCTGCTGATCATCCATTAGCATCAAGCGTAGCAGGTATTTCTGGGTTTGTCCTGTCTCTGTAGCAGGTCTTCGCACCGGATCAGATTGCCCCGCAGGACGCCGCTGCAGAGGTGCTGAAGCATGACCGCGCACTTTTGATTTAAGCAGCTCGACGTCAAGTCCGGTCAGTTCTGCCAGTCGTTTCATATAGAGACTGCGCTCAAAGTCGCCGGGCAGACGTTTGATGCGTTCCAAAGCCTGCTCTGCAGCGCGTGCGCGACCTTCAACGCTCTTATCGTTGCTGCGCAGCTGATCCTCGATAAAAACCTCCATAACCGGACGTGCGGCATCCAGGCAGAGGCGAAAGCCTGCTTCACCCTTCTTTTTGAGCAGTGAATCAGGATCTTCGCCAGCAGGCATGGACACCACGCTGACCGACAAACCAACCGGCAAGAGGGCGTCCATGGCGCGAAAAGTTGCCTGCCGGCCGGCGGCGTCCTCATCAAAGATCAGCAGCATTTTGTCGGCATAGCGTTTCAGCAGCCGGGCATGATCAGCAGTCAGGGCGGTACCACAGGTCGCTACCGCACCGGCAAAACCGGCCCGATGCAGCGCGAGAACATCGAAATAGCCTTCGACCACCAGGGCCTCGCCATTGTGGCGCATGGCGTCTTTCGCCTGGTAAAGACCATAGAGGGTCTGGCCCTTGTGATAAACGACCGTTTCCGGAGAATTGATATACTTGGGCAAGCTGTCATCGAGGACTCGACCGCCAAAGGCAACCGTGCGGCCCTGCAGATCATGAATCGGGAAGAGTAGACGATTACGAAACAGATCATAAGTTGCTTGACCCTGTTTGCCGGATCGCACCAACCCCGCTTTTCGGCAGTCGTCACTGGTGAAATTCTTTGCGCTCAAATGCTTGGCCAGTGACTCCCAGCCACCCGGAGCAAAACCCAGCTGAAAGGTCCTTACCGTTTCACTTTCGTAACCGCGCTGTCGCAGATAACGCCGAGCGGGAGCACCCTCATCGTCAGCCAGCAAGAGCTCCTGATAGAAGCTGCCGGCAACCTCGTTGATGCGCAAAATCCGTTCGCGTTCATCGCGCCGGCGCAGCTCTTCCGGAGAAACCGCCTCTTCCTCGACTTCGACACCAACCTTCTCACCAAGTCTGCGCACGGCATCCGGGAAGCTCAACCCTTCCATGCGCATCAGGAAAGAGAACACGTTGCCACCGACCCCGCAGCCAAAGCAGTGAAAGATCTGCCGGGCCGCGTTGACGTTGAAGGAAGGACTCTTTTCCTGGTGAAAAGGACAGAGCCCCTGGTGATTGACACCGGAGCGCTTGAGAGGCAGATAGCTGGAGACGACCTCGACGATGTCGGTCCGCTCACGGATCTCATCAATTTTTTCGTCTGCAATCCGGCCCATCAGTGTCGCAACTCCACGAGTGTCACGTTATCACCGCCCTGTTCGGCAGCAGCCGCCTGAAAAATCGCCACCTCTTTTCGTCCCGCCAGAAACTCCCGGACCGCCTTGCGCAGGATGCCCTGACCGGCACCATGTACGATCTCAAGCTTCTCTTCACCGTGCAGCAAGGCGTCGTCGAGGAATCGATCAAGCAGAATGCTGGCATCCTCAACCCGCTTGCCCACCAGCACCAGGCGCGGCAGAAAGGCCTTGCGCTCGATGCGATCGCGAATTTTTGCCGGCACCTTCTGCTGCGAGACAAAACGCCTCGGCTGATACTGGCGCAAGGCCGATAAGGGCTGACGCAACTTTTTGCCGCCGGCCAGCAATTCCACCCGGGAGCCATCAACAGCGACGACCTCGGCTTCCACCCCGAGAGCCGGTACATAGAGCGTCTCACCGGGAGCAACGTCTTCGGGAACACGCTGTGGCCCAATGGGCAGAGGTTCCGGCAGCGTTGCATGCAGAGCTCTGACGGCTCGCGTCAATTCTGCACGCTGTTTCGGCTGGACCGCCTCTTTTGGAGCCTGGCGAAACAACTCCTGCAGCGTCTCTTCTGCAGCAGCCAGCAATCGAACCCCCTGCTGACGGGCTGCATCGAGAATTGCGCTGCGCCTGCTCTCAAGTTCTTCCAGTTGTTTGCGTGTTTTGCGCGCGTCTTCTTCAGCACGGCTACGCAGCCGTTGTGCATTCAACAGCTCCTCGTCGAGGCTTGCCCGCAGAGTCTGCAGCCGCTCAATAATGGCGACGCCTTCTCGTTCACCTTGCCCCAGGTAGTCTTGCGCGGCACTTAACAGCGGCTCTGGCAAGCCGACTCGCCTGGCAATGGTAAAAGCATGGCTGGCGCCCGGGATGCCGTAATGCAGTCGATAGGTTGGCTGCAGGGTCTCGGCATCAAACTCCACCGCAGCATTCTCCACCTCCGCTTCCAGCTGGGCATAGCCTTTGACGACATGCAGGTGAGTGGTCGCCATCACCCGCGCGCCGACTTCGCGCAAGCAGTCAACCGCCGCCAGGGAGAGAGCAGAACCTTCACCTGGATCAGTTCCTGTACCCAACTCGTCCATCAGGACCAGGCTTTTGGCATCCGCTTCCTGCAGGATGTGACGCAAGCGCAGAAGATGTCCGGAGAAGGTTGAGAGGCTCTTTTCAATGCTCTGCTCATCGCCTATATCCGCCATCACCGGTGCGAAAGGGAAAATCCGGCTACCTGGCGCACAGGGGATCGGCAGCCCGGCACGGACCATGAGCACCAGCAAACCGGCTGTCTTCAAAGTCACCGTTTTACCACCGGTGTTGGGCCCGCTGATTATCAAAGCATGACACTCTTTCGGCATGCGCAGATCAACGGGTACGACGGTCGGAGCCTCAGGATTATTATTTTTTGCGGCAACCAGCAAGGGATGGCGCGCATCCTGAAGCAGCAGCGAAGGCTCTTCCTCCAGAACCGGAACAACGGCGTCAAGCTCGACACTCAGGCGCGCAATCGCCTGACGCAGGTCAAGGCGCGCCAGGATTGCCTGATTGCCTGCCAGGGACCGCCGGACTTCACGCACACGCGCCGTCAATTTTGCCAGAACCCGCTCTTCTTCACGCTGGATCTTGTGCAGCAGTGTCTGAACCCGGTTGTTGCTTTCCAGGGTTGCCGCAGGCTCGACATAGAGGGTCTGCCCACTGGCCGAGATATCATGAACAAAACCCTGCAGTCGGCCGCTGTGATCCGCTCGCACCGGCACAACATAACGGCCGTTGCGATCGGTAATCAGGGCTTCCTGAAAAACCCCCTGCAGACTGTCGTCCTGCAGCAAACGATCGAGTTGCCGCTTGACTCTGTTGCGCTCACTTTTCAGATTGTCCCGCAGATCCGCCAACGCGTAGGATGCCGAGTCGAGGATTTCGGCACGCGGGCCGATACTGCAACGAATCTCGGCAGCAAGCTCCGGAAGCAGGGTCAGTTGCCTGGCAAAAGCCTGCAAAGAGGGACAGGGCTCACTCTGCAACAACTTTTGACGACACGCCTGGGCCGCTTCAAGGGCCGCCTGTATCTCCCGCAGCACCTCGGCGTCCAGGCGCAGACCTTCGGTCTGCAGACGCTCAAGGTGCGGCAGCAGATCATGGCCGGAACCGAGCGCCAGAGGGCCGTCTGCCTGCAGAAGCTGGCCGGCCTCCTGCGCCTCGCGCAAGGCCTCTTCGATCCTTGACCGGTCATTGCAAGGATGCAGACCCTCCGCCATGACCCGACCGTAAACTGTCTGGGTTTTATCCACCACCAGCTTGACCAGCTTGGCAAACTCGAGTTGCACCAGGCTGTCTGCCATGGACTTTTCTTTTGCAGCCGCTTTGTCTGCTATCATTTCAGAACGCGTTGGCTCCCATCCAGCACAGCATTGCCGAGTTCAACAAAAGGAGGTGCCAGGTAAGCTTCCTGCATTGACCGGTCCAATCCCCAGGGCATGGGCCGTAACGACAGGGCAAAGAGCACCACGGCCAGCAGCAGGACGCCCTGGCACAAGCCGAAGACACCACCGACCAACCGGTTGAAGCCACCCAGAAAGAGCAGTTTGATAAAGCGTGAGAGCAGGAAGCCGAGCACCAGGAAAAAGGCCATGGTGGTCAAAAACAGCAAAGTAAAGGTGATGGCAACGGCGATTTGAGCAGGCAGGTCAACCGTCTTCAACAGAGCATCGGCCAAAGGCCCATGATAGCGAAAAGCCAGAAAAGCACCGACAAAAAGGCCTGCCAAAGAACAGACTTCCTTGAGCAGGCCGCGCAGCAACCCCTTCAGCAAAAAGCCGCAGAGGATGACAAGGATGGCAATATCAATGCCGTTCATAGAGAAAACAGCTCCTTATGCTACCCCGCCAGCAGTTTGCGGACCAGATTGCTGACCAGCTTGCCATCGGCTCGACCGGTGGTTTGCGGGGTAACCAGCTTCATGACCGCTCCCATATCCTTCATGGAATCGGCACCGCTTTCGGCGATGGCCTTGCTTACAAGCGCCTCAATCTCGGCCTCGCTCAACTGCGCCGGCAAAAACTCCTGCAGGACTGTCACTTCCAGCTCTTCCTTTGCGGCCAACTCAGGGCGCGTTTCCCGGTAGGCTTCCGCCGCTTCGCGCCGCTGCTTGACCAGGGTCGAAAGGACCTTGACTGCAGTCGCTTCATCAAGTTCCTGGCGGGCTTCTATCTCAGCATTCTTTAACGCGGTACGGGCCATGCGAATCGTCGTCAGGCGCAGACTGTCCTTCGCCTTCATTGCGACCTTCATCGCCTCGAGCAACTGATCCTGTATACTCATATTTTGCAATCTCCTGAAGATAAACCTTTAATTGTCAGCGGGTACGACCGGCTTTTTCTTCCAGACCGGACAGGCCGAAACGACGCTCCAGTTCTGCATAAATTTTTTCCGGAGGCAAATCATAATAACTCAGCAGCACCAGGGTATGGAACCATAGATCGGCCACTTCACTGACCACTTCATCGATCTCGCCACCCTTGCCGGCAACGGCAACTTCCGTAGCCTCCTCACCAATCTTACCGAGGATCTTATCAAGACCTTTAGCGTACAGTGAGGCCACGTAGGATTTTTCTGACGGATTCTGTTTACGATCCCGGACCACCTGATAGACGGCATCCAGAATATCCTTGCGTTCTTGCATAATTTGCAGCCTTTTGTTCACCGCGCAGGACCCGCAGCCCACAGAGTCAGGCTTTTGAGAAGATCATGTTTCGGCGGCACTTGGTGGTTCGTTAATAAGCTAAAGTCTTACGGGCACATTATGTTGCTTGAGATATTCTTTACATTCCCCGATCGTATACTCCCGAAAGTGGAAAATGCTAGCCGCAAGGGCCGCACTGGCAGCGCCCTCAACCAAACCTTCCCGAATATGCTCAAGATTACCGACACCGCCTGATGCGATCACCGGGATTCCGACACGATCACTGACCGCGCGGGTCAAGGCAATATCATAGCCATCCTTGGTGCCATCACAATCCATGGAGGTCAGCAGGATTTCACCGGCGCCATAATCAGCCATCCGCTCCGCCCATTCCAGGACGTCAATTCCGGTCGGGTTTCGGCCGCCATGGGTGTAGACTTCCCAGGCAAGCGGCTCGCTCGCCGGTACTCTGCGGGCATCGATCGCCACCACGATGCATTGAGAACCAAAACGTTCAGCGGCTTCGCGAACAAATTCCGGACGATGCACGGCGGCCGTATTAATCGAAACCTTGTCGGCTCCAGCGTTAAGCAGGTTGCGAATGTCCGAGACTTTGCGCACGCCACCTCCTACGGTCAGCGGCATAAAGACCCTTTCGGCGGTCTCGCGCACAACGTCGAGAATGATGTTGCGCTTGTCACTCGAGGCGGTGATATCGAGGAAAGTCAGCTCGTCGGCACCCTGTTCACAGTAAGCCTCGGCCGCTTCAACCGGGTCACCGGCGTCACGCAGGCCAACAAAGTTAACGCCCTTGACCACGCGCCCGTCTTTGACATCGAGACAGGGGATGATTCGTTTGGTCAGCATAAACACCTCAAAACCAGCGATGTGAGTTGGGCGATAAGCGATAAGGATAATGCTTTTTTCTCATCGCCCATCGCTCATCGCTTGGCACTTTTCGTTAAAGCCACCGCTTCACGCAAGTCGATGGCACCGGAATAAATCGCTTTGCCGGTGATCACTCCGGTCACCCCGGAAGACTCAATTGCCATCAGCCGGCGAATATCATCAAGAGTCGAGAGCCCCCCGGAAGCGATCACTTGAATAGTGATCGACTCGGCCAGAGCTTTGGTCGTCTCGATGTTGGGGCCCTGCATCATACCGTCTCGGGCAATATCGGTATAGATGATCGCCTCGACACCGTACCCTTCCATCTCCTTGGCCATCTCGGTCGCCTGCTTCTCGGTAACATCCGCCCAACCGCGTACCGCCACAAGGCCATCCCTGGCGTCAATGCCGACCACGATCCGGCCGGGGAACTTCTTGCAGGCTTCTGCCACCAGTGACGGCTGCTCTTTGGCGATGGTACCGAGGATCACCCGGTCGATGCCCAACTCCAGGTAGGCTTCAATGGTCTGCATGTCACGAATACCGCCACCCAGCTCGCAAGGGATCTCGATCGCATCGATGATCGCCTTGATCGCCTCTTTATTCTTCGGCACCCCGGCGAAGGCCCCGTCCAGATCGACGATGTGCAGCAGTTCGCCGCCCTGGTCCTGCCAGATGCGCGCCTGCTCGCCAGGCTTGTCGTTGTAGACGGTATCCTTATCCATCAGGCCCTGCTCCAGACGAACACAGCGGCCTTCCTTAAGATCAATTGCCGGGAGAATGATCATTTACAGCTCTCCAAAATTCTTGAATATGTTCAGGCCGATGGACTGGCTCTTTTCAGGATGAAACTGGGTGGCCATGAGATTGTCACGCCAGAGGGCTGCACAGAACTCTATGTCTCCGTAGCGGCAACTCGCCGCCACATCGGCCGGATTGTCGGCAGAACAATAGTAGGAATGGACGAAGTAGACGTAGCTGTCTTCGGCGAGGTTCTTGAAGATCGGAGCGTTTTTCTTCAACTGAAGCGTATTCCAGCCCATATGGGGGACCTTGAGGCGCTCCCCACCCTCTTCCATTCCTGCCGGGAAACGGACCACTTTGCCGGGGACTAACCCCAGGCCCTGATGGCGGCCAAACTCTTCGCTCTCGTCAAACAGCATCTGCATACCGACGCAGATGCCCAGTAACGGCTTACCGGACTTGACATGCTTGAGCAGGGGTTCGACAAAGCCACCGGCGCGCAGGTTGTTGATGCAGTCGCGAAATGCGCCAACCCCAGGCAGAACAATTTTATCCGTGCTCTGCAGATCTGCGGGGTTACTGCTGACTTTGGCGTCATGACCAAGCTTTTCAAAAGCTTTTTCAACACTGCGCAGGTTGCCCATTTCGTAATCGATGATCGTGATCATGCTCTGTTCCTAATTGTTGCGGTCGTGCCTACTCGAGGGAGCCCTTGGAGGAGAGCACGCCCTCGATCCGCGGGTCGATCTGCGTGGCATCGTCCAGCGCCCGGGCAAAGGCCTTGAAAACCGCCTCGACGATATGGTGCAGGTTGTCGCCATAGGCCAGGTTGACATGGACATTGGCACCGGAATGGTTGCAGAAGGCGGTAAAAAATTCTTCCACCAGTTCCAGTTCGAAGTTACCGACCTGGGCTTTTGGCAGGGGCACATTGAAAACCAGGAACGGCCGACCCGAGAAATCCAGGATGACCGCTGCCAGAGCTTCATGCATCGGCATGGTGCCGCGGCCGTAGCGTCTGATGCCGGCCTTGTCGCCAAGCGCTTTTTTAAAAGCTTCACCGAGACAGATACCGACATCCTCAACTGTGTGATGGGCATCAACTTCCAGGTCGCCTTGGGCATCAAGCTGCAGATCGAAAAAACCGTGACGGGCGATCTGGGTCAGCATGTGATCAAAGAAGGGCACTCCGGACTCAATCCGGTGTTCACCACGCCCATCCAGCTTAAGGGTTAATTGAATGCTGGTTTCTTTGGTACTACGATCAATCGTAGCGGTCCTTGCCATACTCGCCTCCGTCCGGGAATGATCATTATCAACATGAAAAGGGTTCGCAAAAGTGTCAGCTCAGCTTATTTTTCAGGCGTATCGAGACTGACCTGGCGTGAGCCTGCAAACCTTCCAGTTCAGCAATTTTTACAATGTCAGCAGCCAAGCGCTCCAGACCGGCCGCGCTGAAGGAGATCAGGCTCGACTTCTTGACAAAGTCTTCGGTGCCCAGCGGCGAAAAGAAGCGGGCCGTGCCGCCGGTGGGCAGGGTATGATTCGGCCCGGCCAGGTAGTCGCCGGCAGCTTCCGGAGTATTATGGCCGAGGAAGACCGCGCCGGCGTGTCTGATCTTCGACAGCAGCTCAAAGGGCTCGGCAACCGCAAGTTCAAGGTGCTCCGGAGCAATCTTGTTGCTGAAGCTGGCTGCCTCATCGAGATCCCGGGCGAGAAGAATCGCACCGAAATGATCAATCGACTGGCGGGCGATAGCCGCGCGCGACAACTCCTCAAGCTGCTGCTCCAGTGCCTCGGCAACCTGCCGGCCGAAAGTTTCGTCGGTGGTAATCAGCAGGGCCGCGGCCAGTTCATCGTGCTCGGCTTGCGACAGCATGTCCGCAGCGATGTGCGCCGGATCGCCACTACCGTCGTTGATGACCAGGATTTCACTCGGTCCGGCGATCATGTCGATGTCGACAGTACCGAACACCAGGCGTTTGGCCGTAGCCACGTAAATATTGCCGGGGCCGGTAATTTTATCGACTTTCGGCACCGTTGCCGTACCGTAGGCAAGAGCCGCCACGGCCTGGGCACCACCCAGTTTGAAAATCCTGTCCACACCGGCAAGATGGGCAGCGGCGAGCACGTAGGGGTTGACCACACCGTCCGGCATCGGCACCACCATGACAATTTCACCGACTCCGGCCACCTTGGCCGGCACCGCGTTCATCAGCACCGAGGATGGATAGGCCGCCTTGCCGCCCGGCACGTAGATGCCAACCCGGTCAAGAGGGGTGACCATTTGACCCAGCTGGATATCAGGCTCGTCATCGCAGAGCCAGGTCTCTTCTTTTTGCTTGGCGTGGAAAGCCGCGATGCGATCGGCGGCCAGCTGCAAGGTTGCCAGGGTCTCGCTGTCGACCTCAGCAAGGGCCTGCGCTATCTCATCGGCGGAGACTTCGAGGGTGTCCGCCGTCAGCTTGAGACGGTCAAAACGCTCGGTGTACTCACACAGCGCCGCATCGCCCCGCTTACGGACATCGTTGAGGATCTCCTGAACCGTTTGCAAAACTCCGGGCGGTGTTGTCTCGCCGCGTTCACTGATCTCGCGAAAGTTTTCAGCAAAACCGGCATCTGAAAAACGCAGAAACCGAATCATCATTCTCTCCTTGCAGCGAACAGGTCAGACGGAAATGCGCGGGCCTGCCTCGATAACTTTCTCCAGCTCTTCTATCAACCAGGAAATCCGGCGATGCTTGGTCTTGAGGCTGGCGCGATTGACAATCAGACGGCTGGTGATTTCGGCAATTGTTTCCACCTCCACCAGGCCATTCTCACGCATGGTGCCGCCGGTCGACACCAGGTCGACAATCCGCTCGGTCAGACCAACCAGGGGCGCCAGCTCAATCGAGCCATACAATTTGATGACCTCAACCTGCACACCTTTGGCGGCAAAATATTTTTCTGTCATATTGGGGTATTTACTGGCCACCCGGATATTTGACCAGCCGGCAGGGTCATCATCCTGACGCAGCTCTTTCGGTTCGGCCACAACCATGCGACAGTAACCAAACTGAAGATCGAGCGGTTCGTAGAGATCCTTATCCTGCTCCAGCAGAGTGTCTTTACCAACCACGCCAATATCAGCACAGCCCTGTTCGACGTAGGTCGGGACATCCTGGGAACGCACGGCCATGAAACGCAATTTGTCATCGCGATTTTCAAACACCAGCTTGCGGCCGGGATCATCCATTTCCGGGCAGGTAATGCCGATCTTGGCGAACAACTCCATGGAGTCTTGCATGATGCGCCCCTTGGGCAGGGCGAAGGTTAAATAATCATTCATTTCTTAATCCAGTTGGCTACGAGCAGTAAACAAGAAGATTCGACAACTTCACAGTGTACCCAGTGATCAGCATCGAAGTCACTTTAAATTTTACCCGGAACGCGCTCAATATCCGCACCCAGGCTGCGGAACTTTTCTTCCAGTTTTTCGTAACCGCGGTCCAGATGATAGATGCGGTTGATCTCGGTGGTTTTGTCCGCAGCTAACCCGGCAAGAACGAGACAGGCACTGGCACGCAGATCGGTCGCCATCACCGGTGCACCATGCAGCGCCGTGACGCCTTTGACCGCGGCCGTGTGGCCTTCAATGGAGATGTTTGCGCCCATCCGCTGCAGTTCGCTGACATGCATGAAGCGATTCTCGAACACCGCCTCGGTAATCATGCTGGTGCCATTACCGAGGGTCATCATCGCCATGAATTGGGCCTGCATATCGGTCGGGAAACCAGGATGCGGCTGGGTCTTGATATTTACTGACTGGATCTCCTGCGGGCCTTCGACCCAGAGGGTCTCCGGTGTCGCGGCAACCGTTGCACCGGCTTCTTCAAGTTTGCTGAGCAGCGCCTCCATATGTACGGCGCACCCCCCCTTGACACCGACCCGGCCACCGGTCATGGCCGCAGCCACCAGGAAGGTGCCGGCCTCGATGCGATCGGGCATGACCCGGTAATCCATCGGTTGCAGATCATCAACACCTTCGATGGTGATGGTGTCGCTTCCGGCTCCCTCGATACAAGCACCCATACCCTGCAGGGCCTTGGCGAGATCAATGATTTCCGGCTCACGCGCTGCATTCTCAAGGATCGTGGTGCCCCTGGCAAGGGTGGCTGCCATCATCAGGTTTTCAGTACCACCGACGGTCGGTATGTCAAAGTAGATGCGGGCCCCTTGCAGGCGCGCAGCCCTGGCTTCGACATAACCGTTGTCAAGATGAATCTCTGCGCCCATGGCTTCCAGCCCCTTGAGGTGCAGATTGATCGGCCGCGCGCCGATAGCACAACCACCGGGCAGGCTGACCCTGGCTTGACCGTAGCGAGCCAGCAGCGGACCGAGGACCAGAACCGAAGCGCGCATGGTGCGTACCAGGTCATAGGGGGCTTCCATGCTGTTGATGTGATCGGTGGCAATCTTCAAAGTGCCGTTGCTGCTGTCCACCTCGGCCCCCAGCTCTGCCAGCAGACGCTCGGCAGTGGTGATATCACGCAGGCGCGGAAGGTTCCCCAGTTGATGCGGCCCGGGAGCGAGTAAGGTGGCAAAAAGCAGCGGCAGGGCTGCGTTCTTGGCGCCACTGACAGCCACCTCGCCGGTCAGCCGTTTACCACCATGTATAATCAATTTATCCAAAGGTTTACCTCTTTAGTCTTATTTTCCACGAGGGCGCAGAGGGCATGAAAAAAATCTCCTGCGCCCGAATGTCTAATCTATTTTGCGTCCGGCGACGACCCGGGGGATGCCGGCATAATCGTCCCGACATGTGATCTCGACAAAACCGGCAGCCTTGAACATGGCAGCAACCTTGTCGGCCTGGCCTATACCGACCTCAACCAGCAGCCAGCCACCCATGATGAGAACTCTGCTGGCCTGAGAGACGAGCTGCCGATACGCAGTCAAGCCATCTTCGCCACCATCGAGTGCCAGGCGTGGCTCGTGGTCGCGAACCTCCGGCATCAACTGCTCACAATCCGCGCTCGGGATGTAAGGGGGGTTGCTCACCACCATGGCAAACGGGCCCGGCGGCAATTCAGCCAGATCACCGGCAATACAGGCGACGCGTTCTGCCACGCCGTTGCGTTCGGCGTTGCCGCGAGCCACCTGCAGGGCCTCTTCACTACAATCCAGTGCCGTGACCTGTACGCCTGGCTTGTCGTGGGCCAAGGCGATCGCGATAGCGCCGCTGCCGGTGCCGACATCGAGGACCGAACCGGAATTGTTCAGCCGAGCGAGAGCTTCTTCAACCAGCACTTCGGTATCCGCACGCGGCACCAGAACTGCCGGGCAGACCGTGAAAGGCAAAGACCAGAACTCCGTTTCGCCAAGGATATACTGAACCGGCTCTCCCTTGGCGCGCCTTTGCACCTGTTGGCGAAAAGCCGCCAACTCTGCAGAATCAAGGGGGCGCTCAAAGTTGATATAGAGACCGACCCGATCCAGGCCAAGCGTGGCCGCCAGCAACAGCTCGGCTTCCAGGCGCGCAGCAGCGATCTTCTTGCCGGTAAAATAGTCGGCCGTCCATTGCAGAATCTTGAGGACCGTCCAGCGCTCAGTCAAGCGAATACTCCGCGCAATCAGCTATCCTGTCCGGCCATCAGCTCGGCCTGAGCATGGGTCGTCAAGGTATCAATAACGTCATCCAGGTCGCCCTGCATGATGGCTTCAAGCTTGTAAAGCGTCAGGTTGACACGATGGTCGGTACAGCGACCCTGCGGAAAATTATAGGTGCGAATACGTTCGGAGCGATCACCGCTACCGACCTGGCTCTTGCGGTCGGCGGCCATCTTCGCATGCTGTTCAGCCTGCATGGCATCAAGAATGCGCGACTGCAACACCTTCATCGCTTTGGCCTTGTTCTTGTGCTGCGATTTTTCATCCTGGCAAGCGACCACAACCCCGGTCGGGACATGGGTAATCCGTACGGCCGATTCTGTTTTGTTGACGTGCTGGCCACCGGCTCCGGAGGCTCGGTAGAGATCTATGCGTAAATCACTCGGATCAATATTGACTTCAACATCATCGGCTTCCGGCATCACCGCGACGGTACAGGCCGAGGTGTGGATCCGCCCCTGTGCCTCGGTTTCCGGAACCCGCTGCACCCGGTGGGTGCCGCTCTCGTACTTGAGCCGTGAGAAGACGCCTTTGCCACTGATCAGGGCGATGACTTCCTTGTAGCCGCCCGCTTCCGATTCAGCGGTACTGAGCAGTTCCACCTTCCAGCTTTGGTGATCGGCATATCGGCAGTACATGCGGAAAAGATCGCCGGCAAACAAGGCGGCCTCATCACCGCCGGTGCCCGCCCGGATTTCCAGGATAACATTTCTCTGGTCGTTCGGGTCTTTGGGCAGCAGCATGAGTTTGAGCTGTGCTTCCAGAGCAAGCAACTCATCTTCAAGCTCTGCAACTTCGGCGCTGGCCATTTCGCGAACCTCTGCATCCGGATCCTTAAGCAGTTCCTGACTGCCGGCAATTTCCTCCCTGATGCGACAGCAACGCTCGTAGCCCTTAACGACATCAATCAGCTCGGAGTGTTCCTTGGTCAGGCCACGATAACGGTTCTGATCGTTCACCACCGCAGGGTCGGAAAGCATCCCCTCAACCTCGCGAAAACGGTCAGCAACTTCTTCAAGTTTATTCAGCATGGGAATCTATCATCGTTCTTGATGTTGAGAGCCTGCACAACCGGCTCAAAGTTGGTTTACAGCTGCCAGAACTCTTCACGCACGGCCTTGATCTCACCGCAGGTCATAGCGCCTTCGGGGCAGGGCCTTTTCAGGCAACCGGGACCTGCCTCGGCAAAGAGCAGAGACGAAGCCTCACGCGCCAGCTGCAGCATTTGCCTGGCCAGAGCCTGAATCTCCCACTGGGCCCGGCGACAGCAACGCAGCGCAAAAAAATGATGCAGCTCGCGAGCATTCATGGACATGACCAACTTGGTGGAGGCCGCGTTGGGCAGTACAAAGCGGGCGTCTTCAGCAGGCACCCCTGCCGCCATAAGATCCCTGTAGAGTTCGTGAGTCACCTGCATATGCGTCTCAAACCGCTCCAGCAAACCCCGCTGTCCGCGAATACTCTCAGGGATGATTGTCTCAAACTGTTGTTCATGAGAGACGTAACGCTGGCTCTGTTGGGAAAATGAGGCGATACGATGCCGCACAAGCTGATGGGAACAAGCCCGACTGATGCCTTCAATGCCGAAGGTGAAAGACGCGTGCTCCAGGACCGAAAAATGGCCGAGTTCGATAATCTTCTGCAACAGCTTGGCGATCTGCTCCGGCGTCTGGCCAAGCAGCTGTTCAATGGAAGATTCGGAATAGCACAGCCGCGCTGCGGCGGCAACGACCTGTTCAGGGATCGGCGTGTGAGACAGAAGTTGGACGTGCATGGCCTTTGTTTCCAAGTCAGACCGCGTCGTCCGGGGAACCGGGCCGTGTCCCGGAACGGGACGCGGAAGAGATTGTGCCGACCAAGCCGGCAACAAAAATAAAGGGACGACCCAACAGGGCCGCCCCCTCAACTAGTCTTTCTTTTCGTATCTCTTGCGGAAGCGCTCGATCCGACCGGCTGTGTCCATCAGCTTCTGCTTGCCGGTGTAGAAGGGATGGCAAGACGAGCAAATTTCTGTCGTGATGTCGCCCTTGGTCGATCTGGTTTCGAATGTATTGCCACAGTGACAAGTAACCGTGGACGCCTCATAGCTGGGATGGATACCTTCTTTCATCTGTTCAACTCCTGATTGACCTGGCTTGGTACAGGTCGCGGATTTAGTGGGCCCTTAAGACCTTAAAAGAGTGATTTGATACCACTATTTATAATCAATTGCAACTGTTTCCGCTGATCTTTCGCCCAAACCTGACGAAGGTCGGCAGAATCAGGCTCAGCGGTTCATACTGTCGAGGAATTCCTGGTTGGTTTTGGCATCGCCAAGTTTGTCGCGGAGGAACTCCATACTGTCAACCACGTTCATGGATGAGAGCACTTTGCGCAGCAGCCAGATGCGCTGCAGGCTGGTCTCATCAACCAGGAGTTCTTCCCGACGGGTCCCGGATTTATTGATGTCTATGGCCGGGAAGGTGCGTTTTTCGACCAGTCGACGATCAAGATGCAGTTCCATGTTGCCGGTACCCTTGAACTCTTCGAAGATGACTTCGTCCATCTTGCTGCCGGTATCCACCAGGGCCGTGGCAATGATCGTCAAACTGCCGCCCTCTTCGATATTACGGGCCGCACCGAAAAAGCGCTTCGGTTTGTGCAGGGCATTGGAATCGACACCGCCGGAAAGGATCTTGCCGGAAGGCGGTACAACCGTATTGTACGCACGCGCCAGGCGGGTAATGGAGTCGAGGAGAATCACAACATCGCGCTTATGCTCCACCAGCCGTCGGGCCTTCTCGATGACCATCTCGGCGACCTGGACGTGACGGGTTGCCGGCTCGTCGAAGGTCGAAGAGATAACCTCGCCATTAACCGTACGCTGCATGTCGGTCACTTCCTCGGGCCGCTCGTCGATCAGCAGGACAATCAGGTAGACTTCCGGGTGGTTGGCTGTGATCGAGTTGGCAATGTTCTGCAACAGAACCGTCTTGCCGGTCCGCGGTGGAGCGACAATCAGGGCACGTTGTCCCTTGCCTACCGGAGCAATCAGGTCGATGACGCGAGCAGAAAGGTTGTCCGGCTCACTTTCCAGAATCAGGCGCTGGTCGGGATAGAGAGGCGTCAGGTTGTCAAACAGAGTCTTCTCACGGGCAACTGCCGGGTTCTCGAAGTTAACCTCGGCAACCTTCAGCAGAGCAAAGTAACGTTCGCCTTCTTTTGGCGGCCGGATCTGACCTGACACAGTGTCACCGGTCTTCAGGTTGAAGCGTCGAATCTGCGAGGGCGAAACGTAGATATCATCGGGACCAGGCAGATAATTGGCGTCAGGAGCGCGCAGGAAGCCAAAGCCGTCAGGAAGGATCTCAAGCACGCCCTCTCCAAATATTGCTCCATTCTTGGCGGATGTCGTATTGAGAATAGCGAAGATCAGGTCTTGCTTGCGCAGGCCCGCAGCCCCCTCGACACCAAGTTCCTTGGCAATTGCCGTAAGGTCGATAATCTTCTTTTCTTTCAATTCCTTCAGGTTCATCGGTTCTCCTTAAATGTTGACGGCTCAGAGTCGCGCACAGTCCACAACGACCAGAGGTTGCTGCGATGGCTGATACGTAGTTTGTAATATGAGAGGTCTTGTTCTCCGAGTTTTCTGGTCCGAAATGATTGTGATGTATGGGTAGGTTAACTTTGCAGGAGGCATTTATCCCGCCACGCATATATTTTCAAGAAATTTGGTTTTGAGATTCAGTCCGTACTCGTGGTTGGAAACTATTTGAAAGGAAAAATAATTATCTCAGGCTAATAAAACAGGCAGGTACTGCTCTCTTTCGATAAACCTATTTACCGGCTTTTCAACGGTCTGTCAATGGCTTCGTTGATTTTTTTCTGAGCCACGCGCCAAAGCATAGGCATTCTTCTCAACTTTTGCGACAGGAATGACTTGACTGGCGGCCATCTCAGCCGCCTCTATGCATGCCGTCTAAAAGGCTTTTTCATCGACACCGACACCCTCGTTGACTGCCGGGATGTTTCGGGGGTCAAAGCTTTTCACGGCCCAGCGCAGGAGCTCTTCAGGCGGAGCTCCCTGCAGCTCTTGCGGCACCGTTTGACCGAGCAGGGACAAAGACCGTGAAATCAATGCTGAACCTCTGAAAGCGTAATCAAGACCTGCGGAGCCGTGACGCTTGCTGATTTTCTTGCCATTACGACCCACCACCATCGGCAGGTGAACATAATGCGGAACCTGGCTATCGAGACAGGCATGCAGAAAAATCTGTCTTGCCGTTGAAGAGAGAAGGTCGGCGCCGCGCACGACCTGGTTAATGCCGGCAGCAGCATCATCAACGACCACCGCCAATTGATAGGCAAAGAGGCCATCGGCACGACGCAGCACAAAGTCACCCACAGCATCGGCCAACACCTGCTGCACGGAGCCGAACACTCCATCTGTAAAGGACAGCTGTTCCTGCGGCACTTTTATCCTCAGTGCCCGCGGCTTGCGTCCGGCAGGCAGCCCCGTGCGGCAAGTGCCGGGATAGACCGGACCTTCTTCACCAGGATGTGGCGCACTCATGATAATTTCTTTGCGGGTGCAGGCACAGTCAAAAACCAGCCCCTTCCGGCGCAACCTCTCTACGGCTGCAAGGTAAGCCTCGTTGCGCTGGCTTTGCCAGACAATCTCACCATCCCAGTTGAGTCCCAGCTTTTCCAGTGCGAACAAAATCTCGTCGGCCGCCCCCGGGACCACCCGGGGAGGATCAAGGTCCTCCATGCGCAACAGCCACAGCCCACCTTCACGGCGGGCCAGGCAGTAGCTGCCGACTGCGGCGACCAGGGAACCAAAGTGCAGCGGTCCGGTAGGGCTGGGCGCAAACCGTCCGACAACCTGTTCTGCAGACATCGAAATCCTTTCATAAAATCGAAACAGTTTTAGAAACTGGCATAATGCCTGTACGGAAAAGCAGCTGTCAATCCACAGCAGTAGCTTTTTGCTAAGAGTTTTTAACTTAGCGAGGCAAAGATATGGGAATTGGCTGTCAGCAGAATAAGACCTGCGTATTAAAGATTGACATGACCCATCAAGAACACTACTTTATTACAAATATCGTCAAGAATAGCCTTAGAAAAGGGAACAGCCTTGATTATTACCCGTGCCACAGAATATGCCATCCGCGCCATTCTCTACATGTCCCGCCAGCCGGCTGCAGGAATTATCTACAAGAAGGATATCTGCAAGGCGCAGGAAATTACCCCGGCGTTTCTGACCAAGATCCTCCAACCACTGATCAAGGATGGCATCGTCGGTTCTCAGCGTGGTGTCGGTGGCGGCTTTTATCTTGCCAAGGCCCCTGCAGAGATCACGCTCCTCGACATCATCAAGTCCCAAGAAGGCCCGGTTTTTCTTAATCAATGCCTGATCGAAAAAGGTGCTTGCCAACGTGAGTTTTTCTGCCCGGTTCATGGTGCCTGGGCACAGATTCGCGAGGAATTCATGGCGACCCTGTCGCGTTATGACTTCGCCAGCCTGGCAGCTCAGAACAACGACCAACTTCCCGTTCATTCAGAAACTTCAACCTGACTCACAAAAAAACCCTGGAGACCAGGAGGGCAAGTCTACCAGGGTGAATGCGGGAAGCTGCGTCCAACTCCCCGGATGAATCTTTGTAACACTTCCAATTATACCTCCCCCGTCATAGATACGCCAGTCGCCTAAAATGTTTTTTGCCTGTTTGCCGCAGCAAGGGTAGACGTTATTCTATAGGAAACGACCAACACCTGCGGTTTTATCTGGTCAAACCCGGCCGTTTTGCTATATTCTAGTCTCAAACTTCTTGATTTAGACTATAAAATCCCCATAATGAAAGAGATCCATTGAATAAAATTTAATCCGTTGGTCTCTGAAGCACTTTTCCGGGACATGCAATCCGGGTTCAGGTTTCTTTCGTCAGGGGGTAGGTTTTGCGCCATCGAGTTTTTCTCCTTCTTGCACTGGCCAGTAGCGTGGGTGTGGCCTGTACCGACCTTGCGACACTCCGTTCGTCTCAACCGATCGCTCCGGTGCGCGATTACGAGATCCTCCTGGTGGGGAACCTCGATGCCAACTACATTGGCGACGAAAATTGTCTGGCAACCTGTCACTCTCACGATAAGCTTGCAAACGATTTCAAGCACTCTATTCACGGTGAGCAAATTTCGGAAGAGACGGGCTTACCTTTGGTCAACTGCGAATCATGCCATGGCCCGGGCAGTCTTGCCGTTGTGCATGCTGAAGAAAAAAAGGTCTGCGATTTCAGCAGCCTTCTCCCCCTCGTCGAGTTCCCCGCACAAGCCCAATCAATGCTGTGCCTGAAGTGCCATTCTGCCGCATCGACACCGAATCTGACCAGCTGGAACGCCAGCACACATGCTCTCAACGAAGTCGGTTGCTTCGATTGTCACAAACTGCATAAAGGGCCGCAGCAAAAAGTCGGCAGGCACGAGCAGGAACAGCTGTGCAACGGTTGCCACTCTCAGGTAAAAATAGAGTTTTCCCAGTTCTCACACCATCCGGTTCCTGAACATAAAATGGCCTGCACTGACTGTCACGACCCTCATCTCTCCACCAACAAGGGCAGCTTGAAAGGCATCACTTCTAAAGCACTTTGCACCCGTTGCCACATGGAATACCAGGGGCCATTCGTCTACGAACACGCCGATGTCACCGAAGAGTGTACAAATTGTCATCAACCGCATGGCTCATCGAGCGAGCCTTTACTGGACGTCTCTGAACCCTTCCTCTGCATGCAATGTCACTCAGGACACAACGCGCAGAGCATTACGTCCTTAAAATCACCGGCCGGCAAACAGGCATTTTTCACCCGTTGCAGCGACTGTCATTCAGCAATTCACGGCACCAACATCCCTTCGTCCCATGGACGGGGATCATTTATTTCCAGATAGCGCCGTCAGCTGCTTGTCATGATTTTGTCCGGCGGCCCGCCGGACAAGGAGATGATTGAAATGGTTCAAAAATGGTTACATTATGGAATCCTGATATCATCCATAGTGCTATTGTTGCCGGGGTCCGTCCGTGCGGATCCGGACACTGCGCCATCAGAAAAACCCAAGGATCAAACGCTGCTATTTTCAACCGGCTACCGCTGGATTGATACCAGCGGTCAAGCAAATCGTGCCGCCGAATACCACTATCTCGATGACAGTCCGACCTTTAACCTGGTTTTTAAACAACTCGCTGACCACAAGAACTTCTCTCTGTTCGGTGATTACCTTAATCAAAACGATTATTATCTTGACGGCAGTTTCGACTACAAATCCCTGGCTCGCCTGAACGCCCGCACCGAAAGGCTCTATCACAACCTGGATCATATTCCTTACCAGGACTCGCAGGAGGCAAGGCCGCCGGTTACAGGCGAAGTGAGCTACGCAGACGGCCAGCCAGAAAAGGACTACAATCGCCGCATCACCATTGACGAAGTCAAACTCCGCGGTAAGCTGCCAAACTATCCGGGCCACATCAACCTCTCTTACTGGCGGATGGAAAAGAAGGGCGATCAGCAGCTACGCTTTGTCGATGAGAATTGTGCCAGCAGCTGTCACATGCAAAGCCGTTCCATCGATGTCAACCGCGTTACGGACGAGTTCAAATTAGGTTTCGACGCCCACCTCGGCCCCGTTGACATTGCGTTTCTGCAGACCTTGCGCGCATTTCGCGAAACAAGTGCCACACCCGTCGACGACTTCGGAAGCCTTGAATTTGGAGACACCTTATGGCGGTCACCCGGAGACTATCTCCACGATGAGACCCCCGATTCAAAACTCACGGAATCCAGTTTCATAATCAACCTGCCAACCTCCGGCGGCCTGGTCTCCTCAGCCAGTTATACTTTCGGCAAGCGGGAAAGTGAGTCAGAGCTGAGGGGGGTGAATCCCGTAGATGCGGAAACCAGATACCAGAAGCTCGCAGCAGATGCCTCCTACACTCCAGGAGAACATTGGACGTTCAATTTTCGTTACCGCATGCTCGAACTCGACAATGACCTTCCTGCAACACAGGTTTCTGACGGGGTCTTGAGTTTTAACGGCGAAATTCCAGTCAGAGAGAGCATCGACATAGACCGGGACAGCTATGCAGCATATGTCTCCTATCGACCGACACGCCAGCTGACCTTTAAAGGGGAATTTGAGCGTGAAGATATCAAGAGGAGCAATACCGGTGCTGGTCATCATGACACCTTCAATGGCATCTCTGCCTCGAACTGGTATTTGCCCGCCACAGAGATAATCGACCGCTACCGGCTGAGCTTCTTTTCGAGATTGCTGGAAAAATCAGCCCTCAAGCTGAACGGTTGGTACGAGTACCGGGAGGACAGTGACCCCGCCTACAGATCAGCTTTGAATGAAAGCCACGAACTCTTTTTCAGCATTAACTACAAGCCGGCCAATTTCTGGGGTGCAACAGCAAGCTTAAACATGATCGATGGCTACAATGATGGATTCAAGGTCCTCCAATACAGCAACGGCTATGTCCCCTTTGACCTGGATCGACAAGAGCAGCGTGAAAACCTGGCCCTCGGCCTGTGGGTGATTGCCAACGAAAGATTCTCTGCAGATCTTAACTACGGACTGCTTCAGTCCCGTATCGACCAAGACCTGCTCTTCGGCAACAGCCCCGATCCCAACGCGCCTTTGGGGCTCACCGATTTCACCATTCTGGATGACAGCGCCGATTACACTCAGAGGACCCACACCCTCTCGGCAGGAATCAACCTGCGCTTGCCGAAGGCAGTCTCTTGCCGCCTGGAGGGCTACCACATCAGATCTTCGGCAACCTTTTCACCAGGTTTCGACACCCGTGAGCTTGATTACATTTCAGGAACCGGCTTCGCCAACCCTGAGGGTCTGAAAGAGCTGAGTGAAATCGATCTCAGACAAAACGGCTTCAAGGCACGTTTAAGCTGGGACCTGTCAGACGTTGTGACCGCCATTTTAGCTTACAGCTTTGATGATTACGACGACATCAACAACAACGCCTTTGACGGCAGCGTGCAAACCTTTACTGCCAGTCTCAGCGGAGCTTTCTAGTTCATGTCCATCCGGAAACTCCGGATGGACATGAACAAATCAGGACCTATTATCAAGGGCCCCATGCAGCCCTCAGAGCGCTTACATCATTAAATGGTCCCGGCGATAAATTTCGTGTAGGATAGATTCGCTTATTCATCAGGACTTAAACACTCCAGGACAAAACTTATGCTGAAAATGAAGCTTCGCGGGAAAACTCTACTTGTTCTTTTGCTCGTCGCAGTCGTGCCACTGGTCGCCAGCCTGGTCTTCCTCTCCGGCTTCACAAAAGATCAGATTCAGACCAGCATGACCCAGTTTGCTGAGAAATCGAGAAACTTCGTCGAACGCAGCACCCTCAGCCGTCAGCAGGAACTGATCAACTACATGAGCCTGCTGAGCAACTCTTCTGACTTGGTTAACGCGCTCTATTATGCCTCGCTTACCCAGGATATCGAGCAGTTGCGAGGACAGATCCAGATCGTTCATGAGCAATACGCTATGGACATCCTCGAAGTGCTGGATACCACGGGTCAGTCAATCTTGAGAATTGCTGCTGAAGGGGTAGACCTTGCCGAAGGCCCACAAGCAGAACATCCCTTTATCGTCCAGGTTAAAGAAACCAACTCCGCCCAGGCCGGCATAACGAGCTATCTCGGTAAATTGACCATCCTCGTCACCACTCCGGTGATGCTGCAGGACAACGTGGTCGGTTACCTTGTGGGAGCCTATCTCCTGGATGACAATTTTGCCAGCCGCATCAAAGAGATGGGTGGCGTAGAGGTCGCCTTTGTCGGTCCACTGGGCGTCGTTGGTGCTTCACATCCAGACTTCAAGACCCTGGACAACTCCCTGCAAGATGATCAGATCAGGCTTGACGACCAGCCTTACATGCCAATCATGCGTGACCTGGCCGGCACCTCTTTCCAGCTGGTTATCGCACAGGACCTGGCCAGCACATTAGAGGCCCAGCAATCTCTACGCAACCTGATGGTTGGCCTGGTGGCCGCCGTCATCGCCATCGTCTTTATTCTGGCCCTGCTGTTTTCCCGGACACTCACCCAGCCATTGCTTGAAGTTGTCGACAACCTCAAAGAGATTTCACAGGGAGAAGCCGACCTGACCCGGACCCTGAAAATCAACAGTAACGATGAAGTCGGAGAGCTGGCGGTGAATTTCAACCAGTTCGTGGCACGCCTGCGTGAAATGGTCTTGCGCATCCGCTCTGCAGCCACAGACATCTTAACGGCAACCGAAAAAATTCGCCATACCTCTCAAGTCGTCAGCAACGGTACGGTCAACCAGGCCGAAGCCCTGGAAGACTCCTTTCAAGCCATTCAGGGCATTGATGAATCGACCATCGAAGTTGCCAACGGCATCAGCGCCCTTTTGGAAGCGGTAGAGATTTCATCCTCCGCAACCCTGGAGCTTGGCGCAACCATAGAGGAAATCGTTTCCCAGGTGGATCGACTCTTCAGCACCATCGAAGAAGTCTCCAGCTCGATTACCGAGATGTCAGTATCAAGCCAGCAAGTCTCTGACAACCTCGACAACCTTTCCTCCTCGACCGAAGTCACGGCCTCTTCGATTACGCAAATGGATGCCTCCATCAAAGAAGTCGAAGAAGCCGCCCAGCACACCAACAAACTTTCTGAACAAGCCAACCGCGATGCTGAAATGGGCAAAACTGCCGTGGCAGAAACCATCGCCGGGATCCAGGCGATTCGCATCACGGTCGAAGATGCCAGCAGGGCCATCGAGGATCTGGGCAAACAATCCGGTGAGATCGGCACAATTCTGACCGTGATTGACGATGTCGCCGACCAGACCCGTCTGCTCTCTCTTAACGCATCAATCATCGCAGCCCAGGCCGGTGAGCATGGCAAGGGCTTTGCCGTTGTCGCTGACGAAATTCGCGAACTGGCAGAGCGCACTGCCATGTCGACCCAGGAGATCTCAAGCATCATCCGCCGCTTACAAACCGGGACCGTCGAAGCGGTCAAAGCGATGCAGCTTGGCAGTGAGCGTGTTCATGAAGAAGCAGAGCGCTCGAAGGTCGCCGAAGAAGCGCTCGACAAGCTGACGGAAAGTTCACTGCGCTCTTCAGATCAGGTTAAAAGTATCGTCCGGGCCACTCAGGAACAATCTCGCGGCAGCCGTCAGATCACCGAAGCCGTCAACCAGGTGGCCAACATGTTGCAGCAGATCTCCTCGGCGGTCAAACAACAGTCCGATGGTATTCAGCTCTTGGCTCAGGCCGCCGAATCAATGAAGGATATTTCCTCACAGGTCAAACTCAGCACCGGCGAGCAGGCCAAAGGCAGTCACCAGATCAGCGCGAGCATGGAGAATATCCGCAATATGATGCAGCAGATTGACCAGGCTTCCAGGGAGCAGTCAACCCGTAGTCAGCAGGTTGTCACCGCCGTATCTGCTGTTCGTCAGGTGGCCGAAAGCAACGCAGCCCGGACCGCCGAACTGGACAAAGTGGTTGAAAACCTGGCTGAGCAGGCCAATGTCCTTGAGAAGGAGATCGGCTCTTTCAAGTCCTGACGCCGTGCCGGAGAAGCAAACTGTTTGACAAAACAGAGCCATTTCGTTAGAGTTTCGCCAACATAGCTACACGTCTTTATCAAGAGTGGTGGAGGGACAGGCCCTTTGAAGCCACAGCAACCGACCCATCGCAGCGACATGCGCCGGGCTGTCAGGTGCTAAATCCAACTTGTCGGAATTTTCCGGTGAGGGAGATGAGGACGGAGCCCGCGATACCAAACTCAATGTATCCGCAGGCCCCTTCTCATTATCTGGAAGGGGCCTTTTTATATACATGACTTCAGGCAGAACATGAGTGAACAGGGCATCGTCAAAACAGAACACGTCACCTTCAATGTTGAGTTAAGGTTGGAGAGCGGCCGCCTGCTCGGTCCGCTGACCCTTGCCTATGAGACCTATGGTCAACTGAAAGACGACAAGAGCAACGCTGTTTTGGTTGCCCATGCCTGGACCGGCGATGCCCACGCAGCAGGTCGCCACCAAACAGAGGACCGCAAACCCGGATGGTGGGACGACATGATCGGTCCGGGCAAAGTGCTTGATACCGATCGTTATTTCGTCATCTGCTCAAATGTGATCGGCTCCTGCTTCGGCTCGACTGGCCCAACCAGCACCAACCCCAGAACCGGCAAACCCTACAATCTGCAGTTTCCGGTAATTATGGTGCGCGACATGGTGCGTGCCCAGCAGCTGCTTCTGGATCATCTCGGCATCAATAAACTGCTCACCGTTATCGGCGGCAGCATGGGCGCCATGCAGGCGATGGAGTGGGCGATCCACTATCCCGAGCGGGTTGGCTCCATTATCCCGATTGCCGGAACCGGCAGGCCCTCGCCGATGGCCATCGCCTTGAACGCACTGGCCCGCCAGGCGATTTATAATGACCCCATGTGGCGTAAAGGCAACTACAAGCCTGAGCATCCTCCTGCGGAAGGTCTGGCTTTAGCACGCGCGGTAGGGCACATCTCATTCCTGTCCGATCCATCGATGAATCTCAAGTTCGGCCGCAGATTCTCTGCCCGTGACGGCCAGTTTGATTTTTTCGGCCAGTTTGAAATCGAGCGCTACCTGACTTACAACGGCCGCAATTTTGTCGACCGCTTTGACACCAACAGTTTCCTCTACCTTGCCAAGGCTCTCGATCTCTACGACGTCAGCTGGGGCTTCGACAGCCTGGAGGAAGCTCTAGGCAATCTGCATTGCCCCTCACTCTGGTTCGCCTTCACCTCCGACTGGCTCTATGCGCCCTATCAGACGGAAGAGTTGATTACGGAGCTGCA
The DNA here is from genome assembly GCA_024636215.1 of Deltaproteobacteria bacterium. Next base: position 43,270 of record JAGXHL010000099.1, read on the forward strand.
CAAGCAGAATAAACCGGCCGAGTATCACCTGATTGATTCAGATTACGGGCATGATTCGTTCCTGGTGGAACCGGAAAAGTTTACGCCGAAGATTGTGGAGTTTCTTGATCGGGTAGGGAGTTAGCTTTTTCTCACATTGAATACTAAAGGGCAACAGATGCGACATCTGTTGCCCTTTAGTCCTCATCACCAAACAACCCCAGTTGGTCAAAGCGATGTTTATCAACCTTGAACGGCAAGGGGAAATAGCGCGGGCATGCCAGCAGCAGGTTGGCTGCCGGCTGTTTGCAGTTGCGCAAACATTTCAGGCAGAGGGCATTAACTGGTTTTTCGTCAGGAGAGGACTTCATCATTTTCTCCGGTCCAGAGCACAAATCCACATTAGCAGGACAGACCCTTTCCGGTAAAGTGCTCACTTATGTTCAGAGGGGGGGTTAAGTATTTCACCAATCACCGCTTCAATCCGCTGCAGCAAGGTTGCCTCGGGCTCCAGATTAATTTCAATCCGTCTTTGCGGCAGAGTATGCCGATAAAGAGGATCGTAGTAATTCACCATCAACTCACTAACCAGCTCCGTCCAGTGACCCTCTTGCAAAAGCTGAAGGTAATGATTCATCGTCTCTTTGCCCAGCTTGTCCTTAAGGGCCCGGATCGGTTGAACAAACTCCGTTTTAAGTTTATCAACGGCAGGATAGTCGGCAAGAATGTTTTTGACCCTGGCTTCAAGGGTCGCATTCAACCAGATCGAGGTCTCTACCTGCAGGGCCTGATATACTCTTGGCGGCAGACTCACCCTGCCGATATGACGGCTTTCGCCCTCTGCCAGAAGGTAAGCATCCCGGGGAATTTTGCGTAATTCGTCCCAGAGCAGGGCTTCAAACATCTTCTGGCCCGGCTGCGGCGGCAAACCAAGGTTGCCGAAGGCGCTGCCACGGTGATTGGCCAGGCCTTCAAGGTCCACGACAGGATAACCCTTCTGCGCCAGTCGCTGCAGGCATTCGGTTTTGCCAACCCCTGTCAGGCCACGCAATACCAGCAAGCGCCCCCACTCTCCGTGTTCGAAAAAATCGAGGACCATACGCCGGAAACCCTTATGCCCTCCAGACAACTGGCGGGCAGGGACTCCGGCGAGTTCAAGGAATTGGGTCAGGGCGAGACTGCGCATGCCGCCACGCCAGCAGAAGACGACCACCGGCTGCGACGTTTCCGCCTGCAGAGCCGCCACCCGCTCAATCATGGCCGGGATCTTTGGCGCGACGATCTGCACACCACGCCGTCGTGCCTGCTGCTTGCCAACCTGTTTGTACAGGGTGCCCACTTCCTGGCGTTCCGCATTATCGAGCAGCGGCACATTGATCGCACCCGGTATGGTCGCCTCGGCAAATTCGTCGGGGCTTCGGGCATCAACCAGCAAGGCCCCCTTGTTGCGCAGGGTCAAGGCTTGTTCAAGTGATATGCATATAGACATTAAGTTCGCTCTCAGTTGAGTGGTTATACTCCAAAAGAGGACAACCGGCAAGCACCGGACAGCATAGCGAAGAAAAGGTTGACAACCCGGAAGGCTTCCGGTAGGTTGGCGCCTCTGTTGCGGGGTGGAGCAGTCAGGTAGCTCGTCGGGCTCATAACCCGAAGGTCGCAGGTTCAAATCCTGCCCCCGCTACCAAAAAATATCAGGGACTTGCATGTATATGCAGGTCCCTTTTTATTTGTACTTTACCCCTTTGTACTTTACCCCTTTGTACTTTACCCCTTTGTACTTTACCCCTTTGTGTACCACCGGATTTGCTCAACACGGTAAAACGACACCAATCATGGCATGTCTCAGAAGCAAGCCCGCAGGTTGACGCAGTTATAGTGGGGAAAAATCGTTTTCGGACGAAAACTAAATGCGACGTCACAAGCGGGAGAGGGATCGTACTTGTTTTCATTCCTGTCATTAAGCTATTCTTGTTGCGGTTTTCTACAGTCGCGGTTGTAAGGAGCAGGGAATTGGCCGATCCTAAATTTTCAAACTTATCCATCCGCACTCAGTTGATTATGTTGGCCGTTCTGCTGACGCTCCCGGCCTTGGGGATTATCGTTTATTCAGGCCTGGAGGATCGGTCTGATGACTATCAACAGGCAGTCATAGAATCGCAAAGGCTGGCTGACGGTCTGGCAGAACAGCAGGAAATGCTTACCAGCGATGCCAAACTGTTAGGGACTATATTGGCAGGCCTTCCTGAGGTGAAGAACCGTGACCTTGATAATCTGCAAGCCATTCTTGCCGAAATCCACAAACAAAGTCCGCAATATATCAACATACTGGTCACCGATGCTGAAGGCCAGGTGTGGGCCTCCGCAGTCCCGGCAGATAAATATGGATCTGTAGCGGATCGACGCTATTTCAGGAGTACACAGCAGACCAAACGGTTTTCTTCGGGCGAGTTTGTCATCAGCCGCAGTATGAATAAATCAACCATTCATATGGCCTATCCGCTTCTTGAGCATAATGAGTTCAATGGTGCGGTTATTCTCGGATTTGATCTTGATGTCATGCGTACGATCCTGGAACATGCTCAATTGCGTCACGATGCCAACTACGTCCTGGTTGACCATAAAGGAATTATAGTCAACAGAGGCAAAGACCCTACCACACTCATTGGCAAGCCCATCCCCCCGGATACTATGAAATTCATGGTAGATGGCCCAGACAAAGAGAGTTTTGAATTCATACGCAGGGATGGGGATACCCGTATAACAACCTATCGCAAATTGTGGCTCCCCGGTGAACAGAAGCCCTACATGTACGTACGGGCCGGAATATCGAAAAAACAAGTTCTGGCCATGTCAAAAAGAGCGCTGCTTGTCAATGTATCAGCTTTTATGCTCTTTGTTGTGCTCGCATTTCTGCTGGCTTTTGTTGTGGGTAAACGCTCGATTGTGGATCGCATCATGATGCTCAAACTTGCCTCGCAACGTTTGGCCAGCGGCGACCTCGACATCAGGGTCTCCAATCAGATTTCAGGTGGCGAACTGGGAAGTTTAGCCGAGACGTTCGACTTGATGGCCCACGAACTCGGAGAACGAGAAAAAAACTTGCAGGAGGCCAATCGCGAACTCGAAGCCTTCAGCTATTCCCTTTCTCACGATCTGCGCTCCTATCTGACGCGCATCTCGTTGGCGGGAGAATCATTGCAGGAATTCGATGGAGAACGCTTAAGTGATAGAGGCCGACACTGCCAGCAGGCGATCCTCGATACTTGCCAGGGCATGAATGAGCTCATTGACACGATGTTGACCCTGGCCCAAATCTCGCGGCAGAAGTTGCAGCTTGAAGAGATCGACTTGAGCAGCCTGGCCGAAAAGATTTGCTGTGAACTCGCCCTGACCAATCCCGGCCGAACCTTGCGTTTCAATATCAGCCCCGACTTGCAGGTCACCGGCGATGCGGATTTACTGCAAGTGGCACTGGAAAACCTGCTTGGCAATGCCTGTAAATACACCGAAGGGAAAGATACAGCGCAGATCTCCTTGAACTCCAGGCTACAGGATGGTCAGCTGGTCTTTGCCGTTGTCGACAACGGCACCGGTTTTGACATGGCAGAAGCAGAAAAACTCTTCCTCCCCTTCCAACGCCTTTCCAGCGCAAGCTCTTTTCCTGGATTCGGTATCGGCCTGACCACTGTCGAACGCATTATCAAGCGCCATGGTGGAAAAATTTGGGCCGAGGCGGTTCCCGACGAGGGGGCAACCTTCTACTTCACTCTTTCTTGACGGGTGTCTCATAACTGACGTCTGCCAGGATGGGTTTGCCTGGGTTGGTTCACCAGAAAGCCTGGCCAATCCCAAAATGGCTTTCAGTCGACAGAAGTCGAAATTAGCCTTCACATTATTTAGAGGGGCCGCTGGTTAGGTTAGGGTCATTCAGGAAGCTTTTTTAATCCGCTAATTAATGGCCACCCGTTTCTAGGTGGCTATTATTTATTTGATAGAATATAAGCAACCCTCAGGCAGATGGATTGTACGATGGCTGACAGTCGATTAATCACTTACAGTAAAGAAGAGGAACTTGCGAATCGGTTGACACACATTTTCGCGGCAATACTAAGTCTGGTCGGTTTTGCGGTTTTGGTCGTTGAAGCCCTGCATACCGGCGACCGCTACCGTATCCTCAGTTCAGTAGTTTTTTGTAGTTCATTGAGTCTGTTTTATGTAATTTCTTCCATCTACCATAGCGTGCAAGACCCAAAAACTCGTTATATTTTCAGGGTGCTGGATCATGCCGGTATCTATGTGGTGATTGCCGGTTCATACACCCCCTTGGCTCTGGTCTCATTGCGCGAAGGCAATGGTTGGACGTTTTTTTATTTCGTCTGGGGGCTCGCTTTTGTTGGAGTGATCTTTAAGGCCTTTATGACTCATCGCTTGGCATTTTTGGCGCCGGTTTTCTATATCGCCCTGGGTTGGAGCATTGTTTTTGATCTCGAAGGGTTGTTGACCATGATGCCGATCAAGGGGGTCTTATGGCTATTAGCAGGTGGCTTATGCTATACGGGTGGCATAGTGTTCTACGCTATTGACCGCATACCTTATAATCACGCTATCTGGCATATCTTTGTAATTGCAGGCAGTCTATGTCATTACCTGTCAATCCTATGGTATGTCGTGCCGCTCAATCATGCTTAGTCACGAATGCCCTGGATAACCAACCTACTAAGAGTTCTAACAACAAGGGCCTTGCATGTACATGCAAGGCCCTTGTCTTGTTCAGCGCTTCAGCTTGGCAAAAAATCAGACGGCACCCGGTGTCAGGCCTGTCGACTCACGTAAGTCTCCCAGCAACGCACTCACCAGCCCCGACTCCTGCTGCTCCAGCACTCTGCCGAGATCTGTCTGAGTCAGAATCCCTGCCATGGCTCCAAATTCATCAGTCACCAGCAGGCGTCGAATTGATTTCTTCAGCATCAAGCCGATAGTTTCGTCTGGAGCTGTCGTCAACGGGGTTGAAATAATGGCATGACTCATCACCGAGCTGACAGGCATCTCAGACAAGTCCAGATCTTCAGCGATACAACGGACAACATCGCGTTCAGTAAAGATACCCACCGGGTGGCCGTTTTCTACAACGACGATGCAGCTGACCGAGCGCCGGGCCATCAAGGAGAGTGCGTAGCGTGCCGAGACCTCGGGAGCAACATGCAGGACCTGCTCAGACATCAGCTGGGAGACGTCGCGGACACCGGAAAAGGCTTTGTCTCGCAGAGAGCGAACCAGGTCGGTCTGGGTGAAGATGCCGGTCATCTCCAGGCGACGATCGAGGACGACCAGATGACGTATGCCGTGCTGACAAAACACCTGGTGAGCCTGAGCAACGGACATTTCCTCGGAGACGGTCATAACCGGCTTGTTCATGACCTCCTTGACCAGCAAATCAGGTTGACCAAGCAGCCAGTTGGCGGCAAACACAACATCGCGCTCGGTCAGGATACCGATGGGTTCATTGTGAGACAGAACAATAATACAACTGATACGTCTGTCGCACATAACCCGTAAGGCGTCTCGAACCGTCGCCTCGGATTCTATGGCAACCACGGGCCGCGTTGCCAAGCCACCAACTGTCTTCTTCATCCATCCCCCTTCAGCCACCCCGCCACTCACCTGATTACGTCATTAACCGTAAACAAACTGGTTATTTGGTTGAAATAGCGCTAAAAAAAAGTGCATATAACAGTATTTTAATGGCGTGCAAAAAGAGTTCCACTTTTTTAAAGAAGACAGGTATTAGCTTCGCAAGCATGAAATTTCATCCAGCTTAAAAACTAACAGCCCATAACATCCTGGTTATGGGCCGAGCTGAAAAAGCTTGTATTTGTCTGAACGAAAAGATCAGGCCAGCAAGTCCTGATAAGCCTGCCGGTAGACCTCCAGATCCTGCTCTGAAAAACAGGCCATAACCACACGCGGAGCAGCCTCCTCCGTCTCAATAAAATCGAGGATGACGCGCAAAGCGATACGGCTGGCCCGCTCAATCGGAAAACGGTACACACCGGTACTGATCGAAGGAAAGGCAAGACTGCGCAGCTTGTGATCAACAGCCAGCTGCAAACTGTTGCGATAACAACTGGCGAGAAGATTGTTTTCGTTATGGTCGCCACCATGCCAGACAGGTCCCACGGTATGGATTACGTAACGCGCCGGCAGATTATAGCCCTTGGTAATCCTGGCCTCTCCCGTCGGACAGCCATGCAATTCTCGACAAGCCTCCAACAGTTCAGGACCCGCAACCCGATGAATGGCTCCATCCACACCACCGCCGCCAAGCAACTTCTCGTTGGCGGCATTGACGATCGCCTCAACTTCGAGGCGCGTGATGTCAGCCTGAATGATTTCTATCTTTTCCAGTATCATTGAACCTCTTGGTTGCTTGTCATAACTACGCGTTGTTATTCTGGCATTAATATTAACGGCATTCGCCGCGTATTCAAGTCCACGGTGTGAAATACGATTAAGCGGGATCATTTGGTTTGGAGATCAACAGATAATTGTGCAGCTAGAAAAAGCGACCAGGAGGCTATTCACTGACAGACATGGCCACTCGGATACCGGGTGGCCATGTTTAGCGCTTGATAAACGGGCTGGGATTACACAGGTCTTCCGCCTGGTTGGCCGAAGCATTACAGTTGTGACAGAGATACCCGGGTGCATCCGACCGTTCCGCAACGTCGTCATGCGATCCGGTTTTCTTCAACTCGCAAATATGCAGCTGATGTCCCGAAGGATCCTTGCATTCAGGTTTCGATAGTTCGGACATAAAGCCTCCATTGATGAATGTCGTCGCGTGACATCAGTGTAACATCTTCAGGCAGGCAATTGACGGACTTTACGGGCCGAAGCGAAAATTTGGCTGTTTCAACACAGATTTTAGCTCATTTGCAGCAGGGTCATAACCGTAGCCGATCAGTCTTCCGTCAACAAAATCGCCTCGGCAACCTCCCGCAACGACTTTCTCTTGTCCATCGCCAGTTTCTGCAAACGCCGAAATGCCTGGGGCTCATCCATGCCACGCTTCATCAAAACACCTTTGGCGCGGTCAATCACTTTACGTGATTCGAGTGTCTCCTTTAATTTCGACACTTCCTCACGCAAACTTGAGAGATCGACGAACTGGTGGATCGCCAGATCCACGGCGGCAAAAAGTTGTTCGGCCCGCACCGGCTTGACGACATAGTTCATGACACCAGCCAGGCGTGCCCGCTCGATCGTCTCGGACTCGGTGTTCGCCGTAACCAGCACGATCGGCAGAGGTTTGACTTTGCCTATTTTTTCGGCAGCCGTGACACCATCCATAACAGGCATGCCGACATCCATGACCACCAGAAGAATTTCCTGGTGGCTCGCTATTTCAACAGCCTGAACGCCGTTCTCTGCCTCGAGAATTTCATCAAACCCGTACCCGGCAACAATTTCAGCGACCTGACGTCGCAACAGGGGTTCATCATCGACAACTAAAGCACGCCTCATAACATGGAGCTCCTCTTCATTTTAAGGAATGGCAAGCAGCCTGTCGGCAGGCCGCTTGAGCATAGCAGTGCATCAGCGATGCCAAAAACCATGTTTGCCCTCTAAACGCCATGGCCGTTTCGAGTTCGAAATCCACCAGGGTTTAAGATGCGCCCCAGGATTACCTCAGCGGCAACGCTTGACTTTAGTCTGCTGAGCCTAACGCAGGAAGGGTCACTCAGCTGAAGCAGCAAGGCAGGTTGAAGCGTTGCAGAGCATGATTCTCGCATTAGATTGACTGAAAGCAGATATAGCCATAGTATTGTAATTATCTGTTTCTATTCGGTTATTCAACACAACATTTACTCATTATGCCGGAACAAGAGCCTGAAAGGATAAATACAACATGACAACCCTAGCCTTTGATGTTTATGGGACCTTGATCGACACTCATGGTGTCGTTACCGCGTTGCAGAAACTGATCGGTGGTCAGGCCATGAATTTCTCCCTGACCTGGCGTGACAAGCAGCTGGAATACTCCTTTCGACGGGGGTTGATGCAGAACTACGCGACTTTCGCCGTTTGCACCAGTCAGGCCCTTGAATACACATGTGCCTGCTACAAAATAGCACTGACCAGGGAGCAAAAAGATCAACTTCTCGGTATCTACCGTGTCTTGCCGGCCTTTAACGATGTCAAGCAGGGGTTGACGCAGTTAAAGACCTCCGGCTTCCGACTTTACGCATTTTCTAACGGCGCTGTTGATGCTCTTGAGGGGTTGATGCAATCGGCCGGTATCAGGGAGCTGTTTCTCGATCTGATCAGTGTTGACGCCCTCAAGTCCTTCAAGCCCAGCCCGGCCGTTTATGCACATTTCATGAGACAGTCGCAATCCAGTGGTGAGACTGCATGGCTGATTTCAAGCAACCCTTTTGACGTGATCGGTGCGATCTCTGCGGGGATGAAGGCGGCCTGGGTAAAGCGCTCGGATGATGCCGTTTTCGATCCCTGGGGGATCGAACCGACCCTCACGGTCACAAGTCTCTGTGAATTGGATCGGCAGCTTTTAACATAGCTTCTCCGGGTCATCATCAGGCTCGTCTGCGCACAACAAGCTGCCGCGCGTCACTTCTGTTGGCTTCTATCGATTTCGGGAGATTTTATGCAAAGATTCATTCTGACCATCCTCTGCTTGGGTTTCTGGATCTCCTCCTCTCAGGCCGTTAATCTGCGCCTGATGACCGGACCGGAGACAGGAACTTACTACCAGATCGGCCAGGAGACGTCACAGGTCACCGTTCCTTCAGGGATCCATCTGGAGGTCCTGCCTTCACAAGGGTCATGGCAGAATATCGTCGCACTTTTCAACAGCAATACAGAATTTGCCATATTCCAGATCGACGGCTTCGCCAGCGCTGCACGGAACCTGTACCTGAATACCGGGAGCAGGATAAACGAAGACATCCGCGTGGTGATGCCTTTGTTCAGTGAAGAGGTGCATGTCGTCAAAGCCAGGGAGAGGGCAATCGACTTTGCCAACCAGCAAAGCTTCGTGGTTGGATGCGGACCGGAAAACGGTGGTTCCTGCCTGACGGCTTCAGTCCTTGAAGACGTCTACAATAAAAAATTCACCTACCTCCATGCAGATTTTGTGACCGCATTCGACCAACTCAGAAACGGCTCCCTTGACCTGGTTATCGTCACGGCGGCAAAGCCTTACCCTTTGCTGGCAGAACAGACCGGTCTTGACCTGGTAGCGCTACCCCGCTTTGATAAAGTCACCAATTTCTATTCGTGGACGAGTATCGGCCCTGCAGACTACCCGTGGTTAAAGAGAGAGGTCGACGTTTATGCCGTTCGTTCGGTTCTGGCCACCATGATTCAGGAGCAGGAAGGGCTCGCCAACGACCTGATCAGCTCAATCCACTACTCCCTGATGGGCAACGAGAGCGAACTCAAGAAGACGGGCCATGCCAAGTGGAACGACGTGCAGTTTACCGGCTATATCAAAGGCTTCAGCCATGCCGGCGCGCTACGCTCACTCGATGTCTGTAACGCCATTATGGATTTCGGCTATGACTGCGACGATATGCTTTCCGGAATACTGCGGTGATTGAAAAAATCCTAGGGTTGACTGGGTTCTTTTGTGCAGAGCACATTCTGATCCTTGCTTTTTGAACAGTCCTTTCATTATATTGAGGTTCAATCCGTCACCACTCGCCAGGTGGTCATTAACAAACCGCCCGGGTCCAGCGGACTGTCGCGACTTTGGAAAAACACTTTCCAGTTAATAAACACTGTCCAGGAAACAAACGTTTTGCATGAATTAAGCCTGACCCAAAGCCTCATCGAAATCGCCGAGGAGCACGCCCGCCTCGAACAGGCCACTGTAATCACAAGCCTGACCATGGAAATCGGGACCCTCTCCGGAGTCATCCCGGAAGCCGTGGAGTTTGCTTTCGAAGCCTGCAGCAAAGGGACTCTTGCCGAGGGAGCCACCCTTGACATTCGTCGCATCCCCGCTCTCGGACGCTGTCAGCAGTGTGCTCAAGAGTGTGCCATGGAGAGCCTGCTCGACGGCTGTTCTGCCTGCGGAAGCTACGTCCTCGACATCCTCAAAGGCCAGGAGATGGCCCTTATAGAACTGGAGATTGACTGACTATGTGTACCGATTGTGGCTGCGCTCCGCCGCCGGACCATGACCATGAACATGGCCAGACGTCTCGGAAGATTCGGATAGAAGAGAACCTGCTGGCTAAGAATCGGCGCCTGGCAATGGGTAACCGTGCCAGTTTCGCTGCCCAGCAACTCTTCGTTCTCAACCTGGTCAGCTCCCCCGGCTCAGGCAAGACCTCGATTCTGGAACGGACCCTCACTGATCTCAAGGATGAAATGAGTTTCAGCGTCCTGGAGGGGGACCAGCAAACCCACAACGACGCCGATCGTATAGCCGCAACCGGCGTTCCTGTCAAACAGGTCAATACCGGTGCCGGCTGCCACCTTGATGCTCACATGGTTGGCCACGGCGTGGCAGACTTAGATCTGGCTAGAACCGACATTCTGATGATTGAGAACGTCGGCAACCTGGTCTGCCCGGCCTCTTTCGACCTCGGCGAGGATCACAAGGTTGCGGTGCTCTCGGTGACCGAAGGCGAAGACAAGCCCCTCAAGTATCCGCACATGTTCCAGGCCGCCGACCTCATGCTGATCAACAAGATCGACCTGTTGCCGTATCTGCGCTTCGACGTCGAGCAGTGCAAGGCCTTTGCCCGCCAGGTCAATCCACTGATCAGGATCATTGAACTCTCCTGCCACAGCGGTGAAGGCATGACCGCGTGGTACGAATGGTTGACCCAGGGGGTCATGCGGAAACGCGACTCGTCGAACGCGGCAAGCGAATAAGCTTTTTCTCGCCATCCGCCACGCGCTACGGGAGCGAGCGACAAAGGAGCGAACCACCATGTGCCTTGGCGTACCAATGCAGGTCAAAACAATCGATAACGACGTGGCTATCTGCGAAATCAACGGCGTGCAGCGTGAAGCCAGCCTGATGATGCTCGATGACGTCAGGATCGGCGACTATGTGCTGATTCATGCGGGCTTTGCGATTGAAAAAATTGATGACGAAGAAGCTCAGCTGACCCTCAAGGCCTTGCGAGAAGCCCTCGACATGGGTCTGACTGCAGAATGAAGCACCAGCACGAATACCGCGACCCCGCCTTGGCAAAACTGCAGCTGCAAGCGATTCGCCAGACGATCGACGGTTACCAGGACACCATGACCTTCATGGAAGTCTGCGGCACTCACACCATGGCGATCTACCAGCAGGGTATCCGCTCCCTGCTGCCGGCTCAGGTTCGCCTGATCTCCGGTCCCGGCTGCCCGGTCTGCGTCACCCCGGTCAGCTTCGTGGACCAGGCGGTCGCTTTGTCCCGGCGACCCGATACCATTATTGCCACCTTCGGCGACATGGTTCGCGTCCCCGGATCTTCCTCCAGCCTGCTGCACGAGCAGGCTAAAGGAGCGAACATCAAGATCGTCTACTCGCCGCTTGATGCTGTCGCCCTCGCCGGAAAAAATCCTGACAAGGCCATCGTCTTCCTCGGCGTCGGCTTTGAGACCACGACTCCGACCGTGGCCGGCGCCATACTGACAGCGGCCCGCAACGAGTTCGAGAATTTCTTTGTGCTCTGTGCACACAAAACCATGCCAGGCCCCATGGCGGCTCTCGCCGGCGACCCGGAGCTGCAGGTCGACGGCTACCTCTGCCCGGCCCATGTTTCCGCCATTATCGGCTCCAACGCCTACCAGCCTCTGGTCGACGCTTACCGGGTCCCCTGTGTTGTTACCGGCTTTGAGCCACTCGACGTGCTGCAAGGCGTGTTGATGCTGGCCAGACAGACCGTCGCCGATGAAGCTCGGGTCGAGACTCAGTATCGCCGGGTCGTCAAAGCAGAAGGCAACCGCAAGGCTCAGCAACTCCTCGCACAGGTTTTCGAACCTGGAGATGCCCGTTGGCGTGGGATTGGCGACATCCCTGACAGCGGCCTGCAGCTGAAGCCGGAATATGCACGCTTCGATGCGACGGTCCGACTCCCGGTTGCGGTTGAGCCCCCTGTTGAGCACAAAGGCTGCCTTTGCGGAGAGATTCTCAAAGGTAAAGTCCAGCCTGTCGACTGCCCGCTCTTTCGCAGCGTCTGCACACCGGAAGATCCTGTCGGCGCCTGCATGGTCTCGAGTGAAGGTACCTGCGCTGCTGAATATAAATACGGAACTTAAAAGCGGGGGCTGGGGGCTGGGGGCTGGCAAAAGCAAATAACCGGCCTCCAGTCCCCAGTCCCCAGTCACCGGGTCTCAGCCCCCAGCCCCCATTCCCCAGTCCCCGGTCCCAGGAGTTAATATGAACTCAGAGCTAATTCTGCTTGGCCACGGCAGTGGTGGCAAACTCAGCCATGATCTGCTCGACAGCCTGATTGTGCCGATCCTGTCCGGAATCGACCAGCGCGATCAGAATGACGCCGCCGTGTTAGCGGCACCAAAGGGTCGCCTGGCCTTTACAACCGACTCCTACGTGGTTGATCCGATCTTTTTTCCCGGAGGCAATATCGGCAACCTGGCGATCCACGGCACGGTCAACGACCTGGCCATGGCGGGAGCCACGCCAATAGCGCTCAGCGTGAGCTTGATCATCGAAGAGGGGCTGCCCATCGAAGAGCTTAAAGCAGTTCTCGAAAGCATGCGCGCTGCGGCACAGCAGGCCGGGGTGAAGATTGTCACGGGTGACACCAAGGTCGTCCCCAGAGGTAAGGCAGACAAGCTCTTCATCAACACCTCCGGGATTGGCGTGATTGAACACGATCTGCAAATCTCCGGAAGTAACGCCAGAGTCGGCGACAGAATCCTCGTCAACGGTACTATCGGTGACCATGGCATGGCCGTGCTGGCCAGTCGTGAGGGGCTGGAACTTGAAAGCCATATCACCACTGACAGCGCGCCCCTTAACAGCATGGTTGCAGACCTGGTCGCAGATTTGGGCGGCAACCTTCACACTCTGCGCGACCCGACCCGAGGCGGAGTGGCCACAACCCTTAAGGAAATCGCTCTTCAGTCGCAGGTTGAAATCACCTTGCAGGAGACAGCGCTGCCTGTCGACCAATCCGTATCCGGGGCCTGTGCCATTCTCGGCCTGGACCCTCTCTTTGTTGCCAACGAGGGCAAACTGCTTGCTTTCGTTGCGGCTGAAGCCGCCGACCAGGCTCTGGCTATCATGCAGAGGCACAAGTACGGCATACAGGCTGCGATCATCGGCGAGGTGACGGCCCCCGCAAACGGCAAGGTCCGACTGCAAACAGCCCTTGGCGGACTGCGCGCAATCGAAATGCTCGCCGGTGAACAGTTGCCGCGCATCTGCTGAATTCTTGAGAGCCCGAGCCTCTGTTGTCGGACAACCTCTGTAGCCTTTTGACCATAAACATGTGCCAAAAATGCCATCTTTTGACTTATTTTTATTTATAACAATGTCTCAACCATTAAAACAATCTTATAGTGTCAATCATTTCAAGCACATCAAACCGCATACCGCATATGTAAAAAAATGGCACAGCTGATGCATGATAGACGACTGAATGTGTCTACCCTGCCCGTTCCCGGATTATCCAAAAAAAGGAGTCTTATCATGCTCAAGCTTTCAACTCTCATTGGTGGTTTTGCTTTCTTCGGTACCAGTTGGCTCTCAGGATTCACCATGCCTCGTTTTGTCAACGGTCCGGCAGACTACTTGATCATGCCACTGTTCAGTTTCATCATGATCATCATAGCGGCACAGGTCGCAGCCAGAATTCTTCCAGAACAAGAATAATGATTTCGAACGGGAACGGATCGGCACAAACTTGAATTGTTGGCACTCTATTGGAGTCACACCAGCCTGATTCCGGTTGGATAGCAACAAGCAAGAGGGAACGGATTAAGATCCGTTCCCTCTTGTCATTGTGCGCATGCCTTTTTGTCTTAGAGGCGATCGGACTATACCGAGCGAATTATTGAAACTTCAACCACAGAGGATCTGAAACCCTGCCACGACCGTAGTAGTTAGGGCTGTTCTCAATATGAGGTTTGCCGTAGAGGCTGAAAATAGATATGCCAAAGAGGTACGCTTTGCCCGAGGCGGGCTCAAACTGGAGATCGTCGTCATGACCGGTATTCAGATCCCGGGCATATTCAACTGTCCGGAATCCACCATTCCAGACCCCTTTGGCCTGCACATCGGCGCGGCTGCCTTCAGGAGTGGCGCTTGGATAACGGTCCACTAAATCACCCTGGTATTCCGTGATCTCTTTAAGTTCTTTGTAAGGGGCTTTGCCGGCATCACTGTAGCGGCCAAGATGGCGTGCTTTACCAGTCAGACTGATGAGTTCGGTCGAATTCTTGATCGGCGTTGCAGCTAAAATCTGGTTTTTGTCGTCAGCATAACCGGCAGGATTGGTGCGGTTGGCTTTCCAGTACCAGACATCGGCCTGGTAATCATCGTCAGAGAAATTTGACAGATTGACATCATGCTCCATCATATTCCACTTGAAAACAAAGGTATCCTCACGGTGTGAGCCTTCTTCATATTTCTTTTCAGCAGCGTTCCAGACCCAGGGTTTGTGCAAGTAGTTCTCTGCAGAATCGGGATATTGCACCAGAAAAAAGATCTGCTCGGCAGTATAAACTGAACGCAGCAAAATCTTTGAGCCGGAGGCGGAGTCTTCGATCACGACCGGTTTTACACGGTTCCATACCGCATCCCGTGCGAGACCATCAACAACAGGAGCCGTGTCAACCTTAACCGAAGGGATATCGAGCTCGGCAGCAGCGACTCCCAGCATTGGCAGGCAACAAATCATTACCGAACCCATAAACAGTTTTACGAAACGTTTCATTTCGAACTCCTTAAGATTGTAGTAGATCAGGGGTGCTTGTAACACCAGAATTCTTAAGTGAAACCATAGAGATTAACTGGAAGTTTGTTGCAATTTGTTGACCAAGATTAAGAATTCCTTAAAGACCAAGCGCGAGTTCTTTTGTGCAAAAAATTGCCAAAACAGTGAAGACAGTGTCTCAAAAACCAACAAAGGGTATTTATTTACATTTTATTGAAATAAATTTCACGTCTTAAACCCTATTATTTTCAAGGGCTCCCAGTATTTTTCTCTTTTAAAAACAGTATTTTACAAAAAATAGCCTATTGACGGTCACAAAAAGGAGGCTTAGGATTACATAAAACTTGCCCAGAACATTCTTTAATGATCGAACTCTGGGAACTTTTCAAAAAGAGGTTAAATAATGATAATCCTCCCACTATTTGTCAGCAAAACAGCAAAAGCCTTTTTCCATAGTCTCCGTGAAACCGCCTACAATGATATGGCACGTCAGGCATCTGACTGGATTCCCGAAGAGTTTCGCGTTGAATCGACGCCTCGCAAAAGCCAACCGATCAGGCTTGACTTCGCAGTACCGAAAAAACATCGTCTGGCCTGGATTCGCCGGACCATGCAACACCTGCCTCACTAAACCGATAAGCGCTATTGCATGAAAAATCAGGCATCGCTTTTTTTATCAACGCTGAGATCCGCAGTCATGGCCATCACCGGCACATATAGCTGATGATCTCATCGATAAAGTCATTGCCAAAACGTTGCAGCTTGTGTTTGCCGACACCGTTGATCGCCAGCATGGCGGCTTCGTCTGTCGGCAATTTGGTTGCCATCTCAGCAAGTGTTGCGTCACCAAAGACCACGTAAGGTGGCACTCCCGCCTCATCCGCCAGGCGCTTGCGAAGCCTTCGCAAGGCGTCGAAGAGATCATCATCGTAATCAAAGTCGCCAACCCGCGCTCGGCCTTTTTTCTGCAGAGCTTTAACCCGGATACGGGGCTTGGCCAACAGCAACTGTTCCTCACCGCGCAGTAAGGGTCGGGCGGCTTCGGTTAATTTCAGCACTGAGAAACTGGCCACATCCTGCATTAGATAGCCGCGGTGAATGAGTTGACGGATCAGGCTGCTCCAGGCATCGGCGACTTTCTCCGCGCCGATACCGTAGGTGGAGAGCTTGTCATGCCCCAGGTCAAGGATCCGCTGGGTCTGCGCCCCCCGCAGTACATCGACCACGTGACCGACACCAAAACGCTGACCAACCCGGAAGACGCAGGAGAGCGCTTTCTGTGCATCGACCGTTGCATCGTAGCGTTGCGGCGGGTTAAGACAAACGTCGCAATTGCCGCAGTCCTCTTCAAGGCGTTCGCCAAAATAACCGAGCAGCACTTTGCGCCGGCAGGTCTGGGCTTCCCCGAAGCCGACCATTGCCTGCAGCTTGTGCAACTCGATGCGCTTCTGCTCGGGATTGCTGCTCTTCTCGATCAGGCCGCGACTGATGGCAATATCGCCATAACCGAACAACAGCAAGGCTTCGGCGGGCAGGCTGTCACGCCCGGAGCGTCCGGTTTCCTGATAATAACTTTCGATGTTTTTGGGCAGGTCGTAATGCACGACAAAGCGCACATTCGACTTGTCGATGCCCATGCCGAAGGCGACCGTTGCCACGACAATCTGAATATCATCACGCAAAAACATCTCCTGGACCTTCTTGCGCTCCTTGTCGCCCAGACCGGCATGATAGGCACGGGCCCTGAGACCGCTCGCAGCCAGTCGCTCGGACACTTCTTCAACCCGTTTGCGCGAGAGCGCATAGACGATGCCGGCTTCTTGCTGACGGTCAGCAAGAAACTCCGTCAGCTGCTCAAAAGGCTTCTTTTTATCGACCACCGTGTAGCGGATATTTGGTCGGTCAAAGCCACTGGTAAAGCACTGCGCATGTTCCAGCCCCAGGCGCTGCAGCACATCCCGGCGGGTTTGCGGATCAGCTGTTGCAGTCAGGCCGATCATCGGCACAGCGGGGAAGTGTTTGCGTAATTGTCCCAGCTGCACATATTCAGGTCGGAAATCGTGCCCCCACTGTGAGACACAGTGGGCTTCATCAATGGCAAAGAGCGCGATGGTCATACTCCTGAGCCGCTCGAGAAAACCTTCACTGAGCAGGCGCTCCGGGGCCACATAGAGCAGGTCCAACTCTCCGGCATGCAGCTGAGCCAGCACCTGGCGGGACTCTTCTGCCATGAGAGAAGAGTTGTAAAAGGCTGCGCGCACACCGTTGGCAACCAGGGCGTCGACCTGGTCTTTCATCAATGAAATCAGGGGGGAGACGACAATGGCTGTACCCTCTCGATGCAAAGCCGGGATCTGGAAACAGAGTGATTTGCCGCCGCCGGTCGGCATCAGGACAAAAGCGTCCTGGCCAGCAATCAAGGCTTCGACAATTTCTTTCTGCCAGGGACGAAATTCACTGTAGCCGAAGACCTCGTGCAAGGTCTGTCCAGGGCTTATTTGAGATGACATGGGAACTGGAGCCTCGCGAACTGATGGGGTTTGCCAGGAGACTGTCCGACAGCCCCCTGACATCGATAACATAACAAATCATAGGATGAGCAGATACCATACCGCCATGTTCGGTACCGATCAAGGGTCTAATCGAAGATTGTCTCCGGATGAGTCCTTGTCAGCCAGCATTGTGCTCACCGTTCAGGGTGTCACATTCGTTTATCACTGGCGGTCACTTCAGCCTGGGCTCATTTCCATCGAAAACTTTACCGTGCCCATGCGGAGTTTCCGGATGGGCACTAGTTCACATAACCACTGCCGATGGCAGTAAAAGGAAGGTGCAGCTCAAGTTCCGGCACTTGTTTGGCGACCCAGGCGGTGAAGGTATTGCTGTTGGGCCCGGGAAAGACGGTATAGGTTGTTTTCCATGGATAGGCATGGGCAGCCCTGTTGATATCATCAATCATTTTGTCGACTTCTGGGCCCATATGTGCTTTGAGGATCTGAGGTTTCTCTCCGAACCATAAGCGGTCCGGGATATCCTTGCTGATTCTCAAGACCGGCTCACCACGGCGGTCGCGCCAACCGACCACATCGTAGACCGTGTATGACGTTTCATCCGAACGTTTTGCTGCGATCCATGTATGCATGGCAAACCAGCCTCGCCAGCCCCAGGCTTTGGCACCATAGACCTGAACAATCGCGTCTCTCGTCACGGCAGGGTCGGGGGCAATCCCTGCAGATTCCCGACTCGCGGTGCGCCAATCATTACCAGAAGAGCAGTTCGACAAGAGAAACGCCATAAGGACAATAACCGGGAGAATTTTTAAGGATAGGGACATCACGAAAACTACCTTCAAGTCATTTTTCAAATTTTACAGTTTAGATCGCCCAGGTCAAACTTGGTCGTGCGCTTTGCCGTAATGTTTATACAAAGCCAGCTCATAATCTCGGCTTATGACTTTGGAGGCATCATATTCCGGGGCCGATTGAATCAAGGCAGAGTCCAGGCTGACCACAATCGCCCCTTGTTCCCAATCGATCTGCTCAATCCATGCGGGTGAAACCAGAACCTTTTTACCAGGCCACCATCCCCCCGTGTCGATGACCAGGTAACGGACCGTCCAGTCATGATCGTCCAGGATAAAGTCTCCTACTTTGCCAATCTCGTCATCCTTCCCCTGAATACGGTAACCGGTGACTTCTTTACTGCTTCGCAGATGAGGATCTTCAGGTGATCTCGGCGGGTTGTTATCTTGAGGGGTCACAACCAGTGGAGGAATGCCAAGAAAGCTGTCGCTATCCCAATAGGGTTCCAAGCCATAATGACGATAATATTCCATTTCATAATGTCTCGATACCGGCAGCTTCGAATCTACCGGGGGGGCCCCTTCAATCTGCTTGCGCTTCAGTCCAACCTCCAGGCGTAGATTCTCTTCATCCACCCCCTGAATCACCTTGGGAATAATCAGGACGTCTTCGCCGAAAAACCAACTGCCTGTGTGAATCACAAGATAGCGTATAGCCCAGAGACGGTCGTCAAAATAAACCTGTTTAAGCTCTCCGATGACGCCATCGCGGGCACTCAAGTGATAGCCTGCCAAATCTTTCAGTTTTCGTAATTGTCTCACGAGTTAACCTCTTTGCTCTGAAATTCGAATTACTTTATGACCAGCAATCTGTCGACAGACTGCTGGCTTTAAGTATAACAAAAAACTGTAGTCGTGATTTGCCAGGCCGTCTGAAAAAGTCAAAAGAAAACCCTCGATCTGAGGATCGGGGGCTTTCCTGGTGTATGGAAGATTAGCGGGGCGGCGTGCAGAAACGAACCCGCCGGCGCAATAATCACTGTTTTTAATTTCTCATTTTTTGTCTCATGGCCAAATCCAGCAGAACCAGTGCCGCCATCGATTCCACAATCGGCACGGCACGCGGCACAACACAGGGGTCGTGGCGACCCTTTGCTTCCAGGGTGACCGGGTTGCCGTCAAAATCAACCGTCTGCTGGGCCCGGCCGATCGTCGCAACCGGTTTGAAGGCCACCCGGAAGAGCACCGGTTCACCGCTGGAAATCCCGCCCAGGATGCCACCGGCGTTATTGGTCAGGGTGCCGAGACGATCGCCCTTTTTGACGAACGGATCATTGTGCTGTGAACCGCGCAGGCAGGTGCCGGCAAAGCCGGAGCCGACCTCAAAACCTTTGGTCGCAGGAAGCGACAACATGGCGTGAGCGAGCATGGCGTCAAGCTTGTCGAAGACCGGCTCACCCCAACCGGCCGGGAGGTTGCGACAGACACAACTGACCACGCCGCCGATCGAGTCTTTGGCGTCACGGATCTGCCGCACCTTCTCTTCCATACGTGCGGCGGCCGAGGCATCGGGGCAGCGAATCAGATTACCATCGACCTGCTCCCGGCTAATGACCAGAGGATCGATCTCACCCGCCTGCTGTTCACCCACGGCGCTGACCCAGGCGACAATTTCTACACCATATTCTTCTCGCAAAATCTTTTCGGCGATCGCGCCCGAGGCTACACGACCGATCGTCTCACGGGCACTTGAACGGCCACCGCCGCTGCTGGCGCGGGTGCCATACTTGGCCTGGTAGGTAAAGTCGGCATGGGAAGGGCGGGGCACGCTATTCATCTCACCGTAATCACCGGGGCGCTGATCCTTGTTGCGCACCAGCAAACCGATCGAGGTGCCGAGCGTCCGGCCATTTTCAACGCCGGAGAGGATGGTCACCTGATCCGCTTCTTCTCTGGGCGTGGTGAGATCACTCTGTCCGGGACGCCGCCGATCAAGTTGCGGCTGAATATCAGCTTCGGACAGCTCAAGATCGGCAGGGCAGCCATCAACAATCGCACCGACCCCGATACCATGAGATTCACCAAACGTGCTAATACGAAACAACGTACCAAAAGAACTGGACATCATTGAACTCCCAAAATCATTTATGTAGGATTTTCATCGTGCATTGCATTATAAACAATTCGGCGCGGCAGGAAAGCCCGTAAGCTTTTATTGTGTAATTTAGCGAAGCATGTTTACAATAAAGGCCAATTTTCACATTCAGACAACACCGAAAAAAGAGGACAGACCTTTGCAGAAAATCTCCATAGAACTGGTGCCGCGTGATCAGGAAGCCTTACGCCAGGAAATGCTGTTGGTGCAAAACAACTTCCCGAAGATCGACACCATCAATATACCCGACCTGCTGAAATTCCCGCTGAGGAGTTGGCAAGCCTGCGAACAAGCCAAAGAAATCTTTACGCACACCATCCCTCACCTGCGAGCCATTGACTTCGACTTGAGTAAACCTTTTCCCCTGGTGGAAACTTTCAGGGAGACTGGTATCGACAGTGTTCTGGTCATTGCCGGCGATCAACCGCAGGATATGTCGCGCCGGGTGTTTCGAACCACGTCCGTGGAACTGATCCGCACTCTCAAAACACAGATGCCCGAGCTGAAGGTCTATGCCGGCATCGACCCCTACCGCTCGGGGATCAAGACCGAACTCGATTACGTCAAGCGCAAGATCGACGCCGGGGCAGAAGGTTTTTTCACTCAACCCTTCTTCGATTTGCGCCTGATGGAAATCTATCTCGACCTGTTATCGCATGTGGAAATCGCCTGGGGTCTCAGCCCGGTCATGAGCGTCCGCAGCAAAGATTACTGGGACAACCTCAACAATGCCATCTTCCCTGCCGACTTTGAACCGACCCTGGAATGGAACCGCGGCTTTGCCCGGCGAGCGCTGGAGGTCTGCCGCAGCAGCGATTCAAGCGTCTATTTCATGCCGATCCGGGTTGACCTTGTGAAGTACCTGGAAGGGATTATATAAGGCTTATTACAGAACGCAGATCATACCTGATTCACGGGGAAAGAGCCAACTCTTATAGTTGAGATTTTGGCCCTTAATCTGCGTCCATCCGATTTTATCTGCGTTCCTTGATGCTTTTGAATCTAACCTCACCAGTCCGTTAATCAAGCGGATCGAACATATCCATCGTCGCATAGCACAAAGGACAGACCCAGTTATCCGGGAGATCGGCAAAGGCCGTACCCGGTGGGATATCGTTCATCGGGTCACCCTGGTCCGGGTCGTAAGTGTAGCCACAGTTTGCACAGATATACTTCATGACAGCCTCCCTTTTTGAAAAACCTTCAATTGGATATTCAAAGCGGATTAAACCGCAAAATACTTCGCCTGTGGATGATGTGCAATAATTGCCGAGGTACTCACTTCGGGAACCATCTCCATCGTCTCGGTCAAAGTCACCCCGATCTTCTCAGGCTCGAGCAACTTGAACAGCATCTCGTGAGCGTCCAGGTCGGGACAGGCCGGATAGCCGAAGCCGTAACGCGAGCCCTGGTAGCCCTGGGTCACGTAGCCGGTCATATCGTCCGGCTTGTCCCTGTTGATGCCGAGTTCGCGCCGCATCTCTTCGTGCCAGTATTCAGCCAGGGCGTCGGTCACCTCGACACTGAAGCCGTGCAACATCAGGTAATCGTGGTAGGCATCAGCCTCGAAGAGCCGCCTGGTCTCTGCCGCGATCCGATCGCCGATGGTGACCACGAAGAAAGCGGCCACATCGCCGCCCTCTTCGCGCGTGCGGTAATAATCAGCGATGCAGAGATGCGGTGGTGACTGCTGGCGCGGGAACTCGAAGGCCATAACCTCCTCAGGCGTTTCCACAAAAACCCTATCGCCTTCGCTGTAGCAGCGGAAGTAGCCGTAGGCCGCCTTCGGCTGCAGCAAGCCCTCTCGCAGAGAACGTTCCTTGAGGCCTTCATAGAGCGGAGCGACTTTGCTGCGCGTCAGTTCTGCGTAGTCTTCGACACTTGAACTGGCGGTGCGGCGGTAGCCCCAACGGCCGCGGAAGAGCGCCTGCTCATTGACATAGGCAAAGAGCTTGGCCGGGTCGATGTCGACCACGTGGCGCAGGCCGTAAAAGGGCGGTTTTGGTACCGGCTGGCTGCGATCGATGTTGACGTCTTTTACTCCGGGCTTCATGCGCGGCTGGCCATTCTTCGGCGTGGCAAGGGTGGCGGTCAACTGGCCGGCCTCAAAATCCTTCAAGGCTTTCAGCCCGGCAAAAGCATCGGCGCAGTAGACCACCGGCGCAGCGTAATTCGGCACACAGGAGGTGGCGACGAAATCACTTGTCAGCGCGGCACCACCGAGCAGGATCGGCACATCTAGCCCCGCCTCTTGATACTGGGGCAGACTCTCCTGCATGACAATCGCCGACTTCACCAGCAAACCGCTCAGGCCAATCATGTCTACGCGTAACTCACGGGCTTTGGCAATAATCGTTTCTGCCGGCACCTTGATGCCGATATTAAAAACCTTGTAGCCGTTATTGGAGAGGAGGATATCAACCAGGTTCTTGCCGATATCGTGGACGTCGCCCTGCACCGTAGCCAGCAGAATCCTGGTCCCCTCTTCCTGATCGACTTTCTCCATGTGCGGCTCGAGCCAGGCAACGCTCTTCTTCATGGCCTCGGCGGACTGCAGCACGAAGGGCAGCAACAGTTCGCCCTTGCCGAACAGTTCGCCGACGTGGCGCATGGCCGGCACCAGAATCTGGTTGACGATCTCAAGGGGCGGATAACGGTCGAGCAGGACAGCAAGGAGATCGTCGATACCGTCCTTGTCACCGCGGACAATCTTATGGTGCAACGCCTCTTCGGGACGCTTGTCGTCGGTCTCTTCCTCATCGTCACCATCAATGCGCTCCGAGAAGTGTTCGATGAAACGCATCAACGGCGCCACCTCTTCACCCTGGTCACGGTTATAGATCAGATCACGACAGAAGACGCGATCTTCCTCGCTGATCTGCGCCAGGGGCAGGATCTTGCCGGCGTCGATGATCGCGGCATCAAGGCCCTGCTCGATGGCTTCGTGCATGAAGACCGAGTTGAGAATTTTGCGTGCGGCAGGGGGCAGGCCGAAAGAGATGTTGCTCAGTCCGAGCAAGGTATAGACCCCCGGTAAGGCTTGCTTGATCCGGCGAATGCCATCCAGGGTCTGGATCGCTGCGTCAAGCAGGTTTTCGTCACCGGCGCCGATGGTAAAGGTGAGCGGGTCAAACAGCAGGTCCTGGGGTCGTAGACCGTGCTTGCCAACAGCCAGATCGTAAATCTGTCGGGCGGTCGCAACCTTTTCGTCGGCCGTCATCGCCATGCCCTGCTCGTTGATGGTCAGGGCCACGACCGCGGCGCCGTACTTCTTCGCCAGCCGGCAGACCTTATCGAGAGTCTTGCCGCCATCTTCGAGGTTGATCGAGTTGATAATGCAGCGCCCGGGATAGATTTGCAGACAGGCTTCAACGCAGTCGGCGTTGGTCGAATCGATCATGATCGGGATCTTTAATGACTCGGCATGGAGCTTGACCAGGCGGACCAGGTCGGCACGCTCGTCACGTCCGACATAAGCGGCACAGAGATCAAGCACTTGCGCCCCCCTGGCCTCCTGGTTCAGGCCGATCCGCAGGCAGCCATCGAAATCATCGGCCAGCAGGCACTCACGAAATTGCTTTGAACCGTTCGGGTTGGAACGCTCACCGATCAACAGCGGCGGGATCTCCTGAGCGATTTCAACCGCCTGGTAGAGACTCGAAATTGAAGGTTTCATATCGCCACCTCCCGCTTTGCCGGCGTCAATTCGGAGCAGGCCGCAGCGAGCTGGCGAATATGTTCAGGAGTGGTACCACAACAGCCGCCGACGATACTGACCCCATCCTTTGCGATAAATTGGCTCATGTGACGGACGAAATCCTCAGGCTGCATCGGGTAGTGGGTTTTGCCCTCGACAACTTCAGGCAGCCCCTGGTTCGGCATGCAGGAAATGCGCTGCGGCCAGTTATGGCTGAGATAACGGATATGTGAGGCCATGTCGCTCGGTCCGGTAGCGCAGTTAAGGCCGAGAGAGAAGAGCGGGAAAGGTTCAAGCGTTGCGCAGATCGCCGCAATATCACTGCCAACCAGCATAGTTCCCTGCCGTTCCATGGTCACCGACACCAGCACCGGCAGATCGCGCCCCAACTCGGCAAGAACCTCAAAGCAAGCCACCAGGGCAACCTTGACCTGCAACAGGTCCTGACAGGTTTCGATGGTTAAGGCATCGACGCCTGCCTCGACCAGCGTTCGTACCTGCTCGGCCAACGAGGCTGACAAGTTGTCGACGGAGATATGGTTTAACGACGGCAGCTTGGTCGTCGGACCAACCGACCCTGCGACATAGCAGTGCTTGCGCACGCCTATCGCCGCCCGGGCATTGGCCACCGCGGCACGATTGATTTCAACGGTTCTGTCAGCCAGATCATACTCGGCCAGAACAATGGAACTGGCGCCAAAGGTGTTGGTTTCAAGCACCCTGGCCCCGGCATCCAGAAACGCTTCGTGCAGCGCGACGATCGTCTGCGGTGAAGTGATATTCAACAGCTCGTTACAACCCTCGCAGCCTTGCCAGGCGCTTTCCGCTATCGTCATTTCCTGAAGGTTGGTGCCGCAGGCACCATCAAACAACAGGAGTTTCTCATCAGCAAAACCCATAAGACAATTTTCCTTTGTTTAAGTATTTCAAAAGATTAGCCTTATTGCTGCCTTTTGCGAGCATTAGCAGCCGCACAGGCGATGCAGACAGCGGCCGTTTCGTAAAGGCCATTCTGGGGATTGAGGATGGACGCCGGACGCAGGTGCAATGAACAGGTCACACGATAACAGAGATCACAGGTCCGGCTCTCGGTGTCGTCTGATTTATAATTACAGATATGACAAATCCAGGGGGATCTTTCCATGGTGTCGCTACAGCCCATAGCCTCGTTCTTTAAATCCGGCTTGTCTACTTAGTTTTCGTCCGGAAACGGCCCTTTTCCGCAATCTCTGCGTCAATCGGCGGATTTGATTGTGCGGCGTAAAGCACTACGCCTCCGCTCAAATCCTTGATTTCCTTGACCTTGCTAAAAATTGCTCGTTTCCAGATCGAAAACTGCACCGTGCCATCCGGAGTTTCCGGATGGGCACTACTTAATCGTGTGGGCATTATGCCTTTGCTCGAAGTCAAAGGCAAGAGACTGGGCATCAAAATAAGTCGTCGCCTCTGATCGCTTCGCCTCTGCCTTTACTTTTGCTGCGAATTGTGGCTCTTGACCCGCGGTGAGGAGCAGGTATTATTCTGGGTAGTTTTGCAGGTCTTCACAAGCGCACAATCACTTTTTTCAAAGGACGGACCAATGTTGATTCATTCTTTCAATCCACCTGTTCGGACGCTCATGGGCCCTGGCCCTTCCGATGTTCCTCCTCGGGTTCTTGAGGCTCTTTCCCGGCCAACCATCGGTCACCTTGATCCGGCCTTTATTAACATGATGGATGAGCTCAAAGAACTTCTGCAGTATGCCTTTCAGACAACCAATACTATGACCATGCCGGTTTCTGCGCCTGGCTCGGCAGGTATGGAAACCTGTTTCGTGAACCTGGTGGAACCTGGAGACAAGGTCATCGTCTGCCAGAACGGGGTCTTTGGCGGCCGTATGAAGGAGAATGTCGAGCGCTGCGGCGGTGTCGCAGTTGTGCTGGAAGATCCCTGGGGAGAGGCGATCAATGCGGACAACCTCGAAGAGACGTTGACTGTCCATAAGGACGCCAAGATCGTTGCCATGGTTCAGGCCGAAACCTCAACCGGGGCCCAATCCGATGTGGACAAGTTGGTCAAACTGGCCCACGCCCACGACTGCCTTACCATTGTCGACGCAGTCACATCGCTCGGTGGTACACCGGTCAAAGTCGACGAATGGGAAATCGACGCAATCTATTCCGGTTCACAGAAATGTCTATCCTGTACTCCCGGACTCTCTCCGGTCAGCTTCAATGAACGCGCCCTTGACAAAGTGCGCAAGCGCAAGAGCAAGGTCCAGAGCTGGTTTCTCGACCTTAACCTGGTGATGGGCTATTGGGGTGAAGGAAGCAAGCGCGCCTACCATCATACGGCACCCATCAACGCTCTTTATGCTCTGCACGAGGCCCTCTTGATCTTGAGGGAAGAGGGTCTGGACGGAGCCTGGGACCGCCATTACAAGAACCACCTGGCGCTCAGGGCAGGCCTGGAAGCCATGGGGCTGTTATTCGTCGTCAATAAAGCGGACCGTCTGCCTCAATTGAATGCGGTCACCATCCCCGCGGGGGTTGACGATGCCAAAGTGCGCAGTCGCCTGCTCAATCAGTACAACCTGGAGATAGGGGCCGGTTTGGGTGCGCTGGCCGGCAAGGTGTGGCGAATCGGCCTGATGGGTCATTCCAGCCGGGCCGAGAATATCCTGCTCTGCATCGGCGCATTGGAATCAGTACTCGGCGATATGGGCGCCAAAATTCAACGCGGTGCGGCCTTGCCTGCCATGCAGAAGGCTCTTGGCAAAAGGTAGCCCCGCGCTCACCACACCGCCTTTGTCAGTATCTGGCAGTATTTATCAATAATTGTCATGCCCGCTTTTTTGCAGGTAATAGTCGTAATTGCCCTCGTAGGGGATCATCTCACCGTGATCAATCTCAAACACCCGGTTCACCAGTGACCGCAGGAAATGACGGTCATGGCTGACCAGGATAACGGTGCCGGCAAAATTCTTCAACGCATCAAGCAGAACCTCGCGGGACTGGATGTCCAGGTGGTTGGTCGGCTCATCGAGAACCAGGAAATTGATCGGTTTGGCCAGCAGCATGGCCAGAACCAGGCGGCTCTTCTCACCCCCGGAGAGACGATCAATGCGCTTGTCAACGTCGTCGCCCTGGAAAAGGAAGGCCGCACAGAGGTTGCGGATCACACCGATGGAAGCCATCGGCATCACGTCCTGCACTGTCTCGAAAACACTTTTTTTCGGATCAAGCAACTCCATCGAGTGCTGGCTGAAATAACCGAGGTTGACGTTGGCTCCGATCGTCAGGCTACCCGACGTCGGTTCGGTCTGACCGGCCAGACATTTGAGAAAGGTTGACTTGCCGGCACCGTTGACGCCCACCACGGCAATCTTCTCACCCCGCCGGACCAAACCCGAGACGCCACCGAAAACCGATTTGTCCGCGTCTTGGGCCAGGGGCCAGCTTTTTGCCAAGTGTTCAATTTTGACCACATCATCACCGGAGCGCGGCGGCTCTGAGAATTCGAACTTGATGACTTTCTGTTCCGCCGGTATCTCAATCCGTTCAATCTTCTCCAGCTTTTTGACCCGTGACTGCACCTGGGCGGCGTGCGAAGCCCGGGCCGCAAAACGGGCGATGAAATCCTCCTCCTTGGCGAGCATCTCCTGCTGACGGCGATGACTGGCGAGCAGCTGTTCGCGTCGGACTTCACGCTCACGCAGATAGAAGTCATAATTGCCGCCATAGCTGGTAATGGTGCCGTTGCCAACTTCGATGATGCGCGTCACCAGGCGGTTCATAAATTCCCGGTCGTGGCTGGTCATCACCAAGGCACCTGTGAACTCGCTCGACAGCCAGCTTTCCAGCCAGACAATCGATTCAACATCAAGGTGGTTGGTCGGCTCATCCAGCAACAGGACATCGGGATTGATGGTCAGAATCTTCGCCAAAGCGATGCGCATCTTCCAACCACCGCTGAAACTTTCCACCGGCCGCAGATAATCGTCAGGCCCTATGCCGAGACCGGTCAAAACTGCCTGGGCCCGGTTTTCCAGGTCGTAGCCACCACGATGTTCGAATTCTTCCTGGGCGTCGCCATAGGTCTCCAGCAGCACCTGCAGAGCGTCATCATCCATCGGCTCGCACATGGCCGCTTCCATCGCCTTGATCTCTTCGCCAAGCTGCATGGTGCGGGCGGACGCCGCCATGACCTCGGCGAGGGCCGAACGTCCGGACATCTCACCCACATCCTGGGAAAAGTAGCCGATGACGGTCCTCTTGTTGCAGCTGATCTCGCCACCATCGAGGTTCTCCTCGCCGGTGATCAGACGAAAGATCGTCGACTTGCCCGCTCCGTTCGGCCCCACCAGACCGCTTCTGCTGCCGGCGGTAATCTGGAAGCTGGCATCTTTAAAGAGGATGTGGCTGCCGTGCTGGCGGGTAATATTGGTCAGGTGGATCATGATTTTCCTCAAAAAACCGGGGAGCGGCCGTGTTGGCTGCTCCCCGGAGAATCGTTGTAATAAGTCTGCACCACCCTTCTACAACAGACGCTGATCTTTGTCACGTGTAAAACAGTTCTGGGCAAAACAGTTCACCGGCGGGCAGTACAACTGGCGCAATCTTTTCCGACAAAACAGCGCCCGAGCTTTCTAAACCGGGAAATTACGTTATTCTGAAACTCATGATTGCAATGCAAACAGCAGAATTCGTCTCTCAAGCAAAAAAAGTTCATGTCTGCAAAAAAATATTGACCTGAAAGGTAAAAAACTATTAACTGACTAAATTGGTCAGCTTTTGACTCTAACCGATAATTTTTAAGTGAAACCCTTTTCACCGCACTGGAGGGAGAAACCGATGAGCACGACAGTAACGACCCAGGACGGCGTGGATCTGCAGATCCGGGATCATCTCGCCGAGCAGTACGCAGCCATTTACACACCTGAAGCACTCGCAGCTCTGGGCTTTTTGTCCCGGTACAATGCAGAGCGCAACCGCCTGATGTTCGAGCGCAGCCAAAGGCGCGCCGCGCGCATCAAGAAGCACGAGCGAATCACCTTCCTCGACCCCGAGGCAGAGATCAAGGGCACCGGCATCAAGGTCCAGGATGCCCGCGACGGCAAGTTCGTCGGCGCCGTCATTCCTCACGATCTGCAGCGCCAGTGGCTGCAGGGCACCGGACCGGCAGCCAAGCCCAACTCGCCGGTCAAAGCCAACCTGCGCAACGTCGCCTATGCACTGCTCTCCGGGGCAGACGGCTGGATGTTCGACGGCGAGGACGCCCTCGGTCAGATTACCACCATGTCCCTCGACAACCAGGTCAGCCTCAAGCTTGCTATCGCCTGCGATCCACTGTTTCTTGAAGTGGCCCAGGAGGTCTCCGGCGAGATGAATAGCTGGGCGGAGGATTTCTTCGGCCACGACATTATCAGCGACTGGCGCGCCCAGCTTGACTTCACGACCAAGATATTCCGTGCCCGCGGCCTGCACCTTGATGATCGCCACATTCGGCTCAACGGCGCAGCCTTCTCAGCATCGATCGTCGACACGACTCTCTATGTCGTCAATAACTATAAAGCTCTGCTGGCAGCCGGCTCCTCCATCGTTCTCTACCTGCCGAAGATCCAGACCGCCGAAGAGGCCGGCTTCTGGAACAAACTGCTGAGCGCTCTCGAAAGCCACCTCGGTCTTGAACCAGGCACCATCAAGGTCTACGTGCTGGTGGAACAGCTCGAACAGACCTTCCAGTTGATGGAGATCCGTGCAGCGCTCGGCCGCCATTTCGTCGGTTTCAACACAGGCCGCTGGGATTACATCAACAGTGTCTCCGATGCCAACTGCTGGGATCCGGAGTTCATCAATCCCAATATCGAATCGATCGTCATGACCTACGGGTACATGCGCAATTACGAAGACCGGGTCCGCCGCGCGGTCAACACCCCGGACGCTCATGGCAACTATGCTCTCTGGCAAGGTGGCATGGAACCGAACATTCCGGTGGGCTCGAAACAAGGGGTCGCCAACAGCATGCAAAAAGCGCGTGCCGGCGCCGTGCGCGAGCAGCAGGAAGGCGCCAGCGGCAAGTGGATCGCTCACTGGAAGATGGCCCACATTATCCGCCCGGTCTGGGCAGAAGTCGGCGAAGCCAACCAGAGTGGCCGTGAGTTCCCAGCTTTAACCTACACGTCTGAAGACGCCGCAGGCCTGACGCTTCTTGAACCAGCGCCACGTACGGTGCGCGGCGCCCGCAACCTGCTGAGCGTGGCCCTGCAGTACGGCAACGCCTTCGGCCAGGGACTGCAGGCGGCAGCCTTGAAACCGGCCGACTTCTTCGGTAACGACGACATCCTCTACCTGATGGAGGACATGGCAACTGGTGAGATCCGCCTGAGTATTCTCTGGGAGTGGATGCACAAAGGCGCCGCTCTCACCGACGATGATGAGGAAACCGGCCTCAAGGCCGGTGATGTATTCACCGTTGAAATCTTTGAGCGCCTGCTGGAAGAGGAATACGCCAAGCTGCTCGCGGCCGGCAATCGCGACGTCCACGACAACTCCAAGATGACCACCCTGCCGATTGCACGCGCCATCGTCGAGGCTTACGTCAAGGACACGGTCAAGGCTCCCTGGTACATCGATCTGCTCAACATCAATCTCAACAACCATGATCTGGATACCGCCAAACAGCGCATCCGAATGTATGCAGAGGCCTTCAAAAAAGGAGGCGTGCGTATCACCGAAAATCTGGACACTTTACCCGCCGGGAGGGCCGCATGAGCAGGTTCAACGACAAGGTAAAATCAATTCGCCAATGGTTTGACAGCCCTCGCTTCGATGGAATTCTAAGGCTTTATACGGCGGAACAGGTCGCCGAACAGCAAGGGACGATCGCCGTGGAGTACACCATTGCCCGGGACGCTGCAGCGGCATTCTTCGAGCGTTTAAGGGAACTGCATTCACAGGGCAAGTCGATCACAACCTTCGGCCCCTATTCACCAAGCCAGGCCGTCGCCATCAAGCGGGTCGGCATCGAGGGGATCTATCTCGGCGGCTGGGCGACTTCGGCCAAGGGTTCCGGCCATGAAGACCCCGGGCCCGACCTGGCCAGTTATCCCCTGAGCCAGGTACCCGATGAAGCGGCGCCGCTGGTCAGGGCTTTAATCGCAGCCGATCGCAACCAGTACTTCCTGCGCCTGCGCATGACTGAAGAAGAGCGCGCCCAGAGCCCTGAAGTTGACTATCGGCCCTTCATCATCGCCGATGCCGACACCGGCCACGGCGGTGACGCTCACGTCCGCAACCTGATCCGCCGCTTCGTTGAGGTCGGCGTTCCCGGCTATCATATTGAAGATCAGAAACCGGGGGTGAAGAAGTGCGGACACCAGGCCGGCAAGGTGCTGGTGCAAGTTGATGAACAGGTCAAGCGTCTCAATGCAGCGCGTTTCCAACTGGATGTCATGCAGGTGCCGGGCATCATCGTTGCCCGGACCGACGCCGAGGCCGCCACCTTCCTCGACGGCCGTGGCGACGAGCGCGACCATGGCTTTATCCTGGGAGCGACCAATACCAACATCCCCAATTACAAAACCACCTTCCTGGCGATCATGCGCCAGTTCCATAACAAGGGGGTGGCCGAGATCAATGGCCACCTGATGTACCGTATCTCGGAGCAAGCCTACAGCGAAGCGGATCAGTGGCTTGAGCGTACCGGCCTCTCGACAGAGATCGATGCCACAATCAAGGCGATGCCGAGCCGGAGTACGGCCGACATCAACGCAGCGCTCGACACTGCCTCCACACGCCTGCTGGAGCTCTGGCAGATGGAGGCCTGTCTGAAGACTTACGGTGAAGCCGTTGCCGATGTCATGACCTTCCATATTGACGAAGGTTCCGAATTGCCGATGACGGTGGCGGAATGGAACAGTTTCGTGGAGAAGACCTCCTTCGTCGAGACGCGCGAGAAGGCCCGCTCCATGGGCTTCAACATCATCTGGAATTGCGACATCGCCCGCACCCCGGAAGGTTACTACCAGGTGAAAGGCGGCATCCCCTACGCCATCGCAAAATCTCTCGCGGTAGCACCCTTTGCCGATATCATCTGGATGGAAACCAAGACCGCCGACCTTCACGACGCCAAGGTTTTTGCCGACGCCATTCATGCGGTCTACCCGGACAAGATGCTGGCTTACAACCTCTCGCCATCCTTTAACTGGGACACCACCGGCATGAGTGAAGAAGAGATGCGCCAGTTTCCGGCCGAACTCGGCAAACTCGGCTTTGTCTTCAACTTCATCACCTACGGCGGCCACCAGGTCGACGGCCTGGCTGGTGAAGAGTTTGCCACAGCCCTCAAGGAAGACGGCATGCTCGCCCTGGCCCGCCTGCAACGCAAGCTGCGCCTGCTCGACTCACCCTTCAAGACGCCGCAGACTTACGTCGGGGGGCCACGCTCCGATGCCGGCCTGATGGCGGCTTCCGGCGGCACCGCCACCACCAAGGCGATGGGCAAGGGGTCCACCCAGTTCCAGCATCTGATCGAAACTGAAGTCCCGCCGAAGCGCCTGGCCGAGTGGCTGAAAATCTGGACCGACCATTATGGTCTCGATGACAAGTTGAAAGTTGTACTCAAGCCCCATATCGCAGGTTCAGAGCTTTTGGAACTGACTCTCCTCGATGAGAAGGGCAACAAGATGGCCAATATCATCTTTGCCACCCTGCAGGATCGCCGTGACCGCAACATGCTGTCGATCCGCGACCAGAACACTTTCAGCGAGGACTTTCGGCAGAAACGCCTGATGACCTTGATCTCGCTCTTCCTGATTCACCGTTACAAGGTCGACACGGTGCATTACGTCACACCCACAGAAGACAACCAAAGACAGGCGGAAGGGATGCTTGGCCTCGGTCTTTACGAAGATATCCAGACTGAGATCGGTCAGATTATCGTTGCCCGCGTCAATACCGAGCGGGTTAAAACACTGGTAACGCCCGACAGTGAGGAGTTGAAAAAACTGATTGCAAAGAGCTGAACGGTCTTCAGTTGAAGTCAAAAGCCAGGCGCCGCCGAAGGATCAAGTCTAAAGAAGTTGCGCGGGAAGGCCACCCAGGTGAGGGTGGCCTTCTAATTTTGTGCATTTTCGGCTCGTCAGAAGCCTCCCTAAACCATGATTTCCATCGCCCAGACACCACAGGGGCAAAGTAGCGGGGTCAGGCTTTTAGCGGGGTCAGGCTTTTAAACTTGCAAACTTGATCAGCGCATCCTTTATTTGAACGACCTTCTCCAATATCTCGGGATCGTTTTCCGCTCTATTCTTTAATCTCCGTACAGCAGAACTCAATGTAGAAACATCCCTGCCAAGCCATTGACTCAATTCTGCCAATGTTGCGTCACTTTCTTCCATAACGGTCCAGGCCAAAAAGGCACGAAGTTCAGAAATA
>JAGXHL010000100.1 GCA_024636215.1 Deltaproteobacteria bacterium
GCCGATATTCGGGTTGCGGCGATTCAGGTGCTCGGTGTTAAGGCCCATCCGAAATCACTTAACAGCCTGGTCAAGCATCTCAAGGACGATTCGCCTGCGGTGCGCGTGCACACGGCCGAGGCGCTTGGCCATTTCGATGACCTGCGCCTGATGCCTTATCTGGTTGCTCTGCTTGGGGATGATGATGAACAACTGGTCATCAGCGCCGCCAGGTCGCTTGGTGCACTCGGTTCACCTGAGAGTGTCGATGCTTTGGCAAAATTGACCAAAGACGATCGAGCTGCGGTCCGGGTTGCTGCCGTCCAGGCTTTAAGTGAGTTGCCGTTGAGAGGATAAGGACGCCAAGGCTTTGGCGGACAGATTGGTAAATGAAACAACACAGGCCGGAAGAGAGATCTTCCGGCCTGTGTTGTTTACTGCGGGTCCAAGTCAAAAAAATCGGTAACATCGATCCCTTTGGTATGTGGGTCGACTTCAGCAATGATGCGCCGCAGCAGATTAGGATGCAGATGCATCATGAACGGTTCATCGAGAAGTATGCCGGCAGGATTGAAAAGCACCTTAATATCGACCCGACTGGTATCCTGAGGGTCAACCTTGGTGACCAAACCGATTTCATTATTGTCGAGACGCACCAGGCTGCCCACCGGGTAGGCCCCGAGCGACTCGATAAATTTCATGACAAACTCAGGATGCAATGAAGTGCCGGAAATCTCTTTGAGTCTTGCTATGGCTTTACGTGGAGTAAAGGGGCGCTGGTAAGAGCGCAAGGTGGTCATGGCATCATAGGCATCGGCAATTGCGGCCATCTGTACCAGTGGTGAGGTGATGGTGTTGATTGAGCTTGCCGGATAACCGCAGCGGTCATAACGCTGATGGTGGCCGAGTACGATCTCCATTACTTCGGGGGTGACGTCTTCCATCTCCTTGATGATCTCTGCGCCGAAATCGGGATGCTCTTTGATTGCCTCAAATTCGGCCTCAGTGAGGCGTCCCGGTTTTTTAATAATGTCGACATCAACTCGCAGTTTGCCCAAATCATGGAGCAGACCGCCCAACCCCAAGGTTTTCAACTGTTCTTCAGTGAGATTGCAGGCTCGCCCGACAGCGAGGGCAATCACCGAAACATTGACCGAGTGGGTGAATGTATAGTTGTCGTAATCCTTGAGCATTGACAGGGCCAGCATGGCATGGGGTTCCGTCATGGTCAGCTGTGCCATGCTTTTGACGACACGGATCGCCTCAGCAGAAGAGGGGATCTCTCCCATGCGCACATCATGGAAGATCTGGTCTACAACCTTGAGAGCCCTGCGGTAAACCTTGCGGGGCTTCTGGTCATCATCGTCATCGTCGTCCACGACAACGGCACGAATTTTCTTGACGCCCTGTGACGCCAGGGCTTCGGCAAAGTCCTGGCCCTTGTTGCCGCCGGTATGCAGCAGGTGCAAGAGAGTCTGGATATCGTTTGCGGAGAGTCCGATCATGAACTCAAGACCGACCAGTTCACGTGCTTCCAGCAGCTTGGCAAGCTCGGTTGCAGCTGGGAACTCCTGCATGAAGAGGTGATCTTCAACAAAGAGAGTCCCTTCAAGAATGCCTATTTTGATCAACCTCTTATGTTGCAGCAGAGCGAACAAGCCGTTCTGTAGGGTTTCGACCTGTTTGCTTGTGGCTGGATGATCGACAGCGTAGAGACGCAGCCCTTTTATGGCTGCCGCCAGAACCTGCACAACCTGCTTTATCTCATCAATATTCATGCGATCGCCTTGTCCAGATGCTTGAGAGCCTGGGCCGCTGCTCTGGCAACTGCTGCGGTGTTGTCATGTGTTGTCTTCTCAAGGGTGTTACGTGTCCTTTGGTCGGCAATGTCGCCCAGGGCCGCCGCTGCCGCTATGCGGAGTTCATCGTTAAGCTGGCGGTGCAGCCAGCTTTTCTTGGTAATGATTTTTACCAGCTCGGGAATGGCCTCGGGATCACGAATGTCCCCAAGCGCACGAATGGCGTCTTTTTTGAGGTCGACGGCGCGCTGGCTCCAGTCCGATTTCTGCAACAGCTTCAGCAAGGTCGGCACGGCGCTGGTGGCACGAATAGCACCCAGGGAAAGGATTGCCTGACGACGCAGTTCCTGATCATCGGCGGCTGCGGTTTGCAACAGGATTTTGATTGCACGCTTGCCGCCGATCTTGGTCAGGGCGCGAATCGTTTCCCGCCGCACGCGTATTTCTTCGTGCTGAAGCAAAGGCGTCAGCTGCACCAGAGAATCCTGATTGCGAATATCGCCAATAATGGCAACGGCATTGCGCACCACATACCAGCGTTCGTCATCGAGAGACTCGTAGAGGGTTGGCAGGACAGTGGTGCCGCAGCGCACCAGGATTTCATTCAGAATTTTGCGTTTAGGGGCCGCTCCTTCGTTGGCCAGCAGAGCCATCAGCCGACTTGCATTTCTGCTGCCTAAAAAGGTAAGAATCTGGACCAGGCTGCCACGGGTTTTCTTCCCGGTGCCGTCAGTAAACATGTACTCTGTCAGGTAGTTGGTCATTTCGTCCGTTGCTAACTGGTCGAGTGCCAAAAGCGCGCTTTGCTTGCGCTCTTCAGAGTACTGCTTGTCGGTGGCGCTGCGGCATAGGAGCAGGAATGCCCGCAGTACTAATGCACGTCGTTCGCCGTTGAGCTGTAACCGCAAGAGAGGGATCAGCTCCTGTAAAAAATGCTGAAAACGCGCATCATTTTTCTCCTGTTCCATCTTGGCAAGGAGCGTTTCCAGGTCTTTTGCATCGGCTTTAGCCCGAACCTCTTCAGTCTCATCGATTTCGCTGAGTACCGATTCCGGATTGAAATCCGGTTCTTCTGGTAATGCCTGAATCTCATCCCTGCGTTTCAATATTTCATCCAGATCGCGGATGTTGACCCAGATCGTCGTCAGCCGGGCTTTTTCCAGTATTGTCTGGATGCCCCCTTGCTTCTGGATGATTTGCGGGTCGAGCAGCAGATAATGAACAAAGTGATGCAGGTCGCTGCTGTTGAGATCGGCAAGGAATGTCAGGTGTTGAATGCGGCGGGCAAAGCAGAAATTGGCGAGTTGGACAAGAATCTGATTGCTTTTGGCGACCGGACTGTCATCAAAGAGAAAGCCTTCTTTGCGCACTGTCAGAGAGAGATGGCTGCCGCCTGCAAGGATCGGCACAAAACCTCGCAGGCTTTCCTCTGCTGTCGCCTTTAAGGCCGGATGCCTGGCAGGATAGTACCTGATGGCTTTAATCTGCTTGACCACCCCGATGAGTGCCGCCGCAATCAGGTTGTGAAGTTCGTTGGCATTCTGCATGTTCCGTTTTCCAGTCTCAACCTCCAGAGAGCTTTGCGCAAAACGCAAAACTCAATGCATACTAACTGAAATTAAATCTTTTGACCAGTCTTCGAGGTTGTCTTTCATAGAGTGCCTTTTGCGGAATCAATCCAGACGATAATGCAGGAAACGTGAGCATGCAATCCTTTTGCAATGTTCGCTCGGATGGTATGATGAAAATCAGTAAAAGAGTTGTCTTTTCCGGCTGGCTGAATGGCTCATGTTTCGGTGTGCCGGGGGTCACTCCGGCTCGTAATTGTGTGGTAAAGTCCTCCCGGAATGATTGGTTTCAGAAGGAGCGCAAGAGATGATCCTTGGCCTTACAGGAAGCATTGCTTCGGGGAAAAGTTCCGTTGCGGACTGTTTTGTCGACTGCGGTGCCGCTCTGGTCAGTGCTGACCTGCTTGCCAGGGAGGTTGTCAATCCTGGAAGCCCGACGTTGGCACAGCTGGTTGACGCCTTTGGTGCGGATATCCTGACGCCGGGGGGCAGTCTGAACCGAGAGGTGATGGCGCAAAAGGTTTTCGCCGACCCGGCCGCCCGGCGACGACTTGAGACGATCACGCATCCGGCAATTGCCCATCTGGCTGAATGCCGACTGGCTGAACTGAAACAGTCGACGCATGATTTGATTGTTTATGAGGCGCCCCTGCTGTTTGAGGCCGGTGCCGAGGGCAGGGTCGATCAGGTGCTGGTGATTGTGGTCGATCCCGACATGCAGCTGGCGAGGCTCATGCAGCGCGACAAACTCAGCGTGC
Organism: Deltaproteobacteria bacterium; assembly: GCA_024636215.1. The sequence continues at coordinate 4,105 of JAGXHL010000100.1, forward strand.
TGGAGGCGCGCCGGCGCATCGCCTCCCAGTGGCCTCAGGCGGACAAGGTGCTAAAGGCTGATTTCGTAATTGATAATTCCGGGCCATTGCAGCAGACCCGTACCATGGTTGCCGCGCTCTACGCTTATCTCACCCGTGCAGTTGTACCCGGATTCTCGAGCTCCTGAGCAAACCGGACCGCCTGGAGAAACATTGACCAGCGACAGGGGTTATTTTCGCGGGTCAGAACGTGCGAGACCTCGGGGCCGTACCGCTCGTGAATTTTGACGGAGCTGCCCAGCAAGTCCACAAGTTGGCGACCACTGTCGATGTCCACGGTTTGATCACCCTCACCATTAAAGGCCAGAACCGGGCAGAGGATCTGCGGCAGTTGGCGGCGAACAGTTTGCAGCAGCCGGTTGATCTGGTGGATACCGGCAAGCGGTCTGCGCTCGTAATAACGCTCGTCTAAGCCATCTGTCACAGGTTTTACCTGGTATGGTCGCAGCCAGCGCAGCCAGCCGGCATAAGGTGCGAGCCTGTGCAGAACCCTCAGGTAGGGAGAAAAAAGCACCAGTCCCTTGAGCGGATTGTCCCGCGCCAGAGTCAGCAACAACAGGCAGCCGGTGCTCATTCCCATTCCGTAAATGACTTGAAAGTCCTTGCAGAGGATCCTGTAGCCATCACAACAGGCCTGCAGCCATTCCTCCCAGCGGCGTGCAACAAGATCTTCGGGTGAAGTGCCGTGGCCAGGCAGACGTACCGCCAGACTGGCAATTCCGGCCTCGGCAAGAAACTCTGCGAGCGGACGCATCTCCCAGGGGGTTGCAGTAAAACCATGGACCAGCAATACGGCAGTTGTTGCTTCGCGCGGACAGAGCATAAAGGGCAGGTTATCCGGATCGGAAACCCCCTGGCTGCGTGAGTCACGACGGAGAGACATACAGTCAGGATGTGTCTCAGAACAATCGTTCCAGCTGTTTGAATGCGTCATGGATCTTATTTTAAACCCTTTTATTTATTCGGGAATTCCCTCGCGGGAGCATAACATTCCAAGGTTGTGTGTCAATCCGTTTGGCGGGTAGCTGGTCGCGCCATGAGTATTTGCGAGTGCATCAATGTCGGCTTCAATACGAACACAAAAAAACCCGCAGCAAGGCAGGTTTTTTTGTCAACAGTGGAGAGCGGTTTGTTTTTTGTTTGGTCATCTCCCGTCTTCTTGCGATTGCAGCTTACTTGTGATAGCCAAGTCGGGTTGAAAGCTCTTCGGAGGCATTCAAGACCAGGGGAACAAGCTCTTTGACAATGCGCTCTTCTCCGAGGCGCATGCTCGGTCCGGAGATGCTGATCGAACCGACGATCCGGCGGGTGTAGTCGCGAATCGGTGCGGCGACGCAATGAACACCAAGATCCAGCTCTTCATTATCAATGGCATAGCCTTGCTGGGCAACTTCCTCCAGCTCTTCCTTGAGTGCTTTGCGGGTTGTAATGGTTGTGGCAGTGTGTGTTTGAAATGTCTCGTTCGGCAGGATCTCGTTGATTTCATCGTCAGACATAAAGGCCAGGTAAACTTTGCCTGCTGCGGTGCAGTAGGCCGGCAGGCGCGAGCCGACCCGTGAGACGACGCGGACCGTCATGTCGGTTTCCACCATGTCGAGATAGACGACATGACCTTCTTTAAAGATGGCGACATAACAGGTTTCGTTGCACTCAGCAACCATCTTTTCGAGGATCGGCTTCGCCTGGCGCAACAGACCCATCTGTTTGATGAAAGTTTGGCCGAGCTCTAGAGCCTTGAGACCGAGTCGGTA
>JAGXHL010000015.1 GCA_024636215.1 Deltaproteobacteria bacterium
AAAAGCTATCGGATTAAGAAAAAATCAACAGCTATTCTATGTCGTCGGTTCACAACCGTGGACAACATGTTACAGTCAGGCGGCTGAGAAGATGTTGGGGTAGTATAAACTTTTAGGGGTAAGAATAGGGGTAGTCTGTCGGACAGAGATTTAGAAAGACATTTTAAATTGCATGGTTACAAAAACAATTAGGTCCCCGTCCCGGGTACCAGCTAAGTAGTCTACTTTACAACGTTTTTTTTGTTGATAGCCAACGAATTGAGAGATCTTTTGCAAATTTCTCGCAGATCGGCCCTTCCAGAAATTTCTGGAGGGGCCGTTTCTGTGCTGCATGACGTCGTGCGCATGGCGTTATTTCCCAAATTCATGACCCATGAGCACGCGAATTTTTTCGACATCCTTCTGAATATCCTTCTCCACCTGCCGTACACCTCCTAGCAGTCTGTCGGACTATACGGGCCGAAGCGAAAATTTGGATGTTTGAGCACAGATTTTAGCTCATTTGCAGGTTCATAGCCGTAGCTATGGTCCAAAAAGGAGCTGAAATATAGGCCAAACAGCCGGATTTGCAGCCGGCTCATGGATAGTCCGACAAGCTGCTAGACCATTTCTTTGGAACCATGGCCAATCAAAGCCGGTACCGGAGGGTCAGCATTTGGATCACCGAGGGCTTGGCGTAGTTGATCTTTGAGAACTGAATAACGGGGGGGAAGGTTTGTTGTACCGAGACCTCTTTATAACCTAGTGTCCACCCGGAGTTTCCGGATGGACACTAGACTATAAGGTGTGGCAGGTATTCTTTTGTGAGCTCTTCGACTACTTCTGCCTGTAGAATGTCTCGGTTGCGTTTTAGCGGGTCACGATCAGGCTGATTTGCCATCCAGCGTTTGAACTTTGCAAAAACTAAGGGATCGATCGTATCCATTCGCGCCATGTGCCCAGATGTCGAAACTATTATGCTAGAGAATCGCTGTGCATTCAAAAGCTGCTCTGCATTTTTTGCCTGTACGGCAGAGAACTCTTCTTCAGCCTCTGTAAGCCTTAATGGGTGAGGGTCTATTCCTTTAGCTTCCCGCCGGATGATGTCGATTTCAAATCCTTCATTGTTGACCGCTGTATATCTTTGACCGTCAATAAGTTTGAAGGTTGAATCCACTTTTTTTAGTATCCCAAGCATTGATGCCCCCATTGACTTCATTTGGGTAGCAAACTGAATTCGTTTTCGTGTATCCCAAAGTAAGTCTATGTCTCTCGTTGTCATTGCTGCGACCTCGCCTATGCGTGTACCGCTTTCAGCTTCATAAGCGTAGAGGGCATGTGTCCCTATGACTGTAAAATGTTTGCTCAGACCAGATTTTGAAAGACGAGTCAACGTTTCAACAAGCAATCGTGGGGCACGTCCCACGTCAAGCGCTCGATTCATTTTCTGATGTCGTTTTAATTGTTCTGTCAAGTCAGATAACCGCTGTGCCGCCTCTTCTTTTCTAGATTTGAACTTTTCGTAAATGTCTATTGTTTTAGCAGAGCGCGGGCCAAGACTTTTCTGGTTGTTCATTGTTGTCGTTCTGATCAGGTAGTGCTTTCCGTCCTGCTCTTTCCAGTACATCCCACCACGTACTTGTGCTGCTTCATCACGGGCGGTCTCCCACGCCTTGAATGCAGCCTTGGCGTCGATGTACTGTCGACGAGCGTCCTCGCTAATCTCTGTCATTAAGAATTTCTTCGGTAAATTTTGCATGTTTTCCAATTTATACGGAAATCAAAACAAAATCAATATTTTAAATGTTCTTCGGTATGCGTCGCGTTTTGTTTGATTTATACGGAAATCTATACAAAATCAGTAGGTTGATATGTTTTGCTTCAATCTGCGAGAGCCAACCGCACCAACGGGTTTGAGAACGCTTCCAGGGAGTGATCGTAAAGCGCCGGATTTTTCAGCATGGCAGCGGAGACCGGGAACATGAGACCTTTCGGGATCTCGTCGCGCAGGAACAGGATGTTATGAATGAGAAAACGGTGAATACGGCCGTTGCTGTCCTCGAAGGGATGCATGAAGACGAAGCCGTAAGAGATAGTGGCGGCATGGATAATACCGGGAACAGCGCCTTTTTTCATCACCTGGTGATGGCGTCAACTTGGGGCTGCTGTCAGCCATTTTTCTCAAAAAACGTGTTTGCCTCATGGAAAACGATTAAAAATAACACTTAGTCGAAAAAAAACGGTTACACATACTCTCGGGATATCGGCGAACAGGGCGCAGCCCTTGACATTGGACAAAACCAAATCGATACATGTCCCAAGTCAAGGGTTGAACCCTTAATTCGTCCATGCAATCGGGGGGATATTAAATATACATGTACTCAGAATAAGACTATCATAACCTAAGAATAGGGTTGAAGTATTCCGCACCAAGTATGATCTGCCTTGAATCGCCGGGAGCCATGGATAATTTCAACTATGCGTGTTCCGATATAGCACAGACGATCACGAAAAACTATTTAGTGCGTTTGAGTGGCACTCGAGAAATAAGGGCAAGCGCAACGTAGAATTCTCCAACAGGAGGTGTCATGCCTAAGAATCATCTAGATTCCCCTGCCATTGGCGAGGCTGCCGACACCTTGGATCTCATTTCAGAGGATCGTCGACAGGAGGCCCTGCTCACAGCAGAAGCCCTGCAAAGGGCGATTTTCAACAGCGCCAACTTTTCCAGCATTGCCACCGACGCCAAGGGCGTGATCCAGATATTCAACGTCGGGGCGGAGCGCATGCTGGGCTACACAGCCGCCGAGGTGATGAACAAAATCACCCCAGCAGATATTTCCGATCCGCAGGAAGTAATCGCGCGTGCTAAGGAGCTCTCTGCCGAGCTAAACACACCGATAGAACCCGGGTTTGAGGCTTTGGTGTTCAAGGCTTCGCGCGGCATCGAGGACATCTACGAGCTAACCTATATCCGCAAGGACGGCAGCCGTTTTCCGGCGGTAGTCTCTGTCACCGCCCTTCGTGATGAACAGGGTGTCATCATCGGCTATCTGCTCATCGGCACCGACAACACCGCCCGCAAACATGCAGAGGAAGCACTGCTCCAGGCGGGAGCGTTGCAGAGTGCGATTTTCAAAAGCGCCAACTTTTCGAGCATCGCCACTGACGCCAAAGGGGTCATCCAGATCTTCAACGTCGGTGCCGAGCGCATGCTGGGCTACGCTGCGGACGAGGTGGTGAACAAGATTACTCCCGCTGAGATTTCCGATCCGCAGGAAATCATCGAACGTGCCAGGGCACTCAGTGCCGAGCTCGACACTGCGATCACGCCAGGTTTCGATGCCCTGGTCTTTAAGGCCCGGCGCGGCATTGAGGATATCTACGAGCTGACCTACATCCGCAAGGACGGCAGTCGTTTCCCTGCTGAGGTGTCGGTTACAGCGCTGCATGACGATCAAGACATCATCATAGGTTATCTTCTGATCGGCACTGATAACACACTGCGTATGCACGCTGAAGAGGAGCAGATGAAACTCGATCAGAGTCTGCGCGACCAGCAGTTCTATACGCGCTCGCTGATCGAATCCAACATCGACGCGCTGATGACGACCGATGCGCGCGGCATCATCAGCGATGTCAATAAACAGATGGAAGCACTCACAGGTTGTACACGCGACGAGCTGATCGGCGCACCATTCAAGAACTATTTTACCGATCCTGCGCGTGCCGAGGCGGGCGTCAAACAGGTGCTGGCCGAAGGCAAAATAACTGACTATGAGCTCATCGCACTCAGTCGAGACGGCAAGCAGACGGTGGTCTCCTATAACGCCAGCACATTCTACGACCGCGACAGGAAATTGCAGGGCGTGTTCGCCGCAGCGCGCGATGATGTCCATTCTGGGCGACATCTATGCTGTCGTCGCCGCGACCAGCGGTGAAAAGGCGCTGGAGTTGGCGGTCCGTAAACCGCAGCCGAGTTTGATATTGCTCGACATCAAGATGCCCGGCATGGATGGCTATGAGGTATTGCGCAGGCTCAAGGTTGACCCGCTCACAAAGGATATACCGGTCATTATCGTGACTTCCGTGCCGGAATCGGAAGATGAAGCTCGGGGGTTGAAAATGGGCGCGGCCGATTACATCGCCAGGCCGGTCAATCCCGACTGGCTCAAGTTGCGAGTTCTGACCCAGCTTCAATTGCGGCGTCACCACAGGAAGTTTCTTCCGCCTGGCGCAAGCGCGGAGGGCGTTGCGCAAGACCGATTCAAAATACTGGTTGTCGATGATGTGCCGGAGAATATCCATCAACTCATCAGCGTGCTATCCGACGAATATTGCATCATGGTCGCCGATAATGGGCCGAAGGCGATAGAAATAGTGCTGGGACCAACCCCTCCCGACCTGATCCTTATGGATATCTTGATGCAGGACATGGATGGCTATGAAGTATGCCGCCGCATCAAGGCGACTGAGACGGGCAATCATATTCCTCTTCTCTTCCTCAGTACGGTCGGAGAGCCGATGGAAAAAGTCCGCGGATTTTCCGTCGGGGGCACCGACTTCATCACCAAGCCGTTCGATATCGATGAAATTTGTGCCCGAATCCGCACTCACCTGGAATTGAGTCTGTTACATCGTTTTTTTGAACAAACGATCGAGCAACGGACCGCCGCACTGAGAAAAAAAGAGAGTCAACTGTCGGAAGCCTTGAAAATCGCCAAGTTGGGCTACTGGGAATATGAGTTTGCTGCGGATGAATTCTTATTCAACGACCAGTATTACTCGCTGCACAAGATTACGGCTGAGGAGGTCGGTGGCTACCGGATGTCTTCGACCGAATTTGCCCACCGCTACGTCCATCCGGAAGATACGCCCATAATTGGTCAACAAACTCAACTGGCATTTGAATCTGTCGACCCGAACTATCTTGCTCTGGTTGAAGCTCGACTACTGACAGGGGAAGGTGCAGTTGTCTGGGTGGAGACACGCATTACGGTCGTGAAGGATGCCGATGGGCGGACTATCAAGCTAATTGGCGTTAATCAGGATATCACCGAACGTAAGCTGGCGGAAGATGGCTTGCGTCAGAGTGAGGAAGAAAGGCGCACACTCGAAAGCCAACTTCACCAGGCCCAGAAAATCGAATCGATAGGCCAACTGGCCGGTGGCGTTGCCCACGATTTTAACAACATGCTGGGTGTCATTTTGGGCCATGCGGAGTTGGGCATTATCAAGTCAACCCCTTCCGGCACATGCTTCTCTGATTTAGAGGCAATCCGTGATGCCGCCAAACGTTCTGCCGATCTGACCCGGCAGTTACTGACCTTTGCACGTAAACAGGCTATTTCTCTGATATCTCTTGACCTGAATGAGACTGTCGAGAAAATGCTGAAGATGCTTCAGCGACTCATCGGCGAGGAGATACAACTCTCCTGGAACCCGGCGATGGATCTTTGGTCGATTAAGGCCGATCCATCGCAGATAGATCAAATTCTTGCAAATCTCTGTGTCAATGCCCGTGACGCGATCTCCGGTACAGGCAAGATAGCCATCAAAACGGGGAACATTACCTTCGACGAGAAGTATTGTGCTTACCATCTATTCGATGTCTCTCCCGGAGATTATGTCTGCCTCTCCGTTAGCGACGACGGTTGCGGCATGGACAAAAATGTTCAGGCCCATATCTTCGAGCCATTCTACACGACCAAAGGAATCGGTTCTGGAACTGGCCTGGGACTGGCAACAGTTTTTGGAGCCGTCAAGCAGAACAACGGCTTTTTGACAGTATACAGCGAACTTGGGCTGGGAACAGTCTTTAACATCTATCTGCCCCGGGTGGACTCAACACCGCAAGCTGCGATTGAGACAGAGAATAAAGTTATTCGCCACGACATTGAATCAATTCTGCTCGTTGAAGACGATGAGATGCTCCTCCAGCTTCAGAAGCTCATGCTTGAAGAAAGTGGCTACACGGTTTTGGCAGCCGCGACAACAGACCTTGCTATATCCCTCGCACGGGAACACCCTGGCCCGATTCAACTGTTGATTTCCGATGTGGTCATGCCGTCAATGAATGGTAAGCAGTTGTCTGAAAAATTAAAAGATATTCGACCTGTGATGAAGACACTTTTTGTGTCCGGCTATACGTCAGACATTATCTCCGATAAAGGCGTTATCAAAGAAGGGGTTCATTTTCTTCAGAAACCCTTCTCGATTGAAGCACTGACCGCCAAAGTGCGGGATGTGCTGAATTCCCCCTGAATCAATGAGAACTTCGAGTATCAAATATCACGATTTATATGAAGATTGAATGTCTAGCAACAGATGGTCTGAAATGACCTGAAAACGGTTCGGGCGCTTAACGGGGAATAGGATATTGTTCAGCAAAGTATCCGAAAATTCAATGGTATTCCTTGAAATGTTAGTGGAGTAGGGGGTACATATTCGATTCTCGTCCCGGGTACCATTACAAAAACAGGGAGCCAACGTCTTAGCGTTGGCTCCTTGTTTTTTGAAAATCAACTTATTCCCCTGTACTCAAAAGGGGTAATCAAATAAAATCGTTGCGATGACTGATACCGGGCATGACTTACTCAAACATCTAACACTTGAACGCCTCGAAGAAAACCTGTATCGCGGTGAGAGCCGGGATATAGGTGGCCCCAACGTGTTTGGTGGACAGGTTCTTGGTCAGGCCCTGTATGCCGCCAGTCAGACTGTTGAGGGACGCGATGTGCATTCGCTGCATGCGTATTTTCTTCGCCCTGGCGACAAGAATGCACCTGTTGATTATGAGGTGGAACGGACTCGTGACGGCAATAGTTATGCGACCCGCAGAGTAGTGGCCATCCAGCGTGGTAAGCCCATCTTTAATATGGCGGCATCCTTCCAGATAAGAGAGGAGGGGATCGAACATCAATTCGCGATGCCCGAGGTGCCAGATCCTGAAAAATTGCTTAATATGACCGAACTTGCCAGGCAGACACTGGCAGAAATCCCTGAAAAATTAAGCCGGTTTTTGTCATGGCAAAGGCCTGTCGAATTTCGTCCCGTCCAGCCAATCCACCCTCTCCATCCTGAACCCTGCCCGCCGTTTCGCGAAATGTGGATGCGCGCCAACTGCGTCTTGCCCGACGATCCGGCGATGCACAAGGTTCTGCTGGCATATGCTTCAGATTTTTCCCTGCTTGGTACCGCTCTGCTGCCTCACGCGTTGACTTTTTCTCAAGGTGAAATCCGTGCGGCGAGTCTTGATCATGCCATGTGGTTTCATCGCGACTTGCGCATGGACGAGTGGCTACTGTATAGCATGGACAGCCCCAGCACATCCCATGGGCGAGGTTTCAGTCGTGGCAATTTTTTCAGCCGCGAGGGAAAGCTGGTTGCATCCGTAGCTCAGGAAGGGATGATCCGCAAACTCTGACCCGATCTTTGATTAAAAATGGAGCGACGAACTGAACTTGTGCGTGGGTTGCAGAACCATAAATTGAGGTGATGAACAATGAAGACGAGAATTACCGAATTACTGGGTATCAAATATCCTATTGTCCAGGGCGGCATGATGTGGGTCGGAACAGCGGAACTGGCTTCAGCGGTCTCCAATGCCGGAGGCCTGGGCATTGTCACAGCTTTGAATCATGCAACACCACAAGCCTTGAAACAAGAGATTGCTCGTTGTCAAGCGATGACCAGTAAACCTTTCGGCGTCAACCTCACGATCCTGCCGTCCATCAATCCGCCGCCTTATGAAAAGTATGTGCAAGCGATCCTTGAGAGTGGCGTGAAGATCGTTGAAACCGCCGGGCGTAATCCGCAACCGTTCATGGCGGCCTTCAAGGCGGCCGGCGTTAAGGTTATCCATAAATGCACTTCGGTTCGCCACGCATTGAAAGCGCAAGAGATCGGCTGTGATGCTGTCAGTGTCGATGGTTTCGAATGTGCCGGGCATCCCGGCGAGGATGACATAACAAATCTGGTGCTTATTCCTGCCGTGGCGGCCAGACTGTCTATCCCGCTACTGGCTTCGGGAGGCATTGCCAATGGTTATCAGATGGCGGCAGCCTTTGCTCTCGGTGCCGAAGGCATCAATATGGGGACACGCTTTATGGCGACTCAGGAAGCTCCTGTTCATGACAATGTCAAGCAGGCGATGGTCGCAGCCGATGAAAGACAGACAACCTTGATCTTCAGAACACTGAAAAACACTGCCCGTGTATTTAAAAACAAGCTCGCCCTGGAAGTCCTGGCCATAGAATCCCGGCCTGGTGATACAGACTTTGCTGAAATACAACCTTTAGTTGTTGGTAAACGCGGTCGTAAGGAAGTTTTGGAAGATGGCGATATCGATGGTGGCATCTGGTCCGCCGGCATGGTTCTCGGCTTGATTGACGACATCCCCACTTGTGATGAATTATTAAAGCGTATTGTTGCGGAAGCGCGTGACGCGGCAGAAAAGCGCGTGGGCGTCCTGTTAGGTTGATTCTGCTTGCTTCTGCGACGACGGCAGTCTTGAAATTTTGCATTGCTCACTTCTTGTGAGTAACTCAGGAGTTTGATTAACATGGGTGTTACAGTCGTTATCCCGGCACGTTATGCTTCAACCAGGTTCCCCGGAAAACCGCTCGTCGACTTGTGCGGCAAGCCGATGATCCAGTGGGTCTATGAACGTTCCGCACTTTGTGAATCAGTCGGCCGGGTCATTGTCGCTACGGATGATGACCGTATTGCCCGTGCCGTCGCGTCTTTCGGCGGCAACGTCGTCATGACTCGTTCCGATCATTCAACCGGTACCGACCGACTGGCAGAAGTTGCCGCAGGTCTCGATGATACATTGATCGTGAATGTGCAGGGCGATGAACCGCTGATTGATCCAGCCATGATCCAGGCGGCCGTGGCGCCGCTGCTGGCTGACGACTCGATCCCCATGGGGACACTCAAGACTCCCCTGGTCTCTATAGAGGAATATCGAAACCCGAATGTCGTCAAGGTAGTGACTGACCAGCTTGGCTTCGCCCTGTACTTTTCGCGAGCACCGATACCCTACCCGCGTGATTTCAATAACGGACTCGAGCACCGTTGGCATGAGCTGGCGACCGCCAAGCATATTGGCCTGTATGTCTATCGGCGTGAGTTTCTGCTGCAATATCCGCATCTCAAGACGACCCCGCTGGAGTCCCAGGAATGTCTTGAACAGCTGCGTGCCCTTGAGCATGGCTATCGTATCCGCGTGGCGGAAACCAGCCTGGTGGGGCAGGGGGTTGATACGCCGGAGGATCTGGAACAGGTAAGGGCGATCCTTGCCTCTTCTGCGCAGAGTTAAACTTTCAGTAATAAGGGGTTTTCATTTAAGCCCCGGAAGTGTAACATCCGTTGCTTAAATTGTCTGTGTTACGTTGTTAAAGATTCTCGGTCAGGAGACCCTATGAAGACCAAGTTCATATTTGTTACCGGCGGCGTTGTTTCCTCTCTCGGTAAAGGTTTGGCCGCTGCCTCCATCGGCGCCCTTATGGAAGCCCGCGGGCTAAGGGTTTCCATGCAGAAACTGGACCCTTATATCAATGTCGATCCGGGTACAATGAGTCCCTTTCAGCATGGCGAAGTCTTTGTGACAGATGACGGTGCAGAAACTGACCTGGACCTTGGCCATTATGAACGTTACACCACGGCAAACCTCACCAAGAAGTCTAACTTTACGACCGGCCAAATTTACGATTCCGTGATCCGCAAGGAGCGGCGAGGAGATTACCTGGGCGGAACCGTTCAGGTCATCCCCCATATTACCAACGAGATCAAAGGTAAAATCCTGGAGAACGCCAAAGGGGTCGATCTTGCCATCGTCGAGATTGGCGGCACCGTTGGTGACATAGAATCTCTGCCTTTCCTCGAAGCTATTCGCCAGTTCCGTTCTGATCGTGGTCCCGAAAACGTTCTCTATGTCCACTTGACCCTGGTTCCGTATATCCCGACGGCCGGTGAATTGAAAACCAAGCCGACCCAGCACAGCGTCAAGGAACTGCGCCAGATCGGCATTCAGCCGGATATTCTGCTTTGCCGCTGCGATCGTGAGCTACCGCGAGATATGAAGGCGAAAATAGCCCTCTTCTGCAATGTTCTCGAAGAATCGGTTATTACCGCCCGGGATGTTGAGACGATTTACGAAGTACCACTGGCCTTCCATGAGCAGGGACTCGACGAAAGGATAGTGGATTTCCTGAATATCTGGACCAAGGATCCCGATTTAAGTGCCTGGCAACGGATTGTCAGGCGGGTCAAGGAGCCGGCCGGGGTGACCACAATCGCTATTGTCGGCAAATATATTGACCTGACCGAGAGCTACAAGTCGCTTGCCGAGGCATTGACTCACGGCGGGATTGGCAACAACTGCCGGGTGCAACTGAAATATGTTGATTCGGAAGCTCTTGAACGTCATGGCATTGGCACGACGTTTGATGATATCGACGGTATTCTGGTCCCCGGCGGCTTTGGAGAGCGCGGCAGCGAAGGCAAAATTGCAGCGATCCGGCATGCCCGCGAGAACAACATCCCTTTCTTCGGCATCTGTCTCGGTATGCAGATGGCCGTTGTCGAGTTTGCCCGTTCGGTATGCAATATCGAAGAGGCCTATTCCAGCGAATTCAAGGAAGACGCCAAGAACCCTGTGATCCACATTATGGAAAAACAGAAAACAGTCAAGGGCAAGGGTGGCACCATGCGCCTGGGAGCCTACCCGTGTTCATTGAAAGACAAAACCCTGGCCCGCAGGATCTACGGTCAGAAGGATGTGGGGGAACGTCATCGTCACCGTTATGAGTTCAATAATGCCTACCGCAAAGCACTGGAAAAATGCGGTCTGGTACTCTCCGGTCTTTACCTGGAAGAAGATCTGGTCGAAATCATTGAGATTGCCGATCATCCATGGTTCCTTGGCTGCCAGTTCCATCCGGAATTCAAATCACGACCAATGGCACCTCACCCTCTCTTTGAATCCTTTGTCGGGGCATGCTTCAAGGCCCGGCAAGAGCAGGAGAATCAATGAGTAAAGTGCTTTCTGTCGGCCCGGTCAATATCGGTGGCGCCAATCCACTGGTTTTGATCGCCGGCCCCTGCGTTATTGAGAATAAAGATCATACCCTGATCCTCGCCAGAGCTTTGCAGGAGATTGCCGCGCGCGTCGGAGTTGGCCTGATTTTCAAAGCTTCTTATGACAAAGCCAATCGAACCTCGGTTGATTCCTATCGCGGGCCTGGTATGGATGCAGGCCTGAAGATCCTGCGTGCCGTTAAAAAAGAAACCGGTCTGCCGGTTCTTTCCGATGTCCATGATATTTCACAGGTCAAGCCTGCTGCTGATGTTCTGGATGTTATACAGATTCCGGCTTTCCTCTCGCGACAGACCGATCTGCTGGTCGCTGCCGGTGAAACCGGCCGCATCGTCAATATCAAGAAAGGTCAGTTTCAGGCGCCGTGGGATATGGAGAATGCTATCGGCAAGGTTCTCTCTACGGGCAATGATCAGGTTCTTCTTACAGAACGCGGAGCCAGCTTCGGTTACAACAACCTGGTGACCGATATGCGTTCGCTGGTGATTATGCGTCAAACCGGCTACCCGATTGTTTTCGACGCCACCCATTCGGTGCAGTTACCAGGCGGTGCAGGTTCGAAATCTTCCGGTCAGCGCGAATTTGTTGCACCTCTTTCCCGTGCCGCTGTAGCAACCGGAGTGGACGCACTTTTCTGGGAAGTTCATGAAAATCCAGCCAAGGCCCTATGTGATGGGCCGAATAGTCTGCCTCTTGACGCAGTCGAAGCTCTGCTGCGCCAGATGATGGCTCTCGATGAAATCGTAAGGTGATAATGGACAAATATACTGAAATTTTAGATGCCGCCCGCAAGGTCATTCAGATTGAAGCCGAAGCGGTTGCCACCTTGGCGGCACGTCTGGATGAAAGCTTCGCCAGGGCGGTAGAGATGGTTCTGGCTTGTGCCGGTCGTGTGGTTGTCACCGGGATGGGCAAATCCGGTTTGATCTGTCAGAAAATGGCGGCGACCATGGCTTCGACAGGAACACCGACAATCTTCCTTCATCCTGCTGAAGGCGTGCACGGTGATCTGGGGATGTTGATGAAGGGGGATGTCGTCATTGCGGTCTCCAATTCCGGTGAGACAGAAGAGATTGTCCGCATATTGCCGACCATCAAACGCATGGGCCTGCCACTGATTTCCATGACTGGAAACCCCACCAGCACCTTGGCACGCGCCGGTGATGTGTTTCTTGATATCTCCATAAAAGAAGAAGCCTGCCCATTGCAGCTGGCACCAACGGCGAGCACCACAGTCACTCTGGCCATGGGCGATGCCCTGGCGGTTGCCCTGCTTTTACAAAGAGGTTTCCGGGAAGAGGATTTTGCGCTTTATCATCCCGGCGGCGCGTTAGGCAAACGTTTGCTGCTGCGGGTTGAAGACCTGATGCATGTGGGTGAAGATGTGCCGACAGTTAACGCAAACACGCCGTTAAAGGATGCTCTGTATGTGATTTCCAGTAAGAAGCTGGGGATTACCGGGGTTGTTGATGACCAGGGCAATCTGGTTGGCGTTTTTACAGATGGTGATCTGCGTCGCAAGATCGAGCAGGGTATTGAAGTTCTCAATCGGCCGATCGGCGAGCTTATGGGTGGTAAACCAAAGCGTATATTGCGCAGCAATCTGGCGGCCAAATCCCTGCAGCGCATGGAGGAATACCAGATTACTTCCTTGTTTGTCTTTGACTCGGAAGAGGATCAGAAGCCGATCGGGATTATCCACCTGCATGACCTGCTCAAGGCAGGGGTTATCTGATGGCTGCCGATCTCTCCAAGATCAAGCTGCTGCTGCTCGATGTCGATGGTGTCCTGACTGATGGCCGCATAATCTATGACAGTGAGGGCGGCGAGACCAAATCGTTCGACGTCAAAGACGGTCACGGTCTCAAGCTGCTGCAGCGGGCAGGAATCCGGGTTGGTATTATTACCGGTCGCCAGTCGGTAATCGTTGCCCGCAGGGCCGAAGAGTTGGGCATCGAGCTGGTTTACCAGGGGGTCAAAGATAAAAGTTTGCCCTTCAACGAGATCTTGCAAAAACTGGCCTTGGTGCCTGAGGAAATTGCTTACGTCGGCGACGATGTTGTCGATCTGCCAATCATGCGGAAAGTTGGTTTTGCCGCGACCGTGGCCGACGCTGTGGATGATGTCAAGCCCTTTGCCGACATGGTTACCAGGCTGCCGGGAGGTCGTGGTGCCGTCAGAGAAATATGTGATTTCATTCTCAAGGGGTCCGGTCGTTGGTCGGCCGTGACGCGTCACTATTTCGAAGATTAGTCCTTTATACAATTCTCATGCCAACTTGTTTTATGGCGCTTTACAGTTAACATCCCGGGATGCTATACTGACTTCCATAGATGAGCTATTTTAAACACCGCAATCTGCTCCTTATTCTGGCATTGGCGCTGGCGCTGACTTTGCTGGTTGTGATAGCCCTGCGTTATCGACCGGGAAACCAATTGCAAGCTCTGGTGAAAACCTTGCCGAAGGGCGTCGACATTTCATTGCAGGACATCGACTACACTCATATTGAGGAAGGTAAGGCACGTTGGCATTTGGTCGCTCAACAGATAGAGCGGAATTCTGCATCAGGGGGGCTTGATCTCAATAGCCCTCATTTGAATTTTTATGACGAAAAAGGTGAACTGCAAGGCGCGTTACAGTCTGGTAAAGGCGTGGTTAGCGATGATTACCAGCAAATCGAATTACGTACCGACGTTGTTTTGAAAAATTCTGCCGGCTACACAATCTACAGCGATCGCCTTGATTACGATCATGCAACGCAGATAGCAACAACGGATGCACGAGTACTTCTGGTCTCAGACGGTTTGCGTCTGGAAGGTACGGGGATGACGTTTTCTTTAAAAACTAAACAGTTGAAACTTCATGCAGACGTTACCGCGGTCCTCGATCCTGAGCAGATGAAATGACTCTGTCTATCATGAAGATTTTTTCTCTACATGTGTGCTTCTTCTTACTGCTCATGCCGCTAAGCGTTTCTGCACTTGAAATGCCGAAGCAAAACCGTGGTCCGATAGAGGTTTCCGCAGATCGTCTTGAAGCCGATGATCAGGCACAAACATTGCTTTTTTCAGGGAATGCCGTCGCGACCCAGGATGATGCCACGATTTATGGCGATCGACTGACGGTACTGTATACCGGCGAAAAGCGTGAGATAGAGAGAGTTATCGCTGAAGGTTCGGTACGCATTCTCCAGGGAACGCGCGTTGCAACGGGTTCAAAAGCCATCCTCTATCATGTTGAAGAACGCATTGTTTTGACAGGTTCACCGAAAGTCACTGATGGTGATGATTCTGTTCAAGGTCAGGAAATTACGATTTACCTTAAAGATCAACGCAGTGTCGTCACGGGGGGTACTGATGGCAGGGTCAAAGCCATTTTTACACCGCAAACGGAGAAAAAGCCTTGAGCCACCTTCTCACCGCACGTGGGTTGTCGAAGGCTTATAAACAACGACAGGTGGTCTCATCCGTTGATCTGCAACTTATGTCAGGTGAAGTGGTCGGTCTTCTTGGTCCGAACGGCGCCGGGAAAACCACATCTTTCTATATGGTGGTAGGACTGATCCGGCCGGACCAGGGTGAGGTGTTTCTTGACGATGAAAATTTAACTGCCCTGCCGATGCACCAGCGAGCCAGGATGGGCATTTCGTATCTTCCGCAGGAAGCCTCAATTTTTCGTAAGCTAACGGTTGAACAGAATCTTCTGGCGATTCTGGAGGCAGTTGAAACATCCCGACTGGTCCAGCAAGAGCGTAAAGATCAATTACTGGAAGACTTTCGTTTGACGCATGTTGTAAAATCTTATGGCTATGCTCTTTCTGGTGGTGAGAGGCGCCGCGTCGAGATTGCCCGGGCCCTGGTTCTCGAACCAAGGTTTATTCTGTTAGATGAACCTTTTGCGGGGATTGACCCGATTGCAGTTCTGGATATTCAGGACATCATTAATAAACTGAAACAACGTCGCATCGGTGTCTTGATCTCCGATCATAATGTCCGTGAAACCCTTGGTGTGTGTGACCGAGCCTATATTCTAAATGAAGGGTGTATCCTGGAGCATGGATCTCCTGATCAGATTGCCCAAAGTCCAAAGGCAAGGGCAATTTATCTGGGAGAAAAATTCCGGCTTTAGTTCCGGAGACGACTGATCAAGTTCCAGTGGCAGAGATTCTTTCCTTGCCCCTGCTTTATCTTACGATGGTGATATGGCTTTAGAAATCAGACAACAACTCAAGCTCAGTCAACAACTGGTTATGACGCCACAGTTGCAGCAGGCGATCAAACTGCTGCAGCTCTCACGCATGGAGCTTATGGATGTTGTGCGTGAAGAGCTGGAGGAAAATCCTGTTTTGGAAGAAGGGCAGGAGCCCCTGGAAGAGAAAGCCCAGGCGGAGGAAGATCTGAACTCTGAAATACCCGATGTCCAGGTTCAGGAGACTGCCCAGGAAGTTGAAGGTGATCGCAATGGCATGGAGGATCTTGACTGGAAAACCTACCTGGAAAGTTACAGTTTGGGCGGTTCCACTGCAGATAGTTACGAGGACGATGAAGATCGACCTTCTTACGAAAACCTGCTGACCAAAAAACCTTCTCTCTCCGACCACCTTTTGTGGCAATTGAATCTCTCTCGATTGGAAAGCCAGCAAAGGGCTATTGCCGGAGAAATTATCGGCAACGTGGATGATGACGGTTATCTTCAGGTCTCGGTTGAGGAACTGGCCATTCAAGCGGGTTGCGAAGCTGGATATGTCGAGAAGGTTCTGGCAGAGGTTCAGGATTTCGACCCTCCAGGTGTTGCCAGCCGGAATCTCCAGGAATGCCTCCTCAAGCAGGTTGATCTCCTGGGAATGACAGACGATATCGTTGGTGTCATACTGAGAGAGCACCTTGAAGAGCTGGAAAATCGCCGTTACCAGGTGATCGCCAGAAATCTCCAGGTCTCTTTGGATGAGGTTTTCGGCGCTGCCAAATTTATCAGCGGTCTGGATCCACGTCCCGGAAGTCAGTACGGTCAGGAAGACGTTCATTACATCATCCCTGATATCTTTGTGTACAAAATCAGTGATGAGTATATTGTGGTCCTCAACGATGAAGGTTTGCCCAATTTACGGATAAATTCCTTTTACCGTACCGCTCTATCCGGTTCCGCTCGGCTTGATGAAAAGGCTGGTGAGTATATCCAGGAGAAATTACGCGGCGCATTGTGGCTGATCAAGAGTATTCATCAACGACAACGGACGATCTATCGTGTCACCAGGAGTATCGTCAAATTTCAGCGGGACTTTTTTGACCGGGGGGTCGCGCATCTAAAGCCTCTGGTTTTGCGTGATGTTGCCGAAGATATTGAAATGCACGAATCTACTGTCAGCCGCGTAACGACGAATAAGTATGTTCAGACG
>JAGXHL010000016.1 GCA_024636215.1 Deltaproteobacteria bacterium
CCATGAGCCGGCTGCAAATCCGGCTGTTTGGCCCATATTTCAGCTCCTTTTTGGTCCATAGCTACGGCTATGAACCTGCAAATGAGCTAAAATCTGTTCTCAAACATCCAAATTTTCGCTTCGGCCCGGATAGTCCGACAGACTGCTAGCCGGCAGAACATCTTCATCAAAGTTCAGGGTCTGAAAATAATCTGCATTGGTTTCCGCGCGACGGATCAGTTCAACGCTGCCATCCGTACGCAGCAGGAGTTCTTTGGGACGCAAACGGCCATTGTACTGGAAGCCCATGGCATGGCCGTGAGCGCCGGTGTCGTGAATCGCGAGCAGGTCGCCTTCTTGAATCGGCGGCATCTCACGCTGAACAGCAAACTTATCGTTGTTTTCACAGAGGGAGCCTGCGATGTCGTAAGCTTTTGATTTTTCCTGGTCGATTTTGCCGATCACATTAACGTGATGATATGCATCGTACATGGCCGGACGCATCAGGGATGACATGCAGGCATCAACGCCGACGTATTCGCGATAGATACTTTTGTGGTTAATAGCTTTGGTAATCAATGCGCCGTGAGGCCCGGTGATCCAGCGGCCGCTTTCCATGTACATGCGTGGGGCGTAACCGTGTGCCGATTTAAACTCGTCAAAAAGAGTTGTGATCTCAGCGGCCATAGCGTCCAGGTTGAGTTCCTTGTCGGCTGGATTGTAAGGGATTCCGAGGCCGCCACCGATATTGAGGAATTCAAATCGTATTCCCAGCTCCTCTTCCACCAGAGCCGCAATCTGCAGAAGCATACGCGCGGTTTCCACCATGTAGGTATAATCCCGTTCATTTGAAGCCACCATGGTGTGCAGGCCAAACCGTTTGGCGCCGCGTTCCATAGCCATCTTGTAGGCTGAAATGATCTGCTCATAAGTAATGCCGTACTTGGCTTCAACCGGGTTGCCGATAATGATGTTACCGGTTCGGCGTGGCCCAGGATTGTAACGGAAGCAGACAACCTCCGGGAATTCAGGAACCTTCGCGATCAGGGAGATATCGTCAAGATTCAGTATGCAGCCTCCCTCTGCCGCTGCAGCCAGAAATTCTTCTTCGGTGGTGTTGTTCGAAGTGAACATGATGTCTTCACCTTTGCCGCCAACCTGTCTGCTTAGGATCAGTTCTGGAATGGAACTGCAATCGAAACCGAAATCCAGCTTTTTCATCAATTCCAGTATACGAGGGTTTGGCAGGGCTTTAACTGCGTAGTATTCGCGGAAGCCGGCTATGCCGGAGAAGGCTTTCTTCAACTGCTCTCCTGTTTCAAGAATGCCTGCCTCATCGTATATGTGGAAGGGCGTACCGTAGTGCTCGGCAAGATCGGCAGCGATCGGGAAAAGACGGTCCTGAAAAGATTGGGACATAGGCATGATGGAAAAACTCCTTACGGTGATCGTGATTTAACAGTTGGGGGAGTGACAGCTCCTCACAGGTAAAGGGCAAGATATAACCGATCAGGTCAGAAAAGACAAGGGGGCAGACACAGGTTCGGACGCTCGGGAAAAACTATTCTGGCGCAGTTATGATGATTTTCTGCTTGCGGAGAAGGTGAAATACCAGATTGATGACACCACCTGCAGGCTGACAACCAGGCCAAATCCGGCGGCGTAACCTGAGGAGTCGTAGCCACCGGAAGTTGACTGCGGCCAGAGACTGATAATCAGGCCGATCACCCATTGGGCAGCAAAAGCCGCCAGGAACACCAATAGGTTTAAGCCGGTATTGGCCCGGCCGGCAAGGTTTTTGGGAAAGCTCTGTGAAAGGACAGCATAGGGTAGAATGCATGCCGTTCCGCAAAAGCCGAAGAGTAACCAGACAGGAAGCGTCCATGCCGTGACCTGAATGACCAGAAGCGTCTGTATGAGGAGAAACGCCAGCATGCCGGCGGCCGCTACAGACATCGGTCGAATGTGACGACGTGACAAGCGTTCGGCCAGCGCACCAAAGGCAAAATAACCGATGATCATGGCGATCGAAACGCCCATCAGAGTATTGGCCACAGCCATGCGATCGTAGTTGGCAACGTCGCGCAGCCAGGGTCCTGACCAGAGGCCGAGGATTGAAAGGTAGGCGGCCTGCGCGGTGACGGCCCAGGGAGCAACCGCCCAGAACACCTGGTTGGTGAAGACCTGTTTGATTCCGTTCAGTTGCTCAGCGATGGTTTCTCCTGAATGATCGCCTGCTTTCTCCGGAACGATGAAAAACACACCCATAGCGGCAATCAGAGTCACTCCTGCCAGTATGAGAAAGACCCCGCGCCAGTCGGTAAATTGTAAAAACAGCTCCACCGGTGTTGTTGCTGCGAGAGCGCCGATGCCGCCGGAGACCATTTGAATGCCGTTGGCCAGGGGCAGTCGTTCTGATGGCAGCCATAGGGTGAAGGCTTTAAAGGCTGCCATGAGGCACGCTGATACGCCAAGTCCGATCAGGGCCCGGCCGAGCATCAACCCCGAAAGCGTTTCCGCCCTGGCAAAGACAAGGGCGCCCGCCGCAGCGAATAATAAAAGGCTTGCCTCGACGCGACGTGCTCCATAACGATCGAGAAGGACTCCCAGGGGCAGCTGAAAGACAGCGAAGGCGAGGAAGTAGGCTGAAGTTAACAGCCCCAGGCTGGCTGAATCGACGCCGACATCACGGACCAGGTCCGGGGCAATGACTGCGTTGACAGTGCGAAAAAGATAAGAAAGAAAGTAACCAAGAGCGAAGGGGATAAACACCCGCAGCAGGGTGGTAGGGCGCACTGACATGAGTCAAAACCTTATCGCAAAACGGCTGCTGCCGCACCGATAATCCCCGCATCGTTACGCAACTCTGCCGGCAGCACTCTGGTATTAATGGTCAACTCCGGGCAGAAAAGAGCGTGCTCGCGACTGATTTCACCACCAATGATAAAAAGGTCGGGCCAGAAGAGCTCTTCCAGGCGATGGAGATAGTCGTCGAAACGTTTCGCCCATTCGGCATAGGACAGGTTCAACCTGGTTTTTACTGCCGCCGAGGCGAAGTGTTCGGCAACTTTGCCGTTTAGTATGATGTGTCCCAGTTCCGTGTTTGGGACCAGGGTCTGGTCACGGAACAAAGCCGTTCCTAAACCGGTCCCGGCGGTCACAACGATCGTTGTGCCGGACGCGTTACTGCCGGCGCCATAATGCATTTCAGCCAGACCTGCCGCATCGGCGTCATTCATAACGATTACCTTGCCGCAGCCTGGTGTAGAGAACAATTCAGCCGCATCTATGCCGATCCAGGCCCGATCAATATTTGCTGCAGTGCAGACGACGCCTTTGCGAACGACAGCAGGCAGTCCACAGCCCACGGGGCCTGTCCAATTAAAACCCTCAATAAGATCGGAAATTATGGCTGAGATTGCTACAGGCGATGCAGGCTGAGGTGTGGGGACGCGTATCCGGTCCGTGGCCAGAGTGCCGTCCATGGGGTTGACCAGGGCCGCTTTAATTCCTGACCCGCCGATGTCGATACCTAGAATATTCATTAGTGTCCTGCGAAACCGAACCACTCCGGGTAGACGACCAGAATGGCAAGCACGATCGTTTGCAAAATGATAAAGGGTACGACGCCGTAGTAAATATCCATGGTCCGCACTTCGGGTGGTGCGACACCTTTCAGGTAAAAAAGGCTGAAGCCGAATGGCGGTGTCAAAAAAGACGTCTGCAGGTTCATGGCAACGAGTATGGCGTACCAGACCGGATCGATGCCAAGGTTGGCGGCAATCGGTGCCAAAATCGGTACAATGATATAGGAGATTTCTACAAAGTCGATGAAAAAGCCGAGAATCATGATGAGTAACATGGAAAGAATAATGAAACCCCATTTTTCGCCCGGCAGGTTCATCATGAATTGCTCAACGATCCAGTCTCCACCTGTATAGGTAAAAACCATCGAGAAGGCGGTGGCGCCGATCAGAATGGCGAAGACCATGGAACTGATCTTGATTGTCTCCAAAGAGCTGTCCCAGAGCATGCGAAATGAGAACTGCTGATAGAGGAGAGCCAGGATGATCGCTCCAATACCACCTACCGAGGATGATTCAGTCGGCGTTGCCACTCCGGTCAGGATTGAACCGAGGACAAGGATAATCAGAATAAGCGGCGGTACGATCGCCTTGAGAGCATGGCCGATCTGTTGCCTCTTGTTGCCGGATGAGGCTTCAAGGCGGACCGGCGGTGCCAGATCCTTTTTGATTATGGTAATAATGACGATGTAGGTAACGTAGAAGGCGACCAGCGACAAACCCGGCCAGAATGCCGCCTTGAACAGATCTCCGACCGGTTCCTGAAAGACATCGCCGAGGATAATCAGCACGATTGATGGCGGGATGATCTGTCCCAGAGTGCCCGCGGCACAGATTGACCCGGTGGCAAGACGCTTGTCGTAGTTGTGCTTAAGCATGACTGGCAGGGAAATGACCCCCATGGCGACCACGCTGGCCCCGACCACCCCGGTGGATGCCGCGAGCAGCGCGCCTACCAAAACTGTCGAAATGGCGATGCCGCCACGAATCTCGCCGAATAAGAACCCCATTGATTCCAGCAGACGTTCGGCCAGTCGCGATTTCTGTAAGACGATCCCCATGAAGATGAACAGTGGAATAGCCATCAGAATGGTGTTGTTCATAATCGACCAGATGCGGTGAGGCATCAGGGAAAAAATTTGCGTTCCCTCGGCCAGAAGACCGAAAAAAACCGCAACGCCACCGAATGTAAACGCCACCGGAAAGCCCAGAAGCAACATTGCCAGGGCTGTAGTGAACATTATAAGACCGATCATATTAGCTGACTTTTCGTTCCTTTATTTAATGTGGGCGCCGGATTCCGCAAAATCTTTGAATAGTTTTATTGAGCCTTTTTGTCGGGATTACAGGATTGCCTTGTCTTCGATATGATGCACCGGTGGCGCTTCGACACCTCTGAAAATGTTGATGTTATGAAGCACAAAGCCTATGGCTGAAACAACCAGGAAGACAAAGGAGGCCGGGATCACCGACTTGATCAGCCAGCGATAGCTCAAACCACCCGGGTCGCCGCTGATTTCTCCGGAAGCAAACGCTTCATGGACGTACCAGAATGAGCCTTCGATGATCAGGAGACTAAGGGGAATGAGAAACAGCAGAGCCCCGCCGATGTTGACAATGGCTTTCCAGCGTGGAGTAAAACGGTCGTAAAGAATATCGACCCGGACGTGTCCGTCCTCCTTCAGCGTATAGGCCATGCCAAACAGGAAGACCACGGAGAACAGATGCCATTCCATCTCCTGCAGTGCAATCGAGCCGGAGTTGAAAAAATAACGCATGATAGAATCGTAGAAGACATTGACCAGCATAACCAGGTTCAAAAAGCCGGCGATCCAACCCATAAGGTTTGAAAAACGATTAAAGATTTTTTCCATTTTCAGGAGCATAAAGGGCCTTGTCTTTTAACTCAGGCTCCCGGCCGGGGCCGGGAGCCTGGTGCCTGCTATTCGAGGTTGTCCTTGAGATAAGCATAGTCGGAAATCACTGTCCATTTACGAGCCATTTTCATGTAAGCTTTCTGGGAGTCGAGGATCTCTTTGAACTTGGGGTCTGCTTCTGCACTTGCGGCCAGAAGTTCGTCATTCGCTTGCTTCATGGCAGCGATGATCTCCGGGGAGAAGGTGCGAATCTTCACCTCCGGGTATTCTTTTTCTATCGATGCCCAGTTGACTGCGCTTTCGTGATAAGAGCGGACGTACATGTCGAAGGCGGCAAATTCCATGGCGACCGTCAGGATCTCCTGAAGATGCTCAGGCAGTGCATCAAACTTTTCCTTGTTGACCATGAACTGTAGTTCGGTTGCCGGTTCATGCCAACCCGTATAGTAGTAAGGGGCAATTTTCTGAAAGCCCATGTTGAGATCAAGAGAAGGGCCGACCCACTCGAGAGCATCGATCGTGCCGCGATCAAGGGCGGTATAAAGCTCCCCCGGAGCAATATTGGTGACGACAACGCCGAGCTTGGAGAGAACTTCACCGGCGAAGCCGGGGATGCGCATCTTCAGGCCGTTAAAGTCGTCAAGGCTATTGATCTCCTTGCGGAACCATCCGCCCATCTGATTGCTGGTGTTGCCGCCCGGGAAGGCGTAGACGCCATGCTTGTCGTAAACATCTTTCATCAATTCCATGCCGCCGCCGTAATAGAACCAGGCGTACTGCTCGGGGGCGATCATACCGAACGGCATGGTGGTAAAAAACATGGTGTTGGGATCCTTGCCTTTCCAGTAGTAGGAGGCCGAATGGCCCATTTCATACTGCCCGGCTTTGACCATGTCGAGAATGCCGAATGCTGCCTTGTGCTTGTTGGCTGAGTCGATCCGGATCTCCAGTTCACCATTGGACATGGCCTTGACCATGTCGGCCATCTTGATAACGGCATCACCGAAGATGGGGAAACCGGTGCCCCATGTCTGGGCCAGCTTCCAGACGATGGCTTCTTTCTCGACCTCTGCAGCTTCTTGCTTTGGTGCTTGTTGCTCACTGCAGGCTGTCAAGCCCAGGAATGCGAAAACCATCAAGAAACCGGTGGACAACTTCAGAAAACGCTTCATCTGTTTCATTTTTGCTCCTCCTTCGCGAGTTTTAGGCCAGGCTTGGTGCCTCTGAAAAATTACAGGCATGCCACGAGAAACGCTTAATCCACAAATTTAAACTATGCATGAAACTCAGGCGTTGTCAATGCCATGGTTATAATGGTTTCAGGTGTTTGCCTGATTATCAAGGCTTGACGATCAGCTTGTGAATGTTATTTTTAAGGCTCAACGATAGTGATGACTTTGAAACCAGATTAGTCAATTAAAAACAACCAGGGAGATTTGTCAATGAGCAAAGCGATTCGTATCCATGAAACAGGCGGCCCGGAGGTCTTGCGTTGGGAAGAGGTCGTAATCGGTCATCCCGGGCCGGGTGAGGTTCACATACGTCAGAGTGCCGTGGGCCTGAATTTTATCGATATTTACCATCGCAGCGGGCTCTATCCGCTGCCCGAGTTGCCGGCGACGCCGGGCATGGAAGGCGCGGGAACGGTTGTTGCCACGGGGGAGGGCGTTGAAGGCCTGGCTCCCGGTGATCGTGTTGCCTATGCGGGCTTGCCGCCCGGTGCCTATGCCGAGGAACGTCTGATTCCTGCTCACCGTCTGGTGTTGCTGCCCGATGCAATCAGTGATCAGCAGGCGGCAGGAATGATGCTGCAAGGGATGACCGCGCAGTACCTTTTGCGCAGCACTTTTCATGTCAAGCCGGGGGATACAATTCTGTTTCATGCCGCCGCCGGTGGTGTTGGCCTGATCGCCTGCCAGTGGGCCAAGGCGCTGGGCGCCACAGTCATAGGTACGGTAGGCAGCCCGGAAAAGGCGGAGCTCGCCAGAAAGCACGGTTGTGATTTCCCGCTGCTTTACCGTGAGGAGGATTGGGTCGGCAGGGTTAAGGAGATAACCGACGGCGAAGGTGTGCCGGTGGTGTACGATTCTGTCGGAGGGGAAACTTTTCTGAAATCCCTCGACTGCCTGCGCCCCCTGGGGCTCCTGGCCTGCTTCGGTCAGGCTTCTGGACCTGTATCCGCCTTTGATCCGGCGCTGCTGGCGGCAAAGGGTTCACTCTTTTTGACCCGGCCGACTCTGATGACCTATACGGCCGATCGTGCTGACCTGCTGGCCAGCGCCGGGGAGCTTTTCGACATCGTTCAGTCAGGTGATGTGAAAATAGAGGTCAATCAGACCTATCCGCTAAGCGAGGCCGCGCAGGCTCATCGCGATCTTGAAGCCAGGAAAACCACGGGCTCCACAGTGCTGCTTGTCTAGGCATGGCCAGCTAATCAAAAAAAGCAAGGGACCGGGACATAAAGTCCGGGTCCCTACTTTTTTGCCCCCGTCGTTGTTTGTAGCGGGACGTCTTTAATCGTCGCTTTGGTGTTCGGCGATCTCTTCGTCACTCAAGACCGGTTGCATCTGCAATCGCTTGTAATAAAAGTTCTGGCCGTAGAGAACCGCTGCCGGGTTGTGTCCGGTAACCCGGTCTTTAACCACCAGAGTCGTAACCGGTGCATGCGAATATTTATTGAAGAGCATGTCATGGCCTACGCACAGCCCCATGATGATGTTCATCTCCATGCCTTCGGCATTCAGAATTCGGGCCTGAGCAATCGGGTTGCAGGCCGGCTCAAAAGCTCCTGGCCTGACCTTGTCTGCTTCTTTCAAGTTGAGCTCGAGTTTGTCGATGCTGCCGGCTTTACAGCAGGCGGAATAAGGTTCCAGGCCCTGGGCCCTGAGAATCTCGCAGAGCCGATCGCACTCATCCAGAAGACCAATACAGGTGGCGATGCCGATCTTTTTGAAGCCCATCAGTTTCGCCAAAGCGATCGTGTCCTCAATTCTTGTCCAGCGGGCGTTGACGGTATCGGAGCCGGGTACGGGTTGGTAACAAAGACCCTCAACTTTGGCAGCGACCCTGGCCAGACGTGCATCAGAGTCCTTGCCCTGGTATTTCATGAAGGAATCATAAATTATCTCTGCGTGGGGTTCAGATGGACAATAGACCGGTTTGTTGGGTTTGTTCGCCGGGTCACTCCAGCAATTTGTGGTGCCTTGTTTCTTCCAGATCGAACTGCAACTTGAACAGGTATGTTGAGGTTTTGGTGATTTTTTCTGAGACATAAGTTCCTCCATTGGGATGTCAGTTGTACTGGAGGATAACCTGCTGTTGATGTGAAGTCCAGATTCTGTCTTACCTGACGGGGGTATTACAAGTAAAGAACACGGTTCCTCCGGCGCCCTCGATTCCTTCTGCCCATATTTGCCCGTTGTGCCTGTTGATGACTCTTCTGGCGTTAGCGAGAGTAATCGGATCCTTAGGCAGTTCTGCATCCATGGAGTTGTCCCGAAATGCGTCGAACAGACGTTTGGCCTGGGCGTCACTGTAGCCTGTGCCGTTGTCGCGGACAAAGAAGACCTTCTGCTGATTGCGGTTGAACATACCGAAATCGATACGTCCTTTGCGAGTCGCCGGGATAAAATCAATGGCATTGCTGAAGAGATTGTAAATAATGAGCCGTAGCATTTTTTGATCGCACCAGGCGGTGAGCCATGGTTGAATTTTAAACTCAAGTTCTCGATCAGGATGTTTTTTTTGCAATTCATCAATGACTTCTTCGGCGAGTTGATCGAGCCTGACTCTTTCCCGGTGCGGTTCGCCGCAGACAAACTCTGTGAGCGCCAGGCTGATGTCGAGCTGCTCATTCAGTTTGGCACTGGAGTTGTAAACATTTTCCATGAAAAAATGAGTTTTTTCATCAAAGTCGTTGCTGCATTGAGTTTTTAATAGTTCAACGGTGCTGGTCAGGGACGCTGATGTTTGGCGCAGTTGCCTGGAGAGATTGTCGTGAAACTCTTCAAGGTCCTGCCTGACAAGACTCAGATCCTGAATCCGCAGCTGCATAGCCGCTTCTTTCTGTGCCGCTTTTGCCAGATAGTGCATGCCGAGATAAATGGCCGCTATGATAAAGGTGCAGAACAGAAAACGAACAGCCACCTCGTGGTAGCTGGGGGAAACCAGCTGCTCAGTTACACTTTCGTTGCCGAAAATGACGGCATCGAGAATGGCATCGGAGACGATGGCGAAAGGAATCAGAACTATTCCCCAGATGAATAGTCGCAACGATGATTTTTGGGAAAGGGTTTTGGCCAAAAGAGTTAAGCGCTCCTTGTTGGGATTTGGCCATTTTAATCACAGCAGGCTAATTTAGCAAGGGTTCTCTCTACAGGGCATCCATGGCAGGCAAAAAAAAGATACGAAGCGTTAAATAACGCGTTCGTATCTTTTTTAAAAAGAGAACTAAGGGTGGCACGCAAATCAGGCTGCCGTTCGGCGCTCTCTGCCAGAATAATTGTCGTTCTTGGCGGTGTAGCGGATCGGATCTTTGCCGACGACAGCCCAACCGGAAGAACGCCGGAAGCGTTTCACCTGCTCGCAGCTTAACAACAGGTCCAGCCCTTTCGGAACAACTCTGCATAGGGTTCCGTCAATTAATTCAACCTGTATGGTCATGGTCTTTGTTGTCTCCCTGAACGGTTCAAAGCCTGATTCTTTCTTACAATCACTTGACTTTACACGAAGACTCTCACAATTATCTCAAAATCTGAACGCCCTATCGCAAAAAGATCAAATAATTTTGTTGAGTGGATATTCAACGATACCTTCCGCGCCTAATTCCATGATCTCGGGGATGATCTTACGTACTGCCGATTCTTCCATAATCGTTTCGATGGAAACCCAGTCAGACTGATAAAGGTGTGCAATAGTCGGTCGGTTCAGGCTCGGCAGAAGATTGACGATTGCTTCGATCCTGTCACCGGGGGCATTCATCTTCAGGCCGACCATCCCTTCAGCGCGGAGCGCTGACTTCAGCATGGTGTAGATGCGCTCGATTTTCGCCCTTTTCCAAGGGTCCTCCCAGGCGTGCTTGTTGGCAATCAGAACGGGCACGGATTCCATAAGTTCACAGACAATGCGCAGATTGTTGGCCTTGATCGTCGAACCTGTCTCGGTGACTTCGACGATCGCTTCACACAGCCCACTGAGGATTTTGGCTTCAGTTGCTCCCCATGAAAATACAACGTCTACCGGGATATTGCGTTCGGCAAAGTAACGTTTGGTAAAACCGACCAGCTCGGTGGAGATAGTCGCGCCTGCCAAATCTTCCGGTTTCTCTACTGTGGAGTCCGGGCCAACGACCAGTACCCAGCGGGCCGGACGACGCGACACCTTGGAGTAGACCATCTCGCCCACTTCAACGACATCAGACTGGTTTTCACGAACCCAGTCACGACCGGCGATGCCGACATCGAGTTTGCCGCGTTCAAGAACCTTGGCCATCTCCTGAGGACGGACCAGACTGAATTGCAGCTCATCATCGTCACTGGTGGGAAAGTAGCTGCGGGAAGATGTTTTTATTTTCCACCCCGCTTTTGCAAAGAGTTCAACGGTTGCGTTTTCCAGGCTTCCTTTCGGAAGGCCGAATATAAGTTCGTTTGCCATTGCAATCCTCTTAAGGCTGTAAGCCATAAGCCATAAGCTGTAAGCTGTAAGCTGTAAGTTAGGGTTAGAAGTAAGGGCTATTTTCTCAGAGCTAAAGCCTGCAGCCGATAGCTCCGTTACTTTTTCTTGTAAACCTCGTCCGGGTCAAAAAGTGGATTGGAGTGTTCGACCCACTGGTCGTCTTCCCAGCGGACATAGAAACAACTGCGATTGCCAGTGTGGCATGCCGCCGGGCCGTTCTGCCTGACTTTGATGACGACGGTATCGGCATCACAGTCGGTCAGAACTTCCACGACGTCCTGAGTGTTGCCGGATTCTTCGCCCTTCATCCAATACTTCTGCCGGGTGCGGCTGTAGAACCAGGTCTTGCCATCGCGTAGTGTATTATTGAGAGTTTTTTCGTCCATAAAAGCGACCATGAGCACTTCACCGTTTTCATGGTCCTGGATAATAGCCGGGATTAATCCCCCCATCTTTTCAAAATCGATTTTAATCACAGTTGCGTACCTCCCTGGTGAATGAGTAAAGCTTTTTATTACCTGCTCGTCAGGGTGGTGTCAACGTTTTGGGTTTTATTTGTTTGTGTTGATGAGCTTTGCGGACAGGACAGCGCTCTAAGCTATCATGATGTAGAGGAAGACGAGAGGAAAAAGAGTCAAGGTGATGCCGACCAGAGCGTTTATGGCCATGGCGATGATCGTGGCCACCTTGCTCCTGACAATCTCTTGCCCAGTTTCCAAATCAACGAACCCGACCTGTAGTGGGAAGCCGCAGTGCAGCCGTGTTTTCTCGCCCATGTAAACGTGGGTTGTCAGCTTGAAGCCAATATAGAAACCGAAAGAAACACTGCCGATGGAGATAAAGAGCAGAGTTCCCCTGAAAGCATGGTCACTGTTTAGCAGCTGGTAGAGTCCTGTGACGTTGAAGTAGCTCACGATCATCGCATTCATGAATGTCAGCCAGCGAGCGGCTTCCCAAAGGATATAAGGTCTTGGTAATTTCGAGTTTTTCCTGCGATTGACACTGCGTATGATCTCTTCCTGTGGCATCCCGCGCTCGCGCAGAACCCAGGCGATCGATTCATGGTCGCCATCTTCATAATCGGTCATTAAATCAAGCAGGTAGCTTGTTGGCAGGTCGCGGAGATGTTCGAGGTATTTCGGGTCGGCTATGTACATGATTCCTTATCTTGAGTCCTCTATGGTCTGTTCAACAGAGCCTGGGTGCAGGCGAACTGTTGCTGACCGGAGTGAAATCCGTCAGCAGGGCAGCGACCTTAGTGCAGACGTCCTGTGCCGTCCTCTTGCTATAAGCTTGCGACGGGAAAAGTCCCCACACCGGTTTGGGCCAGGCAGGATCGTCCTGGTAGCGGACAATGTGATGGATGTGAAGTTGTGGAACCAGATTGCCGAGTGCTGCAACATTCAACTTGTCGGCCTGAAAGATTTTTACCAGGACCTGAGAAAGTTGAGAGGATTCTTTCAGGAGTTGACGCTGATCGCGCTCCTCAAGTTGAAAAATCTCCCTGATCTGTGAACGACGTGGCACCAGGATGAACCAGGGATAGTTGTTGTCGTTGCACAGCAGCAGGCGGCAGAGTGGAAAGTCGCCGATTGCGATGGCGTCTTGAGCCAATTGCGGATGAAGCTCGAACATAATCTCTCCTCAGTCTGCTAGTAGCTTGTCGGACTATTCATGAGCCGGCTGCAAATCCGGCTGTTTGACCCATATTTCAGCTCCTTTTTGGTCCATAGCTACGGCTATGAACCTGCAAAAGAGCTAAAATCTGTTCTCAAACAGCCAATTTTTCGCTTCGGCCCGTATCGCCCGACAGGCTGCTAATCTGTCGACTTTAATCTTGACTGCTGATTTTGAAGTCAAGCAGCAGGTTACCGTCCAGTCCGCTGGTTACCAAGAGCTCAAGAAATTCGTCTCTGCTGGTGATCTGACTTATGTGGCTGTTTTGTTCCAGCCAGACCATGATGGCAAAATTTCCCGAGAGCGACCAGCCTTTTTCATGCGCCATTGATTCAAGCAGCGTATTCTCAAGCTTTTGTCCGAAGTCCTGAGTCGCGGCGACAAAGTGAGTCGGCCATGCCACAATCTGCCGGTCGAGACTGGTTTCATAGGCCTGTTTGTCCCAGCTGTCCAGCTCTGAGAAGTCCACAGTGCACCAGACTGCCGGTCGCGTTGACAGCAGAGCACGGCAGGCAAGTGGCCGTAACGGATAAATTGAGCAGCAGCCTTGCCGGTTTAAAAATGGGCAGGGTCCCAGATGATTCTTATGCTCCTTCAGGTAACTTTTGAGATTGCCCCAACCCTTATGGGCTTTTTTTATCCGTTCTACATATGCGGCCAGTTCTGCAGTTTGCTGCGCAGACAACTCTGCTGCCACAGCGATCGCTTCCGGAAAGGTCGCATGCACTGCCAGATGGCAGCAGCCAGAGCAGCCCTCTCGACAATAAAGATTTTTCCCCGATTCGTGATAAGAGTCGAACCATGCCGCGAAAAAAGTTGCAAACTGTTGATGTGCCTTCAAGGGGTTGCTCATCTGGGAAGACTCCGGTCTATTTTTGAGCCTTTACGCTGCAACGTGTCGCCTTTTCGTACGTTGTCTGAAAAGATAAAGCAACTGCTTTGTTAATAAATTGCTGACGCCAACCAATGGTTGTGCTCTTTTGACGCGGCTTTTATCTCTTGCAATTGACTATTTGTTTGGTTTAATAATGTGGTGTTTTGAAAGTTTGTGTCTGCTAAAAACAGTCGATTAAGACCAGCTGATCAAGACTGGCCGATTAAGACTGGCCGATCAAGACTGTAGGGCTCGTAAGTTATGATGTTGTGCCGTGTGGGCAGGGGGCCTGTGCGGGGCTCCTGGCTTTTGAGTCGATTGTACAGACACAGCCAACAACCATGCTCATAATGATTGAGCAGAAAGAAGGAGAAGTAGAATGGCAGAAGGAACAGTGAAATGGTTCAATGATGCAAAGGGGTTCGGGTTTATTTCTCAAGATGATGGACCTGATGTGTTTGTGCATTTTTCCACGATTCAGGGGGATGGTTTCAAATCGCTGGCTGAAGGTGAGCGTGTTACCTTTGATATTGAAGACGGCCCGAAAGGTCTTCAGGCGTCCAATGTTTCTAAAGGCTGACACCAGCAACTAAACTTATTTGAATGGGCTGCGCAGAATTATTCTGCGCAGCCCATTTTTTATGTCTTGTAACAGGCATGAAATTCTGCCCGCCGCCACTTGCGAACCGCATTAATCAGATAAATCCGCGAACTCCTGACAAGGTCCTCTGCAGTCAGAATCCGTTCTGCCAAGATCCCCCGCGAGACCAGGTACTCTCGATAAGTTCCCGGCAGCAGGCCTGAGCTGGTCGGTGGGGTCAGTAACTGCCCTGAGAGTTCAACCACCAGGTTGGCCGTACAGCATTCAGTGATCTCTCCCCGTTCATTCCACAAAACCACTTCATCGGCGTCCTTCGCTTCAGCAAGAAGACGTTCGTAGAGCTGTCTTCGCGTGGTCTTGTGATAGAGCAGAATCTCCCTGGAATGAATCGAATCGGCAGCCAGGCGTATCTTGATTGGTGTCGTTGCCGTCGCTGCCAGGGGCTCACTGGTGTTGTGCAAAAGACCATTCTTGTGCAGGAGAAGCCTTACTCTTTGTGGTGTTGCCGGAAAATTTTCGGCAATGCGTTGCAGATATCCGGTCACCTGCTGGTCGGAACAGGTGAAGTTGAAATACTGCGCTGAAGCCCGCAACCGAGACAGGTGCTCAGGCAGGAGGAAATAGCCCTTTCCCGGCGTCCAGCGCAAGGTTTCAATCAGGGCGAAGTCGCTCAGCGGTTGTTTGAGGACTTCGGCTTTGGCAAGACACTCTTCATATTCCTCGCGACTGTCCGAATCCCAGGTGATGCCGGCACCGACGCCATAACTGGCGATCTTGTTGCGTCGATCGATCAACAAGGTTCTGATGGCGACATTGAAGACCATCTGCCGACCAGGTGCCAGCCAGCCAAAGGCACCGGTATAAATGTTGCGGGGCTGCTCTTCGGTCGCAGCAATGATCTGCATGGTCTGGACTTTGGGGGCGCCGGTGATTGAAGCGCAGGGAAAGAGCGCCTGAAAGGTCTCCGCCAGGGTTGCCGGACTGTAAGCGGTGACCGTTGAAGTCAACTGCCAGACGGTGGGGTATTTTTCCAGAGAGCAGATGTTTTCCGTATTCACCTCACCGGGAAGAGCCAGGCGACCTAGATCGTTCCGCACCATATCAAGGATCATGATGTTCTCAGCGCGATTCTTGGCCGAGGCTGTCAGTTGTTTTGCAACAAGGCGGTCTTCTTCGAGGTTACGGCCGCGCGCTGCTGTTCCTTTCATCGGCCGCATGGTCAGCTTGTTGCCTGCTCTGGCGAAGAACAGCTCCGGTGAGACAGAACAGATGGCCCAGCGCTCACTCTGCAGGAAGCCCGCGCCCTTGGCCTGCTGGTTGCGCACCAGTTGCAGGTAGAACTCCCAGGGTTCCTGCGTGAAGCGGCTTTCCATCGGGAAGGTCAGATTGACCTGGTAGGTCTCACCACGGGCGATGGCGGCGCGAATTCTGTCGATCTTTGTGGCGAAGATTGCAGAGGTTTCCTGCGCCTGCCAGTCCGGCAGGCTGACTGGTTGCGCCGGCGCGGGCAGGGTTATTGGTTCGACTTTTGTAAAAAGGCCGAAATGCAGCAGAGGGAATTCGCCCGGGGCGTGAGTTTGCAGGGCAAGATCAAACGCCGCTGCGGCTTCGTAGCTGACATGTCCTGCTGCATAAAGCTGCTCTTGCTCGACCCGCTGTTCAATCTTATCCAGAGCAGGAAGAACATCTTCGAGACGATGGACTTCTATCTCTTCAATGGGGTCGGAAAAGCGCAGCCAGTGGTCTGCCTTGGGATCGTAAAGAACGGCTAATAAGGGCATCGCAGCGTGTTCTGAGAGAGGGTTATTCGAACTGTGCCCGAAAGGCTTTAAGCTGGCTGCAGACCTCATCGAGTTCGTCACGCAGCGCCGCGACCTCTGATTCCAGTTTGGTGATACGATCATTCTCTGCTGCTGCATTCAGTCTGGCTGGCTCCATGGGCAGTGCTGAGTCCGCCTCGATTTCCGGAGTGCCGGACAGCAGATGGGCAAAGCGGTGGTCCTTGCGGCCCGCTTGTCGCGGCAGGCGCATGACCAGAGGGATGTCCCGCTCTATCAGGTTGTGCAGCAATTCCTCGACGGCCTGGAGGTCGCCTACCGGGCACATCCGTTCAGCGCGGTTGCGCAGTTCACCGACGGTTTGCGGCCCACGCAGGAGCAACTCGGCGAGGACCGCCAGGTCTTCGGGGTCCAGGTTCAGCACCGCTTCCAGGTTATGGCAGTATTTGGCGGCACGAATCCCTTCGGCCGACTGATGTGCCATCTGCTTTTGGCGCAGACTGTCCAGAGCCCGGATCACATCGGTCTCTTCGAGATGCATCACCGGGGCACGGTTGGACTTCTGATTACAGGCATTGGTGAGCGCGTTCAGAGTCAAAGGGTAGTACTCGGGCGTCGCCAGGTCTTTCTCGACCAGGCAGCCCACAACCCTTGCTTCAATCTCGTCAAGCAGGCGTTCCATGGTGAACCTCTTGATTGTTCAGTGTTGAAGGATGCTGTTAAGCATAGCCAGATAAATATGAAATGCCAAGGTGAGAAAGCCCAACAGTTGAGAAAGCCCAACAGTTGAGAAAACCCAAGCCAGGACTTTGAGGCCTTGGCTTCAGCGTTTTACTGTTGATTTCGGTTTTTTCCTGGCAGGCGACTTAGCTTTTTCATTCCCTGGACCCTGATAACCAAGCAGGGCCGAGATCAAATCCTGCCGACCGCACTGCCTGAGAGCCTCCAGCACATCCTTGTGATTTTCGGGCAAGTGGTAGAGCAACAAGGCTTTTTGCTGACGCCGTTCCTTTGCGTCAAGGGGTACGTGGATCACTTCACCGCTGAAGGGGTCACGACCGGTATGATAGATACAGGTGGCCAGACTGCCCGGGGTGGGAGTGAACTCCTGAACCTGCTCAACGCGCAAGTTGTGTTTTTTCAGAAAGAGGGCGACATCGATCATGTCGTTGAGCGAACAGCCGGGATGTGAACTGATAAAGTAGGGGACCACCGCCTGTTTTTTCCCCAGGCTCAGGCTCTTCTCACGGAATTTTTGCAAAAATTGTGCAAAAACCACAGGTCCCGGTTTGCGCATGATTTCCGTGACCCTCGGGCTGGCTGACTCCGGAGCGACTTTGAGCAACCCGCCGACATGATGTTTGACCAGATCTGTAAAATAATCCGGTTGCTGATTGAGCAGGTCAAAGCGAATCCCCGAGGCAACAAAGAGGTGCTTGACGAAAGGGTTTTTCCGCAGTCTGCGCAGCAGGTTAACGGCTCGATTATCACGGCTGTCGAGATGCTTGCAGATCTGCGGGTAAAGACAGCTTTCACGACGGCAGGTGGCCTGAACTTGCGGATTGCTGCAGCCCATGCCGTACATGTTCGCAGTCGGCCCGCCCACATCTGTAACCGTACCGCGAAACTCGGGGTGCAGGCTCAAGCGTTCGAGTTCGGCCTGCACGGATTGCTCGGAGCGCGACTGAATCGTCTTGCCCTGATGATGGGTAATGGCGCAAAAAGCGCAGCCGCCGCAGCAGCCGCGGTGGCTGGTAATGGAGAATTTGATCTGCGCGTAGGCCGGAATGACTTCCCGGTAGCAAGGATGCGGCAGTTTGCTGAAGGGCAGGGCGTAGATGCGGTCGAGTTGTTCTTCATCAAGCGGCAAAGCCGGTGGGTTAACCACCAGTTGTCGCTTGCCGTGTTCCTGGACAAGAACCTTGCCGCTGAAAGGGTTCTTCTCGCCGGCGGCCAGCTTGAAGGCTTTGTTGTAGGCGTCTGTACTTGAGCTGACCTCCTCATAGGAAGGTAAAACCACAGCATTGTCCGGTGCTGTCTTGGCCAGCAAGGCCGTACCGCGCAAATCTGTGATGGTTTCGCAGGTCTCACCTGCCAGCATGCGCTTGGCGAGGGAGACGAGAGTGGTCTCGGCCATGCCGAACAGCAGCAGATCGGCCTTGCTGTCGACCAGCACCGAGCGCCTGACCTTGTTGTCCCAGTAATCGTAGTGAGCGAGGCGGCGCAGGCTCGCCTCAATGCCGCCGATCACGGTGGGTAAACCTTTGAAGGCGCCTTTGACTGCGGCGGTATAGGCGATCACCGCCCGGTTGGGACGCGCGCCACAACCTCCTCCCGGAGTGTAGGCATCATCGTTGCGCACCTTCCTGGCTGCGGTGTAATGATTGACCATGGAATCCATGGCCCCCGCCGAGATTGCCGCGAACAGCCGTGGCCGACCCATAACTTTGAAGGCTTCAGGATCACGCCAGTTCGGCTGGGCCAGAATGCCGACCCGTAAACCCTCGTCTTCAAGCAGGCGGGCGAGAAGTGCGGTGCCGAAAGAGGGATGGTCGACATAGGCGTCCCCGGTGACGAACAGCACATCGAGTTCGTTCCAGCCTCTCTCGGCCATCTCCGCGCGGCTGCAGGGAATAAATTTATGCTGACGGACTTTGCTCACGGCTGGCCTTACTGCTTCTGTGCCTTGCTGATCAGCTCGTAAATGGCCTCGGCCATCAGCCGATAGCCGGTCGCGTTGGGGTGAATGGAGTCACTTTTCATACTGTTGTCACCGAGCAGATCGACAAGAATCTCCTCTTGCAGAGGGATCTTGTACTTAACGGCAATTTGCGCATAAAATTCCGGCACCTGCAGACCAAAGCCGAGCTTCGGTACGCCGACCAGAACGACGTCTGCACCCTGAGATCTGATCATGGTGATCATCGCTTCAAGATTACTGGTTGTGTTTGCCTGATCGAGTCTGCGCAGGAAATCATTGCCGCCGTGACAGAGGATGACCAGGGTCGGCTTATATTCCTCCAGGACAGAAGGCAGACGTTTCAGACCGGCGGCAGACACTTCGCCGGGAACGCCGGCGTTGATCACCGGTTTGCCAAGCAGCTCAGAGAGCACGTCCGGGTAGGATTGTCCTGTAGCGGCTCCGGTACCGTGAGTGAGGCTGTCGCCGAAAGCCAGCACCAGACTCTGCTGGTTGAGAGGTGTGATGGCGGGTACCGAGTCGCAGCCGGTGAAGACCAGGAGTGAAAAAAAGACTGTGCAGATTACGAAAATGTTTCGATGCATGAAGACCTCGTGTCAAGATGTGGATGTCGATCAATCTGAGCCCATCATGGCATAGATGGCCCTTACAAAGGAATCCCCTGTTGCAAGAGTGGCTATTGGAATATGGTTATCCTGGGCTTTTCCTGCTCAGCTTTCTGGCTTCCACGCTGGTGCCGCTTGGCAGTGAGTGGCTGCTGGGTGTGCTGCTGCTGAATGGCTTTGATCCAACCAACACTGTCCTCGTGGCAACCCTCGGCAACAGTTGTGGGGCTCTGACGACCTATGCCATCGGGCTCTGGGGTGGGCCTTACCTTATCCAGCGGCTTTTACGGATCAGCCCGGCCAGTCGGAAGCGGGCTGAAGACCATTTCAACCGCTATGGCAGCTGGGCTTTGCTCTTCTCCTGGCTGCCGATTATCGGTGATCCTCTGTGTCTGGTTGGCGGACTCTTGCGTACCGGCTTCTGGCGGTTTCTGGTGCTGGTTTCGGTCGGCAAATTTGTTCGTTATCTGGTGGTGGCTCGGATGGTTCTTGAAGGGGCTCACGCAGTTTCTTAAAAAAAGGCCCTTTGAGAGAAAGGGTGTCTGT
Source organism: Deltaproteobacteria bacterium (assembly GCA_024636215.1). Next base: position 19,896 of record JAGXHL010000016.1, read on the forward strand.
CGCCAGTGCTGGGTCGGCTGCAGGTAGGATGTGGTGAGGTACGAACCGCATCGGTTCGAGAAATGATGCGGTTCACGATGTTCACCGCATCCTACGGGTTGTCCACGACCCAGTTGAATAGTAATAATTTCCAAAGCATTTATCAGCGTTCTCTGTACGACCGACCGGTAAATGGCCAGCTCAGAGGGCCGTGTTTGTCTTTCTCTGCCACGCTGAGCGGTTCTTCCAGAGCGTGTTTCCTGAATAAATCACCAGGCCTGTCCAGATAAAAACAAAACTGATCAGATGGCCACGGCTGAAGGGCTCGTTGTAGAGACCGACCGCCAGGATAAAGTGCAGACTCGGTGTGAGATATTGCAGAAAGCCGATCGTTGTCAATTGCAAGCGGCGTGCTGCGGCGACGAACAGCAGCAGCGGAATGGCGGTGACCACGCCGGAGAGGGGCAGCAACAGGTCGAGCCGCAGGGTCCCGGTTAGAAAGGAACTCTCCTGTTGGGACGTCAGGTAAACAATGTAGGTCAGGGCCAGGGGCGCGAGCAGCAGGGTCTCCACGGTCAGACCGACCATCGCTGGTACTTGTGCCACTTTGCGCAAGAGGCCGTAGAGACCGAAAGAAGCGGCAAGAATCAGGGCAATCCAGGGAAACTGACCCAGATTAAAAGTCAGGTTCAGAACCGCGATCAGGGCGAGTAGAACACTGAACATCTGCCAGCGATTCAGACGCTCGCGTAAAAAGATAAAGCCGAGCAGTACACTCAAGAGCGGCGTGATGAAATACCCCAGGCTGGACTGGAGGACTTCGCCACGCTGGACGGCATAGATGAAGACCAGCCAGTTGGTCGCAATCAAAAGTGTTGAGACAGAGAGGGTCAACAGGACCTGACGGTTCTGCAGAGCGCTTAAAACCTGTCCCAGTTGACGACGACAAGCGACCAGAAGCAAGAGGAAGATTGCTGACCAGAAGATGCGGTGGCAGATAATTTCGAGGGGAGCGACATCCTGGAGGGCCTTGAAAAAGATCGGGAAGGAGCCCCATAACAGGTATGCGGACAGACCGAGCAGTACACCGACACGCCCGTTGTTGTCTGCTTCTGGCTGGTCGATTGTTTCTGGCTGGTCGATTGTTTCGGCCTGGTTGTTTTCTTTTGCGTGAATCTCTGCCGTGAGGGGTCCGGTCGCTTTCATCGTTAGCATGTCAGGTTGACGTTCTGTTGCTTACTTCTTCTTCTGGGCCTGCTTGAAGAGGTCCGCGAAAGAGCCCATGCCGCCGGACGCTTGCTCTTCATAGGAGGTCTCCATCGACTCGCCTGATTTGTCACGCACCAAAGCCAGGGAAATCCTTTTCTCGTCAAGGTCGAGCTTCTCCACGACCACCTGCAGTTCCTGGCCGAGTTTCAGGACATCCTGGGGATGCTTGATGCGCTGGTCACCGCCGATCTGCGAAATATGCAGCAGACCATCAACCCCCTCTTCCAGGGTGACAAAGGCCCCGAACTTGGCCAGACGTGACACTCTGCCGGTATGGGTTGATCCGGGAGGGTAGCTGGTTTCGACTTTGCTCCAGGGGTTGGCGAGGGTGTCACGCAGACTGAAGGAGAACTTTTCGTTCTGCCAGTCACATTTTTTGACGGCGACTTCGAGTTCCTGGCCAACCTGCAGAACCTCTTCGATATTTTCCACACGGCCGTAGGAAATCTCCGAGATCGGCAGCAGCCCTTCGAGACCGCCGATATCAATAAAGGCACCGAAGTCACGGATGTTGGTAATGGTGCCGAAGACGACCATGCCCTCTTTGAGGGTTTTCATCAGTTCGGCTTTTTGCTCACGACGTTCTTCCTCGAGGATGACCCGGTGTGAGACCACGATGTTGCGACCCTGCTCACTGAACTGGGTGATGCGGAAGGTGCGGCTGGTGCCGATGACCTCGGCAGCTTCCTCCTGGCGGCGCAGGCCCAGCTGAGAGAAGGGGCAGAAGGCGCGGACATTGCCCGGCAGTTTGACCTCGTAACCGCCCTTGATCTCTTTTTCGATGCGCCCTTCCACGGGGATCTCACTGCGCCAGGCTTCCTCCAGTTGAGCTGTGCCGGAAGAGCCGCCGCCGAGTCGGGTGGTGAAGCGCAACTCACCGCCTTTACGGGACATGAAAAAAGCGCTGACTTTATCACCCACGGCAACGGTCAGCTTGCCTTCGTCATCAAGGACCTCTTTCCGGTCGAGAACACCTTCGCCCTTCTGGCCCACATCGAGAAACAGCCACTCGCTGCCGATCTGCAAAACCGTGGCATTAATCTTCTGGCCTGGTTCAAGTTGGGTTTTGCCAACCATGCTGGCTTCGAACATTTCGGCAAAATTGCCCTCTTCACTCATTTCCTGATCGTCAAAGATTTCGTCACTCATCAAGTTGTCCTCGTTCAGACTGAAGGTTCTATGCTCCAAATATTCAACATTATAAGCATGTTTATCCCTGCTGTCATGACTTAAGAAGCACCTCTGTGGTTAATCTCTCCATTTATCTGTTAAACCTGTTATTGTGCCTGCAATTGCGATGGCAAAGTCGTTGCCACTAATGAGCATCAAGTTCTGGACCGTTTATGAAAAATTATGACGTCATAGTTGTCGGCGGCGGCCCGGCTGGACTCTTTGCCGCCGGTTTCGCCGCACGCGAGGGCGCCAGGGTGCTGTTGCTGGAGAAGAATGCCCACTGCGGGGCAAAGATCCTGATTACCGGCAAGGGGCGCTGTAATGTCACGCACAGTGAAGAGGACCCGCGCAAATTTGTCGAACACTTCGGGCGCAATGGGCGCGCCCTGCTCACAGCGCTCTATGCATTCGGCGTCAAAGACGTCGTCGCCTTTTTTGAAGACCAGGGTGTGCCGCTGAAAATAGAGCGAGGGGGGCGCATTTTCCCCGACAAAGGGGAGGCGAAGGATGTGCAGCAGGCCGTGATCGCCTTTGCCCGTGATGCCGGAGTTGAGATCCGCACCTCCTGTACGGTGAAAAAACTGCTGATCGAAGATGTTCTCATCAAGGCCCTTGAGACATCGGCCGGAGCCTTTATGGCAGACAAGATCATTATTGCGACCGGCGGCTTGTCCTATCCGGAAACCGGTTGCACGGGGGATGGTTATGCCTGGGCCAAAGCCTGCGGGCATCGCGTGGTGAAGCCGGAGCCGGCCCTGGTGCCGGTGAAGCTTGAGGACGCCTGGACGGCCGAGGTCAGCAACTTCAACCTGAAGAATGTCCGGATTTCACTCTGCGTTGAGGGCATAAAGGTGGATGAGCGTTTTGGTGAAGCTTTTTTTACCCGGTCCGGAATCGGTGGGCCGATCATCCTTGATATGAGCAGCCGGATCCGTGATGAACTCAAAAAGGGCGAGGTGACGCTGCTGCTCGACTTAAAACCGGCCGTTGCTGCGGAGCTGTTTGACAAACGTCTGCAGCGGGAACTGGCTGAGCAGAGCAACCAGGCTTTTGGCAAGTCTCTCGGCCCACTCTTGCCGCGCGACCTGATCCCGGTCTTTTTGCGACTGGTTGGCATCGATCCGAACAAGAAGTGCCATTCGGTGACTCGGGCGGAAAGACAGCGCTTGCTGAAACTCTTTAAAGAGCTCAAGTTGAGCGTTATTGGTTGCGCAGGCTTCCGCAAGGCGATTATTACCTCCGGCGGCGTTTCCCTGCAAGACATCGACATGCGCAGCATGCGATCGAAGCTGGTGAGCAATCTTTTCTTCGCCGGAGAAGTGATCGACCTCGATGGTCCCACCGGCGGTTTTAACTTGCAGGAATGCTGGTCGACCGGATACCTTGCGGGGGTCAGCGCTGCAGGGGAGTAATCCCGGTCGCTGTTGACTTTGTTTACGTCTTTAACCATGTTAAACTGAAACTGTTAAACTGAAGTCTTGTGTCTTCCCATCTATGGGAGGTCTGGACAAACTTTTACCGAAAACAGGGAGGTAATAATGCAGGATTGGGGCAATGGTCCCTCGAGTGAAGACTTTGAAAAAAAAGTCATCGAGATCAAAAACCATATAAAAAACAAGTTTGGCCCGCAAAAGGGTCTCTTGCCGATCGTGATCGTGATTTTTTTGATCATTGTCGCCGGATACAGCAGTATGTACGAGGTTGATACGGAAGAGACCGGTGTCGTCTTGCGGTTCGGCAAGTTCTACAGTTTTGCGGAACCGGGGCTGCATTTCAAAATGCCTCTCGGCGTTGACCGGGTTTACCTGGTGCCGACCGGTCGAGTCCTTAAAGAAGAGTTCGGTTTCCGCACCATCAAGCCAGATGTCCGATCTACTTACACCAAGCAAGGACTCGAAGAAGAGTCGCTGACTTTGACCGGTGACCTCAACGTCAGTGATGTTGAATGGATTGTCCAGTACCAGATCTCAGACCCTTACAAGTTCATCTTTCGTATTAAAGATCCGGTCGAGACTATTCGTGACATCTCTGAAGCCATGGTTCGCAAAGCGATCGGCAACGCCAATGTCACCGAAGTTTTGACCACGGAACGTGCTTTTTTGGCCAATGCTATCCAGGATAATCTGCAGTCGACCCTCAATCAGTATGATGTCGGTGTGCGCATAGTGACTGTCAAGTTCCAGGATGTCACGCCGCCCGATCCGGTTAAGTCCGCTTACAACGAGGTCAACGAAGCTGAACAGCAGCGGGAAAGCCTGATCTTCCAGGCCCGCGAGCAGTTCAACCGGGAAGTGCCGCGCGCGCGGGGTGAAGCAAAGAAAGTCCTGCAGGAGGCAGAGGGTTACGCTGTTGAGCGCGTTAACAAGGCCCGCGGTGAGACCAACCGTTTTCTGGCCCTGCTGACCGAGTATCGCAAGGCGCCTTCGGTGACCCGCAGCAGGATTTATCTGGAAACCCTTGAAGAAGTCCTGCCCCGCCTGGAGGAAATTTATGTTATGGACGCTGAAAACGCCGGAGCCCTGCCATTGCTCCCCTTGCGCAAAGCGTTGGAAGGAGGGGCCAAATAATGAAAGCACCCGTTCTCGTTGTCATTATTATTGCGGTACTGTTTGTCGGTATGGATGGCCTCTACGTGGTTAACGAAGCAGAGCAGGCGATCGTCACCCAGTTCGGAAAGCCGGTGGGTGATGTTTCTGAAGCCGGCTTGCATTTCAAGCTTCCTTTTGTGCAGAAAGTCAGTCGCTTTGAGAAAAGAATCTTGAAGTGGGACGGTGCTCCGAACCAGATTCCGACCAAGGACAAGAGGTTTATCTGGATCGATACCACGGCGCGTTGGCGTATCAAAGATCCCCTGCTTTTTTACACGACCGTCGCCACTGAACGTGGTGCCCTGAGCCGACTTGACGATATCATTGATTCGGTGGTGCGCGATGCCGTCTCTGGTCGCCTGTTGGTGGAGTTGGTCCGTGGCAGCGATTATCAGCCTCAGAAAGGTGGTGGTGATGAACGCTTCGAGGTTGAAGGTGTCGAAGTCGCCACGGAGGATCTGGTCGGACGCGAAGAAATTCTGGCCGGCATCCTCGACAAGGCCCGCGCCAATACCCCCGACTACGGGATCGATCTGATCGATGTGCAAATCAAGCGTATCAACTATGTTGAGCAGGTCAGAACCCGGGTCTACGAGCGCATGATCAACGAGCGTAAGAAAGTTGCCGCCGAGTACCGCTCCGAGGGGGAAGGCGAGAAGGCCGACATCCTTGGTCAGATGGAACGCGAACTCAAGGAGATCAGCTCTGAAGCTTATCGCAAGGTCCTTGAGATCCGCGGTGGTGCCGACGCTGAGGCGGCAGCCATCTATGCTGAGGCCTATAATCAGGACAAGGAGTTCTATGCTTTTCTGAGAACACTGGAATCCTACAAGAAGTCGATCCAGAAGAATGGCCGGTTGGTGATTTCCACCGACTCGGATTATTACCGCTATCTGAAAGAAGCCAGGTAGGCGATTAACCATTTGTATAGCAACAAGCTTTAAGGGGACTGGCTCCGCAGGTGCCTGTCCCCTTTATTTAGTGGACACTTCATGGCCAAACCCTGGAAGACCCTGGCAAGCATCAACACCGACGAAGGTGTCCTGGAACTCCGTCAACGCGATGAGCGTGATTTTCTGATCACTGTTGGTGGCCTGGTGTTGATGAACAGTATGGCGAATCGCTCCGAGGTGGTCCTTGGACAGCTCGGCTGTCAGCACCTCAAGAATCATTCTGCACCCCGGGTACTGGTGGGCGGCCTCGGTATGGGGTGCACCCTCCGGGCGGTCCTCGATTCTTTACCGGCAAGCGCTGAGGTCATCGTTGCAGAACTCAACCCTGTCGTCCTCGAGTGGTGCCGCGGGCCTTTGGCCGGTTTGACTGAGCACGCGGTCAGCGATCCTCGGGTTCACGTTGAGATCGGTGACGTGGCGGAGTTGGTTCGCAAAACGCCCCGCGAAGTGGACTCGAAAAAATTTGATGCCATCGTCTTTGACCTTTACAAGGGGCCGCATTATCATACCCACAAGATCAAGGACCCGCTCTACGGCAGTCGTGCAATCGACCATGTGAAAGCGGCCCTTAAGCCCGGCGGGGTCTTTTCCGTCTGGGGCGAGAATTATGATGAGGGCTTTGACAAGCGTCTTTGCTCCGCCGGCTTTAGCGTCAGTCACGAGCGTCCCGGCCGGGGAGGTTTTCGCCACGTGGTGTTCCTGGCGAAACTGACGGCTTCCAGAACCAAACCAGCGCAGCCTCACAGGAAGAAGTGACCGGCCATTTTCGCAAGCACCGACGACTCATGCAGGAAAACCTATGTCCTTCCGATTACACTCCGATCATTATACCTCATCCCTCGACCAGCTTGTTGATGCTGACATCGGTAGGACCCGGCGTGATGCACCGCTTGCGGAGCATAGCAGCTGGCAGATCGGCGGTCCTGCGGACCTGCTGGTCGAGCCTGAAACGATTGCTCAGGTGGCGCGCCTGGTCTGTTTTGCCCATGGTCAGAAACTCCCTCTGCTGGTGATCGGGCAGGGCACCAACTTGCTCTTCGATGACGCCGGTTTGCGCGGTATTGTCCTTAAGCTTGGCAAGAACCTGTCCCGTGTTGAGATTGCAGAGAACCGGATTGTCGCCGAAGCCGGAACCTGGGTGCCCGGCCTGGCTCGCAAGGCGATGCTGGCCGGTCTGGCGGGGCTGGAACATACCATCGGTATCCCCGGAACTATTGGCGGCCTGGTCCTGATGAACGGCGGCAGCCAGCGCAAAGGTATCGGTGAGAACGTGCGCCGGGTCTGGATTGTCGATCAGGATGGCCGGCAGCTCGAACTCACTCGACATGAGTGTGCTTTTGATTATCGCAGCAGCGCGCTGCAGGGGCGTGGTGCCGTGGTGGTCAGAGTGGAACTTGAGTGTGAACGACAGCCGCCCCGGCAGATACGAAGCCTGATGCTGGACGATTTGCGGGAGCGTCGGCGCAAATTTCCGCGCAAACAGCCGAACTGTGGTTCAGTTTTTCTCAGCACCAGCGCAATGCACGCCAGCGTCGGGCCTCCGGGCAAGGTTATTGAAGACGCCGGCTTGAAAGGGACACGTATCGGCAAGGCGGAAGTCTCTCATCAACACGCCAATTTCATTGTCAATCTCGGCGGTGCCACATCCGCAGACGTTTTGAGCCTGATTGCGCATATCCGCAAGGTTGTGCAGCAGCGGATCGGCTTTGCCCTGTGTTGTGAAGTTCGCTACGTGAGCCCGGGCGGGGACATTATCCCTGCTCATCGAGCTGGCCTCGCGGGCTGAGATTGCGGCCGCTTGTTTATCTGCTTTGTGAGGTGGTCATGAACGATAGAAATGAAGTCATACTGGAAACAGAAGAGGTTCGGGTCCGCATTATGCTCCTCGCAGCCGGGGAAGCGACGGCCTGGCACTTTCATACCGAGGTGACCGACCGCATGCTCTGCCTGCAAGGTTCGATCAGGGTTGAGTATCAGAGCCCCGAAGAGAGCATTACGCTTGCTTGCGGAGAGCGCTGTGAGGTTGCTGTCAAGCGGCGGCACAGGGTGGTCAACCAGTCCTCGCAGGCGGCAAAGTATTTGCTGGTACAAGGGGTCGGTCGTTACGATTTTAATGTCGCAGGGGACGGTCCTCGCCGTTAAGGGGACCGCCCAGCTGTTCGCCTCGCGGCAGCTTCCTGGACGGGTCATTTTTTTTAGCGCAACGGGTCAAAAAGAGCGTCCAGCCCGTTCAGTTTGAATTCATAAACCGCCTGCAACCGCCTGCCCAGCTTGCCTTGCGGAAAGCCTTTGCCGGCAAACCAGACCAGATAATCCTCCGGCAGATCGATGATCAGTCGCCCTTCGTACTTGCCGAACGGCATGCGCGCCCGCACCAGTTCAAGCAGCTCGCTGTGATCAAATTCGGGACTCTCGCTCATCAGCTTTTCACAGCTCCTCAATCAGGGCCGCCAGATCGGCGAGCTTGTGGGTGCGTTTCATCTTCGTGATTGGTTTGGCGAAGGCAGGTGTGTCGATAAAAGACAGCACATTCTTGACCTTGTCGAGGATTTGACGCTCGCCGCAGAACAACTCACTGTAAAGCCTTAACAGCTCCTTCAGGTAACGATGCAGCATCGCTGCGGTTTCAGCTGCCGTCGGTTCTTTGGTATTGTGCTTGCGCAGACGTTCAAAGAGCAGCGGATCAGAGATTGCACCCCGCCCGAGCATCAGGCCGGCGGCCCCGGTCTCAGCAAGGATGCGCAGCCCCTGGGCCGCAGTGCGGATATCACCGTTGGCGATGACCGGTATGGCTGTCTCATGAACGACCCGAGCCGTGATCCTGTGGTCCGCTGTGCCTGCATATTGTTGTTTGACCGTACGGGGATGAATGATCAGGAAGTCGACTTCGGCTGCGGCCATCAGCGGCAGCAGGGCAAAAATCTCTTCGGGGTCCTGGTAGCCGGCCCGCAACTTGATTGAGAAGGTGCCGGAGACGGCCTGGCGCAAGGCCGGCAGCATCTCAGCCAAAAGTTCCGGGTACTGCAGCATGGCGCCACCGCTTGCGCCGCTGGCCGTTCGCCCGTAGGGACAGCCCATATTCAGGTTGATATGCAGGGCACCGGCGGCCTCCGCGTGTCTGGCGGCCTCAACCAGAGCCTGGCTGCTGTTGCCGACCAGCTGTGCGACCAGAGGCACGCTGCCGATCGTGCTGGCAGCCTCTTTCAGGTCGTTTTTGGACAGGTGCTTGCGGCCGACGCTGCTGACGCGCATGAACTCGGTGAAAACCACGTCAGGGCGAACCCAGTCGATAAACAGTCCGCGCGTGGCGCGGTTGGTGAGACCCTGTAATGGCGCCAGCATGAGTGGTTTCACTCCAGCTTTCCAGGGCAGCGCGCGCAGGTCGTTGTTTCTCTTTGCTGAGTTTTGTTCGGCAGGCATCTGCTGGTCTCTAACTTTGATGTTTACGCGTTGACTGATGAAGTAGATGCTATAGCACTCTGGTTTCGGCCCGCCTGTTTGGCTTGGTAGAGGGCTTTGTCGGCCATGGCCATGACCTGGGACGGGGAGAGGCTCTGATTGGGGATTACGCTGGCGATGCCGGCGCTGATCGTCACATGGGAAGAGGCCGGTGAATCTTCGTGCTTGAGTTGCAGTTGCCGAATTTTTTCATGCATGGTTTCCGCCAGCTCCACAGCTCCCTGCAGATCGGTATGCGGCAGGATGGCGACAAATTCTTCTCCTCCGTAGCGGGCCAGCAGGTCTCCGGGCCGACAGAGCGCTCCCTGCAGCGCCCAGGCGACCTTCTGCAGGCAGACATCGCCCTTCAGGTGGCCGTAATGATCATTGTAATTTTTGAAATGGTCAATGTCGATCATGATCACGGAAAATGGCTGCTGCTCGCGCTGCTCTCTCAGCCATTCACGGGAGAGGAATTCATTGAATGAGCGCCGATTGGCCACACCTGTGAGGCTGTCGGTTGTGGACAGTCTTTCCAGCTCACGATTCATCTCGGCAAGCCGCTCGTTAAGCACCAGCAGATCGTCTTCACGGGCTTTGCGCTGGTTCATTTCGGTTTTTAAACGCAGGGCCGAACGGATTCTGGCCAGCAACTCCGTGTGGCTGGGAGGCTTGGTAATGTAGTCAGTGGCACCAGCTGAAAAGGCGGCCTCCAGGCCATCGAGATGGTCGGCTCCACTGATGACGATAATCGGAATGTCACGGAAAACGTCGTGCTCAGAAAGTTCCCGGCAGGCATCGATGCCGCTTTTCCCAGGCAGGTTGATATCCAGCAGGATCAGGTCGAGGTCGGTGATGATTGGCACCGGGTCGTCGAAGCCGATGGTTGTGTAGGCATCCTCGATCGTCTCGCAAAGGATAAGTTCCTTGTAACCGACTTCCTTGAGCAGGTCACCAATGAAAGTACGGGAAACCAGTGAATCGTCAACAATCAGAATACTCATTTCGTCACCATAAAGAAAACCAGGCTGCGTGCTATCTTAACAGAATAACCTAAAGACTAGAAAGTGAAAGGCCTTCGTGTAATAACAGAGTCGGTCCCTGCTGGCAGATTAATGGTTCAAGGCGTCAAGCTCTTCCCATCGGGCATAGGCCCCAGCCAGTTCCGCTTCGAGCCTTTCCAGCCGGATGGTGGTTTCAGCGACCTGCTCGCCGGCGGTGCGGTAAAAGTCTGGGTCAGCCATTGTCTCATGGAGTTCGGCCAGCTCCGTCTCCAGAGCGTCTATCCTGGCCGGCAGGTCTGCCAGTTCATGCTTCTCTTTGAACGTCAGTTTGCGCACGCGTTCTCTTTTCGGCTTCTCCTTGCTGGTTTCAACGACCTGCGGCGCTGCGGTCTCTTCCCTCTGGTCCAGCCAGTCATCATAGCCGCCGACATACTCGCCAATCCGGCCATTGTCTTCGAAGACGATCGTGCTGGTGACCACGCGGTTGAGAAACGCCCGGTCGTGGCTGACCAGAAACAGGGTGCCCTTGAAGTCTGCGAGCAGCTCTTCGAGCAGATCCAGGGTTTCCAGATCGAGGTCGTTGGTGGGCTCGTCGAGGACCAGAACGTTGGCCTCCCGGGTGAAAAGCCGGGCGAGTAACAGCCGATTGCGTTCCCCTCCGGAAAGAATGCGCACCGGGCTGCGGATGCGGTCGGGGGTGAAGAGAAAGTCCTGCAGGTAACCGATCACGTGTCGGGCTTTGCCGCCGACCACGACAGTGTCCTGCTCGCCGGCGAGATTCTGCTGGACGGTCAAGTCCGGATTGAGCTGCTCCCGGAGCTGGTCGAAGTAAATCGTCTGCAGGTTGGTGCCGAGTTTCACCTCACCCTGCTGCGGCTGCAGCTCGCCGAGAATCAGCTTGAGCAGGGTGGTCTTACCCGCTCCGTTCGGACCGATGATGCCGATCCGGTCACCACGGATGACGGTGGTGGAAAAGTCTTTTACCACGCAGGTGTCAGCATAGGCGAAGGACAGTCCGGTCACTTCGGCGACCAGCTTGCCGCTGCGGTCAGCTTCCTGCAGGTTGAAGTTGGCCGTGCCGAGGCGGGCGCGTCTCTGGCTGCGTTCCTCCCGCATCTTCTTCAGCTCGCGCACCCGCCCTTCGTTGCGGGTGCGTCGCGCCTTGATACCTTTGCGGATCCAGATTTCTTCTTCGGCCAGCTTTTTGTCAAAGCGGGCGTTCTCCTGGCTCTCCGCGTGCAGATGCTCTTCCTTGCGCTGCAGGAAGGTATCGTAGTCGCAGGCGAAGTCGTAGAGGCGGCCACGATCGATCTCGACAATGCGGGTTGCCAGGTTGCGCAAAAAGGCCCGGTCATGGGTGACAAAGACCAGGGTCAGATGCTCGCGCTTGAGAAACTCTTCCAGCCAGGTAATCGATTCGATGTCCAGGTGGTTGGTCGGCTCATCGAGTAACAGGATATCGGGGTTGCTCGCCAGGGCTCTGCCAAGGAGAACCCGCCGCATCATCCCGCCCGAAAGACCCTGGACCGGCAGGTTGCCATCCAGCTTGAGGCGGGAGAGGACCTGCTCGATCTGTTGCTGCCAGGCCCAGCCATCAGAACTTTCCAACTCATGCTGGATCTCGGAGAGTTCTTCGTGCCGTGTCTCTTCGCCCTGTTCCATGCGCAGACTCAGTGTGTGATAGCGGTTCAGCAGCGAACCTGCCTGACCAAGCCCCTCGGCGATGGCCTGGTAAATCGTGCCTCGCTGGTTGCGCGGAACATCCTGCTCCAGGCGGGCGACACGCAGACCCTGTTGACGATCGATGACGCCAGCATCGGGCGCAAGCTCGCCGGCGATCACCTTGAGCAGGGTCGATTTGCCCGTGCCGTTGCGACCGAGCAGGCAGATACGCTCGCCCTTGGAAATGCGCAGGGAGACGTCCTCGAAAAGTCGCGGCCCCCCGAAAGCCAGACTGATGTTGCGGAGATTGATAAATGCCATGGAGACTCTCTTTCCGGATAATCGACAGGGATTATGGCAGAGGGCGGTTGCCATGCAAAGCAAAATGCTTGGTTTTTGTCATTCTTCCACACAGAGGCAGACCCAGGTGGTGGGAGAGGCCGCGCGCAGAGTGCTTAAAATTGCTGCGACCGATGTTTTTGTCCTGTACTCGAGGTTCTTGATGTTAAACTGAAACGCCACAAAAATTATCAGAATGGAGATATCGATGTTCGAATTCGGTCGAATGAACCAGCTTGTCGTGTCCAGAATTGATGACCAGGGCGCCTGGTTGCGCAGCGGTCGGCAAGAGGCCCTTTTGCCAAAGCGGGAACTTGACGAAGAGCTCAAAGTCGGGGATGCGCTGTTGGTTTTTGTTTATGCGGATGCCAGCGGTAATCCTGTTGCCACCTTGCGTCAGCCCTTTGCCGAGGTCGGCGAGTACGCCCTGTTGCGTGCCAGTCAGGTCAATGAGCATGGGGCCTTCATGGACTGGGGGTTGTTCAAGGACCTGTTGGTTCCGGTGAAAGAACAGCTGGAGCCGATGAAGCCCGGCGGTCGCTACCTGGTCAAGGTGCGACTTGATCGCGAGGGCCGGCCGATCGGGACGGCGCGGGTCGAAAAAGGTCTTTCAGCTGTCGATGAGACTCTCGGGGAAGGTCAGGAGGTCGACCTGATCGTCTATGAGTTTACCGAGCTTGGCGCCAAGGTGATTATCAACCACCGCTTTGCCGGCTTGCTCTACAAGGATGAAATCGGCGGCCGCCTGAAATATGGAGACCAGGTGAAGGGCTATATCAGGCAGATTCGTGCCGATGGCAAGGTCGATTGCACCCTGAGCCTGGGCACCCGCACCGACCGCGCTGATGCCAGGAGCGTGGTCATGCAGGCCCTGATTGATCATGAGGGCTTTCTGCCCCTGCACGACAAAAGTCCGGCAGAGGATATCCAGGAAGAGCTCGGTTTGAGCAAGAAGCTGTTCAAGAAAGGTGTTGGCGCTCTGTACAAAGAGGGGCTGGTTGAACTGCCGGGTGATGGCGTGCGCTTGAAAAACAGCGTCTGAATCCTTTGCGGTGTTTGACAGACCCCTGTCGCTATTGTAGAAGTTTAAAGAAGTGTTTTTGAACATGCCAAAGGTCAACCAAGTTTTTCATAATAACTTCTAAGGAGAATTGACATGGCAACTTACACCTGTGCTAAATGCGGAATGGGCGTCAATGCAACCTGCGCCAAATGCGACGCCCCCCTTGAAAATGACTCTCTGGTGCTGGATGACGGCAACAGCGTGCAGGTTTCCAAGTGCCCCAACGGCCACGGCAAGATCAAGTCGCCCATGTGCTGTGGCGAAGATATGAGCTGCTCACTGTAAAACAGATCCCATCCAGAGTATTTGAAGGGCAGCCGGTCGGCTGCCCTTCGTCGTTTTCGTCGAACCCCTGTTCCTTGACGGCGTGGCCCTGCTGCTTACTAAATATCCTTTGGAAATCTTATTCTCTCTTCACCTGCCGGCCCAAGGGTCGTCATCCCCGAGTGGTTCTATCGGGGATCCAGGCTTTCAACTCTGCAAAATCTGGATTCCGGCTAAAAACATGCCGGAATGACGCTGGTAGGAGTCGCATTCAGTGATCGATGAGGTACTAACCGCAACCATGAGTGGGGAGGCATGAGAGCATAGGATGGAAGAAACGCCAAGGGGAGAACGATGCGGTTCTCATTGTTCACCAGCATCCTACGTTCCGGTTGCAACGTCTGGAAGTTTTCGGTTTACCCACCAGAAAGAGTCGGTTAGAGTGAAATCTATTAATTTCCAGGGGGTGGAAAATGTTGTTGCAGGCAGGGGTTCGACATTGAGAGAGGCTTGAATGACCACTTGAGGTTGGCCTGAGGGCTGACGGAAAGTGGTTTTTGTTTTGTGGGGGGTGAGGTTGTTGTAGGTTTAAGTTTACAACTTTGCAAGCCTGGCACCGATGTTTGACCGCCACTTATGAAGTGCAGGGTAAATTGATTCTGGTACTGTGGGTGCCGGGCGGGGAAACCCGGCCTTACAAGGCCAGAACCCGCCTGGGTGACAAAAAGGCGGACTGGGCGTTTTATATGCGCAAGCACACCAGTACGGTACGCGCCAAAGGGGCGGATGAGCGGGAGCTGTTGTCGCTTGCCGCGACGGTGCCTTTTGATGATCGCTACCGGCAGGGTGCCAGCCTTACTGATCTGTCGCCTCATCTGATGCGCGAGTTCCTGCAGGAAATTGGTAGTGAGTTGGCGGGCGAAGCCGCAAGTTTGGATGTCGAAGCGCTGGGGCGGCGTATGAATGTGGTGGGCGGCCCGGCGGAGATGACATTTCCGAAAAATGTCGGCCTGCTGTTTTTCAACGACCACCCGGAGCAGTTTTTCCCGGCCACCCAGATTGATGTGGTGTATTTCCCCGATGGGCCGGGCGGTGACCGCTTCGAGGAAAAGGAATTTCGCGGCCCGCTGGGGCGCATTACCCGCGATGCGGTCGATTACATTGCCCGGAATTACCTGAAGGAAACCGTTATCAAACACCCGGATCGGCCCCAGGCGGAGCGTTTCTGGAACTACCCGCTAGCGGCCATTGAAGAGGCGGTGGTGAATGCGGTGTATCACCGCTCCTATGAAATCCGCGAGCCGATTGAGGTGCGCATCACCCCGGAAGAGCTGCTGGTGCTGAGTTTTCCCGGCCCGGACCGTTCCATTCGCATGGAAGACCTGCAAGCAGGCCGCGCCGTCAGCCGCCGCTACCGCAACCGCCGTATCGGCGAGTTTCTGGAAGAACTGGACCTTACCGAAGGCCGCTCCACCGGCATCCCCAAGGTGTTGCGCGTGATGCAAGCCAACGGCTCACCCCAGCCACGCTTTGAAAGTGACGACGAGCGCAGTTCGTTTTTGATCCGCTTGCCGGTGCATGAGGGGTTTATTGAAGAGCCTGGCACCAAAGTCACCCCCGAAGTCACCCCCGAAGTCACCCCCGAAGTGGGAAGGCTGCTTGAGGTGCTTCAGGGCGAAATGGGGCGCACAGAGCTGATGCAAGCCCTGGGCTTGAAGGACGAAAAGCATTTCCGGGAACACTATCAGCAAACGGCTATTGGCCAAGGGCTGATCGAAATGACCATCCCCGATAAACCTCGCAGCCGCCTTCAGAAATACCGGCTGACGAGTAAAGGCCAAGCATGGCTGGAAGAGGGACAGGAATGAGGGCTCACCATTATCACAAGTCCAGTGGACGCCCGGCCTCCGATCATTTTCGTGGCGCCAGGAAAATGATCAGGGTGATCGTATGAACAAGCTGAACCATGAAGCAACTACCGAGGAATCCTCGGCAGATCATTTGAAGGAAAGTACATGACCAAAGAACAACTCAGCCAACTGGGTAAAACCCTCTGGGCCATTGCCGATGACCTGCGCGGCGCGATGAACGCCGACGATTTCCGCGACTATATGCTGTCGTTTCTGTTTTTGCGCTATCTCTCCGACAATTACGAGGCCGCCGCCAAAAAGGAGCTGGGGCAGGACTACCCCAGGCTGGAAGCAAATGAGCGCCGCGCGCCCCTGGCGGTGTGGTATCAGGATAATGCTGACGATGTGGCGGAGTTTGAAAAGCAGATGCGCCGCAAGATGCATTATGTGATCCACCCGGATTATTTGTGGAGCAGCATTGCCGAGCTGGCCCGCACCCAAAACGCGGAGCTGCTGCAAAACCTGGTGCGTGGCTTTAAATACATTGAAAATGAATCCTTTGCCAGCACCTTTCAGGGTTTGTTTTCGGAAATTAACCTGCATTCCGAAAAATTGGGCCGCAGTGCGACGGACCGCAACAAGAAACTCTGCACCATTATCAGCAAGATTGCCGAGGGCATCGCGCAGTTCTCCACCGACAGCGACATTCTGGGGGACGCTTACGAATACCTGATCGGCCAGTTTGCCGCCGGCTTCCGGTAAGAAGGCGGGCGAGTTTTACACTCCGCAAAGCGTCTCCACCATCCTCTCGCGCATTGTCACGCTGGATAGCCAGGAACCGGCCACCGGCAAAAAGAAAAAGCTTAACCGCGTGCTGGACTTTGCCTGCGGTTCCGGTTCGCTGCTGCTCAATGTGCGCAGCCAGATGGGGCCACACGGTATCGGCATGATCTATGGTCAGGAAAAGAACATCACCACCTACAACCTGGCACGCATGAACATGCTGCTGCATGGGTTGAAGGATACCGAGTTCGACATTCATCACGGCGATACCCTGGAAAACGACTGGGATATCCTTAATGAGATGAACCCGGCCAAGAAGCTCCAATGCGATGCGGTGGTGGCCAATCCGCCCTTCAGCTACCGCTGGGATCCCAACGAGGTCATGGGCGAAGACTTCCGCTTCAAAAGCCATGGCCTTGCGCCTAAATCAGCGGCGGATTTCGCCTTTTTGCTGCACGGCTTTCACTTCCTTGGCGATGAAGGCACCATGGCCATCATCCTGCCTCACGGCGTGCTGTTCCGGGGTGGCGCGGAAGCGTGCATCCGCACCAAACTGCTCATGGACGGTCACATCGACACCGTGATTGGCCTGCCGGCCAACCTGTTTTTCTCCACCGGTATCCCCGTGTGCATTCTGGTCCTGAAAAAATGCAAAAAGCCTGATGACGTACTCTTCATCAACGCCAGCGAACACTTTGCAAAAGGCAAGCGGCAAAATGCGCTACGTCCCGAGGATATCGACAAAATCATTGACTCCTACCAGTTCCGTAAAGATGAAAAACGCTACGCCCGGCGCGTATCAATGGAAGAGATCGAGAAGAACGATTACAACCTGAATATTTCCCGTTACGTCAGTACTGCCGAAGCCGAGCCGGAAATCGATTTGGCCGCTGTCCATGCACAAATGGCTGACGTTGAAAAGCGTATTACCGAGGCCGCCGAGTCGCACAACCGCTATCTGAAGGAACTGGGTTTGCCACCGGTGTGACTGTAGCTTAATAAAAAAGATTCGCGGCTTTAGCAGTGGACAATCGCGCATGAAGACGACTCCTACGGCGTCATTCCGGCATGATTTTAGCCGGAATCCAGGTTTTGCAGAGTTGACAAGTGGATCCCCGATAGAACCACTCGGGGATGACGACCCTTGGGCCGGCAGGTGAATCGTTACATAGGTTAAGCCCTGAAAAAAGGGTGCTCACAGATATTCAGGACTTGAAGGAAAAGGGCCTTTATTCACAACCCCAGTGGATTCAAAATCCCGGTGCTGGGCGAAGTCCCAGTTACAGGCTACCCGATCGAATTAAATATCTTTTTCTGAATAGTCTGGAACCGATCCAGGCGATCTTCATCTGCCCAATCTTTCGGCGTTTTTTACGAGCGATCGTCGCTGCGCAACGATTTCTTCTTGACAACGGAAATGGTCTGTTAGAATTGAAATGTAGGTTACTCGTCCCGTTGTTAAGAATCATTTGCTGCTTAAATGAGGAGAAATGCACATGTCCAGGATCTTGACGGCAAAATTTGCATCCGAAGATACCCTGAAGAACGCAGAACGCGATATCCAGAATAGCCTAATTTCCGGATTCCCGAATGAAAAAATCTTTGTCGATAAAGACAAGAAGGAGATCAAGATCAATGCTTCGACAGGCATAGAAAGTGAGATCAGGGCAATATTCGAGACTCATGGCGCTACTAGCGTGACTGAAACAGACGCGAAGGGGTAGCGCAGGGCTTGCCCGGCAACCACCACCCGGAGCCGAGAGCCGGGGACACACAAAGTTGAGCCGGAGACACACAAAGTTGAGTGTCCCTTAGCGCCCCTTTTGCTGCGGCAAGACCAGATCGTCCATATGCTGCGGCAAAGAAGTGGGTAGCTGTTGCCGATATTTTTTGCTCAAACTTGCACTGCTCACAATTCTACACTTCATGCCCCTTCATCTTAGCCCCCTCCATTGAACAACCATGAGGTAGAATTGAACTGAGTTTCACAACCTCGCCGAAAACCAGGATTGCAGGTCGTTTGGCTTGACAAGCGTCCTCAGCCATTTTTTCAATTGAAGTGATAATGGTTTCTTGATTGCGACGCGTTGCATTGGACACAATGGCGACTGGCATCTTGGCAGAGACTCCTTGCCGTAAAGCAAGCGCAGAAATCTCCTTCGCAAAACTTAATCCCATTAACACCACAGTCGTATGGTTGGGGATTTGCAATAATGGAAGCCAATCAGTATTGAGTCGGCTTCCGGCAAGATGGGCAGAGACAATCGACGCGTTGGTGGCATAGCCTCTTGACGTCAAAGGGATGCCCGCCGCCGAGGGGGCTGCAACGGCGGAACTGAGACCGGGGATGACCCGTACCCGCACACCGTGACAGGCCAGGAATTGTGCTTCTTCAGCACCACGACCGAAGATGTACGGGTCGCCACTTTTTAATCGCGCAACTCTAAGGCCATGAGATGCTTGCTCCAGAATGAGGTCGTTTATCTCTTCCTGTTTCAGCCCGTGTGCCTGTTTTTGTTTGCCAACATATATTTTCTCTGCCCGCTTCGGGATGAGATCAAGAATCTCCTTGGTAATCAGGTGATCATATAGAACCACCTCCGCCTCACCAATACATTGGAATGCTTGAAGCGTCAGCAGGTTAACATCACCAGGGCCGCAGCCAACCAAATCGACCTGGGCCAGGCGCCGAAGGGTTCCTGCTCTGGTTGCTTCTACATTTATTCTCTGCTGCGCTCGCTCGGAGGCCTTCTCCTCGACAAAAGCAGCCATCTCTCCAGGAATGACTCTCTTGATGTGATCACGTACTGCCTGCCCCAAGGTGGGGCTGGCACCATCAGTGGATACCGCAATTTTCAAGCGACCGTAATTGAGTAACGAGGCGAAATAAAAATCCGAACTTGCCGGATCATCGACGATGTTCAGAAGCAGATATCGCTCAGCCTTGGCCCGTTTGAGCAGAGCTTTGACGTTTGGATTGCCAGTCGCATCGATAATGATGTTGAATGCAGCGATGTCACTTGCTGCGACATCTTTAATCCGAGTAACCTGTTGCATACCAAGCGTCTGGAAGGCGTTTTCAAAACTGCTCGCCAGCAGTTCAAAGTGAATTTGATTCTCCTTCAGGACAGTCGCTTTATGCAGGGCAACGCGGCCGCCGCCGATGAGCAATATGCGAGGATCTTTTAGCAGGACAGGCAGAGTCGACATGATCTTCCAATTTCTTGACCAAGCTATTCCAGGGTGCGAATCAGGTCATAAAGGTCGGCTGCGGAGAGCTTTTCCGCAATAGGTCGGCCGAGATGTTGATCATCTCGACGATAGAGATCAAAAAGAGGCCACTTGCAACCCGCTTCGTCGCTGACAAGTTTGCTGGTAACAATGCCGTATTCAGCCAGTTGAGGCTGAGAGCAACTGTTGCTGCAACCGGAAATCGCCCAGCTCATATCTTTGACGGATTCTTTGATCAGTGTGGTTATGTGCCACGCTATATCCCGGGTCGCAGAGAGTCCCATACGACATTCGTGGTTGCCGGGGCAGACTCTGAATTTTGCGATAATCCCGGAAGAATCAAGCTTGATATCATTTTGTTCTAAAACTTTTTTGAAAGTTTCCATTTCTTCGGCTGATTCAGCCAGCAAGGCGATGTTCTGGTTCGCAGTCGTAGCCAGGTATCCCTTTCCGTTTTCTGAGGCAATTGTTGCAAGTCGGTACAGCGCGTCCGCTTCCAACTCACCGGCAAAAACAGGAATTTCGAGAAAGGTCACCTGAGGCGCCAGAACCTGAAGGTGTTCGAGTTCTGCCTGTTTGGCTTGAGGCCGCCGGGTCATTTCAGCTTTCAGACGCTTTCGAAATGCTTCTTCTCCGATCGTGTTGAGCAAAAATTTGAGCCGTTTAGGCGGTGGGGTTTTCTCGCGATAGACTTGCACCACGGATTCAATCAGATGGATCAGCCGGTTTTCTGCAACGTTCCGTTCAAGCAGGAAACCAGACTGTGGCTCACGCCCCAGCCCTCCCGCACACCAGACGTCAAAGACGGCCGGGTGACTGTCGGCATCAACCATTACGATGCCGAGATCTTGAATCAGATGGCGCGCCCCCTGATAAACGGCCTCAACGCTTATTTTGAATTTCTTGGGCAGACCCTCGAAGTCAGGGTTGCCAGCAAAGTGTTGGTTAAGTTTCTGTGCGACAGCATGAACAACCTGAAAACCGGGTTTATAGGTCGTGCTGCAGGAAATCCCCCGAACGGCCCCGCCACAGGCACCGCGGGTGGTCAAGCCCACCTCGGCCAGACGCGAAAACACCTCTTCCAGGTGCTCGTACCTGAGCCAGTGGTACTCAATGCTGCCTCGACTGGTCAAGTGCAGCATGCCGTTGCTCAGGCGCTTACTGAGGTCAGAGATAGTTTCCGCCTGAGCACTGGTAAGAAGACCGGCGGGGATCTTGACCCGTAGCATGAAATGGTCGTTTTTGTCCTGTCGGTATACACCGTACAGTCTTAGTTCCTGGTCGTTTTTGGACATGATTTTTACTCTCGCTCCTTACCAAAAGTCCTCTGAGGTTTCCTAATAGGTCGCAAATATACACATTGGATGTATTTCAAACCGCACAGGATGCGTTTAAAGCTTATATGTAACTTGACAAGCCGTGTCAAGTACAGTATTGTTTCGCCTGTAAAATGTACTGCAATAATATGTATAATTAATAAGATGCTCGTCAGAAAGCCACACGGTTACTGTGGATACCCGTAAGTGGCTCATGCTGCAGATGCCACGCTGCTTGCTGCGGGTTTGTTCCTGATGCAGTGTGCACAATGGTGCCCAGCTATGTTCGGGCAGCAATAAAAACAAGGGAAAGAGAGAACTGCTGTGAAAAGTTTCAACCTCAATGAAGCCAATCGAACTCTTTCAGGTCAAAGCGCTATCGAACGAATTGCCTACGGTGTCGAACGGTTTGGCAAGCGAGCGGTGCTTCTTTCGAGTATGCAGAAGACTGCATCAGTCCTTATGCATTGTTTTCACAGGCTGGGCCTGGAGCATGATATCGTTTTTGTTGATACGGGCTTTCACTTTTACGAAACACTGCGTCTGCGTGATGAGTTTATGCGCAAGTACAAGCTCAACATCATGACTCTTTATCCGGCTATGACACCTGAACAACAGGAAGCCGAATACAGCTGCAAACTCTACAAAACCCAGCAAGGGCAACCTGTCTGTTGTGCATTACGCAAAGCGCAACCATTCCTTGATTACATGAATCAAAAGCAAAAGCAGCTCGCCTTTGGTGGACTTCGCAAACAAGAAGGAAACGCCCGTGCCAATCTGGAGATATTGTCAGAGGACCCACGGTTTCATGGCTACAGTCTCAATCCAATTCTGGATTGGACTGAGGAAATGGTCGATGAATATATCCGGGAACATCAGGTTCCGACACATCCGTTACATTTACAAGGTTATCCCAGCGTCGGCTGTCAGTGCTGTACAACACCTGTTGAGGAAAATGAAGACGCCAGAGCTGGACGTTGGCGCCATTTGCGGGCGGAGGGTGAAGCTGGCCCGGTATATTGTGATCTCAACTTCTCTGATGGCGCTGGTATATAAGGGGTGATCAACGACCTGGCACATGCCTTCTGGCAGTCTGTTGAGTCTGGTAACTTTCTCTGTCTGATCGTGGCGCCTGATTGTCTCTATTCTACCCGGACCCCTAACAGAGCCCTCTTTTAATTCTGTAAGCTAAAATATGTCGTGGGATGTGCAGGAGTTCAGCAGCTTTAGTACGATTTCCCCCCGATACCACTAATGCTTGAGCAATAGCCTGACGTTCAATTTCTCTTAAAGGAAATCCCGCTGGTGGCATATATACAACACGCGGTTCCCGGCGTCCGTTACTAGCTTGAACGTGCATTGGCAGATCCTCTTTATGTATCAATTCGGTACGAGCAAGAATGGCCAGACGCTGCATAAGATTTTCCAGTTCTCTAACATTACCTGGCCACGAATAGTTCTGCATGACTTCCAGAGTCTCTGAAGAGAGTTTCAGGTTACGACCCTCGGCGTACCTATTAAGAAAATGCTGTGCGAGAAGGGGTATATCTTCCGGTCGTTCCCGTAAAGACGGTAGTGTCAAAGGAAGGACCGCAAGACGATAATAGAGATCGCTACGAAATTGCCCCTGTTCCATTAATTCTTCCAGATTGCAATTCGTGGCAGCTATGATCCTGACATGGATAGTTTTCACGGAACCGCCAACCGGCGCAATCTCTTGTTCTTGAAGGGCTCTGAGTAGTTTGGGCTGCAGATTCAACGGCAAATCACCGATTTCATCAAGGAACAGAGTGCCTCCTTCAGCCTGTCCAAATTTCCCTAAATGATCACTTGCTGCACCGGTAAAGGCTCCGCGAACGTGGCCAAAAAGTTCACTTTCCAACAGCTCCGCTGGAATTGCCGCACAGTTGACAGGAATAAATGGACCATTACGACAAACACTTCGATCGTGAAGAAGTCTTGCCGCCAACTCTTTTCCTGTTCCGCTCTCACCGAGGATTAATATGCAGGCACTGGAGCTCGCCATCCGTCTGATGAGGTCATGAACAACCTGCATGCCGTGGGAATCACCCAACAGAGTTCTGTGGCCTTTACTTGTTAAAGCCACTTTCAGCTTTTTATTTTCCTTTTGCAAACCATCAAAAGCCAGGGCTTTATAAACAGCCAGGAGCAGTTGATCACGACTGAACGGCTTGGGCAGATAATCAAATGCTCCCAAACGGATTGCATCAACGGCCTGCTCTAGCGAACTGTAAGCCGTGACAACTAGAACCAGAGTGTCCTTACGATAGGACTTGATTTCGGACAATAATTCAAGGCCGCTGGATTCTCCCAAACAAATATCTGTTATCACAAGCCTTGGATTAATACCTCTCACGAGCATCAAACCGTCACGGGCGTTATCGGCCAGGTGTAGTTTGTAGCCAGCTTGCTCCAGGGAATGCTGCATAATACGTCTCTGGCTAGCGTCATCTTCAATCAATACAATCGACCCACCATTTTCAGGCATACTTCCTCCCTTACATTAAACAGAATGATGCGAGAAATATGCCACGAATAAAGCACAATAATTACAGAAACTTAGGAGTTTAAACGCAAGCGGCCCTGTTGGATAACCAACAGGGCCGGAAGAATATTCCACAGACTGCAAACGAGCTAAAATCTGTTCTCAAACTTCTAGATTTTTCGCTTCGGTCTCTATTGCCGGACAGCCTCCTGGGGTGCGAGGGGCAGCGCCAGGAGGTGACTTTGCCCTTTTTCCTTGAGAATCGAGTTCAGCTGTGAGAGCACAACCATTGCTTTGCCATGGTTAATAGCTAAGCCCTGGATTGGTTTCTCCAGCTTTTCCCCTAAAGTCCCTTTAACAAATCGGCCATTTTCGTGTTTAAGCACAGACAACCAACTTTCACCACCCGCAGAATTCAAGCCGGGGGCACTGAAGACTGAGGTGTCCGCTGAAACAGCAATCAGTTCAAGCTGACCGTCACCATCAATGTCTACTGCGACCGGCGGGACTTCAAAAACAGTTGAAGCGAAAAGCGCATCTCCCTGTCCAGGGTTAATATCATAAGTAAGTTTGGAAATACTCCCACCCATCTGTTTGGAAGACTCATACTCAAGTTTACCCTTGCTTATGATATAAAGTACACCCTTTCGAGTGTAGACAGTTTCAGCGACTCCGTCGCCGGTTAAATCAGCCAAAAGGCTTCCCTGTACAGGAAAGTACAGCGGCAGCTCGAAATCAAGCTTGACGTCCTTAACGCCATCTTTTTCCAGTTGCAACTCACGGATAGGTCCGTACACGGTATCAAGATCAAACCGTTGCCCAAGCAAGGTTTCTTTGCTGCCATCGCTATCTCGATCAAAAGCTCCCAATAGATAAGGCAGATCCTGTGCCAGAAGCGTCAATTGTCCATTCCTGAACCGATACACAGAGCTGGTAAAGACTGTTTCCGTTGTTGTGCTATAGGAGAATGTTTTTGCCGTCGAAGCGGTTACAGCAAGATAAAGAGGTCCTTCTCTCTCAGGCTTCCACCAGGCAACAGCATGAATATTACCCTTGCCTTGATTCTTTTCCGAAGCAACCCGTTCCATGCGATCAGTGACGACAAACACATCGAGATCACGACCATCACTGGAGGCAATGAGGTGCTTGCCATCGTTTAAGGTAAAATCCGCCGTCAAAACGATTCCAGGGAATTCGCCAAGAGTCTGATAACCTGGATATTCGGCTACATATTCGACCTGAGCATGATTTTTTTCAGGGGTTTGTTCCCAGCTAACAACCGGTTGAGAGAGCGTGGTCTGAGTACGGGAGGCACCAGCAGATAAGGCCGCTGGCTGAACTGATGTCTCAGAAGACGTTGAGATGTTACCGTCGACAGCAAAAGAACGAACAACCTGACCAGCGCTATCTTGAACCTCAAGAGATCTGTCGGTCAAAACAAAGGCTAGTTGAGCCAGCCTATTCTTGACATCAGAAGTTGCCTCTTGAGACTTTTGCTCATAATATCCTTGCCACTCCAGATCGGGCAAGCCAGAGACTAGCTGACGATACAGGCCAGAGCCGACCCCTGTCTGATCATAAAAAACGGATGTCATATTTTGATATCGTCTGACAATATCACCATTTTGTGCCTTAGAAATCGTACCCAGAGGTCGCGCATGACTGAATCCGGATCTGACTTTTGTGATTTTAAGCAACCCCTTGACTGAATCCAGGCGGCCCAGGACTGCCCCACTTGTCGGGTCAATAAGTTCCTCTCCGGAGGTTACGATACTAAGCAAATCTCCAACCATAACGCCCGCTGAAGCATCCAGACTGACAATATAATCATCGCCTTGGGTTGCAATCAAAACGCCGCTGGACGGTTGGAAGTAATTTGTGACATCTGTAATGACTCCCGCGACTGCCACCGCTGGCCAGACGAACATCAGGGAGAGCATAATAATTTTCATGACAATGCTATCACGTCCCATGAGTTGTCTCCTTTGTTATGAATTACTTTGAGAATAACAGTTAAACGAGGAAAGGTGGGGGCGATTTCCACGCCCCCACCAGCTAAGTGTCAGAATTCAGAATCGAACCAACTGCCGAATTTGAATTTCTGACATATAACAAATTCAACAACGATTGCTTGTCACTTAGAACGTATACCGAACTCTTGCTGTCGTACGGAAAATGTCATTATCGGCATTACCGTCGACAACGTTCACGCCATTGACCTCGAAGGCATCCATGGCATCATCGGCGAACAGATAGCCGGCATTGATAGCTACTTCAACGTTGGGGTAAAGCATATAGCTGGCATAGGCATCAAGCTCCACGCCGATCTTGTCCTGCTTCTGGCTCCGGCCAAAGTCGTCAGTGTATTCCAGATCTTCTGCAGTCATCAGGTAAAGAGCCGCAGCACCAAACTTAAACTTCTCGCTCGATTGGCGATCGAAAGCGATTTTGTTAAAGATCAATCCTTTGTCGAACAGTGCGGGACGCTCGGTGAAATAGACATCGTCAGTGTAGCCACCTTCAAACAACACGATACTGTCGAAACGATCGACATCCGTTGTAATAAAGGCGTTGAACTCATCATCAGTAGCATCATCATCGCCTGAAGCGTACCATGTAGTATAGGTCACTGTGTTTTTACCAAACTTGAGACCGACATCAGCATGAACGAGGAAAGCAGTGAGGTCATAATCCTCCATCGGGGCGATAACATCACTTAACGAATCTTCATAGATGACATCGTCGAAGCTGCCAGTCTGGAATATCAGGTCCCAATTCACAAAAAGGGTGTTTTTGTCAAGCGGTGTTGACCAGGAACCGTCAGTACCCAGGCTGATCAAATCGAACTCCACATCGCCCAGTTGTTTAATTTGATAAGCTTGCGATTCCATCGCAAAGGAATCTTCACTGGTGCCCTGCCATTGATAGAGACCAAAGACCCCAGCTTTAAAGGCGTCATTTTTAAATTCGTAGCGACCCAGAAGTGCATCCAGATCATTGTCCCCCCAGCTGCCTTCTGAAGAAGAAAGCAGCGCTTCCTTGCCACGGACCCAACCTGCCGTATAATTATCACCATTTAACAGCACACCAGTTGCCGTTTCATTCCACAGAAAACTGTTCACGTTAACAGGCATCAAGCCGATTTTAACGCGTGCTTTGTTGCTGACATTCGGGAGTTGGAAATCCGTATAGGCCCAACGAGTCTCAATGTTGACGCTATCCCCCGAGAAACCTCCACCCAAAGCCCTACCATTACCGCCGCGACCGAATCGAACTGCACCGAGTTCAACTGCATAGACGCCCTTAACCGCGCCATCATTGCTGCTGGCTTCGGTCCAGAGACGATACTTGATACTTGCAAAAGAATCGTCTCGATCTTTGTCGTCGATAACGCCTGCCTGGTCAGCCTGGAAAAATCCCTGCTGGTTGCTGTAGAGACCAAACCGGTTGTTGAGATCGCCATGAAAAGTGAACTCAACGGCCATTGCCAGTGTCGGTGCTGAGAATACAATCCCCAACAGTAGGGTGAAAAGAATCTTGCTGTGTCTGTTCATGTGTTGCCTCCTGATAAAATTCTGCTGTTATAATTAATGCTTCGTAGCCATAGAAAAAATCAGCAGGCAACGAAACATCCACGGAATTTGAGGTGAGCCATCTTCTTCAGTGTTTCAAGAACGATGGCTCTTTGAACTAAAATCTGTTCTCAAACATCCAAACTTTCGCTTTGGCCCGTTTAATCCGATAGGCTGCTAATGCCGGGTAAATTTGCGAAACTCAAAATCTATATTGATGCTTCGATTCTGACGACCGTTTTCTTCGCCAAATGAGACAACTTCTACGTTAATACAATATCTTACGTTGTCAACTGCTTGAAACTTGTTCCAACTTACTGAGGTGAGCCTTTTAGTGTCATACTCAGGACGGAGGCAAAAAAGATGAAATGAAACTGTGGTATTCATCTTTGGTCACAACTAAAAGCACTATGCATGCCAAAAATTGACATTCATAAGTGCCTGAATTAACATGATTTTTATTTTAGATTGATGGTTTGAAGGTGAGAATATTGTTAAAACGGTAAGGAATATTCTTATGTGTTTTACGGTGAATTGTGAGGGTATGGCGAGGTTAATAGACAGGTTACTTCCGGCAAAGCCATTCGTTAAGAAACATAAATGGGACAGGCTCTAATCCAGGCTGATTCCAGCCGGCAAATTCCTTGACTGCCGCCTACAAGGGTCATCAGGGATCGCCGCGATCAGAGAGGTGGCATGCTCAATCATTCTGAGTGCGAGCTTTGTCGGCCGGCCAATCCGTAAACGCTAAGAAATAAAGAAAAATCAGATTGATGACGGGAATCAGGATCAGAATTCCCATCCAGCCCGGATAGCCGGTGCGCTGACAGATCCGCCAGGCCGGGATGACGACCACAATAGCAATCACCAGCATCCACAGCCAGTGTCCTGCCCACATTGTGTGACCAAACATGTGATTCCCCATCATGGTAATAGCCTCCGTTTCAATTTCGGGTTTTTAGTGGTTGTGTGCATCAGATTCCTCCTGATCGGATTGTCTGGTCCCCGCCGTCTTTTTCAGGAAGATCAGCTCGCCGATCGCGATGACGATCATTGCGACAACCGCAAAGCCAATCACAAAGGGATCGGAATTCAGTTTGACCCAGACAAAACCGCCGAGAGCGAGCAAATTGAGAAAAATGGCCGTACCTGGCACCCATGCCTGTGCCTCGATGTCTTCGCGCAGATAGCGAATGACGCCCCAATGGATGGCAATGTCCATGATCAGGTAAAACACGATGCCCAGCGCCGCTATCCGGGAGAGGTCAAAGAATGCGGTCAGGATCAGACCAAAAACCACGGTGTAGACCAGGGTGTGTTTCTGGATACTGCCCGGCATACCAAAATGACTATGAGGCACAAGTTTCATTTCCGTCAGCATGGCCAGCATGCGCGAGACCGCAAAAATGCTGGCCAGAAGACCTCCGGAGGTGGCCATGATGGCAATGGCCACCGTGAACCAAAGGCCGTAGTCGCCCAATGCCGGCCGGGCGGCGGCGGCAAGGGAATAGTCCTGGGTCTCGATGATCTCGGCAAGCGATAAATTGCTCGACACGGCAAAGCCGACCAGGGTGTAGATCACCACGCAGGCAGAGATGGAAATGACGATGGCACGACCGACGTTGCGATGCGGGTCTTTTACCTCCGAGCCACTGTTGGTAATCGTGGTAAAGCCTTTGAACGCCAGTATGCCGAGGGCGGTTGCACCCAGGAAATTACCGACGGTTCCGGCCTCTCCCGGGCTGGAGAAGTCGACGGCAAGGCTGTCGGCAACCCAGACACCCACCAGCCCGAAAATCAGAATGCCAGCGATTTTTAAAATGCCGATGAACGACGCGACCGTCTCGATACGGCGGTTGCCCATCAGATTGATGACAAAAGCCGCCAGGATGAGGGACACCCCGAGAATGGGCACCATCCACCCAGTCTCGTCTCCGCCGAAAAGCTGCATGGTATAGGCGCCGAAGGTGCGGGCGAGAAAGCTTTGGGCGATCACCATCGAGAAATACATCAGCAAGGCATTGAAGGCCGTCGGCAACCTATCTCCGTAGGCTTTGTGCAGATACATGCCGATGCCACCCGCGGATGGATAGGCGTTGGAAATCTTGATGTAGGAATAAGAGCTAAAGGCAATAATTACGGCAGCGGCCAGAAATGCCAGCGGAAAGAGAGCACCGGTCATCTGCGCCATCTGCCCGGTCAGTGCAAAGATGCCGGCGCCGATCATGACCCCGGTTCCCAGCATGACCGTCCCGGCTAAGGTCAAGCTACCTTCTTGATACTGTGTTGTTCTGTCTTCTTCTTTAGCCATGAATTCTCCGATGTTGCCCCATTGATGGGTCAGAACCAGACACGCACGCCGACCACGAAGAACAGCTGCTCGGTATCCTCTCCGTCAGCCTCGGCGATGTTGTCGGTTTCGCCAAGCAGGGACTGGTAGCGCACGCCGATATAGGGCGCAAATTCACGCTTGATCTCATAACGCAGACGCAGGCCAAGGGTGACATCGGTTATGCCCGCCCCGAGGCGACGTTCGGCAATATCCTGAAAGGCAAATCCCATTTGTCCCCGCGGCTGGAGCACAAGGCGCTGGGTGATGCGCAGGTCGTACTCGACTTCGGTCTCGAAGGTGACATCAGCGTCCTCGGAGATGTAGAGCGAGTTGTCAAATTCAAACTTGTAGGGGGCCAGCCCCTGCAGGGCCATTACGCCGGACCAGCGATCTTCGTAATCGTCCTGGTTCCATTCGTTGGCGTATTGCGCGCCGATCTGAGCATACCAGAACGGCGTGATCAGGCGGGAATAGAGCAGGTCGGTTTCCGTTTCCCCCTCATCCGGGCCGTCAAAAACAGCCTCGCCTTCGTTTTTCCACCAGAATTTGTTGAAATCGCCGCCGATCCAGCCCTGGGCGTCCCAGCCGAGGTGGTCGACGGTTTCGTGGTCGCTCGCGATGCGATACTCCAGTTGATCGAAGAGGGTGAATATGTAGAGCTGATCATCGTGGATCGGGGCGGGAAAGTCGGCAGGTGGCGGTGCCTCGGAGAATTCGAAGACCCCGTCCAGGGTCATGCCTGCGGGGATCGCCGGCTCGAACTGCGACGCCTGGGACACAGTTTTTTGATGCCCTGCGGACGATTCGCCGTGCAGCATCTCGGACATTTCCTGCGCCCATCCCGAAGCGGCAAACATCAGCACTATCGGAATCAAAACCATCTTCCAGAAAAGTGGATTATGCTTTGACATGGATCGGACCTCCTTCCAGTGAGCGGACCACGGCGACGGTGCGGAACATGCCGACTTCCATGTGAAAAAGCAGGTGGCAATGAAACGCCCATTGCCCCGGAGCATCGACGCTGATGTCCACGCTAAGCAACTCAGACGGCTGGACGGTCACGGTATGTTTGCGGGGATTGTCGCCATAGTCTTCGGCCCCTGCGTAGAGATCCATCCACATGCCGTGCAGGTGGATCGGGTGGCTCATCATGGTGTCGTTGATCATATTGATCCGCAGTCGCTCACCGTACTGGAAACGGAGCATGTCGGATTCCGACCATTTTTTGCCGTCGAATCCCCAGATATATTTTTCCATGTTGCCGGTCAGATGCAGATTAAACTCCCGGGTGGGCGGCCGTCGGTCGTAGGGTCGTTCCAGGGCGCGTAGCTGGCTGTAAGTCAGAACCCGCCAGCCGTCATTGCCGAGCCCCGCCCCTGGATAGTCGAGTCGACGGTATACCGCTTGCACCATAGTGCTGCTGGCCGGGCCGTGCTTGTCCGGGCCATGCTCGATGCGTTCGATCAGGTTGCTCGTCGGCAAGTCCCTGCGCTGACCGTTGCCGGAGCTGTGTTGAGGCATGGTGTGTTGCATGCCCTCAGGGTCTTCATCGTTCATGCCTTGCATTCCGCCGTGCATCGCGCCATCCATGCCATCCATTCCGCCGTGCATGATCATCCCCATGTCGGCCATGGTGAGCAGGGGTCGGCGGCGGAGTTCGGGCACAGCCGCCGACATTCCTTGTCTCGGTGCCAAGGTACCGCGGGCATAGCCGCTGCGGTCCATCGTTTCGGCGAACAGGGTATAAGCCCGTTCGTTGGGCAGCGTCACGATCACGTCATAGGTTTCGGCCACCCCGATACGCAACTCATCAGTCTCCACCGGTTTTATGTTCTGCCCGTCCGCCTGTATGACGGTCATCGGCAGGCCCGGAATGCGGACATCGTAGAAGGTCATCGTCGAGGCGTTGACGATCCGAAGGCGCACCCGCTGACCGGGCTCGGCAATGAAGGTCGGGTTTTCATCGGCCGTTTTGCCGTTCATCAGGAAGCTGTAGGTCGCTCCGGTAATGTCGGCGATGTCGGTCGGGTCCATCCGCATGCGGTCCCACGCCAGTCGATTTTTGAGCACCTCACTCAACGACAGTCCGCTCGCCTGCATCTGCTCGTCGATGTTGGCCAACGTCTGCCGCTGGAAGTTGTAATACCCCCCCATCGCCTTCAGCTTCCACAACACGCGTTCGGGGCCTTCGAAGGTCCAGTCGGACAGGATGATCGAATACTCTCTGTCGTAGGTCACCGGGTCGGCTGCGGCCGGGTCGAGAATCAGTTGGCCGTAGTGGCCGAGCTGTTCCTGCAGTCCGGTGTGGCTGTGATACCAGTAGGTCCCGTTCTGCAAAACCGGATAACGGTAGGTGAAGGTTTCACCCGCTGGAATGCCGGGGAAGCTGATACCTGGGACGCCATCCATGTTGAACGGCAGCAGGATGCCGTGCCAGTGAATCGAGCTCGACTCGTTGAGCCGGTTGTGGACGCGGATCAGCGCCTCTTTGCCTTCCTGCATCCGAATGACCGGCCCGGGAATCGAGCCATTGATTGCAATCACCCGGCCGGGCCTGCCGCCAATCAGCAGGTCTTTGTGCTCCAGATAGAGGTCGATACCAGCAGGATCGGTCGCGTTGAGTTCACTGAACACTCCTGCGCTCTCTGTGGCCAGTGGGGCGGCCCAAAGCGGTTGCAACGATGGCAGGAACATGCTTGTGGAGACCAAACAGGTCGTTTGAAGAAATCTCCGCCGCGACCAGGTCCTGGTTGCAAAATTGATTATGTCATCTTTCATTGCGTCCCCTTTCCTGTGTGGTCGTCTAAGGTCGCCCGGCGCGACATCTATAGAGAAATCTTGCGTAGCCGCAGAGCATTGCTGATTACCGAAACGGAACTGAAGGCCATGGCGGCACCGGCGATCATCGGACTGAGCAGGATACCGAAGAAGGGATAGAGCACTCCGGCGGCGATGGGGATGCCGACGCCGTTGTAGATGAAGGCGAAAAACAGGTTCTGGCGGATATTGCGCATGACCGCACGGCTGAGACGCAGGCCGCCGACAATACCGCGCAGGTCGCCCTTGACGAGGGTCATCCCGGCGCTCTCGATGGCGACGTCAGTGCCCGTGCCCATGGCGACGCCCACATCGGCGGCCGCGAGGGCGGGGGCGTCGTTGATACCGTCGCCGGCCATGGCAACGCGATGTCCCTGGTCCTTCAATTCGTTGACGATGCGCTGTTTGTCCTCGGGAGAGACTTCGGCATGCACTTCGTCGATCCCCAGCTCTTTGGCCACGGCTTTGGCGGTGCGAGAATTATCTCCCGTGCACATGACCACGGTGATGCCCATTTCGTGCAGTGTTGCGATGGCTTCTTTCGAGGTCTTTTTGATCGGATCGGCAATGGCGATGAGGCCAAGCAGTTGATCGTCGCGTCCCGCCCAGATCACTGTTTTGGCTTCGCCTTGCAGGCGTTCCGCCTCTTTGGTCAGAGCGTCGGGAATGTTGATCTTTGCCGCTTCGAGGAAGTCCCGTTTGCCGATGCGAATCATCTTGCCATCGACCCTGGCCTGGACGCCGCCTCCGGTGGTGCTCTCGAAATCGGTGATCTCCGGCAGATCCAGGCCTTCGTCCTTCGCCTTATCGACAACGGCCCGAGCCAGCGGATGCTCGGACTGCGATTCGACAGCCGCCGCCAGGCGCAGCAAGTCGTCGGTCTGCACGCCGTCCGGCGATTGCGCATCGACAACCGAAGGCTTGCCCTCGGTGAGGGTGCCGGTCTTGTCGGTAATGAGGTGGGTGACTTTCTCGGCGCGCTCGATGGCTTCGGCGTTTTTGATCAGGATGCCGCTTTGGGCGCCCTTGCCGACCCCGACCATGATCGACATGGGGGTGGCCAGACCCAGCGCACAGGGGCAGGCGATGATCAGCACTGAGACGGCCACGACGATGGCGTAGGCCATGGACGGCGCAGGGCCGAATGCGGCCCAGACCCCGAAAGCGATCAGGGCGGTCAGCACGACCGCAGGCACAAAATAGCCGGCGACCTGGTCGGCCAGTTTCTGGATCGGCGCCCGGCTGCGTTGGGCCTCGGCGACCATCTTGACGATATGGGCAAGCATGGTTTCCTCGCCCACGGCCTCTGCGCGCATAATGAAGCTGCCGGTCTGGTTGACCGTGGCGCCGATCACCTTGTCGTCCTCGCCCTTCTCCACCGGGACCGGCTCGCCGGTGAGCATCGACTCGTCGATGGTGCTTTTACCGTCAAGAATGATGCCGTCGAGGGGGATTTTTTCACCGGGGCGCACGCGCAGACGGTCGCCTTTTTCAATGGCGTCGATCTCCACTTCCTCCTCATCTCCGTTCTCCTTGAGCCGGTGCGCGGTTTTGGCCGCGAGGTTGAGCAAGCTCTGGACGGCTTTGCCGGTCTGCCGCCGGGCACGGGCTTCGAGCCACTGCCCGAGCAGGATGAGGGTGGTGATGACCGTGCCCGCCTCGAAATAGAGCGCAACTTCACCGTGTCTGCGGAAAGACTCCGGGAAGAGATCGGGGAACAACACCGCCATGACGCTATAGGAATAGGCCGCACCGACTCCCAGCATTATCAGGGTGAACATGTTCAGGCTGCGGTTAACGATGGACTGCCAACCCCGGGTAAAAAACATACCGCCTGCCCAAAGGATAACGGGGGTCGCCAGAACCAGCTCCAACCAGCCCTGCAGCCGGGCCGAAAGGACCCCTTCAAAAGAGAGCCCTGGGATCATGCTGTCAAAGGCGAGGAGCAGGACCGGCAGGGTCAGCCCACCGGCGACCAGGGTCTTGCGCTGCAAACTCCGAATCGCCGCTTCCTCCTCTTCATCGTCATCGCCGGACGCAGACATCGGCTCCAGATCCATGCCGCATTTAGGGCAGCTGCCCGGCCCTTGCTGGACAATTTCGGGGTGCATCGGGCAGGTATACTCTCGCGACGCCTCAGCCGGATCGGTCGTCTGCGGCTGCGGATGGAGGTAGGCGTCGGGATCGGCAACGAATTTTTCCCGACACTTGCTGGAGCAGAACAGGTACTCCGTCCCCTCGTGGCTATGGGAACCGGCGTTCTTCTCTTTGCTCACGGCCATGCCGCAGACCGGGTCCTTCAAAGGGTCTGTTACATAGGCATCGGGATCGACCGTAAACTTCTCCCGGCACTTATCCGAGCAGAAGCTGTAGGTTTTTCCCTGCCACTCGGTCGTGCCACCTTTGGCGTCGGAGGTGACCTCCATGCCGCATACGGGATCTCGCATAATTCACACCTTAAATCTTTTGGGAACAAGGTTTATTGAAACAGGCTTTCCAGCTTCTCGGCACCGCCATCCGCGTGGGCCTGCTGCAACTGTTCGGCAGTCAGCACCTTGCGGGCATCGCTGACTGCCTGCAGGTGAAGGACATGAATATCGCCCTCAAGCGTCTGCACCTTGCGGACCAGAGGCTCGGCGTCCTTCAGCGTCCAGCTGTCGCCGGAGAGCAATGCGGACAATTCCAGCCGGGCGATTTTCACCTCTGCGGCAGTGCGGATGTTCTCCTTGCGGCAATCGACGTGAATTGCCTTGAGGCTGCTTATCTGATCAGCGGAGAGGCCGAGTTCATCGGCACGGTCAAGGAAGAACACATGCTCCATCCGCTGTTCCATCATGCCCATTTGACCACCTTGCATCATGTCGTGCATGCCGCCTCCATCCATCATACCGGACATACCTCGGCCCATCATGTCGCCCATACCTCCCCCCATCATGCCCATCATCGGCGAATTGGAACCCGAAGATTGAGCAGCCATGCAGGGCATCTGGTTCATCCCCGCACCCTGCTGCATCATCATTCCCCGGGAAGAGGGTGTCGCGGCAGCTTGCGCAGCGGCGGGATGATGTGACTCATGCTCGGAAGCCGCAAGGCTGGTGAGCACGCTTGCTCCCAGAAAGAAACCGACCAGAACGGCCATGTACAAGACTTTTTTCATAATAATCTCCTTTTGGTTGTAGAAAGTGTTGAGGCCTATTTTTGCTTTAAGAACAACCACCAGAATTAATTCTACTACTTATGAGCGGTTTTGCATGGTAGTAAGCTCGAAGTGATCATAGACTGCCCGATTATGGATAGTTATGGATAGTCTGATGCAAAAGTGGCGGTGGTTGATAAAATAGAAGCCTTATAACTTGGCGCGACCTCTCTGTCGCCTAACGTGATTCTTCTAAGTTAGATAATTGAGAGGCTTGCCCCCACTACGAAAGAGAGATTCCTATGAGCGAAGTCCTTTTGATGAGCAGGTTGGTCCTGGTTGCACTTTTAACGGTGATCGTTGCAGCGGGGTCGGCGTTGGCCCACGGCAATGAAAAGCATCCGGGAAAAACCAAGATGGATCAGCACATGCAAGCGATGATGGCGACCAAGGAGAAAGTGCCCGAAGAATTCCGGATTATGGAGCGAACGCCAATCCCTCCGGATGAGGAGTCGCTGGCACGAGGGGCGGAATTATTCAGCCAGCACTGCACTGTCTGCCACGGTGAAAACGGTGACGGCAAGGGGCCCTCCGCAGCCGCTCTGCCGACCTCTCCGGCCAGCTTTCTCGATAGACGGCACAGCAACATGTACAACCCTGGTGAAAAATACTGGCTCATCGGTAACGGTAGCGGTCCAACCGGCATGCCGGCCTTCCCGAACTTAACTCCTGCTGAGCGCTGGCATCTGATCAACCACATCCTGTCTCTGCAACAAAATGAGAAACTCGAGGAGCTCTTTAAAAGGGAGAAACCGCACCACGATTAGGCGTCGTTTTTTATGAAATAAGGAGTCTATCCGATGAAAGCAAAATTCATTGCCCTGGCTGTCTTGACTGTTGCCATCGGTTTTTTGGGGTGTGGGCGGCCGCAGTTGACCTCTGAGCGCTGGTACACCCAGGAACAGGTCGCGTTGGGCAAACCCTTATACGCCACCTATTGTGCCGAATGTCACGGCGACCAGGGACAGGGTGGAGCAAACTGGGACCGACCGAAAGCTGATAACAGCTACCCTCCACAGCCATTGAACGGTTCCGGGCACTCCTGGCATCACTCGTTGGCCTCGCTTGAGGAAACCATTGCCCAGGGGGGGACTCACCCCGGCGCCACGATGCCCGGTTTTGCATCTGTGTTGAATGAACAGCAACGCCAGGCTGTCATTGCTGCCTTTCAAAGCTTCTGGAATGACCAGACTTATGCGAAATGGCTCGACCGAGGGGGCCTCCGGGAGAGATGATCAATCAGGCTGGCCGCTCACAATTTGTTTGAACTTTTTTATCACATCCAAAAGCCCTGCTTTTGACCGGCGGGTTGGGTGTTGATTGAAGCCGCAGTGTCCCGTTTAGTTAGTTTTCGTCTGGAAACAGCCCTTTTCCGCAATCTCTGCGTCAATCGGCGGATTTGATTGTGCGGCGTAAAGTACTACGCCTCCGCTCAAATCCTTGATTTCCTTGACCTTGCGAAAAATTGCTCGTTTCCAAATCGAAAACTTCCTAGTGCCCATCCGGAGTTTCCGGATGGGCACTAGTTAATTCCCTCATTGGTTCACTCCCCACCTCATTCAGGATATTCTTCATAGATTGTAGAATATTGTGCACTTCTAATTGTGTTTCTGTAGTGCAATGCATGGCGAAACCTAGAAAATTCTTATAAGACAGGTGTTTACAGTATCTAATGTTTTTTGGCATGCATAGTGTAACGTAAAACATTAAACAGTTTGTACGGATTGAGGCATTACGCCTGACTCTTCATACAGCGTGAAGAGGTTACGACTAAAAACTTACAAGGAGGTCGCATCATGTGTAAAAAAACTATTTTAACTACCGGGTTGTCCCTATTGCTTTTCTTGGTACTGGTCAGTATTGCGTCGGCAGGTGACATCGGCACAGAGGCAGGGGACTGGGAATACAAATTTAATTCTCCTGATGGAGCAATACAAGGCTATCAATACGATCAGGAGGCACTGGCACAAATCGGTAGTGAAGCTGGAAATTGGCAGTTCAGATTTGATGCTCCAGAAACGAAAGCCGAGATAGCCGCGAAGAATTACCAATACGACCAAGGAGCTTTGGCAGTAGTTGGCACCGAAGCTGGTGACTGGAAGTTCAAAGGTAATGATGGGGTGAGTGGCGGTATCGGCAGCACAGCCAATGAAGCTGTCGCTGATGAAGCTAAAGTCAAGGATGCTGTGTGTAAGGGATGCTGATTGCTCGCCGACCTCTATTGACACGAAACCTTGCAAGACCTTTGCAAGGTTTCGTGTTTGCAAACTTACTGCCTGAAAACACCTCGTTCAGAAGGTCAGGCCGCTCGTCCATGACGGGCTTACATATGAACTGCGTATTATTGTGATAGAATTTTTTCGAAGGGGCAAGGCCTGAGGTCTGGATGTAACGGGCTGCTTCGACCCGGCTGAGAAATATCGACTATCCTTCGGCGTGAACCGAAAAGCCACATGACGTTCAAGCAGTCGCAAAACTTTTTTGGAGAGGATTATATGGCACCGAGATTTCTGGCTTTTTTACTGTTGCTCTGCCTGACGACCCTGTCTGCTGGGCCGGTGTCAGCGGAGCAGGCAGCCGTTTCGAACCTGGAGCTGTTGGTTACTGAGGCCTTGGCGAATAATCCTGACCTGGCGGCGGCGAAAGCCCGTTGGCAACAAGCCACCTACAAAGCACCACAGGTCGGCAGTCTGATGGACCCGGTGCTCTCCTTTAGTCTCAGCAATTACCCCAGCGATAGTCTGTCGAGCACGGACACACCCATGACCGGCAACGAACTCAAGCTGGCACAAGCGTTGCCTTTCCCGGGCAAACTGAGCAACCGTTCCGCGCTTGCCGATGAGCAGGCCCGCTGGTTTGAGGCGGTTTATCAGGATCAACATCTGCAGGTTGCTCGCAGGGTCAAGGATGCCTGGTACAGACTTTATTTTCAGGAGCGGGCCATTGCCGTGACGGAGCGCAATATGGCATTGGTTGATGACATCGTCCGACTCACCGAAGTCCGTTACGAAACCGGTACCGGACTGCAGCAGGACGTGCTCAAAGCGCAGGTGGAAAGATCCAGACTCATGGAACGCTTGATGGCCTTGCGACAAAAACGCTCCGTTGTGCAGGCGGAACTTAATCGCCTGCTGAACCGGCCCTCTGGCGGGGCATATGATGTCCCTGAGACCCTTGAGCTGGTGGCTATCGAGCAGGATCTGGAGTCTTTCCAACGCGCCGGCCTTGAAAAGCGGCCCATGATGGCCGCTTACCAGTCCTTGATCAAACGCTATCGTTACCAGAATCGGCTGGCAGAGCTCAATGATTATCCGGATATGAACGTGTTTGCCAGCTGGCGCTTCCGGGATGATGCTCTGGCCGACGGCGGTACCGATTTCGTGAGTGCCGGGATCAGTGTCAACCTGCCGGTTTACCGTGACAAAAGGCGCGCCGAGAAAGCGGAAGCGGCTGCGGCAATACGCATGGCAGAGCGCCAGGCGGAAGATTTTCGCAACAGCGTTGCCGAATCGCTACAGAATGCCTACACCCGTATGCAAGAGACTTATCAGCAGACCGAGCTCTATAACCAGGGGATCATCCCCCAGACCAGTCAGAGCTTTCAGGCGGCCCTAAGCTCTTATCAGGTCGGCAAGCTTGAGTTCATCAGCCTGCTTGATGCCCTGATGACCAGCTATCTGGCAGAGATGGAGTTTTACCGCCTCAGCTCGGAATATATGCGCAGTCTGGCCTGGCTGGAAGCAGAATCGACGCTGCCGTTAATTGGTCCGCCGTTGCAGAACGTTGATAGTCAGATATCCGATTGAGCAGTCAAGCAAGTAAACACTGAATTTCGAGGACACCATGAGTCAAAGCAAACATGCAATCCGGATGATCATACTGGTCGGCATCATCTCCGCCATTGGCCTCAGCCTGACGTTGACCGGCTGCAACAGCGATACGCAGGTCTCCGGCACGGATCAGGCATCGACGGACGCTGTCGAAACAGCTGAACAATCGGCCCAGCAGTATACCTGCGGTATGCACCCGATGATCATTACCGATGAGCCCGGACAGTGCCCGATCTGCGGTATGGATCTGACACCATTAAAAGCCACGGGAGGTGCGGCCTCAGCCAAGCCTGCCGGTGAGCGCAAGATCAAATACTGGGCGGCTCCCATGGACCCGACCTACATTCGCGACGAGCCGGGCAAATCGCCGATGGGAATGGACCTCGTACCGGTCTACGAAGATGAGGCCTCTGGCGGGTCAATGATCACTATCGACCCGGTTGTGCAGCAGAACATGGGGGTGCGCACTGCCACGGTGGAGCGGCGCACCCTGAATCGGTCTATCCGCACTGTCGGTCTGGTCGACTACGACGAGCCACAGGTCTATTCGGTTAACGCCAAGGTTGACGGCTGGATCGATCGTCTCTATGTCGACGAGACCGGGCAAGAGGTGAAGAAGGGAGAGCCGCTGCTGGAGATCTACAGCCCCAATTTGGTGTCTGCCCAGGAAGAATACCTGCTCGCCTTGCGTAATCGGGACAAGCTCAAGGAAAGCTCCTTTGCCCAGATTGCTGATGGCGCCGACCGGCTGTTGGAATCGAGCCGCAAACGCCTGAAATACTACGATATCAGCGACCGGCAAATTGCCGAGTTGGAGAAAAGCGGCAACGTGAGCAAAACCATGACCCTGTACTCTCCGCAGAAGGGTATCGTCATGATGAAGATGGCTTTCGAAGGGCAGTTCATCAAAGCCGGAATGGAGTTATTCAAAATCGGCGACATCTCAAATGTCTGGGTCTTTGCCGATATCTACGAGTACGAACTCCCCTGGGTCAAGGTCGGCCAGGAAGCGGAGATCCGGCTCCCCTTTGCCGGAGGTAAGACCCTGAACGCCAAGATCAGCTACATCTATCCTTACGTCGAGCCTAAAACCCGCACGGTGAAGGCGCGCCTGGAGTTCGCCAACCCCGGATTCGAGCTCAAACCCGACATGTACGTCAACGTGCGCATCAAGGGGAGCGAGGTCAGGGATGTCCTGACTGTTCCGGTTGAAGCGGTGATCAACTCAGGCGAGAAAAAGATTGTTTTCACGGCTCTTGGCGACGGCAGGTTCGAGCCTCGTCAGATTAAGGTCGGGATGCAGGACGAGGAAGGGTATGTGCAGATTGTCCAGGGGGTCCTCGAAGGTGAACGGGTTGTCACCAGCGCCCAGTTCCTGTTCGATTCCGAGAGCAGGCTGCGCGAGGCGATCCAGAAGATGCGTCAGCCCAAGCCTGAGCCTGAGCCTGAGCCTGAGGACCATGCCGAGCATGATATGGACGACCCGTCCGACACGAGTCTTCAGGAAGAAGAGCTTGAAGATTTGTTCAAATGAATCAGTGAGGAGTTAGGAGTTAGCAGTGAGGGGGCAAAGCATTTATCCGTCAACCCTCACCCCTCTCACCTCACCCCTCACGCTTTTAGGAATTTAATCCATGCTTGAAAAAATCATTGATTGGTCCAGTCACAACCGCTTCATGGTCATCCTGGCAACGGCGTTCGTTGTAGTCGGGGGGATCTATGCGCTGCGCAATATTCCGATTGATGCCATCCCCGACCTTTCCGATGTGCAAGTGATCATCTTTACCGAGTATCCGGGGCAGGCGCCGCAGGTGGTAGAGGACCAGGTCACCTATCCCCTGACGACGCAGATGCTGGCGGTCCCGGGAGCCAAAGATGTACGGGGTTACTCCTTCTTCGGTCTCTCTTTCGTCTATATCATCTTCGAAGATGGCACTGATATGTACTGGGCCCGCTCGCGGGTTCTCGAATACCTGAATTACGCCGCGGGGCGGCTGCCGAAGGGGGTCACCCCGTCGCTCGGACCTGATGCGACCGGGGTCGGCTGGGTCTACCAGTATTCGCTAAAGAGCGACCGGCACGATCTGCAGCAACTGCGATCAATCCAGGATTGGTTTCTGCGCTACGAGCTGACGGCGGTCGAGGGGGTCTCCGAGGTTGCCTCCATCGGCGGCTACGTCAAGCAGTACCAGGTGGCAGTCGACCCGGATCGGCTGCTGGCCTATCACATCACCATCCCCCAGATTCGTCAGGCCATCCAGCGCAGCAATAACGACGTCGGCGGACGGGTGATCGAGATGGCCGAGACCGAATTCATGGTCCGAGGGCTGGGGTACATCAAGTCGACGCAGGATATCGAGCAGATAGTGGTCGGCTCGGACATGCGCGGGACGCCGATTTTGCTCCGAGATCTGGCCGAGGTCAAGCTGGGCCCCGAGATGCGTCGAGGTCTGGCCGAACTCAACGGGGAAGGGGAGGTCGTAGGCGGCATCGTCGTCATGCGTTTCGGCGAGAACGCCCGAGCTGTCATTGAGCGGGTGGAGAGAAAACTCGAGGATCTTAAAGTCGGACTTCCCGAAGGGGTGGAAATAATAACCGTCTATGACCGCGCAGGTCTCATCGATCGCTCCGTATCCAATCTCAAAGACAAGCTGTTGGAAGAGAGTATCGTCGTCGCCCTGGTGATTATCCTTTTCCTCTTCCATCTGCCGAGCGCTGCTGTGGTCATTCTGGCGCTTCCCGTCGGCATTCTGATGTCCTTCATCATCATGTATATGCAGGGACTCAATGTCAATATCATGAGTCTCGGCGGCATCGCTATCGCTATAGGCACCATGGTCGATTCTGCGATCATCATGGTGGAGAATGCCCACAAACGTATTGAGTATGAGCCGGATAAACCGCGTACCGAGGTGATCATCGCTGCGGCCAAGGAGGTCGGCCCCACCATCTTCTTCGCTCTGCTGGTGATCACCGTCTCCTTCGCCCCGGTTTTCACCCTGCAGGAGCAGGCAGGACGCATGTTCAAACCCCTAGCCTTCACCAAGACGTACGCCATGGCGACCGCCGCCATTATCTCCATCACCCTGGTGCCGGTGCTGATGGTCTGGTTCATCCGTGGACGCGTCCGCAAGGAAACGGACAACCCCATCAATCGTGCTCTCATCGGGGGTTACAAGCCGGTCGTCGATTTCGTTCTGCGCTGGCGCAAAATGACCCTGCTGGTGGCGCTGGCGCTGACGCTCTCCATCGCATGGCCCGTCAGCAAAATGGGGACGGAATTCATGCCGCCTCTCTACGAGGGGGATCTGCTTTACATGCCGACCACCCTGCCGGGAATCTCGATCACCAAGGCGAAGGAGCTTCTGCAGCAGACCGACCGCATTATCGCTACCTTCCCCGAGGTGCATCACGTCTTCGGCAAGGTCGGCCGGGCCGAGACGGCCACCGATCCGGCGCCGCTCTCTATGATCGAAACGACGATCATGCTCAAAGCCGAGAACGAATGGCGTAAATTGCCCACGCCCCGCTTTTACTCCGACTGGCCACAGTGGACCGAGTGGGTAAAGAAGCCGCTGCGCTGGGTGATGCCGGAAGAGAAGACGATAACGGTGGAACAACTTACTGAGGAGCTGAATAACGCCATCCAGTTCCCCGGTCTGACCAACGCCTGGACCATGCCGATCAAAACCCGCATCGACATGCTCTCCACCGGCATCAGAACCCCGGTCGGCATCAAGATCATGGGGGATGACCTGCAGATCCTTTCCGATCTCGGCGAGGAAATAGAGGCATTGGTGCGCACCTTGCCCGGTACACTCTCCGCCTTCTCCGAGCGTGTCACCGGCGGGAATTATCTCGATTTCGTCATAGACCGCGCAGAGATCGCCCGCTACGGCCTGACCGTGGCCGATGTACAGGACATCATTCAGAGCGCCATCGGCGGTATGAATGTCACTCAGACTGTCGAGGGGCTGGAACGCTACTCTGTCAACATCCGCTACATGCGCGATTACCGTAACGACCTGCCGGCGCTCAATCGGGTACTCATTCCCCTCAAGGGCGGCGGTCACATTCCTATTTCCCAAGTCGCCGATATCCAGATCAAGAAGGGCCCTCCTGCGATCAAGAGTGAGAATGCCCGGCGCACCGCCTGGATCTACGTCGACCTGCGGGGCATCGACGTCGGCACCTACGTCGAAAATGCCCGCAAAGCGGTATCAGAGCAAGTGCAGTTGCCGCCTGGATACAACATCGTCTGGAGCGGCCAATACGAATACATCGAGGCGACAAGGGCGCGGCTCATGGTGATCATCCCGATGACCGCCTTGATCATTTTCCTTCTGCTCTACATCAGCACTCAATCAGTCGTGAAGACGGGCATCATTCTCCTGTCGGTTCCGTTTGCGCTTGTCGGGGCTTACTGGCTGATGTATCTGCTCGGATACAATTCCTCGATCGGGGTCGCGGTCGGCCTTATCGCTCTGGCGGGGCTCTCGGCCGAAACCGGAGTGGTGATGCTCCTCTACCTCGATATTGCCTATAAGAGATGGCAGGACGAAGGTCGCATGCTGACCCG
>JAGXHL010000017.1 GCA_024636215.1 Deltaproteobacteria bacterium
ATTCTGGATTCTGGATTCTGGATTCTGGATTCTGGATTCTGGATTCTGGATTCTGGATTCTGGATTCTGGATTCTGGATTCTGGATTCTGGATTCTGGATTCTGGATTCTGGATTCTGGGTGACCTTTTGAGAATTATGAATATTTCAGATCCAAATGATATTTTGATTGTCGGCTGCGGAGATATTGGCGTTCGAGTCGCTCAGTTGGAGAAGCAGGCCGGTCATAGAGTTTCCGGGCTGGTTCGCTCCGCTGCAGGTGCCGAGCGCTTACGTGGTCAGGGTATCGAACCGGTGATGGCGACCCTCGATGATTTAACCTCACTGCAGGATCTGCCGACAGGCGGAAAACTGGTTTATTACTTTGCACCGCCGACCGGTGGCGGTCCCTACGACAGCCGGATGCGTAATTTCTGCAAAGCTGTCGGCGACGGGCAGTTGCCGGGCAAAGTGATCTATATGAGCACCAGTGGCGTGTACGGCGATTGTGGTAGTGAATGGGTCACTGAGGAAACGCCTTTGAATCCCCAGACCAGTCGCGCGCAACGGCGCGTCGATGCCGAAACCACATTGCAAAAGGGGGGTCGTGAGCACTCGGTTGCCGTCGTTATCCTGCGGGTGACCGGTATCTATGGCCCCGGGCGTCTGCCTCTGGCCAGGATTCAGCAGGGGCATCCGGTGCTGCGCGAGGAGGAATCGCCACCGACCAATCGCATCCATGCCGATGATCTGGCCCTTGTCTGTTTAAAAGCTGCCCAAAAAGCCGCTGATGGTGATATCTTCAATGTCAGTGACGGCCAGCCGGGGACCATGTCGCAATATTTCAATCGTGTTTCCGATCTGCTTGGCCTGCCGCCTCTGCCGCAGGTCGATATGGACGAAGCAAGGCGGATCATGAATCCGATGATGCTGTCCTACCTGACAGAGACCCGGCGCATGAATAACCGCAAGATGCTCGAACAACTCGGGGTCACCCTGAAATATCCGGACCTGGAGT
Organism: Deltaproteobacteria bacterium; assembly: GCA_024636215.1. The sequence continues at coordinate 996 of JAGXHL010000017.1, forward strand.
CAGGGCTGAAGAGTGTTATGGCACAGATGGATCAACCGAATATGGGGTATCTGGGTTCAGTAGGGCATTGAACCCGGAACGTGGTACGTGGTACGTGGTACGTGGTCGCGAACACCCAAGACAATGGACACCATGGATGGATTCTTCGACGGTTTTTTTGATAACAGCATTAAACAGCGCACAATCCGGAACGTGATTGGCGGGCTGTGAGCGACGGTTTTTCGCGTCCCACGTCCCACGTCCCGCGTCCCGGATCCCCGGAGTCAATCATGAAAAAAGTTGCCATCATCGGTGCCGGTATCTCCGGCTTGAGTACAGCCTTTACCGTCGAACGGCTTGCCACTGAAGCCGGCCTGGATGTCGAGGTCACGGTTTTTGAGCGGGACGAACGGACCGGCGGCAAGATCTGGAGCATCAAGGAGGAGGGTTACCTCTGCGAGTGGGGGCCGAATGGCTTTCTCGACAGCAAGCCGATGACGCTTGAGTTGTGTGATCAACTCGGAATCCGGGATCAGCTGGAGCGTTCCAACGACAACGCCCGCAAGCGTTTTATCTACAGCGGCGGAATTCTCAACCGCTTGCCGGAAAACGGGCCGATGTTTTTGAAGTCGAAACTGATCAGCTGGCCAGGGAAGATTCGTCTGGCCCAGGAATTTATCAGGCCAAAACGCACCGATGGTGTTGATGAAACCCTGGCGGATTTCGCCCGCCGCCGCCTCGGCGATGAGGCCCTCAATAAATTGATCGGACCAATGGTCTCGGGGATCTTTGCCGGCAACCCGGAGACCATGAGTCTGAAGAGCTGCTTTCCACGCATTCACGAGTTGGAGCAGGAGTATGGTGGCCTGCTAAAAGCTATGATGTTGCTGGCTAAAAAGAAGAAAGCCGAGGTCAAAGCAGGCAAGCAGGTGGCCAGCGCCGCCGGGCCGGGCGGGGTGCTGACCTCTTTTGTCGGCGGTATCCAGGAGCTGACTGACGGAACGGTCAAGGAGATCAAAGGTGAAATCAGGACCGGTCAGTCTGTTGCCGGTCTGAAAAAGATCGATTGCGGCTGGGAGCTGCGTCTCGTGGATGGTTCCAGCTTCGATGCCGAGATCGTCGTTTCTGCTGCTCCAGCCCATGTCCTCAAAGAGTTGACCTTGACTCTCGATGGTGAGTTGTCAGAACTGCTTGCCGGGATACCCTATGCACCGATGAACGTGATCTGCTTCGGCTATGAGCAGGACAAGGTTAGCCGTGACCTGGACGGCTTCGGCTACCTGATTCCCAAAAAAGAAGGCTGTGCAATCCTTGGCACCTTGTGGGATTCGAGCATCTTCCCGCATCGCGCTCCGCAAGGCCATGTCATGCTGCGTTCCATGATGGGGGGGGCCACAACTCCCGAAGCCATCGCACTGAGCGACGCCGAGGTTAAACAACGGACCATGGCGGAGCTCAAGAAGATTATGGGGATCGAGGCAGAGCCTGATTTTGTGCGGATTTTCCGTCATCAGCGCGCCATCCCCCAATATGTTGTCGGCCATGCAGAACGACTGCTTGCGATTGACGAGCGATTAAAGAAGCACCCCGGGTTGATCCTGACTGGCAACTCATACCTTGGCATCGGTCTCAATGATTGCGTCAACGCTGCTTACAAGGCCGCAGACCAGGTGCGCTCCTACTTGCAGCAGCTGGACTGAACAGGCGCACTCCAATGTCGTTACAACCCCGTATTGATGATCCTCAGGCTGACGGACCTGAAGTTGCTTGCAAGTCTGTCAGGCCGCGTCTTATAATGCCGCCTTGTTGGTTGAGCTATTATTACTGGAGAAATTAGCATGAGATTGTTGACTCGCTCTGATTTTGACGGCATCTGCTGTGCGGTTCTGCTTAAGGAACTTGGCATGATGGACGAGATGGTTTATGCCCATCCAAAGGATCTTCAGGATGGTAAAATTCCGGTCACTGAGAATGACATCCTGACCAATGTCCCTTATGTCCCAGGTTGCGGCCTTTGGTTCGATCATCACTCCAGCGAGATGGAGCGCAATAACCTTGAGGGACGATACCAGGGCTCGAGCAAACCGGCACCGAGTGCCGCCCGGGTGATTTGTGATTATTACGGTGCCGAGCATTTCGGCCGCTTTAAAGAACTTCTCGAGAATGTCGACAAAATTGATTCAGCCCAGTTGAGTGAGGAAGAGATTCTCAACCCGACGGGTTGGGTGCTGCTTGGGTTCCTTTGCGATCCACGCACCGGACTTGGTTACAATAAGTCTTATACCATCAGCAACCTGCAATTCTGCCGCGGCCTGGTTGATATGATCGGTGAAATGTCTATCGATGAGATCCTGACGCATCCCGATGTAAAAGAACGCATTGATTTCTATTTTGAAAGTACGGAAAAGGCCAAGATGTTCTACAAGAACTGTACCTGGTCAGATGGACCGATTGTTATCTCAGATTTCCGTATTGCAGGTATGGCACCGCCTTCCAATCGTTTCCTCATTTACTCGCTCTTCCCGGAAGCGAACATCTCCATTCGCATGCTCGACGGTAAAGATGGCGAGTTCGTCTCTTTTTCTGTGGGCTATAGTATTCTCAACCGGACCGCGACCGTGGATGTCGGCTCTTTGATGCTCAAATACGGCGGCGGCGGTCACAAGATGGTGGGAACTTGTCAGGTTCCGTATGAAGTGGCGGAAGATACCCTCCACGAGATGGTTGATTTTATCAAGTCGGCGAGTTAAAAGCGCACCTGAACATTCAGGTCCTGCCAGCCTTTTCTATTGATCCCCGGCGGCTCAAAAATCCTGACCTTTGCCAATAAAATTCCAGAAATCATTCGTAACTATTCACCACTTTTGTAGTAGCGGCTTCAGCAGTTGACAATCGTGCCTGAAGACGACTCCTACAGCGTCATTCCGGCATGATTTTAGCCGGAATCCAGGTTTTGCAGAGTTGAAAAGTGGATCCCCGATAGAACCACTCGGGGATGACGACCCTTGGGCCGGCAGGTGAATAGTTACAATCATTCAAGAAAAGCCCCGATTTGTTTTAGCAGATCGGGGCTTTTTGTCTTGTCTGGAATGCAACAGGACACGGGTCGATGAATTGACAGGAATTAATCTTGACTGTATTGTTATTAGCCAAAGCTAACCATACGTCAATCGGGAAACTCCGCACAAAAATTAACTTTGCTTGCATAAAGGGTAAGTCATGAAATCATTTTCGACCCTTGTCTTGTCAGTTCTTGTCAGTTCTTATCGGGATCTTTTTGGCAGGAGTTAACCTTTCCTGTGCCACCAATGAGATACCCCCTTCGGGAGTTACCTCTGCAGAACCTGAGGTTGTGGCCGATGCGTCTGAATCGCAAATATTTTCGCCCGGCTCGTTTGAGGACCCTGAGGTCTGTTCGACGTGTCACCGCGATATCTATAATGAATGGTCGAAATCCATGCATGCTGCTGCCTGGGTGGACAAGTGGTATCAGCCCGATTATCTGCTTGCTCATCAACAGACTCATGGAGCCACTGACCTGCTCTGTGGAGCTTGCCATGCTCCGATTGCAGCGCGTACGGGGCTATTGCCGCCTGCCGATGGCAGCAAGTTTGATGCAGCATCGCTGCGTGGCATCTCCTGCGATTTCTGCCACACGGTCACCGGAGTCGAGCAGATGTATAACATGGGGCATGTGTCGGATCCGGGGGAGGTAAAGTTTGGACCTCGAGGTGATGGCCACTCACTCTATCATCAGGTAAAGCACACGGAGATTCATACCAAGGCGGACTTCTGCGGCTCCTGCCATATGGTCATCCATCCTGAGACCGGCGTGCACATCATTGATACCTGGGAAGATTGGAAGAACAACGCCTACGGCGAGCAGGGTATCCGTTGCCAGGATTGTCATATGACGCCAACACCCGGTGTCACAACCAGACCCGGTCGGGCCGCCTTGATGGGGAAGCCACGTGACAACCTCGCCTTTCACGGATTTATCGGTGGTAGCTTCTATATTCAGGACGCCATGGGCAACAAAGAGCAGGCGGAGATGTCCTTGGAATTCCTGCGTGCTGCCGCCGAAGTTAAACTGGCACAGAATGTCACTGAAGAGGGGACCCTCGAGTTAACCGTTGATGTCCACAATGTTGGTGCAGGCCATAAAATACCGACCGGAACCACCTACATCCGTATCATGTGGTTACAGGTTGAGGTCGTCGACAGTCAAGGCAAGCAAGTTTACAGCTCAGGCCACATCGATGAAGGCAACCATGTGGATGGCAATGCGGTTTTTTTCCGAGTCCTGTTTCGTGACCTCGATGGGAACCTGACAAGCAAGAGTTGGAAAGCTCACGGCATCGGATACGATCGACGCATACCCGCTCAAGGCATGGATAGGGAAATTTATCAGATCCCGTTGCCGGCAAGAGGTGAGTATCAAGTCACTGCGCGGTTGATGTACCGTTCCATGACACAGGAATCTCTGGATGAGATTTTCAAACGAACAGGTGAGTTGCTGCCACCCGTTGTCAGCGTCGAAATGGCGGCGACAAAAACCAGGGTCAGCTTTTAAAAGAATGCCAACAACTATGGGCTTAAGGCTCAACTGAGCCCTGTTCTTTTAAGGGGGAGAGGCAGGGCTCGTTGCTGACAGAGATATTTGGGATTCTTTAGCGGGGAAACGGAGTGTTTCATTAAGTAACTTTCAATCTTTAATGCTATAATGCAGGGATGAAAAAAAGAATCTTGATTGTTGATGACAGCCCTGTTGTTTTAGCACAATTAGCAGACTCTTTTGCTGAAGATTATGATGTCATCAGTGCAGAATCAGGCGAACAAGCTGTTGAAATACTGAATGACCCGGTTCGTGGAGATATCTGTTTCAGCAATCAATTCGACCTGATCATTACAGATTTAATCATGCCGGGAATGAGTGGTTTTGATTTGGCTGATTATGTGCGCAAGAGGAACAAGGTGAATAAATTCACTCCGGTAATTTTACTGACGACAGAAAAAATCAGCAAGGAAGAAGCACGCAAACATGGCTGCGCGGCACATTTCTCCAAAGCAGACAAAAAAAGGCTGCTTTCGATGGCGAATATTCTTCTGGCATTCTGAAGCAGGCTGACTATAAGTCCCGTTGCAATTCCTTGCTGTATCACTACGCAGTGGCCATCTGCAGTGTCTGAATGGCCACCATTTAGTAACCAGGCAACGCAAAACCGAACCAGGTTCTGGCCAAACCAGGTTCTGGATTGAAGAATCATTTCCAATCAGATACGGATTCGCGTTCTTCCAGTAATTTCACCTCTTCAGAAATGATCTCTTCGAGCCTGATGATTAACGCTTTGATCTCCTGCTCATTCACGGACGCTGAAAAACCCATGCTGATCATGATTTCACACAGGTTTTTCAGTCGCACAATGCTGTTGACCATATTTGATCCCCTCTAAGTCTGATGCATCTCTTTGCCAAGGATTGGAGCGCCGATATCAGCGAAGACCTTAGCGAGGGCTCTATGCTGTGGTCTCCCATTTGATGACATCCACGGGGCAGACGCTGTCGCACGCTCCACAATCAACGCAGATCTCTTTGTCGATCACATGAACTTCACCCTGCTCACTGATCGCATCAACGGGACAAACTTCAGCACAGGCCCCACAATTAATACATCCTTCGTCAATCCAGTGTGTTCCCATGAGTTCCTCCATTTCTTATTGCTTGAATTTAAGTGTGTATAGAAAATAGCAGAGATCTCGGGAAATACAATCTGCCTGTAGGCAGGAGCCAGCTATCAGTAGAGAGCCCCTGCCGGGCAACTTAGCAGCTTGGTTGGACGACAATTACTCCGGACGCCGGCCACTGATGACACCGGCACCATTGGGCAGTTCGATCGGCAGTCGCTCAATGCGCTCCAGGCCGGCATTCTCAAGCAGCAGGATAAGCTCCCTCTCGCTGTAGGCTTTGCCATCCGGGGTTCCAACCAGCATGTTCAAAGAAAAAAGAGCTGGGAAAACCGGTTTGGTCCGTTCGTCATCAAGGATAAACTCCTGCACCAGAAGTAACCCTCCCGGCTCAAGGGCTGCTGCCGTTTTCTGCAGCATGTTAGCGCACTCTGCTTCGCCTTCGCCGTGCAGAACATGTGACAGCCAGGCAACATCGTATCGACCAGCAAAAACATCGTCGTCAAAATCACCCGACAGGAAATCGATCCGCTGCTGCATTGCAAAGCGCGCTACCGTCTGTTCGGCAAACCGGCGTGTGGACGGGAGATCGAAAATCGTCGCCTTGATTGCCGGGTTCTGCATGCAGAAGTGAATGGCATAGGTTCCAGGACCGCCACCAAGATCAAGCAGATGCTTTCGGCCGGTCAGATCAATCTGCGGGACGATGATCGGCGCCATATGCATCGCCAGGTTAAACATGCCCATCAGAAAACTTTCCCGTTCCGCCTCCGAAGGTTCGTGTGATACACGATTGCGCACCGGCTGACCACTTGATACCGATTCAGCGAGTCGGGCCCAACTCTCAACCAGATGATGATGGTGGGAAATAATGTGTCCCATATATTTTGCGGAGGTTTTTGCAAGAACTTCTGCCGAGAAGGGTGTTGTGGAATAAACGTCATCCTTTTTCTGCAGGAGGTCCAACGCGGTCAGGGCATCAAGTAACATCGACAGACCTCGTTGATTCAGGCGAGTCTGCGCAGAGAGTTCCGCTGCTGTGGCCGGAGTTTCGGCGAGGGGTGTAAACAAATCGAGTTCCACGCCGGCATGCAGGGTACAGGCACTCCAATAGCTGCCCGACATTTTTATCAACTCAGCCAGTGTCCAGTCCGTTGCGGTCATAGTCATTCCTCTTTTCAGTTTTTTATTTTGTCTTCAAGCCCCGTTGAAAAAAAGCGCCGGTCAGCAAAAGCCGACGACAGCTGTCTGCGCGTTTGATTAATGCCTCTTATCCTTACGGCTGAGGATAATGAAGGCCAGCATAACCGCCAGGACCAGGGCCGCTATCATCCCCCACAAGCTGATCTGCTCGACTCGTCCGCCGACATCCTGGCCCAGGGAATCGATCTTCAAACGGGTTTCATCAACCTGCGCACGCGTCTCAGCAAGGGTTTGGGATGTCTGCTCCTGCAGGGAGGAGAATTCAGCCTGCAGCTTATGCAGTTGCTCTTGCAGTGTGTCTATTTGACCGGACTGCTCCAGAACCGTGTTGTTTTGAATCACGAATTGGTCGGTTAGTGCAGCCAGAGCCTCAGGGACCGGGGCCAAATCGGCGAGAGTCCGGTTGATTCCTGACGTCAGACTTTCAACCGAGGTCAGTTGGCTGGCGAGGCGCTCATTGATGTCGGCTTGTACGGCTTCTGTTTGGTTACTGAGCCCTTGCAGCTGTTTTTGCTGCTCTTTGAGAGATGTCTTCTGCTCAACCAGGTCTTTCTGCAGGTACCAGATTTTTTCCTGGATGCGCTCAATCTCCGTAAGGACAAGGGCCTGCTCGGCGTAAAGAGGGGCTGCGATGAGCAGTAGCAGGATGCAGAGTGGCAGAGCTTTCAAGACGACCTCCAGTCAGTGGGCTTGCTTGTCAATCCGGGATCTTCGCCCGATTGTCGATTGCAGATAACTGTAGAAATGTACCGCAATCGAAGCCTCAGGTCAAAGTAGACGCCTGTTAAAGTCTGGCGCGTGGCGCGTGGCGCGTAGCGAGAAAGTTCAAGGGCCTTATAATTCTTTTCGCGCCACGCGCTCCTTTTTTACCCTGGCAATCAGTGAAAAGAGTGCTCACGACAGTGCGTTCATGGTCCGTCGGTTAGATCGGAGATAAACTGGCTGATTATCCGGGCACCTCTTTGCGGATGAGCCAGCAGGGTAATGTGCGGGCCCGGTATTTGCTCTATCTGCAATTGCGGCAGCAACTGCTGCAGGGGAACGATGGCACGTTCCGGTACAAGTCTGTCGTTTTTTGCCTGCAGGTAGAGGCAGGGCCCGGAGAAGTGTACGTCCGGTGGCGGTGGTAGCTCGGCGAGAATTTTCAGACGATTTGCCAAAACGCTCAGTTTAACGGAACTGAGGGCCTTCTGAAAAATATCGACGGCCTCAGCCGAGGCACCACCCAGGCAGAAAAAACGACCCAGAAAAGTTTTGCTGAAAAGGTTGAGGAGCAGCCTCTGTGGCAGATGAAGCCCTAAATCAAGCAGAAAAGGACTCGGGTGACGTGCAAAGGTCGCAACAAACAGAACTCCTTTCAGGTTGTCCGGCGGCGCAGAGAGGATTTGCAGGCCGACCGGTCCTGAGAAAGATTCGGCCAGAAGGACAAAGGGCTCCGTCCTGGGCATCTGCTTGCGGGCAAAATCGACATGCTCCTGAAAAGACATGACGCGATCGGTCGGATAGCGAACAATCCGCACCTCGATATTCTCAGGGAGATGTTTCAGAAGCGGCTCAAAAACCAGTCCTGTGCCGTCGAGACCGGGAAGAAGTAATAAGGTTGTCATGGTTACCTGTATTCCTGAGCGTCTGGATAAGTTGCTGGCACTGAATCGGTGGGGCACATCAGTAATCTGTCTACGATCTGTCTATTGCGATTTTCTGCGGTAAAGATCGGTCTTCAGGCTGGACACCCGATCTAGGAAGAGCAGGCCGTCGAGATGGTCGAGTTCATGCTGGATGGCGACCGCTTCAAAGCCACTCGCTTGAATGACACGCAGCTGCCCTGAACGATCGGTAAACTCCACGACGATCTGTTCGGCCCTGGTGACATTGCCGGTGTAATCGGGAACGCTCATGCAGCCCTCGCGCATCATCTTGCTGCCGGATTTTTCGAGAATCTCCGGATTGACCATTTCGAGCAGGCCATGATTGTTGTCTTTGCCGAGTTTGCTTTTGGAGACATCAACAACCACAATACGGCACAGTCTGCCGATTTGCGGTGCGGCAACACCGACCGAATGCCCGGAATCGATCATGGTGTCGACCAGGTCCTGAATGATTGCAACAACCGAAGCATCAAGCTTGTCGACGGGTGCAGAGACCTGCTTGAGGATAGGATCCGGATAGAGAAGTATGGGACGTACAGCCATGATCAGAGTTCCACCATCGGGATGGTCCGCACGGTGATGTCAACCTGCAGGTCATCGCGGATCGGGGCAAGCCAGCTGTTGACATCTTCCTCTGCAATGCCTTCGGGCAGTACCGCTTCGATCACCATGACGTAGACAGGCCGTTGCTCACTACCGACCAGCTTGGTGTTGAGATCGGTTATATTGACATTCTTGTCGCCGAGGACTTGTGCCACCCGGTACACTATGCCCGGCTGGTCGGCACCATAGACCGAGATCATACAGATATCGCCATCTATGTTGGAGCGAATCTCGCCGCCGGGTTTGAGGACACGCAGAGAGACTGAGAGGTCGGAGTCTTCCAGAGGCTGGAACGCGTTGCCAAAACTGTCGCGATCAGTCAGCTCCGGATGGGCGAGGAGCAGGATCATGGCAAATTGGCCGCCAAGGATCGAGCAGCTCGAGTCGGCGATGTTGCAACCCAGATCGAAAAGTATTTTGGTGACCTGGGAGACGATTCCGGCACGGTCGCGGCCAACGATAGTTAAGGCAAAATGGTTCATGGCAGACTCCCTCTTTGACACAATGATTAAATAACTTTATCTTTCTAGCATACATCAACCGCTAAAAACTACTCTTTGGTTCGTGGTTCGTGGTTCGTGGTTTGTGGTTTGTGGTTTGTGGTTTGTGGTTTGTGGTTTGTGGTTCGTGGTTCGTGGTTTGTGGTTTGTGGTTTGTGGTTTGTGGTTTTGATTGTCCACGAACCACGAACCACGCACCTCGTACCGGTTACTTAATATGCCCAATCGCAAAGATTTAAAAATTGACTATTTCCGTGGTTCCGGCCCCGGCGGCCAGCATCGCAACACCAGCGAGACCGGGGTGCGCATCACCCACCTGCCGACCGGTGTCGTTGTGACGGCCACCGAGTCGCGTTCCCGGCATATGAACCTGCAGCGGGCTATGTCCCGATTGGAGGAGAAGTTGTCTGCACGATTGCGCAAGAAGCGTCCACGCATTGCGACCCGGCCCGGCAAGGCTGCTGCTGCCAGGCGATTGGAAGCCAAGCAGAAACAAGGTGAGAAAAAACGATCTCGACAGAAACCCGATTACTGACAGCAAGGAAACGCCTAGAGTTGACACTCTCCCAACAGCTTTTTACGCCATCAGGCCTCGGCTGCGACCGGGTTGTGGCCTGCCCATGGCAAGAGTGCGGGGGGCTGAGGTTAAAAAGTCAGACGAAGCAGGAGACCATTGAGGAGGATGCAGGCGAGGATCAGGCCGAGATAAATATGCAGGCCAATCCGCAGCCTGGCAGCGGCTTTGTCGACGAAAAGAGCCTTCTTCTGAACAGTTGTTGCCCAGATCGCAAAAGAGATGGCCAAGCCGGCAATCAAGCCTTGCAGGAAAGGGATTTGCACCAATTGCATCGGCAGCAGCAACAAGGTGGAAGACACCATGCCGAGAATCCAGAAATGACTGACATGCAGGAGTTGATGGCCGCTCAGCGTCTGCGGCAGGACTTTGAAGCCAACCCGTTTCAGTTCCTCACGATCAGGCAGCGCCAAAAGCCAGTAGTGAGGGACCTGCCAGAGCACCATCAGCAGGACCAGGCAGAGCGGGCGAGGATCTAACGGGTCTCCTCCCGCCGCCAGCCAACCCATCAGTGGTGGCAGGGCTCCGCAAGGGGTTCCGGCAATCACAGCCAATGAGGAGCGGCGTTTTAATGGTGTATAGGCAAGCAGGTACCAGGCCGTTGCTGCCAGCCCCAACAGCGCCGTGGCCGGGCCGGTGGCGGCAAAAAGAATAGCCAGACCGCCACTGCCGAAAAGCAGGCCGATCAACATTCCGGAACCCGGCGAAAGTTCACCGCTGGCGAGGGGACGACGGCAGGTGCGATGCATCAGGGCGTCGGTCTCCCGTTCCTGAACCTGGTTGAGTACCGAGCAGCAGGCGCTGAGCAGGAAAATCCCCCAGGCCAACGCCCAGAGTGTGAGTGCGGAAATCGGCTGACCAGCTGCCAGAGCGCCGGTCAGGGCGGAGATCGCCACCATCACCGACAAGGGCAGTCTGATCAGGCGACTCAAGGCCGCGAGGTGTGTCATAGTAGCGGAATGACTCTGCATATCACTTCAAGGTCTCCAGCCAGGCACGCAGGTCCTCAATCTCTGTATCACTGAGTCCCGGGTAGGGCGGCATGGCCGGAGGATAGCCCTCAACCACGTCCGCAGACGGTTCGCGAAGCGCTTTGATCAGGTAGTTCTCGTCAGCCAAAACATCGGCTTTCTGGCCATTGCGGGTGACAGCTCGTTGACTGCCCCAGAAACCTTTCAAGGTGGGGCCGACGCTGTTGCTGCCATCAACACTGTGGCAGCCGAGGCAGCCGTTTTTGCTTGCCAGTGCTTCGCCCCGTGCGGCGGGGCTTGCGGGCTCTGCAGACACTGCAGGTTGGCTTGCCCCTTCTTCTTCATCCGACTCCTGTTTTTCGCCCTCGTCAGCGTCTTCTGCGTTGTCATCAGTGATCGTTTTGCTAGTCTGTGACCCCGCCTTGAGGCCCACCAGGAAATCAAGGATTGCCGTCATATCTTCTTCAGCAATCCGCTCAGCGTAGGAAGGCATGGTCGGTGGATAGCCTTCAACGATCTCTGCCCCCGGATCGAGAATCGCTCTTTCCAGGTAATCACGATCGCTGGTCAGGGTTCGACTTTCACCATTGGCGACTACCGTAATCTGGCGACCGCTGATCCCCTGGAAGCTTGGTCCAACTGACGGCGAGCCATCCAGAGAGTGGCAGCCCAGGCAACCGTGCTTTTGCAGCAAGCCCGTACCTGCGGCAGTTGCTGAGGGTCTTTCGTCCAGCCAACCGGAAAACTCGGCTGCGGGGATGGCTTCCACCGTGGTGATCATGTCGGCGTGGGCGACCCCGCAATACTCTGCGCAGAACAGATCGTAACTGCCCGGTTGTTCAGCGACGAACCAGACATAATTCTCCATTCCCGGCACGTTGTCACGCTTGACGCGAAACGCAGGAACATAAAAGCTGTGCAAAACATCCTCGGAGGTCAGCTTGATTTTAACCGGTTGCCCAACCGGTACATAGAGCTTGTCCGAGGTTTTGCCGTTCTCGTAGGTGAAGAGCCACGACCACATGCGGGCATGGCCCTGGATCGGGATGGCGTTGTCCGGAATGCGACGCAAGGAGAGATAGCCTTCCCAGCCGTACCAGAACATGATCATGACCAGAATCGATGGGATAACCGTCCAGATGACTTCCAGCCAGAGGTTGTGATCTTTCTGGCTGAGGGGCACCGGGTAGCGTTTACGATTGTAACGCCAGGCAAAGTAAACCATGGCGATCGTGATGCCGAGCAGGGCTACGCCGCTGATGCCGAATATGACATAGAAGGCTGTATCAACAGCCTCGGTCGTGGTGATTAAGGGTTGTGGATTCACGGCTGCTCCTACCTGTAAAGAACGTCAAAGAAGTTTAAGCCGATGAAAATTGCCAGGATTATCAGGGTCGCAAGCAGTGACAATTTGAACAGGCGATTTTCATACTTCATGTGCATAAAGACTGCAACGACCAACGAAGATTTGATCGTTGCGATACCAAGCGCGACCCAGATATTCAGAGCCCCCAGGTTGTATTGGGCCACCCATACCGTAATGCCGGTCAGGATCAGCAAAGCGAACCAGATGTACATGAAGGTGCTGTATGGAACGATATGTGAGTGTTCTTCGGACATAATCACCTCAACAGAAAAATTCTTTCAAAGCAAAGGCGCGAAGGCGCAAAGTCCCTTGATATATCTAATGCGGAGACACTGAACTACGCAGAGAGTCAAATCAGTTTAGCCTGTCTTTATACATCTCTCAGCGCCTCTGCGTCTCGAGTGGGCAAAGCGAACGGGCGTTAAATGGATTTTGTGTTGCTCGTTCCTTGTCCCGTGTCCCAGCTTTTAATGCAGTATCAAGTAGTAGAGCGGGAAAATAAAAATCCAGATCAAATCGACCAGGTGCCAGTAGAGACCGGCATTCTCCAGGATGACCCAATCTTCAGAGTTCACCACACCCTTCTTGATCAGGATCATGCTCCAGACCAGCACCAGGGCTCCGATGACCACGTGGATGCCGTGCAAGCCCGTGGTCAGATAGTAGAGATTGAAAAACACCATCTCACCGGGTTGCAACTCCTTCAGGTGGGCTGATCCCGGATAGATACCGTGGCTGATCTTGGCGTTCCATTCGAAAAACTTGTTGACCATGAAAATTGCCGCACAGACGATGGTGCCGCCGAGCAAACCCAGGCAGAGGCGTTTGGCGCCGCGGCGCAGTGCGGTGATCGAGACGGCAACGAACAGACTGCTGGTTAACAGGACCAGGGTGTTACCGCCGCCGAACCAGACGTTCAGTTCTTTGCCGGCGGTAATGAATTCCTGGGGGTAGCGTACCAGGTAGACTGCATAGAGGATAAACAGCCCGCCGAAGAGCAGGACCTCGGTAAAGAGAAACAGCCACATGCCGAATTTGGCACCGGTATAGTCCTTGTGCACATGCCCGCTCATAAGATCCCTGCCTTCTTGAAGTCGTAGGGGCCATGAGTGACGATCGGGTCTTCTTCGCCGAAATTCTCCATCGGTGGTGGCGATGGCACCTGCCACTCGAGACCGGCCCCACCCCAGGGGTTGGCGCCGACCGGGTCACCCTTGAACAGACCGCGGAAGATATTGGCGAACATCAGGATCAGGCCGATCGCCAGAACCCAGGAGCCGATCGTGGACAACTGGTTGATCCCGGTAAATTCAGGGACGTAGTCGTAATAGCGGCGCGGCATCCCCTGCATGCCGACGATTTTCATTGAGATATAGGTGATACAGAAGCCGACGAAGATAATCCCCCAGGCGACCGTGGCGATGGTCTTGTCGTACATGCGGCCGTAGATCTTCGGCAACCAGAAGTGCATGGCAGCAAAGAAGGCCATGCCGGTGCCGCCGAACATGACAAAGTGGAAGTGGCCGACCACAAAGTAGGTGTCATGGACATGCACATCGGTCGCCGCAGCGCCGAGCACCAACCCGGTTAATCCGCCGATGGTAAAGAGCAGGATGAACGATAAGGCAAATAGCAGTGGCGGATCGAGCAGGATCGAACCCTGGTACATGGTTGCCAGCCAGTTGAAGACCTTGATTGCAGAGGGGATGGCAACGGTAAAGGTTAGAAAGGAGAAGATCAGCACTGCCATGTCGCTCATGCCGCTGGTGTACATGTGGTGTGCCCAGACCAGCGAACCGGCGAAAGCAATGGCGATGCTCGAGACGACGAACGCCTTGTAGCCAAAGGCCGGTTTGCGTGCAAAGACCGGGACGATATCGGACACCACGCCCATGCCGGGCAGGACCATGATGTAAACCGCCGGATGTGAGTAGATCCAGAAGAGGTGCTGGAACATGATCGGGTCACCGCCCTGGGCGGGATCGAAGAGTCCGGTGCCGATGACCCTTTCGGCAAACAGCAGGGCCACAGTGATACCGATGACCGGCGTAGCAAGAATCTGAATCCAGGCGGTGGCGTAGAGTGACCAGGTAAACAGAGGAATACGCATCCAGGTCATGCCTTCAGTGCGCAAGCGGTGCACGGTGGTCACAAAGTTCAGGCCGGTCAAGATTGACGAGAAACCGAGGATGAGGACTGCGACCGCCGCCAGCGATACGTTGGTGCTGGTTTGAGCTGAAAAGGGCACGTAGAAGGTCCAGCCTGTATCAGGGGGGCCGCCGCCGGTAAACAACGACGTGACCGCCAGCAGGGCACCGGTGATGTAGAGATACCATGACAAAAGGTTGAGCTTTGGAAAGGCAACATCACGGGCGCCGATCTGAATCGGCATGATCAGGTTGCCGAAGGCCGCCGGTATGCCGGGAATGATAAAGAGGAAAATCATGATCACGCCATGCAGGGTAAACACGGCGTTGTAGGTTTGCGCCCCCATGATGGTTTCTCCCGGAGCGAAAAGCTCGAGGCGGATCAACAGGCCGAGAATGGCGCCGACACAGAAGAAGGTGACGATACACCAGAAATACATCAGGCCTATGCGTTTGTGATCGGTCGATAAGAGCCAACCGAGGACACCGGGGTGTTGGGCCTCGTCGAAAAAGCCGCGATCGCCGGTTGCGGTGGTCGTTACATCACTCATAAAGTCTTATCCTTCGAATTATTTATGTTTGTTCCTGGACTTTTTGCCACCAAATATCAGGAATGCGGCGAAGATTGCAAGGGTTGTTAAAATGGCGCTGGCTGAGACACGCAAAATATTGAAAACATAAGTTTTCTGCTGCGGGTCGAAGCTGAAGCAGTACTGGACCATTTTGCGGATTGTCGTGCCGACGTGCCCGGTTTTCGCTTCGTAGAGTGCCAGAGTCAGGTCTTTGGGCAGAATGTGGGTGCCGTGCAGGTAACGTATGATCTTGCCCTCGGCGGAGACGACGAAAAATACCACCGGGTGCAGAAAATCGCTGCCGACTTTCTGGAAGCCGTAGCCTGCAGCATCGGTCAGCTGAAGGATTGTCTCTCGATCACCGGTTAAAAAACGCCAGGCCTTCTCCGGGTACTGGTGTTTCATCGCAGCATAGTAGGTATCACGGCTGCGTTGAGCGAGCTCCGGCTTCTCCGTATCGTCAAAGCTGAAGGAGATGACCTGATAATCTTCGCCGCCCTCAAGTTTGAGGCCGGGCAGAACACGCGCCAGGTCGCCCTGCAGGAAATGACAGACGTTGGGGCACCGGTAATAGACCGGAGCAATCACGGTCGGCTTGGTCACCAGCTCGGCGAGACTGATCGGACGCCCTTGCTCATCGGTAAAGACCAGATCGAGGGGGATAAAGGCGCCGAGCTTTTCGTCGAGCCCGACTTTGCTCTCATCGGCTCCTGTCTCTACAGGATGAACATGGACGGCAGGCTCTTCAGTTGTCTCAGCATGGCCTTCATGACTCATTTCTGCCGGTTGAGCTTGTGCCCTTTCACTGGGCTTGACAGCAGTCATCCTGCCGGACTGATCGTGGCTCATCTCTTCCGGTTTGTCATGATTCATCCCGGAATGCGGATCCTGCGACATTTCGGCGGGCTCACTGTGCTGCTGCTGGTCTTCGGCTGCTGCCGGGTTGCTCAACAGCAAGCAAGAGATAAGCAACACGCATGCTATTGTTGTAAGAAGGACCGGAAGCCACAGCTGGTTTGCAATTTTGCCTTGAGTCATTGAGGTCTCATCTTCAAAAGAGGATAGTTGACAATCCCGGTAATCATAGCAATTTTATACAAGTTTGCAATCATTTCAGTATCATCGTGCCGATTGCATGGGTGTGTTGGTTCTGATAGCATGTGTGCGCTAAAAATGAGTTGGCAGAGTCCGAGCGGTCTACGCCAACGGCAAGCACGATTTCGATTTGGATAAAAAACAGCCCTACCAGGCGTTCCTGAACGAGGGAGATATTTATGGAAGAACTGAAAGAGCGTATAATCGAGCTGGAAATCCGCTATGCTCACCAAAATAGCACAGTCGAAGAACTGAATGCGGAATTAACCTCTGCCCATGCCCGGATAGACAGCCTGGAACGCCAGGTTCGGGCCATGCACGAGATGCTCGGCAGCATGGGGCCGGAGCTCACAGAGTCTCCGGACGAATAGATGTTCAAAGACTTGAAACGGATTGTTCTTGAGGCCTGCGTGCTGATCTCTTTCGGGGTCTTGTTTGGCTTGACCCTGAATCACCAGTTGGTGATGGATGCCTTCAGCGGCAAGCTGGTTTCGCCGCAGAGTACGGCTGAACAGGCAAACTCACCGTCAGCTTTACCCATGCCAGTGCTGATCGATGAAGTCCGCCAAGTTCGTGCTTCTGGGGGCGTGATCGTTGACGCGCGAGGCCCTGAGCTCTTCGCAGCCGGGCACATCGAAGGTGCTGTCTCGCTGCCAATGGTCGAAATTGATGCCGAACTGGCGGATTTTCTGGACCAGGTTGGCAAGGACCAGGTGATCATCACCTACTGCAGTGGTTTCGGTTGTCCTGATTCTTTCGACCTGGGGATGGTCCTGATCAACTCGGGTTACCTCGATGTCCGGGTCTTCGAGGGTGGCCTTCCGGAATGGCGCGACGCCGGGCTTCCCATTGCGGGGCAAGGTCAATGATGCGCGCACAAGCTATCCTCTATCATCTCTCTCGCCTCGTCCTGGCGCTGACCTTCGTCTATGCGGGTGCGGTAAAAATGCAGGATGTTGTCGCTTTTGCCGGTCATGTCGCGGCCTACCAGATTCTGCCCTACGCTGTGAATTACCTGGTCGCCGCAACGCTGCCTTACGTGGAATTTCTGGCCGGGCTGTTACTTTTACTCAATGCCAGGGTGCGACCGGCCCTTTTCGCCATTGGCGGCATGACCCTGGTGTTTATGCTATCCCTCCTGTCAGTTCTGTTGCGCGGACTGGATATCGATTGCGGTTGTTTTGATCCGGGCGGTGGACAGGATGTCTCTGCGGCTGTCGCCCTGCTGCGTGATGTCGGCTTGATGCTGCTGGTTGCTCTGGTCTGGTGGTTGAGGGCAGGGGCGGCGCGGCGCGTGGCGCGTGGCGAGGAACATCGCGGTTAAACTTGACCTCGGAGCTCAAATCCTTGCCATTTATCAGAATCCAGACCCCGCAGCGGAAATGCTATGAGTGAAGATTTTAGCGCGCTACGCGCCACGCACCACGCTCCACAGCCCCCAAAGATATCCTGGAAATCTCAACTGGCCGGCAGCCTTGTCTGCCCCGATCAGCTGGCGGAACGCTTCGGTGTTGATCCTGAGCCCTTGCGTGCTGTGGTTGCTCGTTATCCTCTGTGCATTACCCCCCACTACCTCAATCTTATCGAAACGCCGGGAGATCCAATCTGGCGACAATGTGTTCCCGATCCAAGGGAGCTGACGGACGACCAGCTTCCTGAAGATTCGCTGAACGAGGCGTCTTTCTCACCGGTTCCTGCGGTTGTGCACCGCTATCCGGATCGTGCCCTGTTGCTGGTGTCGGGGCAATGCGCCGGTTATTGTCGTTTCTGTACCCGTAAAAACCGCGTCGGTACTGCTGCTCTGATGTTTTCCAGAAAACAGCTTGAGGAGGGCATTGATTATATTGCCGAAACGACGGGGATTCGTGACGTCATCCTGACCGGAGGTGATCCGCTGCTGCTCGATGACGATCTGCTTGAGTACCTTCTGGTCAAGTTGTCTGCGATTCCTCACCTGGAGATCCTTCGCATCGGCAGCCGCGTGCCGGTGACTTTGCCGCAGCGCATTACGCCGCAACTCTGTTGCCTGTTAGCCCGTTTTCAACCCTTATATCTCAACACGCATTTTAATCATCCCCGAGAGATTGTCGCTGAGAGTGTCGCGGCGTGCAAGCTTCTGGCCGATGCCGGTCTACCGTTGGGCAACCAGACGGTTTTGTTGCGGGGTGTCAATGACTCGCCGCAGGTTATGACCGAGCTTTGCAGAAACCTGTTGAAAATACGTATCCGACCCTACTACCTGCATCAGCTTGACCAGGCCAAAGGAACCGGACATTTCAGTGTGCCGATTGAGGAAGGATTGGAGATTATCACCAGTATGCGCGGTCAGATCTCCGGGTTGGCCATTCCGCAATACGTGATTGACCCTCCCGATGGCAGCGGCAAATCCCCAGCGTCCTGCGGCTGAGGATGATTTTTTGTAACCATTCACCACTTTTGTAGTAGGCTTTAGCAGTGGGCAATCGCGCCTGAAGACCACTCCTACAGCGTCATTCCGGCATGATTTTAGCCGGAATCCAGGTTTTGCAGAGTTGAAAAGTGGATCCCCGATAGAACTACTCGGGGATGACGACCCTTGGGCCGGCAGGTGAATAGTTACATTTTTTAACCTCAGTATCTGCTGTTGGCACGGCTTCTGGAGCGTCTGGCGATCTGTTGATTGTGATTCTTGAGGTGCAACGAAATCTGGTCCGCTTCGTCTGCTGACAACAAACCCTGCTCAATAAAGTAGTTGCCAATCCGTTTTTGCAAGGATCGTTGGTGCTTCAGCAAGGCGTCAACCTGGTGTGTTTTCAGATAACCGAGTTCGACCGCTTTTTTACCAAAGCGCGCGGCGCGGCCACGGTGCTGGAGAATCTGGCTGACCTTGTCCTCCGAGAGCCAACCCCACTTCTGGGCGAGGGCACCGAGCGTCGGTCGCTGGCGTCTTTGCCAGACCAGCGCTTCGATCAGTTGCTGATAGGAGACTTTTCCCTGGTAGTAGCTGAACATGCCGAATTCCAGGGGGATCGATGGTATCTTCGATGGCCTGGCGTGAGGTCTCTGCTGTTGGCGCTGTTGGCGTGAACGGTCGCCCCAGTGAGATGTGGGCTGCGAAGATTGTTTTGCAGAGATGGGTTTGCGGCTCTTGTGACGGTGCTCAAGAAACTCGAGGATCAGGTCGTAGGCCTGGCGGATTTCCCGAAACCTTTCGGTCTGCTGATTGCGAACAAGCGGTGAGGAGCTCGCGTGAGCATCGGGATGGTGAGCCTTGGCCTGACTGCGGAACGCAGTTTTTGCACCGCTCGGCTGCAGATAATCAAGAAAATCACGCGACAGGTTGACCTCATTGCCGAAGAGGGTTCGGCACGCATTAAAAACAGCAGTCTCGGAATGAAAATGCATAATCAGTCAAGCCCTCGTCACGTGTCAGCAGCTATCTTTTTTATAGCCTGTCGGCAGGGAGAAAAACAAGAGGCTTTTCTGGCCACCGTAGATTTTTCGCCGGGCGATGGGCTTACAACTCGTCGGGAGAGAAAGCGACCACCTGGTCGATCTCCGATGCATCTGTAAGGAGCATGACCAGGCGGTCAAGTCCGAAGGCGATGCCTGCCGACTCAGGCATGCGGCACAGTTCCTCGAGAAATTTTTCCGGGAGGGGGTAAGCTCTCTTGCCGGCTCTGCGTCGACAGGCTTCATCCTCTTCAAACCGGTGGCGCTGTTCCTGCGGATCCGTCAACTCGGAAAAGGCGTTGGCCAACTCCAGGCCGTCGATGTAGAGTTCAAAACGCTCGGCGATCTCAGGCTCGCCCGGTTTGGTGCGGGCCAGAGCCGCGAGACTGCGCGGGTATTCGGTCAGAAAAGTCGGTCTCTCTTTGCCCAACTGCGGTTCCACCTCGCTGGTCAGAATCTCTTCGAAGCGATCTGTTGCAAGCGCTTGATGCAGATCCATCGTTGCATATCCGGCGAAGGCTTCGGCAAGGGTCAGCTTCTGCCACGGCATTCGCAATTCGATGCTCCGACCTGCCCTGGAGAGCTTGCCCTCCGGGACCAGCACAAAAAGCAGTTCCATACATTCATTCATCAGCGCGTTATAGTCGATCCCGGTCCGATACCATTCGAGCAGGGTGAACTCCGGCAGGTGAAACTGTCCCCGTTCGCCGTCGCGCCAGACCCGGCAGATCTGGAAAAGCTGCTCGTAACCGGCCGCCAGCATGCGTTTCATGGCCAGTTCAGGAGATGTGTGCAGAGCGCAGGCGCCGCTGGCGACCGCGTCGATGTGTGGTTCGGGAGCGTTCGCCGGGATGCGATGCGGAGTCTCTACTTCAAGGTAGCCGCGTTCGACGAAAAAACTGCGGATGGTCTGAATAATCTGCGCTCTTTCTGTGAGCCTTTGCCGCTTTCGGGTCAGGGGCCAATTCGGTTCGCTCATGATCCTTCCTCTTCAGACCCTCCCCCGAAAACCCTGCTCTGCCATTGCAGGATGTCATCGATAATCAGGTACAGGCTGGGCACCAGCAGCAGGGTGATGACGGTGGCAAACAAGATGCCGAAGCCTAGCGAGAGGGCCATCGGGATCAGGAACCTGGCCTGGCGGGAAGTTTCGAAGATCATTGGTGCCAAGCCACCGAAGGTGGTCAGGGTGGTCAGAATGACCGGTCGGAAACGCCGGCTGCCGGCGTCACAGATTGCCGTGAGGGCAGAGGCTCCTTCGAGGCGCTGGCGGTTGGCATAGTCGATCAGCACCAGGGAGTCATTGACCACCACTCCGGAGAGGGCGACGATACCCATCATGCTCATCAAACTGAGGCTGTAGCCCATGAGAAGGTGGCCGAGAATGGCGCCGACCACACCGAAGGGAATCGCCAGCATAACGATCATCGGCTGGCTGTAGCTGCGGAAAGGGATCGCCAACAGAAAATAGATGGCGATCATGGCCATGATAAAGCCGTTGGCCAGGCCGCTGGTGCTTTCTTGCATGCGTGCCTGGCGGCCCTGGTAACCGTAGGTCAAACCCGGAAAGTCCCGGGTAAGTTCAGGCAGGATCTGACTGTTCAGGGTAGCCATAATCTGGCCGGTCTGACTGATCGGTTCGACATCGGCTGAGACGGTTACAGTACGCCGGGCGTCGCGACGGTTGATGGTGGTAAAGGCACGGCCACGGCTCAATTCGGCGACTTCAAACAGGGGTACGAAGGTGCCGGCCGGCGTTTTCAGCATCAGATTCTCGATGTTGAATTCACTGCTTCTTTCACGCTCTGGCAGGCGCACACGCACCGTGACTTCATTGCGGCCGCGCTGCTGACGCAGAGCTTCAGTGCCTGAGAAAGCATTGCGGACCTGGCGGGCGATGTCACGCGAAGTCAGTCCGAGACTTTCGCCGTTCGCTGTGATGCGGAAGTCGAGCTGCTCTTTTCCCGGAGTGAAGCCGTCATCGATATCCTTGACGTCAGGAAATTCCTCCAGACGCTCAGCCAGGGCGGCGCTGGCCCGGTCGAGTACATCGGTGTCACGATGAGAAAGTTCAACGGTCAGAGCCGCTCCCCCTCCGGGGCCGCCACGATCCGATTCGTAGCGCAAAGACTCCAGGCCGAGAATCGGACCGACTTCTTCGCGCCAGAGTTGCGTCACGGTTCCGGTATTCAGCGGGCGCACCCCTGGTGGAGTCAGATAGGCTGTGATGCCGACCTCTCCTTCATTGACCTCTGCATAGACCCCCTGCAGAAGTTGGTCGCCACCATTGGCCGCCGCCATGCTTTCAACGCCGCTGACCAACCGCCTTTGAACCTCTTCCGCCGCAGCCAGAGTACTGCCTGCGGGGAGCACAGCGGTGACCACAGCGCGATCGGATTCGACCCGTGGCATCAGAATCATACCGATCCGGCCACTCAGGACATAGCTGAGAATGATCATCAACACAGCCATGCCGATGGCGACAGTCAGGCCGCGCCAGCGAATACTTAACTCGAGCAGCGGTCGATAACGTCGATCGATAAATTGCGAGACCTTTGCGCTGAAACCCTGCTGCCAGTCATGCAGGCGTGCGGTCAGTTTGCTGGCGGGGGTGCTGCTGGTGTGTGCGAGGTGAGCCGGGAGAATAACCAGTGCTTCAACCAGCGAGATGGCGAAGACGGTGATGACCACCACGGGGATTGCCTTCCAGATTTTACCCATGGTGCCGGGCACGAAATAGAGCGGCATAAAGGCTACGATATTGGTCAGAATGGCATAGGTGATGGGTGTGGCCACATTGCGGACGCCAAGGATGGCGGCCTTGATCATGCTGTGTCCCCTCTGACGATATTCATAAATATTTTCACCGGCAACGATGGCGTCATCGACCACGATCCCCAGTGCGACGATAAAGGCGAACATGGAGATGATATTGATGGATACACCCAGAGCGGGCAAAAACAACAGGCCACCGAGAAAGGAGATCGGAATGCCCATGGTCACCCAGAAGGCAAGCTTGAATTCGAGGAACAAGCCGAGCAGCAACAGAACCAGGACCAGACCGATCGCAGCGTTCTTCAAAAGCAGGTTAAGCCGCTGTTCGTAAATCTCTGAGCGGTCGCGGTTGATATCCCAGTTGATCCCTTCAGCCAGGTCAGCCTCGATTTCGGTCATCGCTTTACGCACGGCTTGAGAGACCCCGATCGGGGTTTGATCGCCGACCCGGAAGATATCGAGACCGATGGTGCGCTGACCGTTGTAGGTGGCAAAGCGATCACTGTCTTCAAAGGTTTCTCGCACCTTGCCGAGGTCCTCCAGCCGGACGACCGTGCCGTCGCTCGAACTGATGATCGGGATACGGGCAAACTCCCTGGCCCAGTCGCGACGATCGGTTACGCGCAGCAGGATGTCGCCGCCGCCGGTTTCTACGGCCCCGCCCGGAACATCTGTCGAGGCGGCGGCGATGGTGCGTGCTATATCATCGAGGGTGAGGTTGTAGGCGCGCAGTTTCGCTTGCGGGATATCGACGTGGATCTCCGGATCACGTGCCCCCGACAGATCGATCTGGGTAATTTCCGGATCCTGGAGGAGTTGGTCGCGAACCTGCTCCGCCGTTTCACGCAGGGCGGCTTCTGTTGTGTTGCCATACAGCTGGATGTTAAGCACTTCGCGACGGCGGGCCGCCAGTGAAACCTGTGGTTCTTCAGCATCGTCAGGGAAAGTGCGAATACGGTCGACCTCTTGTTTGATCTCCTGGTAGACCTTCTGCTGATTGATGTCAGCCAGCAGTTCGATGCTCACCGAGCCACTGCCTTCGCCGGCTCGCGAGGTCAGTTCCTTGATGCCTTCCAGGCCGCGCACGGCTTCCTCGACCACGAGCACAATGCCCTGCTCGACCTCTTCGGGGCTGGCTCCCGGATAGGCGACGCTGACTGTGACCCGGTCGAGTTCGAACTCGGGGAACACCTCTTTTTTGATCTGTCCCGAGACAAACAAGCCGCCGAGCAGCAGGGCAATCATCAGCAGGTTGGGCGTGACCCGGTTATAAACCATCCAGGCCAGTGGGCCTCGCTGCCAGCGCTCTGTTCGCATAGGCTTCATGGTTTGGTTGTCTTCTCTTCTGCAGGGCTTGCCTGTTCAGTGTCTTTGAGGCGCAGAGCCATGCCTTGTACCGGGGAGGGCAGGTTGGTCGTGATCAGCTGTTCGCCATCGCGAATGCCGCCGGTAACCAGCACCTGGTCCTGACCGCGAAAAGCGATATCTACCGTGCGTATGTCGAGGCGACCCTGATCATCCATGATCCAGAGCTGGTCGCCGTTATGGATCAGGTCGCGCTCTATGGCGGCCGCCTTCGGAATAGGTTTGCCTTTGATGTCGACCCGGACATAGCTGCCGAGCAGCAACTTTGGCTGCTGCGATGAGTCAGGGTGCAGGGCGAGAGGGTCGGAAACTTCCGCCAGCAGTTTTGCCATGCGACCATTCTCTTCAACCACGGCCGTCAGGCCGACTAAATGTCCACCGCGGTAGCTGTCAGGCCCCCAGGCGACCGAGTCGTAGATGCGCACTGACGATGCGGCCTCCTGGTCCTGCTGGTCGGCGCTGATCCATTGCAGTTGGCCGGCCGGAACCGGAGCTTCAACCCAGTAATAATCGCTGCCAACCAGCGTTGCCAGTGCTGTGGATTGAGACACACGCGTGCCCAGATTGACCTCACGGGACATAACCACGGCGTTGAAGGGAGCCTTGATAGAGGTTCTTTGCAGATTCAGTCGGGCCTGCTCGAGCTGCGCCCGGACGCCTTCGAGAAGCGCCCGATTGCTGGCCAGCTGCGGTTCCCTGAGCATCAGCGCCCGCTCTGCGTCACTGACCTGCTCACCCAGTAATTCAAATTCTTTCTGTGCCACCAGCTGGCGACCCAACTCCATCTGCATGTCTGCTTCAACCCTGGCCACCTCGCTGGCGAGCTGCTTGACCACGAGCTGATAATCACTGGCGTCGATGGTGAGCAATTCTTCCCCTTTACGAAAACGTCCGCCCGGGATCAGCTTGTCACTGACCTTGATGATTTCACCGCTGACCTGGGGCTGAAGGGTGACCTCACGCTGAGGTTTGACCGTCCCCATGACACTGACGGTTGTCGTCTGCGGACCCAGCTCGATGGGACGCACATCGACCAGAACGGCAATGCGTGACTTGGCACGGGGTTTGGCTTTCGGCCCCGACTGCATCATCCAGAGCGCAACAGCTGCACTGATGATGATGACAATGACCGGCAGCAAAAGGCGCAACAGTTTGGTTTTGGACTCTTTTCCAGGAGTCGATTGCTGGTGTTGCTCTGGACTCATTCTATCTCACCTTTCAGGATTGCTGCTGGTCGAGTCATGTCCCATCCGCCGGCCAGGGCCCGGCAAAGGTTGACACGGTTTTCAAAGAGTTCACGTCTGGCTGTAAGCCTGGTGCGTTGCAGGTGCTGCTCCGAGATCAGGGAGCCGAGGACGCGCTGGTAATCTTCTGCGCCGTTGAGGTAGCGATGACGAATGCGCTCTGTGGCCTGTGCCGCCAGTTCCAGTTGGCGGTCGACGCTGACCAGGTATGCCTGCTGTTTTTCTTCCTGGATCAAGGCATCTTCTACCTCGAGCAGCGCGTCAAGAACGGTCTGGCCATACTGATGCAGTGCTTCAGAGGCGATACTCTCAGTGCGTTCGACCTCTGCGCGTCTTTGTCCGCCGTCGATAACAGGAGCCAGCAGGCTGGCCGCCAGTGAGGCCAACCAGTTGTCGAAAAGCTTCTCAATCTCCTCGCTGGTCGTGCTGACACGGCCGGTCAGGCTGAGGCGGGGGAAACGGTCTGCAACGGCGGCGGCGACCTGTTTGTCAGCGGCTTGCAGCCTCAGCCAAGCGGCGCGTACGTCGGGGCGACTCTCGACCAGGTTGCTCTGCAGCCCTGTCGCCGGGAGTGGCGGCAGTTTATAGAGATTTGTCGTGGACTCCTGTGTCCTGGTCTCCTCGGTGAATCGGGTGGGGGAAAGACCCAGCAGGACTGCCAGCTGATTCTGACGAAGCTTGACCCGACCGGCGGCCAGCGTGAGTTCGCCTTTCTGGGTTTCCACGACTTGCCTTTGTTGCAGGACGTCGGCGATGCCGACCTGACCTGTGCGGAACTGCAGGCTGATCAATTCGAGGGTCTTCTCGTTGGTCCTGATCTGCTGTTCCAGGATCTCGATCTGGCCGCGCTGTTCAAGGAGTTGGAACCAGGTGATGGCGACTTGGGCCGAGAGGGTCAAGGCCGCGGCCTGCAACTCTTCAGTGCTGGCTTGTGCATCCAGTTCGGCGGCGGCGCTGATAGAGTCTATGCGTCCCCAGAGATCGAGTTCGTAGTTTGTGGCCAGACCAAGACTGTAACTTTGCGAGGAGTCGGTGCGTAAGTTGACTCGCGATCTTTGTGTGCCGAGTCCGAGTTCGCCATCAACTTGCGGCACCAAAGTGGCTCCGGCCTTGCGCGCCACAGCACCTGCACGATCAACGCGATCCCAGGCTGATTGCAAATTGAAGTTTCCTGCCAGGGCCTGGTTGATCAAGTTATCGAGGGTCTGATCTTCGAAGCTCAGCCACCATTGTTCGGGGAGCGGTTTTTGACCCGAAGACGAGAAGTTCCCCTGGGGTTGAAAGAGGGCCGCCTGCATCGGCCGCTGTGGTGAACATCCCACCAGCAGGGCTATGAGAACCAGCAGGGATATGAAAACCAGGCGGGATATGAAAACCAGGCGGCAGGCTGCGAGACCTTGTCTGCCCGGTGTGTTGCCGGCGTATTTCCGATTTGACATGATGGTTTGTTCCCAGAGACTCTTTATTACTTATAAGACGTTCAAAATATTCTAGACGAATCAGCAAAAAAAAAGTTTAAAAAAAAACGTCCGCAAAGGGACGTTTTTTTATCTTTCGAGCGTTTGAAGGGTTATTCCTTGACTCGCGTCACATAGTCCCCGGTTCGCGTATCAATCTGAATCAGCACACCTTCGTCAACAAAGGATGGTACCTGCAAGGTGTAGCCGGACTCTACGGTGGCGGGTTTATTGTTGCCGGCGGCGGTGTCGCCCTTGACCCATGGGTCGGACTGGGTCACGCGCAGGTTGACAAAGTTGGGCAGGGTGACACCTATGCCGCGTTCGCCGTGCAGAAGGACTTTCACTTCCATGTTGTCAACCAGAAAATACTTGTCGTCGCCGAGAACTTCTGCGGCGATCGAGGTTTGCTCGTAAGTCTTCTGGTCCATGAACACATAGCCGGTTTCATCCTGATAGAGATACTGCATGTCACGTTCCTCCAGACTGGCCGGTTCAAAACTCTCGCCGGAGCGATAGGTGCGATCGAAGAGTGCACCGGTGATCATATTGCGCAATTTGCACTTGTAAAGCGCCTGACCCTTGCCGGGCTTGGTAAAATCGAACTGAACGATGACGTGAGGTTCATTGTCAATCATCAGTTTGATGCCTTTTTTCAGATCTGCACAACTATACATTGGAAAACTCCTTCAGGACATGGATGCTCTTCGCAAGAAGTGCTGATTTTATACACAAAAGACCGGCGGGTGTCATGGTTTTTTTGTTGAG
Organism: Deltaproteobacteria bacterium; assembly: GCA_024636215.1. The sequence goes on from JAGXHL010000017.1 coordinate 28,380, forward strand.
ATGCAAAGGTGTCCTGATATTGGTAGAAGCCTCGGCCGCTCACATAGCTGGATTGATGATGAGAAGGGACTTCTGAGGGATCTGACCAGAGAGAGCGATTACCCGGTTTCTGCAGATCGCAGAGACTTTGCATAAGGTGCGTTCAGTATTGCAAGAAACGCTGCTGACCAAAGTCGGCCGGGCACAACAAATGGTGCCCGGCCTTGTCTTCCCAGTGACTGGATCTATGTGATTTCTATGCGGCGGGGTTTGGCCGCTTCAGTCTTGGGCAAATGAAGAGTTAAAACCCCGTTGTCCATTTCCGCAGATATGCTGCTCGCATCGATCTCGTTGGGAACGTGGAATTGACGGTAGTAGTTGCCCGGCAAGAATTCCTGACTGAGCTGCTCGCCGGTCAACTTTGATTTGGCCTGGCCTCTGATCGTCAGAAACCCCTTGTCAATGTCAATGCTGAGGTCTTCTTTTGCGACCCCGGGCATGTCTGCTACCAGTGTCAAGCCTTGTTTCGCTTCAAAAATATCGACTGCAGGCCTGATAATATCAGCCTGTGTATCCTCATGTTCCAATTCTTGCCGGCCTTTCAGAATTATATCTTTTTGTGCCATAATGATCACCTCTTTCTGCTGGTTAACGTACTTTTACAGAGACCTTCTTAGGCTTTGCGTCTTCATGTTTAGGCATGGTGACAAACAAAACCCCATTTTCGTATTTAGCGGTAACTTTGTCTGAGTCGACCTCGCAGGCAAGATCGATGGTCCGCATGAATTTGCCGACACCACGCTCTCTTCGATGCCAGGTTTTGTCGTTACCGGGTTCTTTACGTTCCCCGGAAATCGTCGCCACGCCCCGCATCACCGTCAATTCGAGATCCTTGGGGTCAACACCGGGGATGAGGACTTCCGCGTAGATATTGTTCTCATCCTGTTTCAGGTTGATTTGCGGGGATCTCACCGCGCTGATTCCCGGCATAAAAGAAGGCTCCAGAAAGTTGCCGGCTCCGAATCCCCTGAATGCATTATTGATTTCTCTACGCAAGGCTTCCATCTCTCCAAAAATATTTGCCATGATCTTTCCTCCTTTCGTTTCCGAATAGATTTTGGAATGGAGATTAGTGTCTGTTCAGAGTCAAAATAATAATTCCTCTTCCGTTGTCAAGGGGGTAAAAGGCTAAAAATGATCCTAACAAGCTGATTGCGGGTGGTTTTTTTTCTCGCTGTTACGGCAGGGTCCTTGTCGTCAGGTGAGGGGGGTGCTTGCAAAGTCGGCACTGCAGACTGCCGGTTAGATCCAGCTTCACTGCCTGAACAACTTATGCTACATTGCCCAACCTTGATAACAGGCATACCCGTAAGGAGAAATACATATGACATCAAACGATCTGAAACGCGGACTGGTCTTTCTGCTCGAGGCCGCACCTTGCCTTGTCCTCGACGTCAGCAGCCAGAGCCCTTCGGCCCGTGGCGGCAGTACCCTGATCAAGACCAAATATCGTAACCTGCTGACCGGTCAGGTTTTGGAAAAAACCTTCAAGGCTGGTGATCGCGTGGACGAGGCCGATTTTGAAAAACGCAAGGGCCAGTTCCTCTATGCTGATGGTGATAAGGGTGTATTTATGGATCTTGAAAGTTACGAGCAATATGAACTGGGTGATGATATGTATGGCCCGGTGAAGGACTTCCTGCTGGATGGCACTGAGGTTGTCATGGGTGTTTTCGAAGGACAGGTTGTCTCCATCGAACCGCCAATGATCGTGGAGTTGCTGGTCACGGAGACGGCCCCTGCGATCAAGAACGCCACGGCCCAGGCGCAAACCAAGGAAGCGCTTCTGGAGACGGGCTTGAGGCTTCAGGTTCCTTCCTACCTTGAGACAGACGAAAGGATCAAAGTCGACACCCGTGAGGGCCGCTTTGTTTCCAGGGCATAACCCGGGGCGCGTGGAGTAGGGCGTGTAGCGCGTGGCGCGTGGCGCGTGGCGGGACAAAACATTCTTTTTAACAGGGCCGGATCAATTGATCCGGCCCTGTTTTTTTTATCTTTGTCTTTGCCGCGCCACCCGCCACCCGCCACCCGCCACGCGCCACCGATTAAAATAATTCGCATTTTTGCAAAAAGGCCCGGATGGGTCATTGCAGTTATGCAAAACCATGTTTTAGGTTCGCCTCAAATCCACCGTAAACCCCGCATTTCTGTGGTTTTGACCCTACCCCCCTTGACAAGGACCAGTCTCAGCATTCCCGGCTTTTCTCGATGTTGTTTGCGTTTGTGCAAAAACATGATTTTATCCATCTTTCCTTACGCTCCGTCATTTCATGCTTAAACACATGTTTTTACTGAATAAAAATTGTTTTTTGCTGAGCTTGTGTATTTGGTATACGGCTTGCCATTGTTGTTAGCTACAAGATGAACAAATGGTCTGGCGGGAAAGTATAAACCTTATGCATCAACAGCAATCCGGAGGACGAAGGAGAAAACCTGTCATTGGCGCCTTCAAGGTGCAATGGCCGCTGTCCTACCGGGTTCAGCAATTAAGACAATACGGTTTGGCTAATTCAGTACCGATTACAAGGGAGGAAAACATGAGCAAGCAGAACGTATCAACAAAGCGTGGTTGGACAGTGGTGATGGCTGGTACCGGTATCAATCTGGCCCTGGGCATCCTCTATACCTGGAGTATCTTCAAAGGCGCTATCGCAGATTCAATCGCTGCGGGTGGTGCCGGAGCCTTTACCTGGGACAAGGCCACAATCAACGATCCTTACGCAACAGCTTGTCTGATGTTTGCCGTGGCCATGATCGTGGCCGGTAAGGTTCAGGATAAGTTCGGCCCCCGTGTTACCTGTATTATCGGCGGCCTGATGGTCGGTACTGGATTCATGTGGATCTCGCAGACCACCAACTACTGGGCATGGGTCATCGGTTTTGGCTGCATGGCCGGTATGGGGATTGGCTTCGGTTACTCTGCAGCCACCCCTCCTGCACTGAAATGGTTTCCTCCTGCCAAGACCGGACTGATTGCCGGTATCGTTGTGGCGGGCTTCGGTCTCGCGTCGGTCTATATTGCTCCTCTGGCCCAGTATCTGCTCGGAGCTTACGGCCTGCAACAATCCATGCTCTACTTCGGTTTAGGCTTTGTGGCGGTGACCTGTTTCTTTGGCATGTTCCTCGCCAATCCTCCCGAGGGCTATATCGCTGATCCAAATGCTGCGAAGAGCACTTCCAAGGCTGTTGTGACAGAAGACAAAACCCCTTCGGAGGTTCTCAAAACGGCCAAGTTTTACACTCTCTGGACCTGTTTCTTCATCGGCGCCGGCGCCGGCCTCATGGTTATCGGCAGCGCCAAAGGGCTGGCCACGGCCAGCATGGGCGAGATGGCCTTCCTGGTGGTTGCGATCATGTCCGTTGGTAACGCAGCGGGTCGCATTGTGGCCGGAGTGGTTTCCGACAAGATCGGTCGCGCCAACACTCTGGTGATCATGCTGGTCTTCCAGGCCGTTCTGATGTTCCTGGCCATTCCGGTGATCGACGGTACTTATAACAACCCGTTGGCGATGCCTCTGCTTGTAACCTTCATGGTTTTCAACTACGGCACGAACCTGTCACTCTTCCCTTCCTTCGCCAAGGACCTCTGGGGTGCCAAGAACTTCGGCATGAACTACGGCGTGCTCTTCTCTGCCTGGGGTGTGGGCGCTTTTGCCCTGGTGCGCGTCTCCGAGATGCTGCGTGTCAAGACCGGTGGTTTCACCATGTCGTTTGCTGCCGCCGGCGCATTGCTGGTTGTAGGTGCCATGCTCGCCGGAACTTTGAAAACCCGCAAAGCCGAAGTTCCAGCGCTCGAAGGGGCTCTCGAAGGCGAGGAAGATCTGGTCCTGTCGAAAGCCGGCAACGAATAATTCCTTCTCAACCGTTTGCAAACCCTCCTTCAGGTTCAGACGGCTACGGCCCCGCCCATTATCGGCGGGGCCTTTTTTTAATGCTCTATTTGCGTCCTGCGCTGATAAGGGTGGGTGACACCATCCATGAAGAGGGTAGCCTGCTTGAAAAATGGGTTTAGCTCCTTGCCTGCTTGTCTTCTGCGGCGGATCCATTAAGCTTTGGGCAGAGCCTATCATGCCGGAGGCAGGAGATGGTGACAGCAAGAGTGAAGAGGCTGTTCGAAGCTATGCAGCAACCATGCTTCTACGACCACCCGGTCGAGCGGGTCGATCTGATCGAAACTCACATCTCATGGATATTTCTTGCCGGAGACTTTGCCTACAAGGTTAAAAAACCGGTTAATTTCGGCTTCCTTGATTTTTCCACGCTCGCCAAACGTCACCACTTCTGCCTCGAAGAGTTACGTCTCAATCGGCGCTTCGCTCCGCAGCTCTACCTGGCTGTCAACCGCATCGGAGGAAATGCCGCCTGCCCGGAAATGCACGGCAGGCCGGCCCTTGATTATGCGGTGAAAATGAAGCGTTTTGCGCAACAGGACCAGCTAGATCGGGTTCTGGCCGCTGGCCGTCTGGGCCCTCGGCAACTCGACCGCTTCGCCATCATGATTGCCGGAATTCATCAAACTGCCTCCGTTGCGGGGCCAGAGCAGCCCTATGGCAGCCCGCAGGCGGTCATCGACCCTGTGCTCGAAAACTTCACCCAGATCAGCTCTCGGACTTCTCTAACAGAGCGTCACCAGTTGTCTGAACTCGAACAATGGAGCCGCAAGCGCTGTCATGACCTGCATGATCTCCTGCAGCAACGCAAAGCAGAGGGTTTTGTGCGCGAAGGCCACGGTGATTTGCATCTGGCCAACATGGCCTGGATTGACGGTGAGCCCCTCCTGTTCGACTGCATTGAGTTTAATGACAACCTGCGCTGGGTCGATGTTGTTAATGATATCGCTTTTTTAGTGATGGATCTGGACGATCGTGGTGAGGCCAGGCTTGGCTGGCACTTTTTGAATCGTTATCTGCAGGAGTCCGGGGATTACCAGGGCCTGCAACTGTTACGCTTCTACAAGCTCTACCGGGCCATGGTTCGGATCAAAGTACAGTGTATGCGCATGGGCCAACCCGGCTTAAGCGATCAAGAACGCGAACAGGACCTTGAGCTCTACCACAGCTACCTGGCCCTGGCCAGCAGCTACACAGTCAAGCCCTCCAGGCGGCTGCTCATTACCCATGGGCTGTCCGGGGCGGGCAAAAGCACTTTTGTCCGCAAACTGGCGGCCAGCTGCGGTGCTATCCACCTGCAGTCGGACGGGGAACGCAAGCGAATACACGGTCTGAGTGCAACAGGCGCCAGTCATTCAGCGCCCGGAGGTGGCATTTATGACACCGGGGCCAATCATGCAACCTACCAGCGGCTACAGATGCTAGCCAGAGGAGCCCTCACCGCCGGTTATTCAGCAATTGTCGATGCAACTTTCCTGAAAAAGCTACAGCGAGAGAGCTTGCGCCGTCTCGCTGCAGAGTTATCAGTTCCGCTGATCATCCTCGACTTTCCGCTTGGCGAGACAGAATTGCGTCGCCGCATTCAACAGCGCACCACTCAAGGAGAACATGTCTCGGAAGCGAATACCTCCGTACTGGATTATCAGCTGGCCGAGCAACAGCCATTGGCCGGTGATGAACTGGCGCTGGTTATGACCGTCCGGCCTGATACCTGTCCGGAAGATGTTGCCGACAAGATCTGAAATCTCAACCATTGCAGATAAACATTTAAGACAACTCAAGCTCTGGCTAGCCTGCCAGGGTGTTTACAAGACTATCCAGAAGGGGTTTTCTTCAATAGATACTCAATTGCCTTGTCAAGGTCTGTAAAAAGTTTCAAAAACATTCCTGCATTAGACGACACCGTTTCAACAAAATCATGTGACTGGACTCCAGGGCTGATCAATCCTGCGACTCTCGCTAACGGGTCGACCCCCTCGGTCGTTTTCATGTCTGAATAGGCAAATTTGTGCGTCCCCATCGCGGAATCCATATTTCTGGCGTTGGTTACATCAACAAGAACATTGCGAATGCCCATTTCTCGGCCGAGAGTATGAGTTTCAACGATACATTTCATAAAGACTTCAGCCGTAAATTCACCAACCACTGTCAGGATAATGTAATCACGACTTTCTGATGGCTTGATATTGTATTCCAGCAATTCACATTCTCCTGAATAGCGAAGATCGAAGCGTGCATAAGTTGAAGCTTTTTAAATTTTTATAACAGACGTACGTTCATGTCAAACCAGGCTTTGCAGGTTCATAGTTGTAGCTATGGACCCAAATGGAGCTGAAATATGGGCCAAACAGCCGGATTTGCAGCCGGCTCATGGATGGTCCGACAGCCTGCCAGGGTGAAACAGAAACAGGAGCCTTTGTCTGGCCCTTCAGACTCGACCCAGATGCGTCCTCTGTGCGCTTCAATAATTCTTTTGATAATCGCCAGTCCGGTTCCGTCCCCGTTGCTGTTTATATCGAGCCGCTTGAAGAGTTCAAAGATCGTGTCAAAGTGCTCCGCCTGAATACCGATACCGTTGTCCTTAACGAAAAAAATTGTCTCGGCAGGTTCAGCCCGGCAACCTATTTCGATCTGGTTTGGTTTTTCGCCAATATATTTCATGGCGTTATCCAGCAGGTTTTCCAAGACTTCAAGCAGGCGTGCCCGGTCACAAAGGACTGTCGGGAAGTGCTCATCTTTTCTTACCAGGATCTGTTTTTCGTTCAAGCGCGGCTTCATCAGATTGATGGCTTCAACGACGATTTCGCCAAAATTGACTTCATCGGTTGGCTCAATGGTTTTGCCCATTTTTGCAAGCTTGAGAAGCTCATTGATACGGTTGCCCATGCGTTGTGTGACCTCTAAAATACGCACAGCGCAGAAACGAGCCTGGCCGGGATCCCTCGCGGCGAGTCGATCATTGAGCAGCTCGGCAAACCCCCCTATGGCCGCCAGTGGAGTCTTCAGGTCGTGTGAGATGGTGTGGGCAAACTGGTCAAGCTCGTCTGCCCTGGTGCTCAGTTCATCGAGCAGGCTTAAATCCTGTTTGGCTAAGACATGGGCAATGGTTCTCGAGACCTGGAGAGCGATCTCATCAATGAGCAGACGCTCCTCACCCAGAAAAGATCCCTCTGTCATGGCAGGATGTTCCTGCTTGTCATAGATTTCAATGAGTCCGACTTTCTGACCGCGGACATTCAGGTCGCTTGCAAGCTTCCATGGGGACGCAGAAAAAGACTCGCTCTGAAAGATTTTTTCATTAAATATAATGCGTGCGCAGGTAGTTTTCGGGTATTGCAGAGCCTGTGGCAGCATGTCAACGACATCCTGAAGGAATTGGTCCAGATCAAGATTGGGCCGGTTTGACGCAATCGAGAGCTTATAGAGACAGGTTAATTCCTTGACGCGCTCGTGCAATTTACTCTCGGCCTCGTTACGTGAGGTTATATCGATGCCGATGCCCCAGTTTGCCCACCCTTCAACAGGATGATCCTGTGAGATATTCGAAAAGGCGATATCTTTTTTGCTGCCGTCTTTAGCCAGCAACTGCCATTCCCAATTGCGGTAATGATCGCCACTTTTCTGGTAGCTGTTAAACATTGCCCGCCTATATTCAGGATCCGGGCAAAGCAGTGTCATTGCTTCCGGGTTGCCGATCATCTCCCTGGCCGTATAGCCCGTAATCCGCTCTGCTTCCTGGTTCCATGCGCACAAAAAATTGTCAGGGTCAAAGGCAAACAAAAGCACCGGCATGTGTTCGATAATTGTTCGAAAGCGGGCGCTGAGCTGCTCCATGCCGGCAAGCTGTTGCTTGGTTTTGTCAATGTCCGTGATGGTTCCGACGTAACCTGTGACGATACCCCCTGCCGACATAACTGCCCGGGCGTTGCCCAGGACCCAGGTCACTTTGCCCCGAGGCGAGGCAAAACGATACTCGGCCCGGAAGGGCTGGTTATCTCTGGCGCATACATACCAAAGCTTGACCACATGCTCAAAATCTTCTGCATGGATCGCCTTGACCCAGCCTTGCCCTTCAGCCTCCTCGGCAGAGATCCCTGAGATTTCACACCAGCGTCGATTGACATGGAGACAGTGACCCTCGGCATCCGTAAAAAAAATTCCGACCGGTGAAATGTCTACCAGGGCTTCGTACCAGGTCCTGTCAAACGGTGTGATCATGCTTTCTGAAGATTTTATAGGCATTTCAGGGGATCTCCCGAAAATGGGCAGCAGGATTAAACTATACTAACTATCTTGGGGTTGGCAAGTGAGTCCCCGTGAGAATAATTCAGGCGAAAGCATTGCTGTCATAGCCGGGCTTGGCACAGCTTTGCTTAAAATGGCTGAGAGGCGCTTTCTCAAGTTGACATTCCGGCCACCGCCAAGCAAGCTATGCCCTGAAGTGCTGCAGTTTTTTTGTTCGTAAGTTCCGATGAAGTTTTCGTCCGGAAACCAGAGAGTCCGCTTGCCAATGATGAAAAGAAAAACCTGGACTGTGACCGCACCCTGGAAAAACACTGCCGCCGGTGAGGCCTTTTCCTCCTTCGACAAGGTCTTCGCCCTGTCCGGGACGCCTGTCTCCCGGGATAAGCTGAGCCTTGTGTTCTGCGTCTGCATAGGCGGACAGCGCTACTACGTCAAGCAGTATCACTCCACCAGGGGGCTCCGCAGTTGGCTTGGCCTCTCTCGCATTCGGCTTGAGGCCCGCAACCAGCTCTGGTTTAGTCGCATCGGCTTGCCGGCGGCACAGGTTGTGGCCTATGGCGAGGAGCATATCTTAAGCCGCACAATGCGCGGTGCCCTGATCACGGCGTCTATCGATGACAGCAGGGATCTGGCCTGGATGGCCGAGCACCGGCCGGAACTTTTTAACAACCGGTCCTGGGTCAAGCCGGTGATCAACCAGGTCGCCGAGATGACCCGGACCCTTCACCAACACCGCTTTTGCCATAACGACCTCAAGTGGCGCAACCTGTTGGTCACGCAAAAGCCTGAGAACCCGAAGGTTTATCTGATCGACTGCCCGGTTGGTCAGCGCTTTTTCGGGCCATTTTTCAGTTCCCGCATCATCAAGGATCTGGCCTGCCTGGACAAACTCGGCCGGCGGGCTTTAAGTCGGAGCCAACGTCTGAGCTTTTACAAAGAATATCGCCAGTGTGACGCGCTCTCTGCCGAAGATCGTGAAATCATCAAAAAGATCCTGGTCTATTTCAAGGGGCGGGATTGAACGCATTCCGACAGTCTCAAAGAAAGACCGGGATGTTTCATCCTGGTCTCCCCCGGTTGGTCTTCTCTGCTATCATTGTAACCAATCTCTGTGCCTGATACGGAGAGGAGCATTGACAGGTTGCTGTTCTTACCTCAATATGACGCTCTTCTCAGGAGATGCCATGACAGCACAACAGCGACGTCCAAAATCAAAACATGCCCATAAGCCCCGCGCCGAAGAACTGACACTGACCATCGAGGGCGTCGATGAAGACGGTCTCGGTCTGGCGAGCCACGAAGGGAAACAGGTGCAGGTGTTCGATGCTCTCCCCGGCGAGCAGGTCGTCGCCCGCGTGGCCCATAGCGGTCGGCACAGGATCATTGCCAGTACGCTGCGTGTACTGAGACCCTCCCGCGAGAGGGTTGCCAAGACGTCCTGTCCTCATTATCGCGCCTGCCAGAGTTGCGCTCTGCTGAGCTGGAAATATCAGGCCCAGCTGGCCAGTAAAAGCAAGCGGGTTGCCGATGCCCTGGCGGCTTATCCCGAACTTTACGAAGTCGAACTGGGGGACGTCTGGGCGGCCCCCGAGACCCTTGGTTATCGCGCCAGCGCCAAGCTCGTGGTAGCCCGCAAACGGGGCAAGGCACAGGTCGGCATGTACCGGCGAGGCAGCCACGACGTTGTCGATATCGCCGACTGCCCACTGCATCACCCCCTGATCAACAGGGTTGCGGCTGTGGTTCGAGAAGAACTCGATCGTCGCAACATTTCCGCCTACGATGCCAACCACAGGCGCGGCCTGTTGCGCTACCTGCTGGTACGGGTCAGCCCCTCTCTTGATAAGGCCATGGTGACATTTGTCACCACTGAACGCAATTATCGTGAAGTGACGCATTTGGCCAAATGGCTGCAGCGCAAGGTTCCGGAAGTGATTTCTGTGCATCAGAACGTGAATGCCAGCTCCGGCAACGTGATCTACGGTCGGGAAACCTTTAAAGTCCTCGGCACCCCAGACCTGATCGATCAGGTCGGCGATGTGCGACTGCGTCTCGGACCCACCTCGTTTCTGCAAGTCCATCACGCCCAGGCTTCGCGTATTTATCGCCTGGTTCGCGACTGGTGTGGTCTGCAATCCGGAGAGTCGGCTCTCGATCTTTACTGCGGGGTCGGTGGCATAAGCCTGCATCTTGCCGGTCAGGCCCACCAGGTTCTGGGCATAGAAACCGTTGCAGAAGCGGTTCGACATGCCCAGGCCAACGCCAGGATGAATGGTTTGCAGAACTGCAGGTTTATTGCCGGTGACGTCGAGGAAATACTCGCCGGGGAGCTGCTTTTGAACGGCAAGCTCGGTGCCGTTGTTGTTAACCCGCCTCGATCGGGTTGCGCTCCTCAGGTGCTGATGGCCATTGCCGCCATGCAGCCACGGATTTTAGTCTATGTCTCCTGTCATCCGGACAGTCTGGCCCGGGATCTTGCCCTCCTGGTCAAGCAGGGTTTTCGTGTCGAACAGGTTCAGCCGGTCGATATGTTTCCGCAGACACCACATGTCGAGAATGTTGCGCGCCTTGAGTTTATCGGCCTGAACCAGCCTGCCAAGGCCTCTGCGTCCCGGTCGGCCAGGAGAAAATGACTCCTGCTGTGCGATATCCCATACCTGAGGGTCGTTTCCGTATCGAGATCGAAGTGCGGCGGAGTCGTTTCATTGCGACTGTTCAGCCAATGACCTCAGCCGATCAAGCATATTAAAACCGTCGGAGAAGGTCGATGCTTATGCGCAATCTCTGGTTGATTATTTTTTTTGTCACCCTGATATGGTCAGGAATCAATCCCAAAGACACCCTGACCTGGGTCCTCGAGGTCCTGCCGGCAGTGATCGCGTTTTTGATTCTTCTGGCGACCCGTCGCAGCTTTCCTCTGACCACACTGGCTTATACTTTAATCCTCATGCATTGCGTCATTCTGATGGTGGGTGGGCATTATACCTATGCCGAGGTGCCTCTCTTTGACTGGCTGCGCGACGGGTTTGATCTGGGCAGAAACAATTACGATAAGGTGGGCCATTTCGCACAGGGTTTCGTGCCGGCGGTTGTTGCTCGAGAAATCCTGCTGCGTAAAAACGTCGTTTCAGGAAAAGCCTGGTTGGCGTTTCTGATTGTCTCTGTATGTTTGGCGATCAGCGCTTTTTATGAACTGATCGAGTGGGGGGTCGCTCTTCTGTCGGGGGAATCCGCGGAGGCGTTTCTCGGCACCCAGGGTTATCTCTGGGATACCCAGTCGGATATGATGTATGCGTTGATCGGGGCGGTTCTGGCCTTGCTGCTCTTGTCTAAATGGCATGATGAACAGATAAAACTTGTAGCGCGTGGCGAGTAGCGCGCGGCGCTAAAAACCATAAAATCATACCCATTAAGAAAGGGAACAGGAATTTATTTCCTGTCCCCTTTAAGTTTTTCGCGCCACACGCTACAGTTTCCGTGGTTTAAGGCGCAATCGGCATTTCGTAATCGGTCATAATAACGTCCATCTTCAAGATGAAGCGGCTGAATTCGTTAAAAGACATGCTGGCGGGCTTGATCAGGAAGAGGGCAACGATGCTGACGACTGCGGCCGCTGCGACCCAGTTGAGGACCAGAGTTCGCAGTTCCCAATCGGGTTTTTCAACCTCTGCTTCCTCAGTCCCTTCTTTCGCGGGCAGTTTCGCGGCCATGTGCCTCATGATTTTTCCTGAGCTGAGGAAAATCACCGCAGAGATAGCGAACTGGGGCAGAATCTCCAGTGAAGCGTGACCGGTTCCCAGCACGCCGGCATAGAATGCCAACACACCGAGCCCGAGCAGGGTCATCTGGCGGCTGAGTTTCGCGTTCATCGTCTAAGCTTCTCTTGTTTGGCAATCATGCTATAAAATTATCGACAACCGGCTTCTGTGTCAAGAACGGATCTTGTTCGATGCGACTGTGAGATGTAACAGGTGGAGTGCTTCTCCACCAATGTGGCGCAATCCCAGGAAAACACCCGGCAGGGCACTGGTCAGTCCGATCAGCGCCGCACTGTGCAAAACAGAGGTGTTCTGGGTTGCGTGAGCCAGAGAAAGAGCCAGCAGAAAAGCTGTCATTAGTGCAAAAACGACCCGGCAGATACGCGACAGCTGCTCCAACCCCTGGCAGATAATCAGGCTGAACATTCCCCACATGGCGAAATATCCCATCATCGGAACAGACCCGGGGACTGAGCCGTAGCCGGCTCTTGGCAGTATGTCGAGAGCCAGAATTGAAAGCCAGAAGAGACCAGATCCGGTGAAGGCGATGGCACGCAGGGGATTGTCTTTAAGGGCGTTCAATCCTGCCGAGATCTGACCGATGGCTCCCAGCATGATAATGATGGCCAGCAGGTGAAGATTGAGTGCCAGCAGAGGTAATTTATCCACGGCATAACAGGCAGCAGTGGCGCTATAGCAGAACAGGCCCAGAACCGGAAGGTTGCTGGAATGGACAGCCGAAACTGCCGGGCTCGGCTGCTTCAGGTTCGGCATAGCCGGCTCCTGCATGCCAAGACGTTCGCTTAACTCACGATATTTCTGACAGCTATCGTATTGGCATGAGCAAAATTTTATGATCATGCTGGCATCGTGGGAGGAGATATAGCCGCAACCGACGTCGCAGGCATCCTCATCGAGATCAAAGTAGGGGCAGACAGCTGAATCTTTCATTGATGCCTCCTGCGGCGGTGTTGGCCTTCAATACTTGCTCTGTAAAAAGTGGGCCCGGCCTTTCGGCAACACTGAAACTCGGCCGGACCCCATTGGAGTCACGTGATACTTAATGAGCAAGCCGTATACCAAATCAGACCATGAACAGGAGAAGCAGTTTTAAGCGTTTAATTACAGGGATTTAGGTTTTTTCTCAGGCGGGTGAGAGTTGTAATTATGCCGTCCACATTTGCAGATTTGCAAATATGCTGAAATTTTCTTTTGCAATTATGCAAACGTGATGAGGGCAGCTTACAGTTATCAGCTATCAGCTATCAGCCTTACAGCCTTACAGCCTTACAGCTTACAGCTTACAGTCAATCAATCTCTTTCCTGTTAATACCGTACTTCTTCAACTTGCGGTAGATGGTTGCCATATTCATCCCCGCTTCCGCAGCGGCTTCTTCGACGTTGCCGCCGTGTTTGCGCAGCAGCCGGGTCAGGTAATCGGTCTCAAAACTACTGAGGGCCGAGGTGTAGTCAGCCTGGTCACCGGTCCGGCCGGGTTGATCGGTCTCTATCAACTGCGCCAATTCCGGCAAGCCAATGTAGTTGCCTGTAGAGATGGCCATAGTCGCTTCAATGACATTGCAGAGTTGACGGATGTTGCCTGGCCATGTGTAACTGCACATGGCTTCCAGCGCCTCGGGAGTTAGCCCTTTGAACTCGGTGCCGAATTTAACGTTCTGTTTGCGGATAAAATGAGCGGTCAGCAGGGGTATGTCGTCTTTGCGCTCACGTAATGGCGGCAAGTGGAGATTGATGACGTTTAGCCGGTAGAAAAGGTCTTCGCGGAAAATGCCTTCGGCAACTTCGGCGCTTAAATCTGAATTGGTTGCCGAGATAATCCGTACATCGACCTTGGTGGGGGTGGTGTCGCCCAAGCGACAAAATTCCTGCTCCTGAAGAAAACGCAGCAGGGTCTTCTGCATGCTCAAGGGCAGATTGCCGACTTCGTCGAGAAAAAGGGTGCCGCCATTGGCGGCGTCAAGCAGTCCTTTGCGGTTTTCCAACGCCCCGGTAAAGGCTCCCTTGCGGTATCCAAACAGTTCGCTCTCCAGAATGTTTTCCGGCAGAGCCCCGCAGTTGACAGCGATAAAGCGATGATTGCGGCGGGACGAGTTGTGGTGAATGGCCTGGGCGATCAACTCTTTGCCGGTTCCGGATTCGCCGGTAATCAAGACCGAGGTGTCGCGAACTGCGACCTTGCTTACTTTTTCCAGCAACGCACGGATAGAGGGCGACGCGCCGATAATACTTTCAAACTTGAATTGTCCCGACAACTCCTGGCGCAAATCACGGTTTTCTTCAACCAGTTCGTGGTGCTGCAGAGCATTTTTGACCCGGTAGATCAATTCTTCGGGTTCGAAGGGCTTGGTCAGCATGTCGTAGGCCCCCCGGCGCAGTGCCTGTATCGACATCTCAACCGTTGCATAAGCGGTGATCATGATGATCGGCACCTCGGGGTCACGGTTGCGGACATGTTGCAGCACTTCGAGTCCGTCCATTTCCGGCATCTTGATATCACTGATGATCAGGTCGTAATCACCGGCGGCGAATTCGGCAACGGCCTGAACCGGGCGCGTGAAGCATTTGACCAGATAGCCCTGATCCTTGAGGACCGCCTCCATCATACGACAGAGACCCTCTTCGTTGTCGATCAACATAATACGCTGAGGCGCCATCAGAATTCCTCCCGGACGAGCGGCAGTCGAATGGTGACGGTCGTGCCCTGCTGGAGGCGACTGGTCATCTGGATGCTGCCGTGGTGCTGTTCAATAATCTGTTTGGTAATCGCCAGGCCGAGGCCTGTTCCGCGATCCTTGGTGGTGTAGAAGGGTTCGAAAATCCGTTCCAGGTCGGCTTCGTCAATGCCGCTGCCAGAGTCGCCGAAGGTGATCACCACATCGTTTTCCTCGCGATGGGTGCTAACCGTGAGTATGCCGCCATCTTCCATGGCCGCTCCGGCGTTGAGGATCAGGTTGATGGCCACCTGACGAATCTGGTCGCCGTCGATCAACAGTTCCGGCAGATCGTCGCTGAACTTCTTGTTGATCTCCACGCCGTGCATATCGGTGTGGTTTGCTGCAAAGCTGACAATCTGGTCGAGCAGCTGGTTAATGTCGGTTTCGGCAAACTCGGGCTTTGGCGTGCGCGCATAATTGAGCAGATCCTGCACGATCTTCTTGCAGCGTTTGCTCTCCCGTTTGATCTCGTGAATGAAATGGTGGTTGGGATCTTCCGGGTCGAGTTTGTTCTCAAGATAGCCGGCATAGCCGAGAATGACCCCGAGGGGGTTGTTGATCTCGTGGGCGACTCCCGAGGAAAGAATACCGAGTGATGCCATCTTGCCTTGTTGGGCGAGGCTGGCCTCCAGTTCGCGGTTGCGTTGCAGATTGCTGGTCATACGATTAAAAGTGACGGCCAGTTCACCGAGTTCATCGCGGCTGCTGATTTCCATCTGTCGATGGAACCGGCCACGTTTGATATCGCGGATGACCGAGGTCATGTGACGGATCGGGTCCGAGAGGATTTTGGCGGCCAGAAAAACCATCAGCACAGCAATGGTCCCGACCAGGATAGAAATCACTCCAAGGCTGCTGAGAATCCGGCCCTTGATCAGGTTGGTCTCGCGGTAGAACTCGTCTTCGTAGGAACCGACCGCGACGATCCAGTCCCAGGGCTGATAATACAGATAGCGGACGATCTTGCGTCGGGGCTTGTCCTCGCCCGGGTTCTGCCAGGGGTAGCGGATCCAGCCTTCGCGTTGTTTGCACATCCGTTCGATAAAGGCGGTGCCGTCGGAATCCCTGGCGGCATAGATATTGTCACCTTCGGCTTCGGGATGGATGGTCAGCGTGCCCTTGCGATCCATGCAGTAGATGTAGCCGGTCTGACCAACACGTTTTGCGTTGATTCTTTTCTTGAGCTCTGCAAAAGCCTGTTTTTCAGCCTCCGGATTCTCATAGGTCTCATCCAGATAGCCCCCGGTGGCGATAATCCAGTCCCAGGGCTCATAGTAACGGTAGACCACCATCTTGCGGCGGGCGACGCTGTCGCCGAGCTCGGCATTACGCCAGGGGTAAATGATGGTCAGCAGTGTATCAGGAGCTGTTTTCGTGGCCGCCTTGCACATGGTGCGGATAAAATGTCTGCCGTCTTCATCGGTTTCGTTGTAGACGTTTTCGCCCTCGCGGGCTATGTGTACGGTCAGCTCCCCCTTGCTGGTCATGGCGTAGATATAGCCGGATTCTCCCACCTGAACCCTCTTCATGGCACTGCGTGCAGCTTGTTTGGCACTCTCCATATCCACGCTGCCGTCGCGGAACAGCTTGTCCTGGGCCTCGACCATGCCGTAGGCCAGGTCAGTCAGGCTGGCCAGCTCCTGCTCGGTGGTGGCTTTCTTGTCTTCACGGTAGGTCTGGAATTGTTGATTATGGGCATCGAGCAGGTCGACGGTGAAGGCGGCCATATGATCGAGATCGTCCATGCTGGTCTGGGTGATACCGAGCTGCGCCTGCCGATAAGCGATCCAGCCGACCACCGTGCCCACCACGAACAGCGGAATCAGTACCAGCGGCAGGACGACCACGGTCATCTTCCAGCGGATTTTGAGATTATTGACGAATTTAAACATAGTGACTCATTAACGTATTAGGGTTTATTCAGAAACGAGGCGATTATGCGGTTTGTGGGATGAAAAAGCAAGGGCACTCTCTTTTGAGCGAATGTCCTGCAATTCCTTGCTTCTTGAGTTTGCTAGTCATATGATGCTCAGAATATCTTGTTGATAATTGGTCATTATTCAGCTGCTGGTCCAAAGTTCGTCATCCCCGAGTGGTTCTATCGGGCATCCAGTCTTCCAACCCTGCAAAACCTGGATTCCGGCTAAAATCATGCCGGAGTGACGCTGCAGGAGTCGCCTTCAGGCGCGACTGTCCGCGGTTAAAAGCCGCCCCTGCAAAAATGCCGAATAGTTTCTGGGCTACAAATAGTCTTTCCGGGGGGAACGCATGAATTAATGTCTCGCATTGCCAGCTAACAAGCCAGCAGTGCGTTTTTTTGTTTTTGGGTCGGTTGTTATGATGGTGTGTGACTTATTTTGACACAGGGTGGATGTATTGGTGGAGACACTGAAGTGACAGTACGGGAAGGGGGCGTCATGGAAGAGTTTTATGCTCATTCGACCGATTCAACGGATAAATCTGACTGGCAGTCTCTGGAGGAGCATCTTCAGAGTGTGGCAAAACAGACGGAAGAATTCGCTAGCGTTTTCGGAGCCGGAGATTGGGGGCAAATGGCTGGAATGCTGCATGATGCTGGCAAAACGACATGGGCCTTTCAACGACGTTTGGAGGGGTGTTCGCAACGGGTCGACCATGCGACCTTCGGGGCACGACTGGCGCAGGAGTATGGCGGCCGGCTAGGGCTGTTGCTCTCCTACATGATCGCAGGTCACCACGGAGGTTTACCGAACGGTGGTGCGCAAGAGGGAGAACTGCATCACAGGCTCATTCATGGCAAGGTGCCGGAGGATGCGATCCTGCTTCCCGTTGCAGACGTCAAAAAGGAACTTCTCACCCCTTTCCAGTTGAGTTCGGAAAAACTGGCCGGTTTCAGTTTGGCCTTTTTCACCCGGATGATTTATTCCTGTTTGGTCGATGCCGATTTCCTCGACACAGAAGCCTTCTGTTCGCCGCAGAAACGGGCCGACAGGCCGGTTGTTGATTCAAGGCAGATTTCATCCCTACAAACCAAACTTGCAGATCATTTGACCAGGCTTGCTGAAAGCTCCTCGCCGACCTTGGTCAATCTACAGCGACGAGAGATCCTTGAGCAATGCCGTGACAAGGCGGGTCTGCCACCGCAGATCTTTTCCCTGACGGTCCCGACCGGCGGGGGAAAAACACTATCTTCGCTGGCGTTTGCGCTTGATCATGCAGTTGCTAACAAACAGCGGCGGATCATTTATGCTATCCCTTTCACCTCGATCATTGAGCAGAACGCCGAAGTATTCCAAAAGATTCTCGGGCGAGAAGCGGTGCTGGAGCATCACTGCAACTACAAGGAAAAAGACGAGCACGAAGTGGCAGCCTACGACCGTCGGCGCGGTTTAGCGACGGAAAATTGGGACGCACCGCTAGTGGTGACTACCAACGTGCAATTCTTTGAATCGTTGTTCAGCAACAAGCCATCGCGGTGCCGCAAACTACATAACATCGCCGCTAGCGTTATCATCCTAGACGAGGCTCAGGCGATTCCGACCGAGTATCTCGAACCTTGCCTCGCTGCTCTGAGTGAACTGGTCGAGCATTACAGCTGTACGGTAATTCTCTGTACCGCAACCCAACCGGCGCTCGACGACCAGAGCAGCCTGCGCTCAGCCCTGCCGGAAATTCGCGAAATTATCGATGTTCCACAGCGGTATTACATGGCCCTGTGCCGCACCCAGGTGGTTTTTGTTGGAGCATTAGCTGATGACGAATTGGCCCGGCGGCTTGCGGCTGAAAATCAAGTGTTGTGCATCGTCTCCACCAAATCCCAAGCCCGCGCTTTGTTTGAGCTGTTGCGAGGGGAGCAAGGTGTCTATCACCTTTCGACCAACATGTATCCAGAGCATCGACGGCGAGTGCTGGCCGATATCCGTGAACGACTCAAGGTAGAGCCAAAACAGCCTTGCCGGGTGATTTCAACCTCGCTAGTCGAAGCCGGCGTCGATCTCGATTTTCCCGTGGTCTACCGTGCCATGGCCGGGCTCGACTCCATTGCCCAGGCGGCAGGGCGATGCAATCGCGAAGGCCGGTTAAATGAACACGGCAGACTCGGGCGGGTATATGTGTATCTGCCGGAAAAGCCGCCGCGAATGCCCTGGCTAAAGCGTTGCGCAACGCGTGCCGAGGAGACCTTGCGCAGCCTGCCGAGCGAAGATCCTCTCGGCCTAGTTGCCATGCGGCGCTACTTCGAACTGCTTTATGATGTGCAGGATCTGGACAAAAAACAGATACTCTCTCGGTTCCCAACTCGAAGGCAACTGACTCCCGAGCTCTATTTTCCATTTCGCGATGTCGCACAAGATTTTCGCTTCATCGATGACGATAGTGTTGGGGTGATTATCCCTCGTGAGGCGGAAGCAGTGGCGCTTGAACGGCGGTTGCAATACACGGAACATCCCCGCACGATTCTGCGCAAACTGCAGCAATATACTGTCGCGCTCAGAATCAGGGACTATCACGCACTGGAGGCGGCCAGCGCGTTGGAGGTCGTCGCTGGAACCTTTCCGGTTCTGCGGAATTTGCGTGCGTATCGTGAGGATGTTGGGTTGTGTGTTGAAGGAGGAGATATTTGGAATCCGGAGGATTTTATGGATACTTAGCTTTCTCTTTCTTATGAAGTAAAAACTCTTGACATTGGTATTTTTCTCCTTTAGCCTGAGTCTCATCAGGTGAAAGGTGATCAGTATGCGATTCAGAGCACGATTGGCATTGTTTGGTAAAGCATTTTTTGATCTTGAACTTGAACTGGAACCTCCATAGATCCAGTTCAGAAGTCGCCCTGAGAAGGGTGTGGATTGAAACATAAGAAAGAGAAAGCTGGGAAAAGTGCGGGCCGTCCCCTCGACGACCCGCAACTCTCAAAATCAAGGAGGAAGCCTATGGCGTACGGTATCAAGCTAAGGGTGTGGGGTGATTATGCCTGTTTTACCCGTCCGGAAATGAAGGTCGAGCGCGTTTCCTACGACGTGATGACACCCTCGGCGGCACGCGGGATTCTGGAGGCAATTCACTGGAAGCCCGCGATCTGCTGGGTGATCGACAGGATTCACGTCTTGAAGCCGATCAAGTTCGATAATGTTCGACGCAACGAAGTCAGCTCCAAAATCCCCAAACCGAACCCCGCCACCGCGATGCGGGATAAAAAACCTCTTTATTTCCTGGTTGACGACGGCAACAATCGCCAGCAGCGTGCCTCGACCCTGCTGCGCGACGTCGACTACGTCATCGAGGCGCATTTCGAAACGACCGACAAGGCCGGTGCCGAAGACAACGAGGGGAAACACCTCGACATCTTCCGGCGGCGGGCGTCAAAGGGGCAGTTTTTCCATCAGCCTGCGCTCGGATGTCGCGAATTTCCGGCAAAATTCGAGCTGATCGTAGACGAAATTCCCACCTCCTGCTATGCCGGCCAGAGCAAAGACCTTGGCTACATGCTCCTCGACATCGATTTTGCCAATGAGATGACCCCGCTCTTTTTCCGGGCGCAGATGGAGAACGGCATTATTGCACCACCATCGCCGCTCTCCGGGGAGGTATGTACATGATTCTGCATGCTCTTAACGGTTACTACGAACGGATGCTGAATGAACCGGATTCTGGGATGCCGTCCTATGGAACCAGCATCGAGAATATCTCATTTGCACTGATTCTAGCTGAGGATGGGACTCTCCGGGCGATTGAAGACCTGCGCGAACAAAACGGCAAAAATCTGCGGCCACGCAAGATGCCGGTGCCGGCGGCAGTGACCAGGACTTCGGGCGTCAAGGCGAATTTTCTTTGGGATAAGGCTGCCTACATCTTTGGTGCCGATGCCGATGGTGCGACTGAAAAGAACCGCGAGAGATTCGATGCGTTCGGTGATCTTCTGATGTCGGTCGGCGAAAGCGTCGATGATGGGGGTTTCGTCGCGGTTCGTAATTTTTGGCAGCAGTGGGATTGCGGGCAAAGTGAGGATACCGTAATCCGTTTACAACAAACCTGGGAGGATATCTGTAACGCCAACCTGGTGTTTCGTCTCGACGGCGAGCCTGGCTTTATTCATGACCGGCCGCTGTTGCAACAACAATGGCGACTCTATGGGCAGGAAAATTCCGATCTGCCGCTGGGACAATGCATGATCACCGGCGAAGAGGATATCCCCTTGGCGAGGGTGCATACTCCGATCAAAGGGGTGCGCGGTGGACAGACCTCAGGTGGCTATATTGTGTCGTTCAATGCGACGGCGTTTGTATCCTATCAACAGGACAAGGCTTCGGTCGCGGAGTCTTCGGCTTTCGCCTACACCACCGCCCTCAATGCCCTGCTGTCAGGAAACAGTCGGCAAAAGATCACCATCGGTGACACCACCTATGTTTTCTGGGCCAGACGGCCGACCCCGGCTGAAGATTTTTTGGCCAACCTGTTCGATCCGCCTCCTGAAGGGACGGAGAAGACCGCCGAACAGGACGATCAGGTAAGCGCCAGTAAAATACACGGTTTTCTAAAGATGATCCGTGACGGAAGAAAGCCGAGCAATATCCTGCCGGGGCTGGATGAAGAGGTACGATTTTACATTCTTGGTCTGGCACCTAATGCTGCGCGCCTGTCGACCCGCTTCTGGCAGGAGACCAGTTTGGGCGATTTGCTGGAAAAGATCGGCCAACACTATCGGCAACTCAATATTGTGCAGCAGTACGACAGCGAACCGGAGTTCCCGTCGTTGTGGCGTTTGCTAGTACAGACTGCGACTCTCGGCAAGTCGGAGAACATTTCGCCGGTTCTCGCTGGCGGACTCACCCGAGCCATGCTGACCGGCTCACCATATCCCCAGAACCTGCTGCCCATCGTGCTCGACCGTATCCGCGCCGAACACAATGTCACCTATTTTCGCGCCGCTCTAATCAAAGCCTATTTGATGCGCAATAAACGAATGGAGGTTCCCGTGTCTCTCGATCCGAACAGGACTGATCGTCCTTATCTGCTGGGGCGGCTCTTTGCCGTACTGGAAAAGGCCCAGGAAGAAGCAATACCCGGCGCCAATGTGACCATCAAAGATCGCTACCTGTCGTCCGCCGCAGCTACGCCGGCGCAGGTCTTTCACATGTTGCTGAAAAACTCCGCCAATCACATCGCCAAACTGAAGAAAGATGCCGAGAAAAAGGGGCGCGCTTTTCATTACGACGTGATGACGCAGGATATCATCGCCGGATTTTCCGATTACCCCAAGACCATGAAAGCTGAAGAACAGAGTCTGTTCATGATCGGCTACTACCATCAACGTAAAGACTTTTACACCAAGAAAACTCAGGAGGGTTAAACCATGTCTGCAATTACCAATCGATACGAATTCGCCCTGTTGTTCGATGTCCAGAACGGTAACCCCAACGGTGATCCCGATGCCGGCAATATGCCGCGTTTCGATCCGGAAACCGGCCACGGTCTGGTGACCGATGTCTGTCTGAAACGCAAGATCCGCAACCATGTCGCCTTGGCCAAGGAGGGTGCCGAAGGTTTCAACATCTATGTGCAGGAAAAAGCGGTGCTTAACCGCACCAACGAAATGGCTTACAAGGAATTCGACTTGAAACCGGAAGCGAAAAAACTGCCGAAGAAGATCGAGGATGCCCAGAAGGTCACCGGTTGGATGTGCGCGAACTTTTTCGATATTCGCAGCTTCGGCGCGGTCATGACCACCGAAGTCAACTGCGGTCAGGTGCGTGGGCCGGTGCAGATGGCCTTTGCTAAGAGCGTCGATCCGATTCTTTCGCAGGAAGTCAGCATCACCCGCATGGCGGTGACCAACGAAAAAGATCTGGAAAAAGAACGTACCATGGGGCGCAAGCATATTGTCCCTTACGGGTTATACGTTGCCCACGGTTTTATTTCCGCGCCGCTGGCGGAGAAGACTGGGTTTGGCGACGAGGATCTCGAATTGCTGTGGAATGCCCTGGTCAACATGTTCGAACATGATCGCTCCGCCGCGCGGGGAATGATGAGCAGCCAGAAACTTTTCGTCTTCAAACATCAGGACAAACTCGGCAACGCCCCCGCCCACAAACTCTTCGACCTGATCGACATCAAGCGCAACGACCGCACCGAAGGTCCGGCGCGGTCGTTCAAGGATTACGACGTGACGGTCGGCACGGCGCCAGCGGGGGTGGAGGTTATTGAGAAGCTTTAAGGTAGTTGATCTAGCGGCAAGTGGGGTACAGATTGTACCCCACATCAAATTCTCTCGGGAGGGGTCGCGACAAATTGTCACGAGGTTCTTAAGCCGGAGGGGTACCTGTGGACGCAAAATTAGAAAAACAATTCCGCGAGCGGGCGGTCGAACTGGGGAACTCCGGTGACCCTGGCGCCTTGCCGGAGCTGATCGAACTGACCCGGTTGCCGGCCGCGAATGTGCGGCGACTGGCTGCGTCGGCTATCGGCAAACTGGCCGGGTTGGTTGACGCGGGCGTGGCTGTCTCCGCTCTCGTTCCGATGCTGCGCGACGCCAAGCCGCAGGTGCGGCAATATGCCGCGAGTGCGTTAAGCGTATTTGGCTCAGCGGCAAAATCTGCCCTGTCTGATTTGCGCGATATGGCTATCAGCCCGGTCGAAAAAGGGTACAACAACACCGGAGCCAGGCGTGCCATAGGGGTGATCGAGGAAGCGTGTCGAATCGCAGAGAGACAAGCGGTTCACTGCTGCCAGCGTTGTGGCGTCAGATTGGAGCACGACGAATACGTCCGCAGCCACAAGGCTTTTCAACGCCCCTTTTGCAACTACTGCTTCGACGAGGTGTTTCTGGAACGGCGTAACTTCGAGACCAAGATCGAGCTGCAGAAGAACATCCGCGCCAAGGATGGCACCTGGGTGCAGTCGGACGGCGAGCGAGCGATCTGCGAAATTCTGACCGCAGAGAGTATTCTCTATCGCTACGATGAGCGCTTTCGCATCCTCGACGGCTATGCCATTCGCCCCGACTTCTATCTGCCTGAGTTCGACGTTTATATCGAATATTGGGGGATGGAGACCGCTGATTACAAGATCGGTATGCTGAAAAAGCAGCAGCTCTACCAGCAGCAGGGAAAACGGTTGATCTCTCTTTACCCGGCTGACAAGCCGCGTATGCGAGTGACCTTGTTGGCCAAGCTGCGGAAATTCTGTTGATTTGCTCTGTTTCGCGTCGCGGTGCCAGTCTGTGGAGAGTTCAGGTTAATGCCCGGGTTGTTTAACGTGGTGTTAACGTGAGCCCGGGATAAGGGAGAATATGCACGACGAATCCGACTACATCATGCTTTCCGCTTTGCAGCACTATCTATATTGCCCTCGGCAGTGTGCCCTTATTCATATTGAACAGCAATGGATTGAAAATCGCTACACAGCCGAAGGCCGAGTTCTGCATGAACGGGCAGATAGCTGGGAATCTACCCGCAAGGGGTCTGTCCATTCTGTACGAACCCTGCCGATCCGGTCGGAACGCCTGGGGGTCACCGGCCAGGCCGATGTGGTCGAGTTTCAAGATGATGGCTCAGTTGTGCCTGTCGAGTACAAACGCGGTAAGCCGAAAGCCAACCGTTGCGACGAAGTCCAGCTTTGTGCCCAGGCGCTCTGCCTGGAGGAGATGCTCAATGTCAGAATCGGCGAAGGTGCGCTGTTTTACGGTCAGCAACGACGTCGCAAAAGTGTGTCCTTCGATACCGACTTGCGTCGGTTGACCGAAACGACAATCTGCCAGGTGCATGAACTGCTGGCCGGCGGCAGGACGCCCCTCGCTGAATACGATGCAAAATGTGAACAATGCTCCTTGCTGGCCGTTTGTCTGCCGAAGAGCTGTTCGAGCAACCGTTCCGTAAGAAAATATCTTGGTGGGATGCTAAGGGGATACGATGAGGAAGATGCTGAACACGCTTTATGTGACGACCCAGGGTGCCTACCTGAATAAGGAGGGGGAAGCTGTGGTTGTCAACGTCGAACGGGAGACCCGCTTGAGGTTGCCGATCCACACCTTGGGTTCCATTGTCTGCTTCGGTCAGGTGACCTGCAGCCCGTTTCTGCTTGGTCATTGCGCTGAAAACGATGTGGCAGTCAGTTTCTTGACCAGCTACGGGCGTTTTCTGGCCCGTGTGCAAGGGCCGGTCTCTGGAAATGTGCTGCTGCGTCGCGAGCAGTATCGTCGCGCCGATGATTTGTCGGCTTCTGCACGGCTGGCGAGAATGTTCGTGTTGGGCAAGGTTGCCAACTGCCGTACGGTTATGTCACGGAGTCTGCGTGACCATGCGCTCAAAATCGATACTGAGGCCATCAGTCTGGTTGTCAAAAAGTTTGGTAAAACTACAAAAAGAATAATGCGTGAAGAGGACCTTGAAATTATTCGCGGTGTCGAAGGGAAAGCGGCGTACGACTACTTTGGCCGGTTTGATGATTTAATCGTGGGCCAAAAGGATGATTTCGTCTTTACGGGACGTAATCGCCGGCCACCGCTTGATCGTGTGAACTGCCTGCTGTCATTTCTTTACACCCTTCTCTACCATGACGCCCGGTCGGCACTGGAATCGGTGGGACTCGACCCTGCCGTCGGGTTTCTGCATCGCGACCGTCCCGGTCGGCTAAGTTTGGCCCTGGATCTGATGGAGGAGTTCCGCCCGATCATTGCCGACAGGCTGGCTCTGAAGTTGATCAACCTTGGCCAGGTCAAAAAAAAGGGCTTCAGCAAAACCGAATCCGGAGCGGTTCTTATGGATGATGATACCCGAAAGACCGTTCTCGTGGAGTATCAGAAGCGTAAACAGGTCGAAATCGAGCATCCGTTCATGAATGAGAAAATGCCGTTTGGCATGTTGTTGTTTGCACAGGCGCAGCTGCTCAGCCGTTATCTGCGCGGTGATCTGGAGGATTATCCTCCCTTTATCTGGAGGTGACGCCATGATGGTGTTGGTCAGCTACGATGTCGCAACAGGTGACAACGCGAGGGCCCGGCGATTGCGCAAGGTGGCCAAAATCTGTACCAATCATGGGCAGCGCGTGCAGTTTTCCGTGTTTGAATGTCTGGTTGACCCGGCCCAGTGGGTAGCCATGCGACAGCAACTGATCAATGTCATTGATGAAAATGAAGACAGTTTGCGTTTCTATTTCCTTGGAGCAAATTGGCGCAGGAAAGTTGAACATGTTGGCGCCAAAGAATCTATCGATCAGGAAGGGCCGTTAATTCTTTAGCGAACCTATAGCGGTCGCTGTTTTCCCGGAGGGTTCGCAATGTTGATAACTAAGTGTATTTTCGGATGTAAAGTTTGTTTTGGTTAGTGTTTCGCTAAATGGATTTGCACTTCGCAAAGAGGTTCGCGCAAACGGGTAAAAATGCTACATGATTTCAACATGTTGCAAAAGAACAGTCGCCCCCCATGCGGGGGCGTGGATTGAAACACCACGGACCCCGGGCAGATGGTCGATGTGCAGATGTCGCCCCCCATGCGGGGGCGTGGATTGAAACTCTTGGACAGCAGACGCAGAACTTTAAAGGAGTGACGTCGCCCCCCATGCGGGGGCGTGGATTGAAACACGACCCAGGAGAGAGTAAGTCTTGGCAAGGTGTCGCCCCCCATGCGGGGGCGTGGATTGAAACACCAAGTTTGTGCTGCGCACTGTAGCGGTTGCCACGTCGCCCCCCATGCGGGGGCGTGGATTGAAACGCAGTTGCTGATCTCGTTGCTCGAATCTGATCTGGCGTCGCCCCCCATGCGGGGGCGTGGATTGAAACTTCAGGCCTTAACGAACCCTCCGAGCTTCACGGTGTCGCCCCCATGCGGGGGCGTGGATTGAAACTTTATAAATCTCACAACACCACCTTATGACCCTGGGTCGCCCCCCATGCGGGGGCGTGGATTGAAACATCGAGGCCCGGGATCGGGCAGCCTTGCCCTGCCGTCGCCCCCCATGCGGGGGCGTGGATTGAAACAATTTCCCAGGCGATGGCGCCCTTAAGGTGGATCACGTCGCCCCCCATGCGGGGGCGTGGATTGAAACACCATGGGCGCGAGTTCTTCGCCCAGCTCGATCATGTCGCCCCCCATGCGGGGGCGTGGATTGAAACAGGGAGCTTTTGCTGCCGCCGCGCTGCAGGTGACCAGTCGCCCCCCATGCGGGGGCGTGGATTGAAACATCGATGACAAGGACAACAGGTTTACCGTGTTTTTGTCGCCCCCCATGCGGGGGCGTGGATTGAAACAGGATCTACGCGAGAAGATTGAAGAGCGTCGCACTGTCGCCCCCCATGCGGGGGCGTGGATTGAAACACCTGATGAGCCCTGCAGGAGGCATATAAAGTAATGTCGCCCCCCATGCGGGGGCGTGGATTGAAACACCATGGATTTAAAGGCTAATGCAAAAGCAAGACCGTCGCCCCCCATGCGGGGGCGTGGATTGAAACATCGTATTCATCATCATCTTCATCAATGAATTCTGGTCGCCCCCCATGCGGGGGCGTGGATTGAAACGCCGGTATATACCTGCAACTCTGCATCATTAATAGCGTCGCCCCCCATGCGGGGGCGTGGATTGAAACTCCTTCATAGACAAATTGTAAACCCGTTTCAAATGTGTCGCCCCCCATGCGGGGGCGTGGATTGAAACTGTTGCAATACCGACAATACGAACCATGAAATAAGGTCGCCCCCCATGCGGGGGCGTGGATTGAAACACCCAGACGGCCGGTTCAACCGCCCAGGCCGCAACGTCGCCCCCCATGCGGGGGCGTGGATTGAAACATCCATTCGTCAGAATACCCTTTGGCACGATAGGTGTCGCCCCCCATGCGGGGGCGTGGATTGAAACACACAATTTCGACCACCTCGTCAGGATCAAAGGGGGTCGCCCCCCATGCGGGGGCGTGGATTGAAACTGAATGTTATACCTTTCTCAAACAGAAAGAGGTCAGTCGCCCCCCATGCGGGGGCGTGGATTGAAACATGTGCCGCACGTAGGTGGCGAACAGGCCGTCGGTCGCCCCCCATGCGGGGGCGTGGATTGAAACGCACTTAGAGTCGATCGCACGTTCCGACGCAGCCTGTCGCCCCCCATGCGGGGGCGTGGATTGAAACATCCTCAAACATGCTCAGGCCAACAAGTAGGAGGTCGTCGCCCCCCATGCGGGGGCGTGGATTGAAACACTGTCAGAAGAGAATCATCACGTTTATGCTTATATGTCGCCCCCCATGCGGGGGCGTGGATTGAAACTTTTTCGATCTCAGCTTTCAGATCACTAAAATCCTGTCGCCCCCCATGCGGGGGGGTGGATTGAAACAAGATCAACTCCCCATTTTGAGGCATAGCCTGCGACGTCGCCCCCCATGCGGGGGCGTGGATTGAAACAGTTGAAGGAGCAAAGGGATTAGGTTGCTGAGCGTCGCCCCCCATGCGGGGGCGTGGATTGAAACAGGCTGATGCTTTGATTACCGCTGACGAGATCAAGGTCGCCCCCCATGCGGGGGCGTGGATTGAAACGTCAAGATGTCGCACATCGGCCATAATCCTCTGAGCGTCGCCCCCCATGCGGGGGCGTGGATTGAAACTCTTTACTTCCCCTGGTGGCAAGCAGCAGCAAGAAGTCGCCCCCCATGCGGGGGCGTGGATTGAAACCCATTAATCGCGCTACACCGAATATCAACAACGGGTCGCCCCCCATGCGGGGGCGTGGATTGAAACATATTAACAGTCCCCTCAAGCTCATCACGTGGTATGTCGCCCCCCATGCGGGGGCGTGGATTGAAACCCCTCAACAACCCTGCGCCTGCCACTCTGGATGCCGTCGCCCCCCATGCGGGGGCGTGGATTGAAACAAAATAAGCAGCGTCATACCTCGGACCAACTGAAGTCGCCCCCCATGCGGGGGCGTGGATTGAAACACAACGAGATTGATGAAGGTTTTGCCAAGCACTATGTCGCCCCCCATGCGGGGGCGTGGATTGAAACACGATTAGGAATAGAGAGGGCAAAAATACTCAAGGAGTCGCCCCCCATGCGGGGGCGTGGATTGAAACATTCTCTATCGAAGGCAAGAAGGAGTTATCTAAACGTCGCCCCCCATGCGGGGGCGTGGATTGAAACCGTCAAGAACGCCACCCAACTGCGTTGCGGCACCCGTCGCCCCCCATGCGGGGGCGTGGATTGAAACTGCTTTCCGTAGTCTTGCATGATCATATTCATCACGTCGCCCCCCATGCGGGGGCGTGGATTGAAACGACTGAATGCCCTTCTTTGATTCTGGCGTTGATGTCGCCCCCCATGCGGGGGCGTGGATTGAAACAGCTTGACCGCGACACCGAAGGAGTTGGGCAGAGAGTCGCCCCCCATGCGGGGGCGTGGATTGAAACAACAACCCGAAGCCGTTTATCGTCAGCTACTACGGGTCGCCCCCCATGCGGGGGCGTGGATTGAAACTCTACCTTGTACGCTCAATATATCCAGAAGTACGTCGCCCCCCATGCGGGGGCGTGGATTGAAACATATCGATGTCGCCGTTTGCCGCAACAGCGACGCCGTCGCCCCCCATGCGGGGGCGTGGATTGAAACCCATCGACAGCGCTTAACCGAACCAGGACCTGTGTCGCCCCCCATGCGGGGGGGTGGATTGAAACATGTGCTTGGCCATAACAGCCTGGCGGGCTTGATCGTCGCCCCCCATGCGGGGGCGTGGATTGAAACACCACGACGGGCAAAGGCGTCGGTGATCGCGCCCAGGTCGCCCCCCATGCGGGGGCGTGGATTGAAACACCACGACATCGAATCCTTCTGGCGTGCCCTGGCACGTCGCCCCCCATGCGGGGGGGTGGATTGAAACCTGCCTATGGCCATGGCTTACCGTGGCCCTGATGGGTCGCCCCCCATGCGGGGGCGTGGATTGAAACAAGTTTACGCAGGCGACACAGTTCAATGGAAGAAGGTCGCCCCCCATGCGGGGGCGTGGATTGAAACAACTTGGCGTCAATGCTTCGGCCTTATGTTAAGAAGTCGCCCCCCATGCGGGGGCGTGGATTGAAACACCCCGGGTGCTGTCGATGAGTGGCGAGTCACTGCCGTCGCCCCCCATGCGGGGGCGTGGATTGAAACAGGATCTCCTGCTTATCCTTGTTGCGATGTAGAGTCGCCCCCCATGCGGGGGCGTGGATTGAAACATCTTCGAGGTGAACTGCCCGCACTGCGGCGGGGCGTCGCCCCCCATGCGGGGGCGTGGATTGAAACCATTCAGCGAGATTAAGGCATACCTGGAGATGTTGTCGCCCCCCATGCGGGGGCGTGGATTGAAACTTCTAACCTGCCTGCACCTGAAAAAAGGAAAGCGGTCGCCCCCCATGCGGGGGCGTGGATTGAAACCCGAAAATGCGCAAATGGGCGGGCGAGAAAGTTATTGTCGCCCCCCGTGCGGGGGCGTTTACCGATATCGTTTCTGCTTTGACAGATTCGGTGAACACGTCTGACTATATCAAGAAAATGCGAAACCGTGACAAGGAGTTAGCCAAAGGGTGGGGACAAATTGTCACCCCCCTTTCAATAGAAACATCTGGCGGTAATCAGAAGCTTAATTGTGCCAACACCGAAGGCCTCTTCCGCATCATTCAATCTATTCCTTCACCAAAGGCAGAACCCTTCAAAAGCTGGTTGGCCAAAGTCGGCTACGAACGGGTCCAGGAAATTGAAGATCCCGAACTCGGCACCGCCCGCACCCGGGAGCTGTATCGGGCCAAGGGTTACTCCAAAGCGTGGATCGAGAAGCGTATGCGCAGCATCGCCGTGCGTGCTGAACTCACTGTGTTCCCCGCGTAGGCGAGGATGAACCGATTTTGCCATCGGCCCAGCCAAAACCTTTGACTGCGGCCTGTTGTCCCTGGTGCGCGCTTGAGCGTAATGTCGATTCTATTGACCGTTTGTAGCTTATAGGTTACAGTTATGCCAACATATCCTTATAAAATCGAGTACTAGCAGTCTGTCGGACTATCCATGAGCCGGCTGCAAATCCGGCTGTTTGGCCCATATTTCAGCTCCTTTTTGCTCCATAGCTACGGCTATGAACCTGCAAATGAGCTAAAATCTGTTCTCAAACATCCAAATTTTCGCTTCGGCCCGTATAGTCCGACAGGCTGCTAGGTTTCAGAGAACGGAAACAGGCCATTCAAGGACTGGCTGCAGGGGCTGCGCGATGTGCGGGGGAGGGCGCGGATTAGAGTTCGGTTGGATCGCGTCCGCCTCGGTAATCTGGGTGATCACCGTTCGGTCGGGGGAAGGCGTTCAGGAACTGCGTATCGATTGCGGTCCGGGATACCGCGTTTACTTCGGTATCGAAGAAAAGTGCGTGATTCTGCTGTTGCTGGGGGGTGACAAATCATCCCAATCGCGGGATATCGCCACGTCCAAAGAGCATTGGCGAGCACACCAAGGGAGAGCGGCTCATGACTAAAACAACATCCTATCAACGCGACTTGATCGAGTCCCTCAGTGATCCATGCGAGGCGGCAGCCTACCTCAACGCGGCCATCGAAGAAGGGGATCGCGCTGTTTTTCTGCTGGCGTTACGCAACGTCGCTGAGGCCTGTGGCGGCATGTCTGCGTTGGCTGAAAAGTCTCACCTCAGTCGTGAGAGCCTTTACCGCACACTGTCGAACCGGGGCAATCCCGAGATCAAGAGCCTCACCGCGATACTCCATGCCATGGGGCTCCGACTGGCGGTCGAACCCGAGAATCAGGAATGTTCGGTTGCCTGAGCGCATGATTGAATTTTATTTCAGCTGATCGGGAGGGAAACACTTCGGTGTAGCGCCATCCGAGTCAGGTGAATAAGATCGCCCCCCACGCAGAGTCGAGGATTGAAACCGATCAGGCAGCTCGCCCCTCGTCGACGTTGCCTGGTATCGTACCTGGCCAGGGAGTAACGGTCTGATTTTTGGTAACTATTCACCTGCCCGTCCAAGGGTCGTCATCCCCGAGTGATCCTGTCGGGGATCCAGACTTTCAACCCTGAAAAATCTTGATTCCGGCTAAAATCATACCGGAATGACGCTGTTAGGAGTCGCCTTCAGGCGCGATTGTTCGCGTAACTCGTCCCCCGCAACTCGTCCCGGGTTTAATAAAGCTCATACTTCAAAAGCCGACACTCGATCGGTCCATTAAAGAGCACGATACGGCGGGAGGCTTTCAGGCCGACCTGTTTGGCGAGGGCCAGGTTGCCGGTAAACACCCAGGCGGTCCAGCCTTTCCAGTTCTGTTTGAAGGTGTCGCCAATCTTGCGATAGAAGTCCTTAAGCTGGTCTTCGTTGCCGAGGCGTTCACCATAGGGGGGATTGCAGATCAGGGTGCCATGTGAAGCGGGGGCTTCCAGTTTGGCAAAGTCACTGTATGACCAGCGGATCTTTGCTCCGATACCGGCACTGTCGGCGTTGCGCCTGGCCAGGTCGACGGCGCGTTTGTCACGGTCGCTGCCGAAAATCAGATTGGTCGGAAGCTCTCTCCTGGCCGTTTCTGCTTCTTCGAGCAAGTCCTGCCAGAGTGCGGCGTTGAAGTCTGGCCAGCGTTGAAAACCGAAGTCGGCAGAGAGCAGGCCGGCGGCATGGTTGCCGGCAAGCTGGGCCGCTTCGAGAGGCAGACTGCCGGAGCCGCACATGGGGTCGACAAAGGGGCAGGTCTGGTCCCATCCGGTCAGGGCCACGAGACCGGCGGCCAGGGTTTCCTTCAGAGGTGCGATGGTCGGGTCGCGTCGATAGCCGCGTCGATGCAGCCCGGTTCCGGCCAGGTCGAGGCTGACGGTGCAATGGTTGCGTGCCAGGTGGAGATTGACGCGCAAATCCGGATCTTTGGCATCAACATTCGGCCGTTGGCCGGTCCGGTCCCTGATTTTATCGACGATGGCGTCCTTGGTCTTCAAGGCGGCAAAATGAGAGTGGGTGATCGCCGAATCGCGCAGTTTGGCTGCAACGGCCAGAGTCATCTGCGAGGTCATGAGTTCGTCCCAGTTGAGAGCGTAGACGCCTTCGTAGAGCGCTTGCTCGGAAGGGCAGGGAAAACTGGCTATCGGTTGCAGAACGCGGTTGGCGGTGCGCAGCCAGAGACAGGCTTTGTAGCCGTCTTTAAACGAGCCGCTGAAATTGACACCGCCGTTGGCCGGCTCGACATCACGACTGCCAAGAGCGATCAATTCGGCAGCGAGAACCTCTTCGAGGCCTTTTGTGGTGGTTGCAAAAAACTGCATTGTTGCCTTTCGTTGTGGTTAAAGCGGCCGCTCAGTTTCGGCTACGGTCTCCGGCAGGCGGAAGGTCCGGCGATAGGCGCGAATCTCCAGAAGGGTGATTTTGATAATACTGACGATCGGAACGCCGATAATCATGCCGATAATCCCGTAGAGCTTGCCGCCGACGATAATGGCAAAGAAGACCAGCAACGGATGCAGGTTGGAGACTCGGGAAATAAGAATCGGGATGAGGATGAAGTTGTCGATCAGAACCTGGGCGATCAGGATGTAGAGGATGACAATCCACCAGAATTGACCTCCGGCGCCGAGATCGACGAAAGCGATCAGGATGCCGGGGATCATGCCGATGATTGGCCCGATATAGGGGATCAGGTTGGTGACACCGGCAAAAATGCCGAGCATCGGTGCATAGCGGATGTCAGTCAGGGACAGTCCTGCCGTAATGACCAGGCCGACGATGATCGCTTCGATAATCCTGCCGCGTATGAAGTGAGCGAGCTGTCGGCTGACCAGGTAGGAGAGATCGCGAACCATCTCGAAATGTCTATTCGGTGAGAGCGCCACGCAGGCGCGCATGATCTTGCGGCCGTCACGCAGGAAAAAGAAGGTGAACAGCGGCACGACTATCATCAGGCCGCCGACTTTCATGGCGGATTGCGGTGTTTGCACCAGGGTTGCCGCCATCAGCTGTTCTGCCCAGATACGCAGCTTGGCCGGAAACCCGTAATCCTGAATCATCGGGAAACGCTCGTGAATGGCGACCATGAGGCTTTTTGACGATTCGATCCCCTGCGAGACGTAACGCGGGAAATCGATGCGCATATTACTCCAGAACTCCTGCCAGTGTGGGGTTAACCAGAGAGCGGCCAGAAAGAACAGGGCCAGACTCATGATATAGACAATTATGATGCTGCCGGTGCGGGTGCAGAGCTTTTCCAATTGAGTAACTACGGGGTCGAGGAGAAAAGAGAGCACCAGGGAGAGGAGCAGCGGCAGGAAAAGTACGGAAAAGGCCGTACGGGAGATGCCGATCAACGATGAAGCGGAAGAGTAGATCGCCAGTCCGCAGGCAAGCGCCGCGGTGAGAATCAAAAAGGCCAGGGCAACCTGGGCACGGGTCCAGCCGCGACGGCTCTGACTGAGTTGATTCATGTCTCGACATTCTCCGGCGAGATACCTTCACCACGCTGATTCTGCAAACGACGAATCTCCATGCTTGCTGCTTGCAGCCGTTCGCTGACGACGCGGGTCAGGCCGAGGAAAATATTGCTTGAGACCGCGGGTTTTCTTTCCGCCAACTCCAGGATGTCGGCACGAAACAAGCCGACCAGCTCGGTGTTTTCGAGGGTCCTGGCAGACGCTGTCCGCGGCGCAGGCGCCGTCAAGGTGGTCTCGCCAAAAAAATCTCCGGGGCCCAGGGTCGCCAATTCATCCTCTCTGCCATCCAGCTCCCTGGCGTAAATCTTGACCATGCCACTGCGTATCATATACATGCCGGAGCCGGGGTCGCCCTCTTCGAAGATGATTTCGTTGGCCTTGTAGTTGCGGACATGGACAATGTCTTCGAGAATGGCTAAGGAGCGTGGCGTGAGCTCCAGGAATATCGGCAGGTGTTTAAGGAAGTAGGCCAGCGAGTCTTCATCAAGCTTCTTGTGAAAAATATTGATCCAGAGAGGATCCATCGGTTTCTCCTGTTATCGGCTTTTAAGCCGGGTGCGGATGTCCTCGGGGATGGCCTGGTTGATTTGGTAGTCCTTGAAAAATACTTCAAGTTTCTCCTGGAGGTCCGGGCGATTGATGGTGCGCAGCATGCTGGTAGGCAGTACGAAGTTGCCGACTTCTGCGAGAGTCGCTGCAAAGGTATCTTCGATCCGGCCACCCGGACTGGTGATCTGGAAGCGCTCGGGAATGTAGCCACCGGCCACCTGAAGATAACGAATCTCAACGCTCAACGGGAGTCCATCCTCGACAGAAATTCTCATCTCATTGACGGTGTTGGTCCGGGTGTCTACGTCGAAAGTCAGAGCTTTAACCTGCTTTTGCGGTAAACGCATGCCACTGACATAAAAAGCTCCGTTCAGGTCTGTCGGCTGATTGAAGATGATTTCCAGTCGCTGCAGCAACTGGTCGGCCAGAGAGACTTCGCTTGACTTGACCTTGGCTTCTTTGACCAGGGCTCGACGTGCTTCGGCCTGGTCCGCCGGCAAAATCATCTCATGCAGCTCAACCGCCAGATTGCTGGAGAGGCGCTTGACCATCTTTTCCACATAAGGGGTCAAGGTTTCCTGTTTGGCAAAGACGAGCCCTTTTCCGTCGCGTTGCCAGAACTTGACGATGACAGGCGCTGTCGGTGGTTTAACGTCTTTTGGAATGCCGGCGGTCATGCCGGCCATCATCTCTTCAATCCTTGAAGTTTCGACGGTTACCAGGTAGTTCTGCAAGCCTGGTTGGGTGAGCGCGTTGGCTGCGACGACCTTGTCCAGGACGGCCAGATTGTCCTCGGCCAGAAGAAACGTAGGTGCGATCAGAATAAGAAAAAACAGGATCACGAGAGAGGATCGGCGCATATAAAATTCCCTCCACAAAGAGCCGTTGGTTGACACCTCTTATAGAGCATTGGTAACTTGAAATCACGAAGCTGAAAAAGCGCTTCAAAATCAGAGTATCTTCAAGATAATCGATTGTTTAGCCAGTTGCAAGGAGCTTCTGTGACAACTTTTGACCTGCGCAGACAGCCGACTTCTGCGGGCGTCTACCTGATGAAGGATGCCGCCGGTGTGATTCTCTATGTCGGCAAGGCAAAAAACCTGCAGGCAAGGTTGCGCAGTTATCTGCAGGCTGAACGGGATACCCGTCCGCAGATCAAGTTTTTGATGGAGCGCGCTGCTGCGATTGAGACGATTGTCACCGATACGGAAAAAGAAGCCCTGATCCTCGAAAACACCCTGATAAAAAAACATCGTCCGCGCTACAACATACATCTGCGTGATGATAAAACCTTTGTATCGCTGCGTATCGATTTACGCGAAGAATTCCCGATGTTGGAAGTTGTCCGGCAGGTTCGTCAGGACGGCGCCCGATATTTCGGGCCTTTTGCTTCGTCTTCGGCCCTGCGCCAGACACTCAAGGAAATTTACCGCATCTTCCCCCTGCGTCATTACCCTCCGGCCAGGTGCCGGCAGCGCGGTCGGCCCTGTCTCTTTTACCAGATCGGCCAGTGCAGTGCACCCTGTCATGGTCATATCTCACCGGATGCTTATAGAAAGCTGGTCGATGGTGTCATGGCTCTCCTGGAAGGGCGCCAGGGAGCAGTCGTCGAACTTCTGCGCCAGCGCATGTCTGCTGCAGCGGGCGAGCAGCGCTACGAAGAAGCGGCCTTGCTGCGTGACCAGATCAGGGCGATCGATCAGACGGTCGAACAGCAGAAAGCGGTCCGCTACGGAGCCATTGATCAGGATGTGGTGGGAATCTTTCGCCAGGGCGGTGAGGTTGAAGTGGTGGTTCTTTTCTATCGTCAGGGCAAGCTGACCGCTCGCCGAAATTATAATCTCAACTGGCAGTTGGATGAAGATGAGCTTCTGGGCGAGTTCCTGTCGCAGTTCTACGGGCGCGATGTGCCTGTCCCCGATGAAATTGTCTTGCCGTTCGAGGTTGAAGGGGGCGATGTCTTGTCTGAATGGCTGTCGGAACGCCGCGGCCGCAAGGTGCAGGTTCTGGCACCACAGCGGGGCGAACGTCGCCACCTGGTTGATCTGGCCAACCGAAATGCCAGAGAGGCATGGCAAGAGCGGGGCAGCCGCGAGGAAGCCCGGCGCAGAGTTCTCGAAGAGATCATGCAGCGCCTGCAGCTGCAGAAGATGCCGCAGCGCATCGAATGTTTTGATATCTCAACAATCCAGGGCCACGCGACCGTCGCCAGTATGGCGGTGGTTGTGAATGGTGAACCCGACACGGCAGAGTACAGGCACTACCGGGTGAAAAGCGTGGAGGGGACTGATGACTATGCTGCCTTGAGGGAGGTTCTGCTGAGACGCTTGCAACGGGGCCTTGCAGAGCAGAAGCTGCCTGATTTTATTCTGATTGATGGCGGTAAAGGGCAGCTCGGAGTTTTGTCAATGGTGCTTGAAGAGTTGGGGCTGTCCGCAGCCATAGATGTTGCCGGGGTCGCCAAGAGCCGTGTCAAAGCCAACGTCCGCGGGCGTGCCGTGGAACGCAGTGAGGAAAGATTCTTCCTGCCTGGGCGTAAAAATCCCGTAGTTCTGCGGCGTGGTTCCGCTGCTCTTTTCCTGCTCGAGCGGTTGCGCGACGAGGCGCACCGTTTTGCTATTACCTACCACCGTAAAGTGCGCGGCAAGTCACAACTGCAATCGGTCCTGGCAGAGATTCCCGGGGTCGGGCCGAAACGGCAAAAAGCGCTGCTGAAACATTTCGGCAGCCTGAAAAAAATCAAGGCGGCCAGCCTCGATGAGTTGCTGGCGATGCCGGGTTTGCCAACGGCCATAGCAAACAAGATTTTTCAATATTTCAGGGATTCCGCTCCTCTGGCATGACTGCCATATTGATAGATTTTTGCACGATCAAACCAAAGTCAAAACCGACAGTTCGCGTACTGTCAGACGCCTTACTTTTTTCAACGTCAAAAAAGTAAGCAAAAAGACTGGTTTTCTCCTAGCGGAGGGCATATTCCTTCGCCGGGTTTCGGTGGTTTCTATGAATTTCTGAGCATGGTATCCGGCCCTGTCCAGGGGGCCTTTCTACGGTGCTTCCTTGCAGCAAGAAACTAAACCAAACACCCAGAATCATTGCAACACCATGTTAGGTTTTTCGCGCCACGCGCCACGCGCCACGCGCCACGCGCCACGCGTCCCAGTCCCGATTATTCTTTGATTAACTCCACATCTATACTTATCAAAACCTCATCGCCAACGACAACGCCACCGGCTTCGAGGGCTTTGTTCCAGGTGAGCCCAAAATCCTTCCTGTTGATTGTTGCCGTTGCTGAAGCTCCACGTCGGGTATTGCCCGATGGATCGGTTACGGTCTGGCTGAAGTCTTCGATATCAAGTGTTACTGCACGGGTCACTCCGTGCAGAGTCAACTCGCCGTTGATTTGAGTCGGTACACCGTTGGTAACGACCACGTCTTTGGATGTGAATGACATTACCGGGTAGGTGGCGACGTCAAAGAAGTCGGCGCTGCGCAAATGATCATCACGTTTCTTGTTGTTGGTGTCGATCGATGCGGTGGCAATCTGAACCTTGACGCTGGACATATCCGGATTCGCCTGGTCGAAAACGGCAGACCCCTGCACATCCGTGAAGGTCCCTTTGACCCAGGAGATCATCAGATGCTTGATTTTGAATTCTACTGCTGTGTGAGCCGGGTCAATTTTCCAGGTCTCGGCAAGCGAGAGCTGTGGGATCAACAGGATTAAGGTGATCAGGAAAAACTTTTGTAGGGTAAGCATGATCAGGAGTCCTCCGTGGGGTTGAATTGCAGCAAATAGGGTTGAATTGCAACAGCTGCTTTGAAGCCAATTATGACAAAAGGGGTAATTAATAGTCAAGTACCCGGTAATCTTCAGGGCTTCGCAAGGTTCCACAGGGGGGCTGGCGGGTCGGCATGGCACTGTGGTCGGGAGAAATGAAATAAAAAAAGGCCCCTGGGTCAACCAGGGGCCTTGGTACGTCTCTATTCCTTGAACCTATTCAATCGTCACTTCAGCGTCTTCAATGATTACATCATAAGCATAGCCGTAGCCGAAGTCTTTATCGATGACAAGGGGCCCCTTGACGATTACGGTGTCGCCCATTTTGGCTGTTGCGCTGGTGGTGACAGTCAGGTCGTTGGAGCCGGCTGCGCCGGTGCCATCCTGAACGTGAATCCAGTTTTTGCCCATAATCTCAGGGGTAAATTTGACAACTTTGCCGCGTACTGCAACCGGCTTGCCAGCAAGTTCTGACTTCTTGGTGAAGACATCCTCGATGGTCACACCGCCTTCGGCAACGGTGATGCCGGAGAGGTCAACAGTGGTTGTCTCGACAACGGTTTTGCCACCATTCATTGGTGGGTGGTCGGCAGGGACCTCGCCACTCAGGTTCTGTGCGCCGCCAACCAGAACGGAAGGAACGAAATAGACCATGTCGAAGGTGCGGTCAAGAGTCTTGCTGTGGTAATCAGGCATCGGCATGCCTTCAGGAACGACAACATCGTCGTCAACTGCGACAGCAAATTCCGGTGCTGCGGCCCAGAACTGCTCGGTGCCGGTGTCAACTTGTACATAGGTGTAGCCAGCAGCATTCATGGTTTCGGTGACTTTTCCGGTTTTACCCGGTGCAGCAGCTTCAGGTGCTGCGGCAGGGGCTGTTTGTGCAGAAGGTTTGGCCGTTTCTGTCTTGGGAGCGTCTTCACTGCAGCCGGCGAGAAGGGTGAGGGAGAAAGCTGCGATACAGAACAGAGTCATCAATTGTTTCACGAGTAAGGTCCTCCGATACTTTAATGTCCGGGCGATATGCCCACTAGGGTGAATGGTTTAAACTCAACTCGGGTTTATAACATAGTCTGCAAGAACTCAGCAAGCCTTACCGAAGATTTGTCCGATGATATTTTTGCGTGAGGCTGAGAAGTTCAGCTGCCATCGTCTCGGTCAAGGCTCCCGGTTTCATCTGCCATTCCCAGTTCCCTGTTGCGTGGCCGGGGGTGTTGAAGCGAGCCTCGCTGCCAAGGCCAAGAATGTCCTGGCAGGGGATGATGCAGAGCTTGGCGATACTGGCCATGGCGAGGCGGATCAGTTCGTGCGGCATCTGTGGTTTGTCTATGTTGAGATAGTTTCGGACCTGGTCTTGCTGCTCTGCGGAGAGTTCTTGCCACCAGCCCAGGGTGGTGTTGTTGTCATGTGTGCCAGTGTAGACCACGCTGTTGGCGATATGGTTTTCCGGCAGGTAAGGGTTGTCCGGTCCGGAATCGAAAGCAAACTGCAGAATTTTCATTCCCGGGAAACCGAAATCGTCACGCAGTTTTTCCACTTCCGGAGTGATCATTCCAAGGTCTTCGGCAATGATCGGCAAGTCGGTTCCCTGTGTGAAGAGTTTGGTGAAAAGTTCGCGCCCCGGGACCTCCTCCCAGTGACCATTGACGGCGGTCTCCTCCTCCACGGGGATTGACCAGCATGCCTGGAAGCCACGGAAGTGGTCAATCCTGACGATGTCACTGCACTTCAGCTGGTGCTCGAAGCGTCTTTGCCACCAGAGAAAGTCCTCCTCAGCCAGACGGTCCCATCGGTAGAGCGGGTTGCCCCAGCGTTGTCCGGTTGAACTGAAATAGTCCGGCGGGACTCCGGCGACGGCTTGCGCCCGACCCTGGTCGTCCAACTGGAACAGGTGTTGATTAGCCCAGACCTCTGCCGAGTCGTAGGCAACAAAGATAGGGATATCACCAAAAATCCTGATGCCCTTGTGGTTGGCATAATCTTTCAGTGCGTGCCACTGCTCTGCAAAAACGAATTGCTGATATTTGTGTAACAGACAGTTTTGGACCAACTCCGCTCGATATTTGGTCAAGGCCTGCCGATCCCGAGCGCGAAGATTTTCCGGCCAGTCAAACCATGCCTGCCCGGAGAATTCCTCACGTAAGGCCATGAAGAGGCTGAAGTCATCGAGCCAGTCTGCCTGTTCTGTGCAGAAAGTCTCGAAAGCGGCTCTGCCTGGACATTCTCCTGCCATCAAAAAGTGTGTCCCGGCTTCCCTGAGCAGGCTGTGTTTGACTGACTGCACCCGGTTGAGGTCCATGCTCAAGCTGTCTTTGCTGGCCCGTTCGAGGTGGGAGTGTTTCAGTTCGCCTCTGTCGACCAACTGCTGAAGATCGATCAGGGTCGGGTTGCCTGCAAAGGCCGACAGGGCGTTGTAAGGTGAGTGACCGTAGCCGGTTGGCCCCAATGGCAAGATCTGCCAGACGGATTGGCCGGCTTTGACGAGAAAATCTATAAAAAGTCGTGCCTCTTTGCCGATGTCGCCAATTTTGAAAGGTCCCGCAAGGGCTGTGGGGTGTAGCAGGATGCCGCTGGTTCGTTGCATAAGATCAATTCTCCTGTGAGCGAATTATGCCACAGATCAATTGTGATGCCACAGGTCAATGTTTGAACAATGATGCTTTTTGTCGGGCCGGTTTTTAACCTGATATTAAGGATGTGTTGAAAAACTGATAGCTATTGGCTGCTTATAAGAATTAATGTATATTCCTAATCGCTTGCTAATTTTTGACTGAAGTGATTTCATCCTCTGCCCTTGGCCCTTGAGAGGATTCATCGCTGACGGGGTCCTGCATGCTGCGCATCAAGTTGCTGCGCATCAAGTTGCTTCGCAATCTACTCTTTCTTTCCCTGGCGATTACGATTCTTTTGCCGGGCTACGAATATTTTGTGCTCCACCCTTCCTATAGAAATCTGTTGACTGAAGAGACTGAGAGTGAGGCGGTGCGCTATGCCAGTTACCTGGTGCGCACACTCGGACTGGAGAATCAGGCCCTGACCATGGACCTGCTGCCACCCGACCTGGGGGAAAAGCTGCAGCCGGTCAGCAGAGACAACAAGCTGCTCAAGTTGCGTATCTTTTCGTCTCAGGGTGAAATCATTTTTTCCACCCAGCTCGACGAGGTGGGCAAGCAGAACGATCGTCCTTATTTTTGGGAGATTGTTGCCAAAGGCCGGGTCTACTCAAAAGTTGTGCATAAAAACAGTATGACAGCGGACGGTGTCCCGACGAAGACCGATGTCGTCGAAACCTATGTGCCCTTCATGGCAAATGACGCCTTTGGCGGCGCCATCGAGGTTTACTACGACATCACCGAAAGTGTCGCCAAGGTCAATGCTCTTTCCTTTCATGCCATCTTCACCTCCACCCTGCTGGCCCTGGTGTTTATGGTTGCTATCAGCATCGCTCTCTACCGGACTTATTTGAGTTTCCAGGAGAGGGACGCAGCGGAGGACGCTCTCAAGGTCGCCAACGAGGCTCTTGAGGAAAGAGTCGCCGAAAGAACGGGAGAGCTATCGAGTGCAAATGAGCAGCTGATCGAGCAGATTGCTGAACGGACTCAGGTGCAAATGGCTCTGGGCAAGGCCCTTGAAGAGATCAAGGTCGACCGGGAAAAGCTGGATGGCATCCTGAGTTCGGTTCCCGATGGTGTCGTCCTGACAGACAATGCCTTAAACGTTTTGCATATGAACGCGACGGCAGAACGGATCCTTGACACCCCGCTCGAAAAAGTCCTGGGGCAACCAATCAGTCAGATCAGTTGTCAAGTGGACTTCCGCAAGAAAGTCGCACAACGACTCAACATCATCCATGGGCCACGCTCTTTCGACCTCGAATTGCCGAAAGCAAACACGAGGTATAAAGACATTTACCAGGTTCGGGTGTCTCAATTGAACTCCGATGATCAGGCCTCCTCAGGAGTTATTCTGTTACTGCGCGATGTCACCCGGGAACGTGAAATCGAGCGCATGAAGAGCGCTTTCCTGGGTATGGCCACCCATGAGTTGAATACCCCTCTTACCACAATTATCGGCTATAGCGAGCTGCTCACTTCGCCTGAAACGGCTGGAAACTTCAGTGAGGAACAGAAGCGGGATTGCCTTAAGCTGATCCACGACAAAGCCTTGTCACTGGGAGGGCTGGTTGATGACCTGCTCGATGTCAGCCGCGTGGAATCCGGTCGTGCTCTTCCTCTGCACTATCAGGAGTTTGATTTCGGGGCTATGCTTCGTGAGGTTGTTGACCGTTACGCCAGCGGAGATAGTTCGCATAAATTCATGGTCGTTTCTGAAGAGGCCCCGGCGGTGCTCGTCGCCGATCGCTTGCGACTAAAACAGGTTGCTGATCACCTGATCAGCAACGCCGTTAAATATGCCCCTGAAGGCGGCCGCATCACTATGACGCTGACACGGATTGACGATAAATATCAACTCAGCGTAGAAGACGAGGGCATCGGCATGGATGAAGGCCAGCTTGTGCACATCTTCGATCGTTTCTATCGTGCAGATTCTTCCGATACCGCAGTGCAGGGTGTCGGGCTGGGTATGAGCATTGTGCGCAATATCGTCCTGGCTCATCATGGCGACATTCAGGTTGAGAGTAAGCTTGGCGAGGGCACCAAAGTCGTGGTCACTCTGCCACTGGAGCCTTTTCAAGAACAACTTGAAAGCCCCCCGCCTTTTTCTGCGTCTTAGGAGAGGTGAGGACTATGTGGTCCAAAGCGAAAATCCGGAGAGGGTTGAAGCCAAATTTTCGGTCCTTTGCAGCCTCCTGGCGCGCCTTTCCTGATTGACCGTTTTTCAGTATTACGTTACGATCACCTTTGGTTAAACGGGCTTTATGCCCGTTTTTTCTGTC
Source organism: Deltaproteobacteria bacterium (assembly GCA_024636215.1). Next base: position 71,658 of record JAGXHL010000017.1, read on the forward strand.
AATAACAGTGATCAATAAAGAAGAGGCATCGTTGAGTAGCCATTTTTTAAATGAAATTAAAAAGCGTAGAACCTTCGGCATTATCAGTCACCCGGACGCCGGTAAAACCACCCTGACCGAAAAGTTGTTGCTGTTTGGCGGTGCCATCCAGCTGGCCGGTGCCATCAAGGCGCGCAAAGCGGGACGCCATGCTACCAGCGACTGGATGAAAGTCGAGCAGGAGCGTGGTATCTCGGTGACCACCTCGGTTATGAAGTTCGGCCACCGCGACTGTGAAATCAACCTGCTCGACACCCCGGGTCACCAGGATTTCTCTGAAGATACCTACCGGGTCCTGACCGCTGTAGACAGCGCCTTGATGGTCATTGACAGCGCCAAAGGGGTTGAGGCGCAAACCGAAAAACTGATGGCGGTCTGCCGGATGCGTAACACGCCGGTGCTGACATTTATCAACAAGATGGACCGTGAAGGGCAGTATCCGCTCGATCTACTCTCCGACGTTGAAGAGAAGTTGCAGATAGAATGTGCCCCGATGTCATGGCCGATCGGTATGGGCAAACGCTTCAAAGGGGTTTACAACCTTTACCGTAAGGAGCTGCGCCTGTTTCGCCCCGGTGAGCAGAAACGCACCGAAGATGTTCGTGTTATCAAAGATATTAACGATAGTCAGCTCGACGAGTTGCTCGGCAGTGCGGCCGATGAATTACGCGATGATATTGAACTGCTCGAAGGCGCGGCCAACCCCTTTGACCTGAAAGAATATCTCAAGGGCAACCAGACGCCGGTCTTTTTCGGCAGTGCGATCAATAACTTCGGTGTCGAAGAACTGCTCGATGCGCTGGTTGATCTGGCCCCGGCGCCAGGCCCCCGGCAAACCCAGAGCCGCGTAGTGTCACCGCAAGAAGAAGATTTCTCCGGCTTTGTTTTCAAGGTCCAGGCGAACATGGATCCGGCCCATCGCGATCGCATAGCCTTTTTGCGTATCTGTTCGGGGCGCTTTCAGCGAGGCATGAAGGTGCATCACCATCGCATCGGTAAGGATGTCAACCTCTCCAAGGCGATCATCTTTATGGCGCAGGACCGGGCCAATGTCGAAGAGGCTTATCCCGGAGACATTATCGGCTTGCATAATCACGGCACCATCAAGGTCGGCGATACCTTCACTGACAAAGAAGTCCTCAAGTTTACCGGTATCCCGAGCTTTGCCGCGGAACATTTCCGCAGAGTGCGGCTGAAATCCCCCCTGAAGGCAAAGCAGCTTGAAAAAGGACTGAAACAACTCTCGGAAGAGGGTGCCGTGCAGGTGTTCCGACCTTTGATCAACAACGATTATATCGTTGGTGCCGTTGGTGTTCTGCAGTTCGATGTCACCATGGAGCGGTTGAAAACCGAGTATGGAGTTGACGCTGTTTACGAGAACGTGGACTTTGCCACGGCACGTTGGGTGGGCAGTCACGATGCCAGGAAGCTGGCCGAGTTTGAAAAGAAGAACCAGGCAAATCTGGCTTATGATGCGGAGGGGAATTTAAGCTACCTTGCGTCGAGTGAATGGCGCCTTGGATATGTCAAGGAGCAATGGCCGGACATCGACTTTGCCAAGACCCGGGAGCATGATTAATGTCCGGAGTGAATTGACAACTAACTGATATCAGCTATATTTTATCAAAAATATCATCAGGATAACTGCTCTTATGACTGCAAATACTCTGAACAAATTACATGGTTTTATTCGTGATGAAGATGGTGCCACGGCCGTTGAATATGCCATCATGATTGTTCTGGTCATACTGGTCGCTTATGTCGCCGTGGGCTTTTTGGGGCAGGAAACAAGTCAATCCTTTAATAAGTTTGTTTCGACTTTTAACCCGTGAACAAAAAAACTCCGTAACCTGAATTGTATCGTCCTGGTCAATACGGGGATTGGTTGACAAGCCATTCCCCGTTGTTTATTTGTAAGACCTGCGACCCTTCCGGGGGACTTCACAAAGATAACCCCTTCGATTGACACAGCTATTGAGGTGAATATGAAAACAGCAGATTGGCGTCAGAACCGGTGCCGGGTCAAGGCTTTGCTTCAGGCTGAAGAGACTTATGGGGAGGTTTTCGTCCAGGGTTGGCTACGCACTGTCCGCTCAAGTAAAGGGGTTGCCTTCCTGGCCTTGAATGACGGCTCCTGTCTGGATAACTTGCAGATTGTCGTCGGCAGCGATTCGGAAGCTTTTGATACCGCCTGTCGCTTGGGCACTGGCGCGTGCGTTGGTGTACGCGGCCAGATGGTCGCCTCGCCCGGTGCCGGCCAGAGTTGGGAAGTACAGGGCGAAGAGATTCTTGTCCATGGTGATGTTGACGAGAGCTTCCCCTTGCAGAAAAAACGTCATGGCTTCGAGTTCCTGCGCACGATTGCTCACCTGCGACCCCGAACCAACGCTTATGGCGCGGTCTTTCGCGTTCGCAGCCGTATCAGTCACGCTGTTCACAGCTTTTTTCAGGAGCGGGGTTTTGTCCACGTGCATACGCCGATTATCACCGCAAACGATTGTGAGGGCGCCGGTGAAATGTTCCGTGTCACAACCCTTGACCCGGAAAATCCTCCCATGGCTGACGGCCGCATCGCCTGGCACGATGATTTCTTCGGCTCCAAAGCCGGCCTGACCGTCAGCGGCCAGTTGCAGGCCGAGCTTTTTGCCATGGCCTTTACCGATGTTTATACGTTTGGCCCCACGTTCCGGGCCGAAAACTCCAACACCAGCCGCCATGCCTCCGAGTTCTGGATGATTGAGCCCGAAGTGGCCTTTGCAGATCTGGCTGATAACTGCCGGCTGGCCGAAGATTTCTTCCGCTTCATGGTGGCTTATGCGCTGGAGCACTGCCGTGAAGACCTCGAGTTTTTCAACCAGTTTATTGACAAGGGGCTGATTGCTCGCCTGGAGAAGGTGGTTGCAACCACCTTTCAGACCATGACCTACACGGAAGCTGTCGAGCGTCTGCAGCAGTGCGGGCAAGCCTTCGAGTTTGCCGTGGAATGGGGTTGTGATCTGCAATCAGAGCATGAGCGTTACCTGACAGAAAAAATTGTCGACGGGCCGCTCTTCGTGACCGATTATCCAAAAGGGATCAAGGCCTTCTACATGCGCAATAATGATGATGGCCGCACGGTCGCCGCGATGGATCTGCTGGTGCCGAAAGTCGGTGAGATTATCGGTGGCAGTCAGCGTGAAGAACGGCTGGAGGTCCTCGAACAGAAGATGAGAGATTTCGATATTCTGCCTGAAAGCCTCGCTTGGTATCTCGATACCCGCCGTTGGGGCAGCTGCCCCCATGCCGGCTTCGGCCTCGGTTTTGAGCGATTTCTGATGTATATAACCGGCATGGAGAACGTCCGCGATGTGATTCCCTTCCCCCGCACACCAGGCAATGCCAGGTTCTGATCCGCTCTGTTTGAGCTTAAACGGCGCTCTCTGCGGCGAGCCTGTGGCTGCGTATTGCCCACAGCGACAGCAAGGTGTGCAATGCAAGAGTGGTGACGATTAATGCTCCGGCAAGCAGGGTCGCTGTTTGTGGGATCTCGTTCAGCGCCAGCCATACCCAGATCGGGCCAAGGATTGTCTCGGTCAGCAAGATAAGGCTGATTTCCGGTGCCGGAAGATGACGTGGCCCCACGGTGATCAGGGTAAAGGAAACCGGCAGAACGATCCCGCCGAGCAGGAGCAGGTAGGTCATGTCCGTTGGCGATACGGAGAGGGGTTGCGCTCCGGCTAAAAGAGCAATTGGGACCACCATCAGGTTGCCGAGCAGGTTCGCCGGGACCATGTTGACGGCTTTGCCTTTGCGCAGGACGACCAGGTTGCCCGCCCAGGTAAGGGTTGCCCCCAGGGCCAACAGGTCGCCGAGGAGCAAGCCACTCTGCAGGCTGCCCGAAAAGATCACCAGAATCCCTCCGAAGCAGATCAAAATCGCAACCCAGGTGCGGCGTGCAATGTTCTCACGCAGGAAGAGCCAACTGAGCAGGCTGCTGAAGAGGGGGGTCGCTGCAAGGATGATCAAGACGTTCGCTGCGGCAGTATGCTTGAGTGCGTTGACAAACAAGAAGGAGCCTGCGGTCACGATTGCCGCGGAGAAAAGTCCGATTCGTCCTATGTTGCGGAAGCTTTGCAGAAACTGCCGCCGGTAGACTATGGCCAGGAAGATGCCTTGCATGCTGCCCGTAAACAGACAACGCCAGAAAAGCAGGGACCAGACATCGCAGTGGATTAATCTCACCAGAAGTGCATCCGGGCTGAGAATGACGACTGCGGAAAAAGTGATCAGCAGCCCTTTTATGTGCGAAGAACGATCCATAACGGCGATAAATCGCATAGAAGTGCCAGAAAGGCAACAGCTTTCGATTTGACACGGTTTCGGCCATAATGTCATATTATCTGATCAGTAACTCTCTGCCTCTACAATAACTTATGGAAAATAACGTAACCTGAATAAAACCCGTTTTTTAGTCTGCGGAAAAGGACCTTAAAGTGCCATTAACAACAGTCGGTAAAATAGGTTTCATCGGTGGCGGCAATATGGCCGAAGCATTTATCAAGGGGTTGATGAATGGCGGTTTCCCGGCTTCAGATATCCTCTTTTTTGAGCCGAACGAAAAACGTCGCGATCTGATGATAGAGCGTTACGGGATCTGCTGTACCCTTGATAATGTGGAGCTGGTCAATAAGAGCGACATCATTGTCGTGGCAACCAAACCGCAAATTCTGGATAAAGTTCTGGAAGCTATTCGTCCGGTCTTTAATGATGAAAAGTTACTGATCTCTATTCTGGCGGGGATCACGACAACAGCCTACGAAGAAGGGCTCGGTGGTCAGACCCGCGTGGTGCGAGCCATGCCGAATACCCGGGCCCTGGCCGGGCAGGGTGCTGCCGCTCTTTGCCCGGGACGGAATGCCAGTGAAGACGATCGCCGGGTTGCTCAGCACCTGTTTGAGACCGTCGGTATCGCGCTCTGGGTGGAAGAAGGACAGATGGATGCAGTGACCGGGCTCTCCGGTTCGGGTCCCGCCTTCGTTTACACATTTATTGAGGCTATGACCGCAGGCGGGGTACAGGAAGGTTTGCGTCTCGACATCGCTCACGCTTTGGCTGTACAGACTGTGGTCGGGGCGGCTCATCTGGTGAAAGAGACCGGCGAACATCCGGCGTTGTTGCGTGAGAAGGTCTGCAGCCCGGCCGGAACGACAATCAGCGCCATCCGCGTTCTCGAAGAGCGCGGTTTGCGTGCCATGATGATGGAAGCCGTCGGGGCTGCTACGGCACGCTCGCGGGAACTTGGAAAAGAGAAAAAATAGCTCGTTTTTGCCGCGCCACAGGCCGATCAACTGATCAAGCGAAAGGTCTGAAATGTTGAAAGGCCACCTGCGTTTGTCAGCGGTGGTCTTTGCATGTTTTGATCTGTAAGGGGTTTAGAACAAAGGTGATTTCTGACGAGACTTTGCCTGATGTCTGTTCCGGAGATGCCATGAAGTTTTTGCGTCAAACCATTGTTGCCCTGTTTTTCCTGTTTTTTATCGCTTCTGTTGCCAGTGGGGGCAATCTGGAGGATGGACTGACAGCGGCAGAGGCGGGTGATTTTAAAACCGCCTACAGCCTCTGGCTCGCAGAAGCGACAAAAGGGGATCCTGCGGCTCAAGGCTATCTGGGTATTCTCTACCTCAAAGGCCAGGGGGTGACCAGGGATGAGCAGCAAGCATTAAAATGGTTTCGCTCCGCTGCCGAAGGAGGCGACGTCATCGCAATGACAAACCTGGGTGCACTCTATATTCAGGGCCAGGGAGTCGAGATAGATTACGACAAGGCTGCGCAGTGGTTCCAGAAGGCGGCCAGGCAGGGCGATGCCAATGCACAAAGCTATCTGGGGGTCATGTACGCCAGAGGGCAGGGGGTGCCGCAGAATGATATGCAGGCGGCCAAGTGGTTCCATATGGCGGCCAGGCTTGGTGATTCCAAGGCTCAGCTAAGCCTGGCTGTCATGTATGATGTCGGTCGCGGTGTTGCACGGAATCCTGTGGTGGCCTGCGCCTGGTATGCTCTGGCGTTGGAAAATGGTGAGACCGCCGCCCGGGGGGCGCTGGAGGAGGCCCAAAAGACTTTGACCGAGGCCGAGTTGGAAATGTCCGAGCAGATTGCCGAGCAGCTCCGTATAGACCTTGGGCGTTGACCTTTGTCACATCCTTTCACGGCCGAACCGGCCAACATATTCATCGTATTCTCCACCCTTTTGAGGCGATGCCATCGCCGCCCGATTATGTAGATGGCCATCGGCACCCCTTTGCCTGATGACCCGGTTTTTGCAGGCTTAAGCGATGTTGCGCACCGCCTGGTCTCCGAAGCTGCGTTGCAGGTGGCACTGCAGCGCGCTGAGAAAATCTGCCTCACGGTTCTCCCGGTAGACCATGGAGGATGCAATCTCACTCGCCAGGATAGCGAACAGGTATTTCTCCGGCAGGCGCTTGATGCGGCGGCGGTAACGCTCCTCGGTACGCAACATTTCCGGTAGATGCGCAAGTATCGCCTTCCTGAAGAGGGGCTTGCCACACAGGTACGCGTGCTTCTGGAAAAAGCCGAAGAGTTGTGCGTAGTGACTGTTGATTTCACGGCTGATTTCATCAGATATCTCGGTGTAGAGCTTGTTGGCGCCCTGCTCCTTGTGTCGGCGCAGAATCAGCTTGGCCTCGTCATGGGCGCGACGTTCCAGGATCTCGATGACATCGGCCACGTAACGATCCTTGTTGGCCATGAACTCCGTGTCGCTGAGCAGCAGGTTGGCGATGATCTCGTAGGAAGATGAAATAACTCCACATTTGTTGGCTGAAGCGTCGCGCATGATGACCACACCACGATTCTGCAACTCGGTGCGTGCCAAGGGGCTCAGGAAAGAATTGGCCCCTTCAACAATCGCCCGGGCTGTTGGTGTGCCATTGTCATCAAGGAACATCTGCCAGTTGCCGTTGTTGATCGTTTCAGGCCTGCCGCCGGCCGGGATAAACAGATCGGTATCAACGGTGAAAATTAACTGACCATATTCACGGTAGAAGTCGTCAGGAGAAATCCAGGCTTCGACCAGTCCTGCCTCCGTCATGCTGACTTTCCTGTAGAGTTGGCGTAAGCCTTGCTTTTGCTGCTGGTTGCGGTAGAGGATGAAGCCTCCGGGGCTCAGGTCTTTTGGCTCGAAGCCCTCGATGTCGTCCTGCAGGATGACCTTGCCAAGGGCCTGACGATCTGCGCCCTTCGGGTCGAAGAGGGCTCCGCTGCCATCAACGATCAGGCGCACCTGAATGTTTGGACAACGCTGCAACATCAAGCGCAGGGCGTTGCCGGCAACGTCGCCGTTCGGCCCTCCGGTCAACTTCAGCGAAAAGCTGTCCTCATGCATGTTGATACCGAGGGACTGCATGGTGATTTCGGCAAATTTGACCACGCCGGTAGACGTCACGCCGTATTCCTTGTGATTGATGCCGACCTTTTTGCTCGAAATCACGCCTGCTCCAAGCAGGTATTCGCGTCGGATCGATTGACGGGCGATCAACTCGATCATCTCGTCGTGCATGTTCTCGTCCGGTCCGAGCTCAATCGGCTCGTCTTCGCCATAGTAATCGATAACTCTGGGATTCAGAGCTTTACCGTCCCGGGTCACAAAGATATCGAGAAAGGCATTGATGAGACCGTACTGAAGTTTGTAGAGCCGTCGCGTCATCTTCTCATGATCATCTTCCCTGCCGGCCCGCAAAACGACCCCCATTTTCGAACCGCCTTCATAGATGTCCTTATTCTTCAGATGCTGGGTATGGGCGAGCACATAGACCTCGCGAAACAGAGTATTGGCCGTGGTGACATATTCATCGCGAGAGCGGGTCAGGATGGTGCGCCAGCCGCCCCTGGCAATGTCCGAAAAGCCGATATGATAGCCGCTGCCGTGACGGCCGAAAAAGAAGGTGATGCGAAAAGGTCGCTCTGCGGGTAAGCCGGAGGTAAAGCTGTCATCGAGGTCGGTGAGGTAGGCAGGCGAGATCCGGAAAGCCAGAGCATGCTTTTCAAGGACAAAAAAGTTGGTTTTCAGGGTGTGGCGGATAAATGAAACACAACACTGGAAGATCGTGCGCCTGAACTCGTCCAGAGCGCTGCGGCCGGTATTGTAGTTGGCAATAATCTTTTCCGTTTCAAGCAGGGTTTCATGATAAAGCGCCTGCTGCTCATGATGGTCGGGGTCAAATCGCAGCCGGAACAGTTTGATCAATTGCAGAGTGATGTCCGGGTGCGAGTGGAAGGCCCGTGATACGCCCTCGAGATCGTAGCGGGGTTGATTGTTGTGGGCGAGGTTGGTATGGCAGAAGGCAATGAAGGCGTTGGTCAGCGAAGCCTCTTCGCCGGTCATGATGCCGGATGCTACGAACTCGCGGTAGGCTTCGGTTTCAGTACCCAGAATCTGCGTGTTGTAGAGTTCTTTCTGGAGTGTACGGAACAGCTCCGTGCCAGGTTCAAGAAGTTTGTCATCGTCGGTGCGCACGTAAAAAGTCGCCAGGAAATAGGGATATACACCGGTGTTGATCGTCAGGCAGTAGGAGCGTCTGACCTGAAGGCCCAGTCTCTTCAGGACTTCCAGGGTCTGGTGCAGGAAGTCTTTTTGTGGTGGATTGGCAACCGCGAAGAGCAGGCGTGATTCGCGTTGTTGCTCGTCACCCTCGGTTTCTTCCGAGGCCAGGAACACACCGCCGTTATGATTGCCCTGCTGAAAAAGCCAGATGATCTGGGCGACTCGCTTGGCAGGAGAAATGCGCACATAGTTTTCATTGTTGATCCAGATCATGCGCAGGGCTTCGTCAAAATTGTTAAAGTCGTATTCCGGATAGTGATGACGCAGTTCGGCCATGACCTCTTTGCGGATACGCTTGGGGATGGTCACTTTCCCTGCATTTCTAACTTCTTCGGGGCTTTTCCTGTCGAACTCGAAACGTTGGATTTCGAGGCGATCTTCGGTTCCTGGCACAGGAGAGAAAGAGCGGGCCAGGTGTGCATAGGAGATTTCCTTCTCCTGCAGGTTCTTCATAGTCTCGTAGAGAGAACCCGGCCGTGAAAGGCAGGCCAGGATCAGCTTGCGATCGGTCTCTGCGAGGATCCTGCGGCGATTGTTCTTAAGCCAGCCCAGCCCGCTGGCAAGATTGGCAATGGCTTCAACTTCTTTCTTCATGGTGATGAAAAAGTAGGGGTGCATCTGTACCCGCAGCCATTCGAGGTTGTCGGTCGTGCGTCCCAGTTCATCGATGACTGTACGACGGATTTTCTGCAGCATGCGATTGTCGACGGCGAGTTCGTTCATTGTGACCTTTCCTGTAAAGCCTTTAATGAGGTTGCTAGAGATGCTCAGTGTTTCTGGTACAAAGACTGTACCAAAGGCTGTTTTTGTAGCGTTTTTTTCCTTTTACGACTGATTCTGTTCCCTCTTACCTTTATGCCGGTACTGTTTTGTGAATAAATGATTCCATATTGCATAATTAATGCGTTTGTGCATAGAATGCACTTGATAATCTTTAAGGAGGCAAGTTATGTCCAGTCCAGATCTTTCAATTGATTTGCAATCGCTCGCCCCGGCCTTTTTAGAGGCTCTCTCTGTGCCTTTATTGGCGTGTGATCATGAACTGCGCATTGTGTTCAGCAATCCCATGGCTGAAAGCCAACTGAATGCCAGGCCGGGGATGCTTTTAGCTGAACCTTTGCCTAAATTGGCCGAGGCTGTCGGCAATTTTCGCCGCAGCGCAACGGATAATCCGCCTCTTACAATTCTTCGTGGCACGAGTGCTCCATACCTGGCTTTACTCAGCAGGGTTAACTCTCCTGCCGGTCCCTTGACGCTTTGTCTTCTGCCCCCCGCGCCGTCGCCTCTCGATGGTGATAAGCGCGTGCTTGATTTCGAGGCACTGACCCTTGAACTGCAGGCTATTATCGACTCCTCGTCCGATGGGCTGTTTGTCTGTGATGGCGACGCGAATGTCATCCGCGTCAACCCGGCTTCAGAGAAAATCCATAAACGACCGGCTTCCGAGATGGTCGGCAGGAACATGCGTGAACTGATTCCTGAAGGATTTATTGATCGTTCCGCCGCACTGGATGCTTGTCTGCAGAAACAAACTGTCAGTTTGCTGCAGACCATGCCAAACAATCGCAAGCTGATTTCCATAGGCACGCCTGTGTTTGACCAGGCTGGAGAATTGATCCGGGTTGTGGTCAGTGAACGCGACATCACCGAGATCGACACTTTGCAGCGTGAGCTCGAAAACCAGGCGGCGATTAAGGATCAGTTTCGTCACCAGATGCTGGAGATGCAGCAAACGGAACTTGAAAACCGAAAAATTATTGCCCGCAGCCCGAATATGATCAAGGCCTTGCGCCAGGCGATGCGGGTGGCTACGGCTGATTCCTCGGTTCTGATCCTCGGTGAGTCGGGCGTCGGCAAAGGCGTGATCGCCGATATGATTCATCGCAACTCCCATCGTGCGGATCGGCCGCTGATCAAGATCAATTGTGGGGCGATTCCCGAATCGCTGGTCGAAGCAGAGCTCTTTGGTTATGAAAAAGGAGCTTTCACCGGGGCAAGCACCGGCGGCAAACCGGGACAGTTTGAGTTGGCCAATGAGGGGATTTTGTTTCTCGACGAAGTGGCTGAATTACCCCTGTCAGCTCAGGTGAAACTGCTGCGGTTTCTTGAAGACGGCAGGATCACCCGGTTAGGAGGCACCGACGAACGTAAGCTTGATGTGCGTGTGCTCGCAGCGACGCATCGTGACCTGGAGGATATGGTTGAAAAAAGGACCTTCCGTCTCGATCTTTATTATCGCCTCAATGTCATCCCCATACATGTCCCGGCGGTGCGCGAGCGCAAGGACTGTCTGGTCCCCTTGCTCAGACATTATATCGATCACTTCTCTCGGGTCAACAACGAGTCCAGGCGCTTGTCGCGCGCAGCCATAGACGCTTTGGCCAACTATGCTTTTCCGGGCAACGTGCGAGAGTTGATGAATATCTGTGAACGACTGGTGGTTATGTCCGAGACCGAAGTGATTGATCTTGTCGACTTGCCGGTGCAGATTGCCGGGAGTGTCAAGCCACGCTTACCGCAAGAAGTGGATTGGCCCGAAACGGTGACTCTGCAGGAAGCGCTGGAGACGGTTGAGCGCAACCTCCTCAGCAAGGCGCGAGAACGCTATCGGAGCCAGGCGAGGATTGCCGAAGTGCTCGGCGTAAATCAGTCGACCGTCGCACGCAAGTTGAAGCGTTACGGACTTCTGTGATCTCTTCAGATATTTTCCTTTAGGAAACGCTTCTTTCCGCCATGTCGTTCCTGTTTTTTCGCAGTTATGCATTATTGCATGGCATTGTTTGCTGCTCCTGCTCAAGGTCCTCGGTTTGCCAGTCGAACTCTTTTTGCAAGGGTCTCTTTATGGCGATTACTGGTTTTTCTCTATTCCTAAATTATTGTTTCTTTTTTTATAACTTACTGTAATTACATTTACTTTATGATGTCTGATGATTTTTGAATAAAATGATGCAAACGGTTTAATCCTGTTTTTACCAAAATATAACAGAGTTTGGCATCAGCCTTGCTCTATCGAATAAGGTCTTTTTTTTTAAGTGCGATTTTCAAGACGTATTCAAGATGGTATAGTCGTAGGCAGTTTGTAATGTCAGTTCAATCAGTGAGCTTTCGACATCCTGTCGACTCACGCTTCACACATTTCAAGGAGAAGAGACATGAAAAAGTATCTGGCAACATTTTTGGCCGTGTTCTTTGCAACCGGCACCGTGTTCGCAGCGGACACTCTCAAGGTTGGTGTTCAGGCTCCTATCACCGGCAGTTACGCCAATGAAGGTCAGGGAATAGAGAACGGAGTACGCTTGCTCGCCGAGCAGATCAATGCCAAGGGCGGCGTCATGGGCAAGCAGATCGAAGTCATTGTCTGCGATGACCAGGGCACTGCAATGGCCGCCGCAATCTGCGCCAAGGATTTGGTGAACAAAGATGTCAAAATGGTTATTGGTTCCTACACCTCGACCTGCGCCGAAGCCGCTCAGAAGACCTACTTCAATGCTGGCGTCCTGCAGACTTCCGATGGGACCGCAGACAGCCTGACTGAGAATGGCTACTGGACCTTCCTGCGCAATTCTTTCCCGAACAGCGCCGAAGCACAATTCGCCGCCGAATACATGGTCAACGTCAAGAAGTACGAGCGCATTGCCGTTATCTCTGACTTCTCCACCTACGCTGATGGTCTGGCCAACGCAACCGTTGAAGCCATAAAAGAACTGGGTGGCAACGTGGTTTCCCGCGACAAGATCAAGGCTGACTCCCAGAACTTCACTCCGGTTTTAACCAACCTCAAGTCGAAGAACCCTGATGTTATCTTCTCCGCCGGTTACTACTCCGATGGCGGGCAGCTGCGTTCCCAGCAGATGGCTCTCGGCATCAAGGCTGACTTCATCGGTGGCGACGCCAACGACAACCCGGACTTCGTCAAGCTGGCCGGCTCGGCTGCCGAAGGCGCGTTCATCATCAACGTCCCTTCTCCGGACGTGCTGCCTTACGAAGTGGCCAAGTCATTCATTGCTGACTACCAGGAGAAGTACGGTGAAATGCCTCCTTCCATCTGGGGTTTGATGAATATTGACGGTATGCGCGCCATCATTCACGCCATGGAGCAGACCGAGAGCTTCGATACCAGGAAGGCTGCTGACTACCTGCACAACATGACCGAGCCTCTGCCGGGCATCACCGGTCCGATCGCCTTCGCCAAAGACGGCAATCGCAAAGGCGGCGCTTATGTGGTCAAGAGAATCCAGGCCGATGGCAGCTACGCCAACGAGTATGTTCAGTAAGAACGCCTGATTGTCCCAGGGGGCGGAGAAGAGTCATCTTCCCGCCCCTTTTCATTAGCTCTTCTGAATATGTAAACGTTGCGCTGCGAAAACTGCCCCTCGGGCGCGAGCGGAGAACAGCTTTGTCCTCCTCTGGCGTCTGCAAGGCAGCTGGTCTACCAAACCCGGAGAAGTTTTATGGACACTTTTTTTCAACAGCTAGCGAACGGCCTGACCATCGGCAGCATGTTTGCTTTGGTGGCGCTCGGCTACACCATGGTCTACGGCGTCATGAAATTGATCAACTTTGCTCATGGCGACATGGTTGCGGCCTCGGCATTTGTCGGTCTGACCATCTATACCCAGGTGATGGGCCAGGCGACCTCTCTGGTCGCAGTTGTCGTCATCTTCCTGCTGACTGCGGTGGTTATGGCGATTGTCGGCATTCTTCTCGAACGGATTGCTTATCGTCCGTTACGCGAAGCGCCGCGCTTGTCGGCCGTGGTCTCGGCACTTGGCGCATCGCTGGTTATTCAGAACGGTATTATGCTGATCTGGGGCCCGCGGATGCGGATCTTCCCGGAGTTGGTGCCTCAGGTCTACTGGAATTTCGGCGGTGTTGTGATCAGTATGATCCAGGTCATCATCCTGGTTTTGTCTCTGTTCCTGATGGTCGCGCTCTACCTGTTCGTCGAAAAGACCCGCATGGGCGCGGCAATTCGTGCTTCCTCCATTGACCAGGATGCAGCACGCCTGATGGGCATCAACGTTAACAGCGTCATTGCTCTGATCTTTATTATCGGCTCTTCTCTCGGAGCCGTCGGTGGCCTGTTTATCGGCCTCTACTATCGAGGTATCACCTTCAACATGGGTTGGCAATACGGTCTCTACGCCTTTATTGCCGCGATCCTCGGTGGTATCGGCAACATCCCGGGCGCCATGCTCGGCGGCATGCTGCTCGGCCTGTTCAACGCTTTTATCGCCGGGTACGTGTCCAGTACCTGGGCCGACGCCTTTACCTTTATCATGTTGATCTTAATCCTGATTGTCCGCCCGACCGGTATCCTCGGTGAGCGGGTCGCGGAGAAAGTCTGATGAAAGAGTTACAGAAATTTTCCTATCCGATCTTCTTCGTCGTCATGGCGGTTCTGCCGCACATGCTTGACGATCGTTGGCAGGCGGTGGCGATCACATTCCTGATCTTTGCTGTGGTGGCTCTGTCGCAGGACATCATTCTTGGCAAAAGCGGCATGTTCAACATGGGCCAGGCCCTGTTTTTTGGTATGGGCGCCTACACCACGGCGATCCTCAACAACGAATACGGTTGGTCAATCATTGCCACGATTCCGCTGGCGGTCATTATCCCGGCCGTGTTCGGCATCCTTCTGGCCGGACCGATCGTGCACCTGCGCGGTGACTACCTGCTGGTCGTTACCATCGGCTTCAACATTGTTTTTGTTCAGGTCCTGCAGAACAACCTTGGCGGTGTGACCGGCGGGCCAAACGGCATCTTCGGCCTAGATTCGTTGAGCTTTTTGGGCTTTGACCTGATGAGCCAGATTTCGGTTTACTATTTTGCCTTTATTGTTCTTCTATTGACCCTCTGGGTGATGCGCAACCTGGCAGGGAGTAAACCGGGGCGTGCTCTGCACTACCTGAGAGAAGATCAGCTGGCGGCGGAAAGTATCGGCATCAACACCCGCATCTACAAAATCTTCGCCTTCGGCCTGGGTGCCGGGATTGCCGGACTGGCCGGAACCGTCTATGCCACCCAGTATTCAGCCGTCAGCCCAGAGGCCTTCGAATTTATCCAGTCGGTCCTCTTCTTCAGTATTGTGCTGGTTGGTGGCTCTTCGGTGCCGGGAGTCCTGATCGGGGTGTTCGTAATGTTCGTGCTGCCGGAGATCTTCCGCGAGTTTGCCACCTGGCGGTATTTCATCTTCGGTTTTGCGATGATCGCTGCGATGATTTTGCGGCCACGTGGTATCTGGCCGGCCACTTTCGGTAAAATCCCCAAGTTCTTGATCAAGGAAAATAACCATGGCGCGTAACGAACTGATATTGACCGACGTCACCAAGCGTTTCGGGGGATTGACCGCCGTCGATGCTTTAAGCTTCACGGTCAAAGAGGGCCAGATCTACGGTATCATAGGTCCCAACGGGGCGGGCAAGACTACAGTCTTCAACTGCATTACCGGAATCTACAAATCGGAAGAGGGCTCGGTCAAGTGGCGCGATGAAGAGATTCGTGGTCTCACTCCTTACCAGATTGTCGATCGCGGCATCGTCCGGACCTTCCAGACGATCCGCCTGTTCGGTCAGATGTCGGTTGCCGAGAACATCATGAGCGGCCGTCACATCAAGAGCACGCAGAAATGGTGGCATGGCATCATTCCCACCCCCGGAAAAAAGCGGGATGAACTGGAAAACTGGCGGAAGGTTGAAGAACAGCTCAACTTTTTCAAGTTGAGTGAGTTTGCCGCGACCCCGGTTAGCTCATTGCCCTACGGTATCCAGCGACGGGTCGAAATTGCCCGGGCGATGGCTGTTGAACCGAACCTGCTGATCCTCGATGAGCCGGCCGCCGGCCTCAACGATGTCGAGACCCTTGAGCTTTTAGAGACCATCTTCAAAATTCGTGACCGGGGTGTCACCGTGTTGTTGATCGAGCACGATATGGACATGGTCATGGAGGTGACCGATTACCTGACGGTGATTAACTTCGGTAAAAAAATTGCCGATGGCACGCCTGAGGAAATTCAGAAAAACCCGGCCGTCATCGAGGCCTACCTGGGAAGTGAGGATGACGACGATGAGTGATGACGTTTTGTTTGCGATAAAAGACCTGGAAGTCTCCTACGGCAGTATCGCCGCCATCAAGGGGATTTCTCTCGAAGTACACAAAGGTGAAATCGTGACCATTCTCGGTGCCAATGGTGCCGGCAAAACCACGACCATGCGTACCATCAGTCAGTTGCTCAAGGCCAAGGCCGGTTCGATCAGGTTCAAGGGAGAAGAACTGACCACGCTGCCCGCCCACAAGATTGTCAAGTTGGGAATCAGCCATTCTCCGGAAGGGCGTCGCGTGTTCGGCATTTTGACGGTCGAAGAGAACCTGATGCTCGGTGCCTTTTCCCAGAGCAAGATGGACCGTGAAACCCTCGCCTGGGTCTACGATCTTTTCCCGCGTCTGCAGGAACGACGCAAGCAGCTGGCCGGAACCCTCTCCGGCGGTGAGCAGCAGATGTTGGCGATCGGCCGCTCCTTGATGAGCAATCCCGAGATGGTTCTTCTCGATGAGCCGTCTCTGGGTATCGCACCGATCCTGGTCAAGGCGATCTTCAAACAGATCAAGGAGATCGCCGAGAAAGGCGTAACGGTGCTTTTGGTTGAACAGAACGCGAGAGCGGCCTTGAAGCTTGCTGACCGCGGCTACGTTCTCGATGTTGGCAGGATTGCACTGTCCGGTACCTCTGCTGAATTGCTGGCGTCCGAAAAGGTGCAGGAAGCCTACCTGGGGAAGAAGCATTAATCTTCTTGCCGGGGCAGTAAAGCTTCGCCCCGAGAGGATCAATCAATGAACTTAAAAGACCTTCTGGTGTATATAGATTTAAGCTCAACCTGCGAAACCAGGCTGGCTACCGCGATCCAGCTGGGTCAATGGCAGAAGGCCAAGCTGACCGGTCTCTACGCAATTCCACCACACCGGGCCAGCGACTTTGAACAACCTTATAAGCTGGCGGAACAGGCCAAACTGCAGTTTTTGCAATCGGTCGCCCAGGCGGGGCTGGAATCGGAGTGGCTCTGTGTGGACACCTCCAGAAGCAACCTTGATCTGGCACAAACGATCAGCCTTTACGCCCACTATCGCGATATGCTGATTGTCAGCCAGGCGGAGACTGCTGCAGAGAAGCAATCGACCCCCGGTGATCTCGCCGAGAAAGCGGTGCTGGGCGCTGGCCGTCCTGTGCTCGTCGTTCCCTACGCCTGTGATACCCGAACAATCGGCAAACGGGTGATGCTGGTCTGGCGTGGCGGCCCCGAATCTTCCCGGGCCATGCACGATTCGATGCCACTGCTGCGTGCGGCCGAATCTGTTCACGTCATATCCATTCAGGGGTTCGGCGGCGATGAGGCCTATGAATCTCACAATGCCGATATCTGCAGTCATTTGCGTCGCTATGAGGTCAATGCCCTTAGCGAAAAGCACGTCACGGCAGGGCTCAGTATCGGGGATATGCTGCTCAACCGCTGTGCTGATGAGGGGATCGACCTGATGGTGATCGGCGCTTTCTCCCAGTTCCGGCGTGGCAACCAGATTCTTGGTGATGTCGGTCGTTATCTGCTGAAGTCGATGACCGTTCCGGTGCTGATGTCGCACTAAACCCAGTCGGTTCCAGGAGGGGGCATGGACAGAAGCATCCAGGAACTGACCTGGGAGCATGATGCGATCATCGATTCTTCCTCAGATGGCCTCTTTGTCTGCGATGGTGCGGGCAAGATCCTGCGCGTTAACCCCGCTTCACAACGCATTAACAACGCTACAGCCGAGCAGCTGGTCGGCCGTGCCTATCTCGACGCGGCCAAAGAAGGTCTGGTTATTCTTCCCTCGGCAGCCCTGGAAGCCATTAAAACCCGCAAGGTGGTCAGCCTGCTGCAGGAAAACCGTTTTGGCCGCAAACTCATCTCTACAGCGACCCCGGTCTTTGATGACTGCGGCGCGCTGATCCGGGTCGTGGTCAGTGAGCGTGATATCACAGAAACAGATCGTCTGCAGCGCCAGCTGGAGGAGCAACAAGCAATTGGCAAACATTTCCGTCATCAGGTCCAGGTATTGCGGCAGGAATTTCTGACTAGTCAGCCGGTGGTTGCCAAAAGCCCCTGCATGGTTAAGGCCCTCAACCAGGCGCTGAAAGTCAGTGAGGTCGATTCCACCGTGCTGATTCTCGGTGAGTCGGGGGTCGGCAAGGGCTTGATTGCTGACCTGATCCATATGAACTCCCCTCGTAGCGCCAAACCCGTCATCAAAATCAATTGTGGCGCTATCCCGGAGACGCTGATCGAAGCCGAACTGTTTGGTTATGAAAAGGGTGCTTTTACAGGCGCCTCCACCAACAAGCCGGGTCATCTTGAACTTGCCGATGGCGGCACATTGTTTCTTGATGAAATTGCTGAACTCCCGCCGGCCTCTCAGGTCAAGTTGCTGCGCTTCATGGAAGACGGCGTCGTGACACGTCTGGGCAGCACCAAAAGTCGCAAAGTCGATGTCCGCCTGCTTGCTGCGACCAATCGCGACCTGGATCAGTTGGTTGCAAACGGTCAATTTCGCACGGATCTCTTCTATCGCTTGAGTGTCATCCCCTTGCAGGTTCCGGCTTTACGTGAACGCAGGGAGTGCCTGATTGCATTAATCCGATCATACATTGATCATTTTGCCGAACGGTCCAAGGTTACCAGGCAACTGACTGCTGCCGCCCTCGATGCCCTGGTCCATTACCCTTATCCCGGTAACGTCCGTGAATTGATGAATATCTGTGAGCGCCTGGTGGTGATGTCGGACATCGAGTTGCTCGATACCGGCGATTTACCACAGGAGGTGGTGAGTGGCTCCAATGGAGAGGCCTGTCTTGTGGAAAGCCAATGGCCCGATGGCATGCATATGTCGCAAATTCTGGAGAGTGTTGAAAAGCGAGTCCTTAGCGAGGCCAGCCAGCGTTATCGAAAGCAGCAGGAGATTGCCGAAGCTCTTGGCATGAGTCAACCCACGGTTGCCAGAAAGCTGCAGAAGTACGGGCTCGGTCTGCATACTGTGGTCGGTCAATGAAAGCAGGAGGGATTATGAAAGAAATAAGCTGGCAACAGTTTGAGATGGTTGAACTGCGTGCCGGGACGATCATTGAGGTTGAAGATTTTCCTGAGGCACGTGTTCCTGCGTTTAAAGTCAAAGTCGATTTCGGTCCCGAGCTTGGTGTGAGAAAATCGAGTGCTCAGATCACCGACCTCTACAGCAAGGAGGAACTGCCTGGCAAACAGATTCTGGCTGTCGTCAACTTCCCTCCAAAGCAGATCGGGCCTTTCCGGTCGGAGTTTTTGCTTGCGGGGTTTTATCGAGAAGATAAATCTGTTGTTCTGGCTGTACCGGAGAGAGAGGTGCAGAATGGGGCTAAGCTGGGCTGAACTGTAAAGCCTTTTTTCACCATTCCTTAAATGGAGTCCTCCGGGCGGCCCGAGATCAGTGGCTGCGCGCGAGCCAGTCGATAACATTGAACATTGCCGAAGGTCACGGCAAGAACGGTTTCGATCTCGATAGCGATTTCGATTTGGATAAAAAACAGCCCCAACCAAGCGTTCCAGGCGACGCTGGACAGCGCACCTGAACGCAGGCGTTAGCACGACACGAGGAATCTGATTTCATGTATTCATTCGCAGCGCTGCTCGCCGAGGTTCGCGGCTGCACCATCTGTGCGCCGCATCTACTCCATGGGGTTCGGCCCGTCCTGCAGATACACCCTCAGGCTCGAGTACTGATTGCTGGCCAGGCGCCAGGAAGGAAGGTCCATGAATCCGGTGTGCCGTTTGACGATGCCAGCGGAGAGCGCCTGAGAGAATGGATGGGCGTGCCGCGGGAAGTGTTCTACGACCCCAAACAAGTGGCCATCCTGCCCATGGGTTTTTGCTTCCCTGGATCGAAGAAGTCCGGAGATCTTCCGCCTCGGCCGGAATGTGCTCCGGCTTGGCGACAAAAGCTCTTGGCGCGTCTCCCCAACTTGGAAATCACCTTGGTCATTGGACAATACGCACAGAAATACCACTTGCCCGAGAAGCCCGCCTCACTTACGGCCACCGTCAAGTGCTGGCGTACCTACTGGCCAACAGTGGTCCCGATGCCGCACCCGAGCCCGAGAAACAACCTGTGGATTCGCCGAAATCCATGGTTTGAAACGGAGGTGCTGCCATCGCTTCGGGCGCGACTTTCAAAGGTGCTCGCGTGAGGATGCGGGGGCTGTCCCCTTCCCCGAATTTCTCACATCGCGCCTGACAGGTGCTCACAGAGGCGAAGGTTCGAGGCGTCACGGCAGGTTCCGGACCCGGTCGATTCTGTCGGGAGTACCGGGATGGGTGGCGAAAAATCCTCCTGCGCTTCCCCCGGTCGTCTGTTGCAACCAGGTCAGGGTACTGACCATCATGCTCTTGCCGTCAAGATTGAGTTTGCGCAGGAGTGTAACCCCATGCCGGTCCGCCGCGTACTCCTCATTTCGCCCGTAGGCCCGAATCGCCAGGTTCCCGGCAATGGGGGTGAACTGGCCGCTCCCTGGAAAAATCTGGTCCAGCAGAACCGTCGCTATATTCAATCCCGCCCCCATGGCCTGGGCCTTGGCCGAATGGCCGAGGTCATCATGGGCCATTTCGTGCGCCAGAATCGATTGAAGTTGCTGGTCATTGGCCTTGTTCAGCAGTCCCGTCGTCACGATGAACTGGCCGCTGCCGGCGCTTCCGGCATTGATCTGCGGGTCATCAACCACGCCGACCTGAATCTGCCCCGATGGTATCGGGTTGTTCATCACCCTTGTCAGCGGGAGCATGAGCCGCTTTAACCTCGCCACCTGCGCTGGATCGACTTTCGCTCCAGCGGTGGTACCGGTCGGGGCAGGTGCGGGAGCAGGGGAGGAAGCAGGGGCTGAAGGGAAGCCTTCAAGTCCGAGGCACCCGGCCACGAAGATCAGAATAATGCCGACCAGACAAACCCGGATGGTGATGATGATTTTAGGCATAGGACTCCCCCTGGTGCTGTTCCAATATTTCTGGTTGCGGTAAGCCGGTAGTCGTCAACCGAGGCTCCTTATTCTCCTATTCTAGAACCCTTGACGGTGATGTCAATTGAGTGACCGTCCCTCTTTCCTGGCATTGCTGTTAACCTGATCCGCGCGTTGGTTACCTGCTCCATCAGAGAGCTGTGGTTCTTATGTATTTATCCATCTGTGAATATAGTATACAAAAGTGAATAAAAAGAGTATGGCCGATGACTTTTTCTTTATTCCTCGATCTATAAAGCCTAATGAATAGAGTGATTTGCAACTGATTCGGGATTCTTCATGCTTGGTATTCTTCTTGCTTTTGATATTGTGTTAGTTCCTTGTTCAACAGTGTTCAGAAGGGTGGTGCAGCAGTAAGGTTTGTGCTGTGACGCTCGTGCAGAGTACAATCAGGGACTATGTTCTGGTTGCCCTGCGAGGTGGCATCAAGCGGTTTGCTTGAAAGGAAGAGGCTATGTCAAAAGATAGAGAGTTAAAAGTGGTCCCACAACGGCAGCCCGCTGCCGAGGGAAATTTTTATTCGCCAAGCAACAACGCCATAGGTCCGGGGATGAATGAGCGGATCCAGCGCCTGCGCAAGTTGAGCGTTGAGACGGAGCCGAGCCTGTCGATTGAGCGTGCTCTGCATGAGACCGCTTTTTATAAAGAGCATTACGGCAAGCACTCGACTCCGATGCTGAGAGCTCTGAATTTCCTCGACCACTGTCAGAAGAAAACCCTCTATATCGGTGATGATGAATTGATCGTCGGCGAACGTGGGCCTCGACCTAAGTCAGTACCGACCTTTCCTGAGCTGACCTGTCATAGCGTCGAGGATTTCCATGTGCTCAACACCCGTGATCAGCAACGTTACACCATCAGTGATGAAGATGTCGCGACCTACGCCCGCGAGGTGATACCTTACTGGCAGGGCAAGACGATTCGTGAGCGCATCTTCAGTCACGTTCCTGAGGAATGGCGGGCGGCTTACGAGGCCGGGCTTTTTACCGAATTCATGGAGCAGCGAGCACCCGGGCATACCGCTCTCGATGGCCAGATCTATCGCAAGGGCATGCTTGATTTCAAAAGACAGATTGCAGGTGAAATCGAAGGGCTTGATTATCTGAACGATCCGGAGGCGACCGATAAGGCCGAACAACTCAAGGCGATGGACGTTGCCTGTGATGCTGTAATCGTCTTTGCCGAACGCCATGCAGACCTTGCTGAAGACCTGGCCGCAAAAGACAGTGATCCACAGCGGGTTGCGGAATTGCATAGGATTGCCGAGGTCTGTCGCCGGGTTCCTGCCAGGGCACCGCGAAGCTTCCATGAAGCGATCCAGATGTACTGGTTTGTCCACCTTGGCACCATTACCGAGCTCAATGGCTGGGACGCCATGAACCCCGGTCACTTCGATCAGCACCTGGCGCCTTTCTACAAGGCGGAGCTTGCCGCCGGCAGCTTGACCCGAGAACAGGCCAAGCAGTTGCTCTGCTGTTTCTGGATCAAGGTCAACAACCACCCAGCGCCACCCAAGGTTGGTATTACCGCCCGCGAGAGCGGCACCTATAACGATTTCACCAATATCAATATTGGCGGTATCACCAGCGAGGGCAAGGACGGCGTCAGTGAGGTCTCCTATCTCATGCTCGAAGTCGTTGAAGAATTGCACATTCTGCAGCCGGGCAATTCCGTGCATGTCAGCAGCAAGACGCCGGATCGTTTCCTCGAGGCGGCCTGCAAGGTGATTCGCCAGGGACATGGTTATCCGTCCATCTTTAACCCGGATGTTTATGTCGTGGAGCTGCTGCGCCAGGGCAAGTCGCTTAAGGATGCCCGCGAAGGTGGCTGCAGCGGTTGCATCGAAGTCGGTGCCTTCGGCAAGGAGGCCTATGTTCTGACCGGCTATCTGAACGTGCCGAAAATCCTTGAGGTGACTCTGAATAACGGCATCGATCCGGTGACCGGTAACAAGGCAGGTATCGAGACGGGCGATCCGTGTGATTTTACCTGTTACCAGGAGCTCTACGATGCTTTCAACAGACAGCTGAATTTTATTGTCGACACCAAGGTGAGAGTCAGCAACTACATTGATCGCATGTTCGCCAAATACGCGCCGGCCCCTTTCCTTTCTGTGGTGATTGAGGATTGTATCAGCAAGGGCAGGGATTATTACGACGCCGGGCCGCGCTATAACACCAACTACATTCAGTGTACCGGACTCGGTACGACCACAGACAGCCTCTCGGTGCTTAAGAAGCATGTGTTCGAAGAAAAGACCTTCGGTATGGCGCAACTCCTCAACGCGGTGGCCAATAATTTCGAAGGTGAAGAGTTTGTGCGGCAAACGGTGCTCAACAGGACTCCGTTTTTCGGCAATGATGACGGTTTTGCCGATGATATCGCCTTGCAGGTTTACGCCGACCTGTTTGCTGCTATCGACGGTAAGCCGAATGTCAAGGGCGAGACGTTCCATCTCAATATGCTCTCCACGACCTGTCATATCTATTTCGGCAAGGTGATGGGGGCGACGCCGAACGGACGCCTGGCAGGCAAGTCGATCTCCGACGGCACCTCACCCTCCCATGGTGCTGACACTCACGGACCGTCCGCAGTCATTCGCTCGCTGACCAAGCTTGATCACACCTTGTCGGGAGGGACGCTGCTGAACCAGCGCTTTCTGCCGAGCCTGCTCAAGCGGGAGGAGGATGTTGCACGTTTAGGCCAGTTGGTGCGCAGCTATTTCACCCTGGGTGGGCATCATATCCAGTTTAATATTGTCGATACGGCGACTTTGAAGGCGGCTCAGGAGACACCTGAGGACTATAAAGACCTGTTGGTGCGTATGGCCGGTTACAGTGATTACTTCAACGACATGAACGCCGATCTGCAGCAGGAAGTGGTTGAGCGCACAGAAAACGAGTCTTTTTGAAACTTTTAACGCAAAGTGGGGCAAGGCGCAGAGGGCCCCAGCTTTAATATTCTTTGGGGTTAATGATAATGCAAAAACCCTTGGTGTTCGATATCAAGCGTTACTCGATCAATGATGGCCCGGGCATCCGGGCCACCATTTTCTTTAAAGGCTGCCCGCTTAACTGTCGGTGGTGCCATAACCCTGAAAGTATCTCGCCGAAAGTCCAAAAGCTTTTTACGGCGGCCAAATGTATCGGCTGCGGAGAGTGCTGTCGGGTTTGTCCTGTCGGCGCGTGCAGCTTGACTGCTCAGGGTGTGGTTACTGACGCCGGACTCTGTACCCTCTGCGGACAATGTGCCGAAGTCTGCCCGACGCTGGCTAGCGAGATGTCGGGACGTTATTACTCGATTGGGGAGCTATTGGAGGTGATTGAAAAAGAGCGGCCTTTTTTTGATCAATCCGGTGGCGGTGTCACCTTCTCCGGAGGCGAGCCTCTGCTCTATCCGGAGTTCCTGATCGAACTGCTCAAGGCCTGCGGCAGGCAAGGCATTCATAGAGCCATTGATACTTCGGGTTTTGTCAAACGGCAGGTTCTGCTCGCAGTAGCAGAGCACACGGATCTGTTCCTGTATGACTTGAAGATGGTTGATGCGGAACCACACAAGCGCTACACGGGTGTTGATAATCAATTGATTCTCGATAACCTGAAGGCCTTGGCTGAGCATGGTTCGGAGATCCAGGTGCGGATTCCTCTGCTCGGTGGAGTCAATGATGATGACGACAGTGTCACTGCCATGGCCGCATTTGTGGCTGGGTTACCTGGAGAGAAGCGCGGGGTGAGCCTGCTGCCCTTCCATGATGTCGCCAGGGGGAAGGACCAGAAGCTTGGCCAGCAACGCGATCTTTCAGTACTGCGTACCCCGGATGAAGATGTTTTACAAGGGGTGATCACTCTCTTTGCTCGGTACGGTTTGACAGCAACTGTTGGTGGCTGAGAGACGGAATATATATGCGATAGTGCATCACAAAAGGTTTGAAAATATATTATCTATTTCTGCATAAATACATAAATACAAATATTAACAGTATGTTAAAAATATTAAGTCGTTGTCTTTTATGCATTTATGCATGTATTTATTGTTCTTGATAACCCTCTGCTTTGGCTTTTCCCCGTCCCTGCAAAAAAACCTGTTCAGCCCGTCAATTTTTTCTGAGGGTAGATCTTTCGTTTCAGTTCTTTAAAAGTCATTATTTTCAGCAGGTTAGCCATGAGTTATGCTCGGTGTGGTGGTTGCGTTCAGGCGAATTCAGCTTGCTCCGACGATGGTAAAGCGTCGCTTGGCATCTTGCTTGCTTTTATCATTGTGTCAGAATGTTTTGGCGTACATTACGGCCGAAGTCCAGCAATCCGTTAACATAAGAACTCTCAAGAGAAAGGTGCCTATTATGAATCTGTTGAATAATGCCATCCTTAAAGTTCCAACCCCTGTCAATGAGCCCGTCTACAATTATGCCCCGGGGACTCCGCAGCGCGATCAGCTCAAGGCGGCGATTGAAGAAATCAGCAACAAGAAAGTTGAGATTCCCCTGATTATCGGTGGAAAAGAAGTTCGCACCGGCAACATGGGACAGGTTGTCATGCCGCATGATCACAAGCATGTTCTCGGTGAGTATCACCTGGCGGGTGAAAAAGAGATCAACATGGCTATTGATGCCGCCATGGCCGCCAAGCAGGATTGGGCCAACCTGCGCTGGGAGGAGCGCGCCGCGATCTTCCTCAAGGCTGCTGAACTCCTGTCGGGCAAGTATCGCTACATTATGAATGCGGTCAGTATGCTTTCGACCAGCAAGAGTTCCTTTCAGGCTGAAATCGATGCCGCTTGCGAGCTGATCGACTTTTTACGTTTCAACGTATATTACGCGCAGCAGGTTTACAGCGATCAGCCAATGTATTCTTCCAAAGGTCTGTGGAACTTCGTGCAGCAGCGTCCTCTGGAAGGTTTCGTGTTTGCCGTCGCACCCTTTAATTTTACGGCGATTGCAGGAAACCTGGCGACCGCACCTGCCATTATGGGCAATACGATTCTGCTCAAGCCGGCTTCGTCCTGTGTTTATACGCCTTACATCCTGATGCAGATACTTAAAGAGGCCGGGATGCCTGACGGCGTCATCAACTTCGTGCCGGGCCCCGGTTCCATGGTTGGCAAGGCCTGTCTTGATCATAAAGATCTTGGCGGAATTCATTTTACCGGTTCGACGGGCGTCTTCCACCAGATGTGGCAGACCGTTGGCAACAATATCGCCAGGTACAAGTCTTATCCGCGCATCGTTGGTGAAACCGGCGGCAAGGATTTCATCGTGGCCCATAACAGCGCCAATGTTGAACAGTTGACGACCGCGATTATCCGCGGCGCCTTTGAATTCCAGGGCCAGAAATGTTCTGCGGCCTCCCGTGCCTACATTCCGAAATCCCTCTGGGGTCCGATCCGTGAAAAACTCGAAACCGATATGGCCTCAATCAAAATGGGACCGACCAGCGACTTCAGCAACTTCTTTAACGCAGTTATTGATAAATCGGCCTTTGCAACGATTACCGAATTTATCGATTACGCCAAAGCGGCTTCCGATGCCGAAGTCATCATCGGTGGTGGGTACGATGACAGCAAGGGCTACTTCATCGAGCCGACTGTGATCTTGACCAGTAACCCGCATTTCCGCACCATGGAAGAAGAGATCTTCGGACCGGTTATGACGATCTATGTTTATGAAGATGAGAAGTACGAGGCAACTCTCGAACTCTGTGACCAGACTTCGATCTATGCCCTGACCGGCGCTGTGTTTGCTACCGACCGTGCAGCCGTCAGCCTGGCACTGAGCAAGCTGGAAAATGCCGCAGGCAACTTCTACATCAATGACAAACCGACCGGTGCCGTAGTTGGTCAGCAACCCTTCGGTGGAGCCCGCGCGTCAGGCACCAACGACAAGGCCGGCTCTTACCTGAACCTGGTCCGCTGGGTGTCGCCGCGCACCATCAAGGAAACCTTTGATGCGCCGACCCACTTCGCTTACCCCTTTATGGATGCTGAATAATATCAATCGGGGGCAGTTAAACTGCCCCCATTAAATTCACTGGGTTGGAGGACATCATGTCCATTTTTAATTTTCTTGTTTCAAAGACGATCATGCATGTGCCGGGACCGATCGTTGGTTTTTTTGCCAAGGGTTACATTGCCGGAGAAGACCTAGGCGCGGCAGTCAGAACCACGAAAAAGCTCAACAGCGACGGGATGGTTGCAACGATCGACATCCTTGGTGAGTTCATCAAAACAAAAGAAGAAGCCAATTTCTTCAAGCAGCAGTGTCTGGAGATTCTTCAAGGGATCGACAAGGAAAAAATCGATGCCAACCTTTCTCTCAAGCCCACTCAATTGGGCCTGGCACTTGACAAACCGTTCGCATTCGAAAATATCCGCGAGATCGTTACCCTGGCGGCGAGCCTGAACAATTTTGTCCGTATCGATATGGAAGATCACCCCTGTACTGATGACACCCTTGAATTCTTCCGCACCCTGCGTGAGGAGTTTCCGGGCCATGTCGGCGTGGTCGTCCAATCTTATCTGCGCCGCACCCTCGATGACATCGAGGCTTTAAGCGATGGCCTTCTCAACTTCAGGCTTTGTAAAGGAATTTATAACGAGCCGCGCGAGATCGCTTACAAGGACATGACGATCATCAACCGTAATTTCGTTGAATGTCTTAAAAAAATGTTCGAGAAGGGCGCCTATGTCGGTATCGCCACGCATGATGAAAAGCTGGTTTACGAATCGGAACAACTGATCAAGCAATTTGGGCTGAAGCGTGAAGAATACGAGTTCCAGATGCTGCTCGGAGTGGACCCTGAATTGCGTAGCATGCTTGTCAAGGCTGGCCACCGTTTACGGGTGTATGTACCCTACGGCAAATCATGGCTGCCTTATTCCAAACGTCGCCTTAAGGAAAATCCGAGCATCGCCCAGCATGCTCTGAGACAGATGCTCGGCATGAAGTCAAAATCGGTCTGACCGGGAAAGCAGCTTCAAATACTGAAGGAGGATGCCACTTGCTGGTGTCCTCCTTTTCATATAGAACAGGGCTGGGAGCCGGAGACTGGGGACTGGGATTCGGAGCAGATGCCTGGCTGCTGGCACCGCATTTCGCCAGCCCCCAGCCCCCAGCCCACTACCCCAGAACTGACCATGACCCGACAGGCAACCCTTAAAACCATCTACCGTCTCTGGTGGCCACTCGCCATGACCTGGCTGATGATGGCAATCGAGGGGCCATTCCTGGCGGCAGTTATTGCCCGTATGGGAGAGAGTGCCACGAACCTGGCGGCTTACGGCGTGGCCTACGCCTTCGGACTGATCACGGAAGCGCCCGTGATCATGCTTTTGAGCGCCTCAACACGCCTGGCCGGGAATCGTTGCGATTATTTGCGGCTGCGCTCTTTCTCGTTGGTCCTCTGCGGATTAGTCACTCTGTCTCTGCTGTTGTTGCTCGCACCGCTGGTGTTTACCCCGTTAACGACCACTCTGCTCGGATTGACGGCCGATGTCTCTGCGCATGTGAACCAAGCTTTGTGGCTGCTTCTGCCGTGGCCGGCGGCGATTGGTATGCGCCGTTTCTACCAGGGTGTGTTGATCGCCCATCATCAGCCTGGACGCGTTGCTGTTGGCACATCGGTCAGGCTTCTGAGCATGTCTTCCACGGCCTGGCTGCTCTGGACCTTCGGTGACTTGCCTGGTGCCAGCCTGGGCGCCTGTTCTTTAAGCGCCGGCGTGGTCGCCGAGACCCTGGCGACACGTTGGTTGGCCCGACGCGTTATCTCAAGCACGCTGGCGGTGACCGGGGAGAGCAAAGCGATGTCCTCCTATGCCGCCTTGAGCCGCTTTTATCTGCCCCTGGCCATGACGCCTGTGATCGGTTTAAGTGTCCATCCGGTGGTGACTTTCTTTCTCGGCCACAGCTACAAACCTATCGAATCTCTGGCGGTCATGCCGGTTCTCTATTCCTTGACCTTTCTGTTCCGGGCCCTCGGTCTCTCTTATCCAGAGGTGGCTATCGCCACTTTGAAAGATGGTCCGCAGAACCGCCATGTGGTCAAAGTCTTTGCCCTCTATCTTGGGCTGGCTCTTGGTGGCGGCTTGTCCCTGATCGCATTTACCCCTCTCAACCTGGTCTGGTTCGCTACACTCTCCGGGCTGCCCCCGGAGCTCGCCCAACTGGCGATTCCACCACTGCAGATCATGGCACTCTTCCCTGCCCTGACCGTTGCCATCGGTTATCAAAGAGCGCTTTTGATCGATGCAGGAATAACCCTTCCGGTCACCCTGGCAACGGTGATCGAAGCGGCAGGAATTTTTTCAATTATGGCGGTGCTTGTACTATACTCGACCCTTCCAGGAGTGACCTCGGCAGCGCTTGCTTATCTGCTAGGTCGTCTGCTTGCTCTGCTTTACCTGTGCTGGCCCTGCGCCGGTGTGCTGCGGTCTGGCCAACAGCAGGTTTGATAAATTTTTCAGAAGGAGCTTTTAATGCCGCAAGATAATTCACGCTCAGGGGTTTGGTTCGTCCTGATGGCGGCGACCTTGTGGGGAACCACCGGCACCTCGCAAGCTTTTGCTCCTGCCGGTTTTGACCCGATGGTGATCGGGACCTTGCGTCTGGCTCTCGGTGGCGCCACCATGCTGCTGATCGTCTTGCTGACCACCGGCCTTTCTCAGCTGAAAGGCTGGCCCCTCCAGGCAACGCTGTCAGCCGCTCTCTTTACCGCCCTCTATCAGGCCTGTTTTTTTGCCGGTGTGGCTAAAACCGGGGTCGCCGTAGGCACGATTGTCGGCATTGGCAGCGCGCCGGTTGCAGGTGGCCTGCTCGGTTTTCTGTTCAGGGGCGAGCGCCCCGGGCGGAGTTGGTTTGTCGCAACCACTCTCGCCATTATCGGTTGTGTCGTTCTGACCCTCAGCAGCGGTGGCGATGTCGTGATTGATCTGACCGGTATCGCTCTCGCTATCGGTGCAGGTGCTGCCTATGCAGCGTATACCCTGGTGATCAAGGGTTTGCTGGAAACGCACGACGCGAATGCTGTGATCGCCGTCGTTTTCTGTATCGGTGCTCTGATGTTGGCTCCGTTGCTGGTCGGGCGTGAACTGGCCTGGCTGGCGGCTCCCCGGAGTGTTGCCGTCGTTCTCCATCTGGGCGTGATTACGGCCGCTCTGGCTTATTGGCTGTTTGCCCGTGGTCTGCAACGGGTTCCGGTTGCCACAGCGGTCACCTTGACCCTGGCCGAGCCGTTGACCGCTGGTCTGCTTGGCCTTCTGGTTCTGGGCGAGTCGCTGAATCCGATTTCCTTTGTTGGTATTTCCCTGATTTTCTCCGGGTTGGCGGTCCTCACCCTGGGAGGGCGGGCGACACCGAAAAGTACCGCGGAATTTGGAGGTTGACCGCATGGTCAATCAACGCAAGGCTTATTGTTACGCAATCGGCGCGGTGCTGATCTGGTCAACCGTCGCTTCGGCGTTTAAGATTTCACTGCGGACCTTGTCGCCTGCACACCTGCTGCTTTACGCCAACCTGATATCTGTGCTGCTTCTCGGTATCATCCTGCTGTGTCGTCGTGAACTTGTTCTGGCTCTGCCAAAGAATCGTCAGGAGTTGCTGCGCTCGGCAGGCCTTGGCCTCCTTAACCCTTTCCTCTATTATCTGATCCTCTTCAAGGCCTTTGCTCTGCTGCCGGCTCAGGAGGCTCAACCCCTTAACTATACCTGGGCGATTACACTCTCGATTCTGGCCGTTCCCTTACTCAAACAGAAGCTTACTCTGCGTGAGATACTTGCCATTCTTGTCAGCTACAGTGGTGTACTGGTGATCTCAACCAGAGGTGATGTGCTCGGCATGAATTTTTCAGACCCATTAGGCGTTGCGTTGGCTTTGGGCAGCACTCTGGTATGGGCGCTCTACTGGATTCTCAATGTCAAAGACAGCAGGCCGCCGCTGGCTGGGCTGTTTATAAGTTTCCTCTGCGCTTTGCCCCTGATCCTGATTTATTGCCTGGTTTTTACCGAACTACAGAGACCGGATCTGACTGGTCTGCTCGGAGCGGCTTATATCGGTTGCTTTGAGATGGGGATTTCTTTTTTTCTCTGGTTGCAGGCGCTCAAATACACAGCCAGCACCGCGCGGATCAGCAGCCTGATCTTTATTTCACCTTTTATTTCCCTCGTTCTGATTCATTTCCTGGTTGGTGAAGAGATTCTGGCTTCTACCTTTTACGGCTTGGTTTTGATTGTCGTGGGCCTGGTGTCGCAGCAGTTTGTGAGGAATGTGGAGAAAAGGTAACAGAACCTCGCAAATGTGTAGGGGCGCGATTCATCGCGCCCTGGTTATTGGGGTTGTCTGGATGCCGGGTGATGCAGGACCGGGCGCAATAAATTGCGCCCCTACATTCGGTCCGGGAGGTTTTGGTCTTCGGTCCATTGTGCGGGGTTGTCGTGGATGTATTGCCAGAGCGGGGCCAATTCACGATCGTTGCGGATGATGCGTTCGTAATAATTGTGTTGCCACACCGGGGCGCCGGAGGTGTTGCGGATTAGGTTGATGGCATGGGTGCAACGCGCCTTGACCGCCCGCACGATTTCACCAACCGTCGGGGCGCGATTCATCGCGCCCTGGTTGCTGGGTGATGCCCGGATGTCAGCAGTCAGATTCAGGAGTCGGCAGACCCTTGCAATGCAGAGGATGCGACCTTGTTCTTGTATGTAAACACCTTAAACAGCCCGAGTAGACCAACCAGGGTAAAGAAAACGCCCCGCCACTTGTCCGGTTCCTTGCCCTCGCTCAAAAAAATCACGTCATCAGCAATATTCAGATCGGTCTGTTTCGCAAGCTTGATCAGCTTCTGCTGATTGCCCCGGGCGATCAGACCCGCGACCAGCATACC
Source organism: Deltaproteobacteria bacterium (assembly GCA_024636215.1). The sequence continues at coordinate 103,231 of JAGXHL010000017.1, forward strand.
GCTAATATCTCTTTGTCCTTTGAATTCAGTTCCATGTTTGCGGCGAAACTCATTCTTCTCCGGCAGAGTGTCGGTAAAAAAATGGTAGTCCTGAAAGAGCTTCAGCTGATGAGGGTTGCGCGTTTCTACCATGATATGAATCTGTTCCTGATCGGGATGTGCAACGAGAGGGACCAGCAGTGCTTCCATCTCCAGGGAGCCGGAGGTCGAGATGGCCCGGTCAAGATCCTGGTAGCCGGCTTTGACCTCCAGCCACTCGCGAGGCGCACCGGATTGCTCCAGGGTTGCAATGCCGATGGCTTGCGGGGTTTGATTGTTGAACCAGAGGAGCAGGTCACTCACGCCCAGAAACAGAAGCACCAGGCAGACGGCAATCAGAGTGTAGCGAAAACGACGCATGAATTTATCCGTTACTAGCAGGCTGTCGGTCAGACTGCTAGAGAAGTAAGGGTTTTGAAAAACAAAGAGAGGGGCTGTCGGGCCGCCCCTCTCTCTATCTAGCAGGTTGAAACTTTTTCTGCAAGGATCAGGCTTCTGCGCCTTCCTTGACCAGGTCACCTTTTTTCTGGGTGACCAGGGAAACGATCACCAGTGCCAGGAAGCTGGCCGGGATCGAAATAGCCGCGGGGCTGTTAAAGGCGATCGGCGCATCCTGGGGCAGCAGGCCGTAGCGCACCCACATGTCGGGCGAGATCAGGATCAGGCCGAGCGATGAAGTCAGGCCGACAAAGATCGAGGCCGCAACACCCTGAGCCGTTGATTTCTTCCAGAACAGAATCATCAGGATCGCCGGCAGGTTCGCCGAGGCTGCAACAGCGAAGGCCCAGCCAACCAGGAAGGAGACGTTCATGCCTTCGAAGATAATGCCCAGGTAGATGGCAATGCCGCCGATGACCATGGCAGAAATTTTTCCTGCCCTGACTTTGCCGGCATCCGTCATATTCATACCGAGGAAGTTGTCCATCAGGTCATGGGCAACGGCACCGGCTGAAGCGACGATCAGACCCGATACGGTACCGAGGACCGTCGCGAAGGCCAGAGACGAGATCACCGAGAAGAGGATGACGCCAAAGGAAAGGGCCAGAAGTGGTGCCGACATATTGTTATCGGTGATGTTGATGACGCCGTTGGTCATGGCACCCAGACCCAGGTAGAGAGTCAATACGTAAAAGAAGCCGATTGCGGCAATCGCAACGATGGTCGATTTACGGGCTGCCGCCTGACTCGGTACCGTGTAGTAACGAATCAGAATGTGAGGCAAAGCCGCGGTACCGCAGAAGAGCGCGATCATCAGCGAGATGAAGTTGAACTTGTCGAGGCCGCTGGCGTTGTCAACCTTGAACTTCAGGCCGGGGCGCAGGATGCGGCTGCCCGGAGTCGGCTTCTGGTAGTAGATGGTCGTGGTCGTGTCGCCAACCTGGACGTACTTCTTGCCCCAGAGAACGACGGTGCTGTCCTTGAAGCGATTCAGGAATTCAAGCGGGCCAACGGCTCCGGTTTGAGCGATTTCTTTACCGTCAACCGTGATCTCCTTAATGTGGCCGACTGCGAAGAACTTGCCGTCTTCTTTCGGCGCACCGTTGTAAAGCTTGGTGCCGTCAGCCATTTTGGTCACGTAGAGAGCTTCGACCAGCTCGTAGCCGGTTGCCGCCTCTTTAAGATGCCAGACGGTCTCTTCACCATTTTGGGAGAGCTTGACAAAGCCTGCCTGGCCAAATTCGGAATCAAGGCCATCGACCACGTTGTAACCGGAAACCTGCAGTTCGCCATTGGTAACCGCTGCCGAGAGGGTCTGGAATTTGTGGTATTCTTTGGTATCGCCGTGATTTGGATCAGTACTGAGGCCACGGGTCAGAACGCTGATAACAACAATAGCGGAGCAGATCAGCAGCAAGGCACCTTTGAAGAACTGAACGTAAGTGGTGGACGCCATGCCGGCGGTCGCAACGATGATGGTAACCACCACACCGACGATGCAGACGCCAACCCAGTGAGGCATGCCGAGCAGCGGTTGCACCAGAACACCGGCTCCGACCATCTGGGGGATCAGGTAGAAGACCGAGACGGCCAGGGTTGAAATGGCGGCCATCAGCTGGATCGACTTGGAGTTGAACTTGGAGTCAAGGGCGTCGGTGAAGGTATACTTGCCAAGGCGTTTCATCGGTTCCGCGACCAGGAAGAGGGCGACCATCCAGCCGGCCAGGTAGCCGATTGAGTACATCCAGCCGTCATAGCCGGCGGTTGCGATCATGCCGCAAATACCGAGGAATGAGGCAGCAGAGAGGTAGTCACCGGCAAAGGCGATACCATTGGTGAACCAGTGAATGTTGCCGCCGGCAGCATAGTAGCCATCAGCGGACGAGGTCCGGCGGGCCAGGTAGAAAGAAAGGCCGAGGACGAAAAGAACGAAGAAGCAGAACAGGCCGATGGCCAGAGGTGATTGTGTATAGATCATGGTCTTAAGTTCTCCCCTATCAATTCAGGCGCGCTTCGGCGGCGGTACAGAAGTGGTTGTAGATGACAGCGAGCACCAAGGCGAAGATGATCAGGAAGAAGCCGTAGAGAACAGCGAGGGTCTGACCGAAGAAGACTTTTTCCATCAGCGTCGGGTAAGCTGTGTTGATGACGACAAAGCCGAAGTAGGTGAGGGTGTAGACGATGAACATCGAAATACCGATCTTGCTCTTGTAGGCGGCAGCGTTGTCCTTGCCGAGTTTTACTGCTGGTCCGTGTCCCATAAGATGTGACTCCTTTTCTCTCAGTGTTTTTTCTGCCGAAACGATAGATATGAAAAATATGCAACAATAAATTGCGGCGTCCCAGGTTTGGGCGAGACCGCATAAAATAACGTCATCATTTCTGGCTGTGTGCACGCCTGAAATTCCGGAAACAGTGGCACAGGCCGTAAATGTGAATAGCTTTTAAGGTACTTATTCGTGAAAAACAACCACATCATGGGGTGGTAAATTTTGCGACATGATACGTCGTTCTAAAAAGATGTCAACAGGAAATTTTCAGTAAATCAGCTAATTAAAAGGCGTATATGGATTAAAGTATACGGAATAGCAGGGGATTTAACTTTTGTAAAATTAACCGATCGTGGTGATATAAAGATGTTTTATCCTATCAGATAAAAGATTATCTATATGGTTTTCGAGCAGGTTAAAGGGAATCCTTTACCTCTTCGGTAAGGCAGGCTATACCTGTCTGGGAAAGGAAAATATCTCGGATCGAGACCTGGAAGGGAGCCTTATGGTCGAGTATAAAGTCGTCGAGCTTGCAGTGGTGACTGATGAATCAATCGAAGAAGTGCTCAATGCACGAACGTCAGAGGGCTGGCATTATGACGGCATGCAGTTCGTCATACGCGAAGCCAGCAAGAGGCCGTCGATGGCATTTGTTCTCTTCACCCGTGACCTGCCTGGCTAGTCTAGTGCCGAAAAGCACTGCAATGAGAAGGAATGTATTCGCCGCACGGGACACTCTGCCTGTTCAGTCATCCCAGTTTTCGACATCCCGGTAAGAGATGGTATGTTTGGGGTCCGATGAGGGTGATGCTCCACAGCGTTGGCAGATTGCTTCCACGGGTTCGTCCTCGGAGGTTTCCACAGTGCTGATTTCCAGTGGTTTACCTCTGCAACTGCAGTACCACTTCCGGTAGTTGGTCATCGTGGCCTCCCTGGTAGCTTCTGTTGGCAATGGCTTTTCAGTATGGCAGGAAATCGGCGAGATGCAATTGCGGCTATGCAACCCATGTTTTTCAGGCTTTTTTGTTCGGCGAGCATTTGTGTGGTGCTGAGGCCATTGGTTTTGATTCACGTCATGGGCTGTGATTCAAAGTAATGGCCTTGCACAAGCGCCTGGGCACGGCTATATTCCGAAGTTTACAAGCAGCTTGTCGGACTATCCATGAACCGGCTGCAAGGCAATAATTTTTTTAGGAGTTCCTGTTATGATTACAGCGATCAGCCCGATTGACGGGCGGTATGCTTCAAAAGTAGAAGCGCTGAGCGAATGTTTTTCCGAGTATGCCCTGGTACGCAACCGGGTGAAGGTTGAAGTCCTGTGGCTGATGGAGCTCTGTGCCGAGCCGAAGATTGCCGAGTGCCGTGCACTGACCTTTGTAGAGGAACAGTCCCTGCGCGCAATCGTGAACCAGTTCACCCCGCAGGAAGCCGAGAAGGTCAAGGCGATCGAGAAGGTGACCAACCACGATGTCAAGGCGGTTGAGTATTACCTCAAAGACCAGCTTGCCGGGACTTCCCTGGCGGGTCTGTCGGAGTTCCTGCATTTCGCCTGTACCTCGGAAGATATCAACAACTTATCGCATGCCATGATGCTCAAGGATGGCCTTCAGGTTTTGCAGCCGTTGCAGGAGCGCATCATCAGTGAGTTGACATCTCTGGCCAAAGAGTTCAAGGCAGTGCCAATGTTGGCCCGTACCCATGGCCAGACCGCTTCCCCGACCACAATCGGCAAGGAACTGGCGGTCTTTGTGGCCCGCCTGCGCAAACAGAGCGCAAACATTGCCGCCGTGGAGATCCTCGGCAAGCTCAACGGAGCGGTCGGTAATTTCAATGCCCATCTCTCCGCTTATCCGCGGGTCGACTGGGTCGCATTGAGCAAGAAGGTGATCGAAGGTGAGCTCGGTCTGACCCAGAATCTCTTTACCACCCAGATTGAGCCCCACGATTACATGGCTGAACTCTTCGATGCCTTGTCGCGCTGGAACACGATCCTGGTCGACCTCAATCGTGACATCTGGACTTACATCTCCATGGCCTACTTCGGCCAGAAGACGATCGCCGGCGAAGTCGGCTCATCGACTATGCCGCACAAGGTCAACCCGATTGATTTCGAGAATTCAGAAGGCAACTGTGGTTTGGCCAACGCAATCTTCGGTCATCTTTCCGCGAAGCTGCCGATTTCACGTTTGCAGCGTGACCTGACCGACTCAACGGTGATCCGCAATATGGGCGTCGGCTTTGGCTACAGCATGATCGCCTATCATTCGACCAGCAAGGGTCTGAGCAAACTCAAGCTCAACGAACATAACCTGGCCTCGGATCTGGATAAGGCCTGGGAGGTTATGGCCGAACCGATCCAGACGGTCATGCGCAAAGCCGGCATTGAGAAACCTTATGAAAAACTCAAGGAGTTGACCCGCGGCCAGCAGATTACGGCAGAGACGATTCGTGTTTTTATCGAAGGGTTGGAGCTGGCTGAGGAGGATAAGCAGCGCCTGCTTGAGATGACTCCGGCTAGCTATGTTGGTATGGCACCGGACATTGTTGATCTGCTTGATTGATTGTTTCAGTTTTTTAAGGAAAGGCAAAAGCGCAACAGAGGACTAATCTGTTGCGCTTTATAGTTTGCATACTCTGCTCTATTTTAGTAGGTCAATCCAGTTTTCTTGCGCACCTTACGCAAGGTCTTGCTCGCCGCATACCTTGCCTTGTCCGCACCTTTGGCGAGAATCTCCCGAACCCCGTCCGGGTTGGCCAGCAGTTCTTTGCGATATTCCGTCTGAGGTGCAAAATAGTCGCGCACGGTTTCAAAGAGTTCCTGCTTGACTTCGCCGTAAGCCAGACCACCGGCCTGATAGCGCTGTCTCAGCGCCCTGTCGCCGTCCTTGTCGAGGAAAAGACGGAAAATCTTATAGACGTTGCAGGCATCCGGGTCTTTCGGATCTTCGACCGGGATCGGTGCTGTAACGATACGCATAACCTGTTTGCGCAAAGCTTTCTCTTCGGCAAACAAATCGATGGTATTGCCGTAACTTTTACTCATCTTCTGGCCATCGAGTCCCGGCACGGTCGCGACATCATCATCAATCTCGGGTTGGGGCAGGGTAAAGATTTCACCGTACTCATTGTTGAACTTGATGGCGATGTCGCGGGCAACTTCAACATGCTGCTTCTGGTCTTTGCCGACCGGCACCGTTTCACTCTGGAACAGCAGGATATCCGCAGTCATCAACACGGGGTAGGCAAACAGTCCATGGTTGGCGGCGATTCCCTTGACGATCTTGTCCTTGTAACTGTGACAGCGCTCGAGCAAACCCATCGGGGTAAAATTGGAAAGAACCCACGCCAGTTCCTGGACTTCCGGAACGTCGGATTGCACCCAGAAAGTACTTTTTTCCGGATCCATGCCGAGGGCAAGGAAATTTGCGGCTGCTTCCAGAGTGCCTTTGGCGAGCTGCTTGCCGTCACTGACCGAAGTCTGGGCGTGGTAGTTGGCGATAAAGCAGAACAGCTCAGCCTCTTTCTGATGGGCAATCATCTTCGACATCATGCCGAAATAGTTGCCGAGGTGCAAAGAGCCGGAGGGCTGAATGCCGGATAGTACGCGCATGTTGTTTCTCCAGTAAGTATTTTTTTGAAGGCGCAAACTTAGCAGAAATGTGCCGCGATTTCAATCTTATGCAATCGCCTCCACAATCTAATGGTCCAGCCATGCCGGTGACGGCATAACGTCGGGAGATGTTGATCCTTCGGGTCGGCCGGCGATGTTGGCATTTTCTGTCTTGACCATCATTGATCTGTGGCTTATCCTAGCTATAAATATCCACATCAAAGAGGCGATTATGAAGACCATTCAGATGACTCTGGACGACGACCTGGTCGATGATGTCGACAAGCTGGTCAAGCAGCTGCACACCAACCGCTCCGCTTTCGCCCGCGAAGCTCTGCGCGACGCCCTGCACAAATACAAAACCCGGCAACTGGAAGAGCAGCATCGTCAGGGCTACCGAAAGCAGCCGGTCACTGAGGCCGAGTTCAGCGCTTGGGAAGATGAACAGGAGTGGGGTGACGTATGAAGCGCGGCGAGGTGCGCTGGTATCGCTTCCAGTTACCGGACAAAAAACGGCCGGTGGTCGTTCTGTCGAGGACATCGGTGATCGACTACCTGGGTGAAGTCACCATCGCACCAATTACCTCGACAATTCGCGATATCCCGAGCGAAGTATTCCTGTCCGGAAAGGACACGATGCCCAGGGACTGCGCCATCAACTGCGATCACATCCAGACCGTGTCCAAGTCCAGGCTCGGCGCCCTGATCACGACCCTGTCCGCTGCACAGCTGGACGAATTGTCCCAGGCGATCCGGTTCGCGCTGGAATTATGATGGCTTCTGGATGATTTGCATCTGAGGGGATGGGGATGGGGGACGTTCAGGGGTGGGACGTTCATAAGATCATTGGGGGCTGGGCGGCCAGTTCGCTGCGCACCGCAGCCCCGCCAGACCATGCGCGATCTGACGGGTTTCACCTTGCAGTCTGATCAAACTACGGGCATGACTCAGTTGCGGACTTCGAAGGATATTTTTGCATTGATGCGGTACTTGGTGATTTTGTTGTTCTCCACTGTGGCCTGCAAATCTTTGATGTAAATTGAGCGAATGTTCTCCACCGTTTTCGATGCGTTGAGAACGGCCCCCTTGGCGGCCTCTTCCCAACTCTGGTCGGACTCATTCAGCACTTCGATTACCTTGAGAGTAGCCATTTGCGTTCTCCTTTTGCGGGTTAAATGTTGCGTGGGTAAGGTGTCACTCCCCACAGAGTCGTGAAACGCATGGACGACCGTTCGGCTGTCAGCGGGTCTCTGCCTGATTTCGCGGGCGACCTAAGGTCATGTCATGCATCCTGAACTAAACTCGCAACAAACACGCCAACTGGAGAAGACCGTTTCTTAAAGGATAACCGACTGATTATTATAAGAAAATGGAAGGGTGAAGAGTGCGATGGAAACAGGACCTTTCGGCAGAACTCGTCATATTTGAAAGAACTTCCGCATATGGCGGCCACGGCGGCTTGACGGGGACAAGATAGAATGTCCCTCAAAGCCGGCTGCAAATCCGTCCTCTTTGAAGGATTCTTCAATGAAAAGGGACCGCCTGAACTGAGCAGGCTGTCCCTTTTTGACTTGATTGTTTCAGATCTGGGAAAAAGTTAAAAAACGATCTTGTAAACGTCCTCGAAGGTTTTGACGAAATGGACTTCGAGCCCATCCCTGAGGTAATCGGGCAAATCTTCGAAGTCCGTGCGATTGTCTTCCGGGAAGACCAGGATCTTGAGCCCGGAGCGTCTTGCGGCAATGGTTTTTTCCTTGAGTCCGCCGATTTGCAGAACCCGTCCGGTAAGGGTCAACTCGCCGGTCATACCAAGCTTCTTTTTGACATTTTTGCCAGTGATCATCGATACCAGGGCGCTGGCCATGGTGATACCGGCCGAGGGACCGTCTTTGGGCGTGGCGCCGGCCGGAACATGAAGATGGATGAAGTGCTGATCGAAGAACTTCGCATCACAGCCGTAGTTTTCAATGTGAGCCATGACGTAGGAGTAGGCGATCTCCGAACTTTCCACCATGACCTTGCCAAGCTGACCGGTTTGTTTGAATCCTTTGGCCTTGGCGCGCACGGCCGTGGCTTCGATCTGCAGGGTGGCCCCACCGAGACTGGTCCAGGCCAGCCCGGTAACGACGCCTGGTACACCTTCGAAGATTTCATCGGCGGTAAAGACCGGTTTCTCAAGATAGTGTTCAATGTCTTTTTTCGTGATCGAGACTTTTTTAAGTGAGTCATCTTCGGCAAAGGCCATCGCCGACCGGCGCATGATCTTCTTGATCTGCTTTTCCAGGTTGCGGACTCCCGATTCGCGTGCGTAGCCATCGATAATCTGTTTGAGGGTAGCCTTCGGGATCGAAACCTGACCTTTTTCCAAACCATGACTTTTAAGCGCTTTGGGAATCAGGTAGCGTCTGGCAATCTCCAACTTCTCTTCAAGGATATAGCCGGAGAGTCGGATCATTTCCATGCGGTCCAGCAGCGGTCGCGGGATGGTGTCGAGTTGATTGGCCGTGGCGATGAAAAGTACGTTGGACAGGTCAAAGGGGACATCCAGGTAATGATCCCGGAAGGTCCCGTTCTGTTCCGGATCGAGGACTTCGAGCAGGGCCGAAGCCGGGTCGCCCTGAAAGGAGGCTCCGATCTTGTCGACCTCGTCAAGCATGATGACCGGGTTAGAGGTGCCGACCGTCTTCATCGCCTGGATGAACTTGCCCGGCATGGCGCCGATATAGGTTCTGCGGTGACCTTTGATCTCTGCTTCATCGCGCATGCCGCCCAACGAGAAACGGAAAAATTTGCGGCCCAGAGCTTCTGCAATACTGTGACCGATGGAGGTTTTACCCACTCCGGGAGGACCCACCAGGCAGAGGATCGATCCGGCGATATCACCTTTCATTTTGCCGACGGCGATGAACTCCAGAATCCGTTCCTTGACATCTTCAAGACCGTAATGATCACGGGCCAGAACCTTCCTGGCTCTGTCGATTCTGTAAGAGTCCTTGCTGTAGACGCCCCAGGGGAGGATCGTCAGCCAATCGAGATAGCTGCGGCTGACATTGTACTCAGGAGAGGAGGTCTCGATCAGCTGGAGCTTCTCCATCTCATCATTAACAGCGCGTTCTGCCTCTTCGTTCAGGGTCAGTTTTTCGAGACGTTTGAGAAACTTTTCAATTTCCGTATCCTTGCCTTCTTTTTCCAGGCCCAGCTCATGCTTAATGGCCTTAAGTTGTTCGCGCAGAAAGAACTCACGCTGCTGGGCAGAAACTTTCTCTTCGATCTGCTTGGAGATCTTCGTCTGCAGTCGGGAGACTTCGAGTTCTTTCTTCAGCAGCACCAGAACCTTGTCGATCCGTTTGCGGACATCTATCGTCCCCAGGATCTCCTGCAACTCCTGGCCGTCGGCGCTGGTGAGGTTGGCCGCGAAGTCTGCCAGTCGACCCGGATCGTCGAGGCTTGAGCGGTTGAGAAAGAGCTTGATCTCTTCACTGTAGAGAGGATTGATCTGGACGAGCTCTTTCAAGGTGGACAGGATGGCCATCGAGTAAGCCCGCAGCTCCGAGTTGCCGGACATCTCCGTTGCAAAGTGGTAACGTACGCGGGCAAAGAGTGCAGAGCCATTTTCGCGGATATTTTCTATGGTAAATCGCTCGTGACTATTAACCAGAATGTGGGCCGCGTTTTTTTCAGTGTGCAGAACCTTGATGATCTTGGCGGCAACGCCGATATCGTGCAGATTCTCAATGCCGTCATCTTCGTCAAGATCGCGGACCATGACCAGACCAATGGTTTGTGCCTGGTGTTCCATCGCCTGCTTCATCGCTGCGACCTGGGCCTGGCCATTGAGCACCAGAGGAATCATGATGCCGGGAAAAGCCGGACGTGGGCGCAGGGGGATAATCGGCAAGCCGGTGGGCAAAACGTCTGAGGCAACGACCAAGCTGCCTTCGTTTGCTTGCTCTTCTATAATCTCTGAGATTTTATCATGATCGATTTCAAAGTTCGAGGCCATGTTGTCAAGCTGTTCTTCATCAGCCATGCAATAAACTCCTTAATAAGAAAGATTGCTTCCCGAAAGCTAATCATCTAAGGGGCAATTGTCAACCTTGGGACTAGATTGAACGTGCAATAGGGCAAACCAGCTCGGGACAACCGGGGCTAAATCTTGTGGGCGTAGTGGAGGGCCGTTTTTTTAAGTTTCTCTTGACGGGTTACGAGTTGTGGCCCCCTCTGGTATGGTCAAGGTTTTGGCGGGGACCGGGGGTGTCGCTTTAAGAGGGCGGCTGAGCCCTTGCAGGTCGCGACCGGTCGGGGCCTGGAAAGGGCGCAGGCCGAACTCTGGTAGAACGGCGAACAGGTGATCGAAGATGTCGGCCTGGATCGACTCGTAGGTGCCCCAGGCAGTGTCGTTGGTGAAGACGTAAATCTGCAGGGGGAGCCCTTCGGCGGTGGGGGCGAGCTGGCGGATAAGGAAGGTCATCTCCTGGTGGATGCCGGGGTGCTGGCGCAGGTAGGCGATGCAGTAGGCGCGAAAGGTGCCGATATTGGTCAGGCGGCGACCGTTGGCCAGAACCTTGAGTTCGTCGGCACTGATGTGCTGGTGGTTGTGCTCTTCGATCTCTCGCACCTTCTCTTCCAGATAGGGGCGCAGCAGGCGAATGCTCTTGAGCTGTTCGAACAGCGCTTCATCGATAAAACGGATGGTGTTGATGTCGATGGGGATGGCGCGCATGATGCGGCGACCACCGCTTTCACTCATTCCCCGCCAGTTGCGAAAGGAGGAGGAGACCAACTCGTAGGCCGGGATAGTGGAGATGGTCTTGTCCCAGTTCTGCACCCGCACGGTGGTCAGGGAGACGTCGATGACATCGCCGTCGGCGCCGTGCTTGGGCATTTCGATCCAGTCACCTTGCCGTACCAGGTCCATGGTGGTGATCTGCACCCCCGCCACCAGGCCGAGAATGGAATCCTTGAAGATCAGCAGCAGGATGGCGGTCACCGCCCCCAACCCGGAGATGAAGAACAAGGGACTGCGATTGGCCAGCTGTGCCAGGATAAGGATGGAGCAAAGCAGAAAGATGATCAGTTTGACCGCCTGCACCAGGCCGCGGATGGGTATTTGCTGACGCGCCGGGTCGGCGCGGTAGATGTCCATGCCGGCATTAAGCAGCGCATCGAAAACCAGGAAGCCGGCCAGAATGAAATAGACGTTGTTGAGGCGGGTCAATAACCCGAACAGCTCGTGGTCCGCCGTCATGACCAGTGGCAGACCGAAAGCGAAGATCACCGCCGGCAACAGATGCGTGGTGCGATCGAGCACCTTGTGATCAATCAGCTGGTCGTCCCACTGCACGAGGCTCTTCCGGACCATCTTGTTGATCAATGGCAGCACGATGACGCGCACGGCGTTGTAGGAGATCAGGGCGACAGCGAGCAGGATGCCGAAAGGCAGCATTTGTGAAAAAGCATCAGACATGATGGGCAACTCCTTTGTCCTTGGTTCAGGGCATCCTAACATCAAAAGTGTTCGAGCACCAAGAAAGCGAAGGGACTTCCCTTGAAGATTTCTACTTTTCTAATGACTGAAGAGACTCACAGGTAAAATCTCTTTCTCACTCAGAAAATGAAGCTACAGAAGTTCCGGATCAATGATGCCGAAGTTCTCATCCCACAAACATTCAGTATATTCAACAAGACGTTTCGACATGGAACGCGGGTTGTTTCTGCCGCCATACCCGTTAAACTGAGAGCGTAAATTCATGTCCCGTCGCGATGGTTAAGGTGAGAGATGAGGAGTCAGGAGTGAGGAGTGAGGAGTGAGAAGCTTAAATTACCGGCGGGGATTTGCTGGCGGGGTTTGATCCGGCGGATGGCTGGCTTTGTCCTGCTGTGGGTGGTGCTGACAGGCGCTCCACCGGGATCCTGGCTGGCCGGTGGGCTGGCGGTGTTGACGGCGGCGCTGGTGTCTATGGCGCTGCGGCCACCACGACCCTGGCGGGGTCGTTTGCTCGGCTTGCTGCGTTTCCTGCCTTTCTTCTGTCGACAGTCCCTGCTTGGCGGCATCGATGTGGCGCAACGTGCCTTTGCACCCGGTATACGCTTGAATCCGGTATTGCTCGAGTACCCTCTGGCACTGCCGCCGGGGACGGCACGGATTTTCATGCTCAACACGGTGAGCTTGCTGCCTGGTACGCTCAGTGCCGACCTGCGCGGCAATCAACTCATCGTCCATGGTCTAGACGGCGAACGACCGCTGGCTCGCGACCTGCGGCGCCTCGAAGCCCGCGTTGCCGACCTGTTCGACGAGAGTATCGGAGCTGATGATGGCTGAATTCTGCCTGGGATTGGCCCTGCTGTTGTTGCTGATGATCGTTGCTGGAATGGTGCGGGTACTGCGTGGACCGACCGCGGCTGACCGCATGCTTGCGACGCAGCTGTTCGGCACCACCGGGGTGGCGATACTGCTGCTGCTGGGACAGGCCTTTGCAGCTCCTGCCCTGTGGGATGCAGCTCTGGTCTTTGCGCTGCTGGCGGCGGTGGCGGCGGTGGCTTTTGTGCGTCGCGTCGGGACACGCGAGCACGCTCAGAGGGAGGATAAGCATGGAGATTAGAGAATTGCTCGCTGCCCTTCTCATGCTGACGGCGATGCCGTTTTTTCTCGCCGGCACCCTCGGCCTGCTGCGCTTTCCAGATGTCTTCTGTCGTCTGCATGCCCTGACCAAAGCGGATAATCTTGGTCTGGGGTTGATCGTTCTCGGCCTCATGGTTCAGGCTGATTCCTGGCAGGCTGCGGGGCGCCTGCTGCTCATCTGGCTGCTGGTGCTGCTGGCCGGAGCAACCATCGCCCATCTGATTGCGCGGCAGGCCTTGCGCACGGGGCAAAACCCCTGGAGGCTTTCGTGACGCTGCTCTCCGCACTGTTTGACCTGTTGCTGCTCGCGACCTTGCTGTGGCTGGCCTGGCGGTTGCTGGCCAGTGCTGATCTGTTCAAAGCAGTGGTGCTGTTTATCGCCTTTGGCTTGCTGCTCTCTCTAGCCTGGGTGCGTTTGAATGCGCCTGACGTGGCGTTGGCCGAAGCCGCTATCGGCGCCGGCATCACCGGCGCCCTGCTGATGGTTGCACTGGGTCGTCTCTCACCCGAGCAAGCGTGTCCGCGCCGATTGCAACCGACCCTCGGCCAGCGCCTGTCCGCACCCTTGCTTATCAGTCTGGCCGTGGCGACCGCCGTGGCGATTCTGCTGAGTTCTTTGTTGACGTTGCCGGAAACAGCGGCAGGACTGGCACCGCTCGTCACCAGCCATCTGGCGCAGAGCGAAGTGGCACATCCGGTGACAGCGGTTCTGCTTAACTTTCGCGGCTACGACACACTGCTTGAGGTGGCCGTTCTGGTCCTGGCGGTGCTGGGCATCTGGTGCCTTGGTGAGGCACAGGTCTTTACCTTGCAGGGATCGGTTTCACCGGTGCTGTTGGGAATGACCCGCGTGCTGCTGCCTGTGCTGGTGTTGACTGGAGGCTATCTGCTGTGGCTGGGGGGACATGCTCCCGGTGGTGCTTTCCAGGCTGGCGCTTTGCTTGCTGCCGGGGTGGTGCTCTGGCTGTTTGCCGGCCAAATGCTGTCCTCGCGCTGGGGCGGTTTGCCTCTGCGCTGGTTGCTGTTGCTGGGACTCCAGGTGTTTCTCGCGACGGCTGCCGTACCGATGCTGCAGGGGAAAATGTTGCTGACCTATCCACCCGGATGGGCTAAGACCCTGATTCTGTTGGTGGAGACCATGCTTGCCGGTTCCATTGCCGCAGTGCTGGCCGTCGCGGTCATTGGTGGACGGCCGGCTTGCGCACCAGAAAGTTTTCCGCCGGCTGGCCAAGCCGACGAGGAGAAACAACAGTGAACATACCTCTGCATTACGCGGCCGGCGGCGTCATTCTGTTCTTCCTCGGTCTCCACGCCCTGTTTGTCCGTGTCCACCTGCTGCGCAAGGTGCTGGCCGCCAATATCATGGGTAGCGGTGTGTTCATGGTGTTTATCGCTCTGGCCGCGCGGGCAGGAGAGGGCGGACCCGATCCGGTGCCTCATGCCATGGTACTCACAGGTATCGTCGTGACAGTGAGTTTTACCGCCCTGGGCCTGGTCCTGGCGGTAAAAATCGAACAGACCAGTGGTCGCTCGCGCTTGCCGCACAAGGGTGAGGAGGGTGCATGAACCAGCTTCTTACCCAACCCTGGAGTGTCTGGGCGATTCTGTTGCCACTGGGGACGGCGAGCCTCGCTTTTCTGTTGCCTCGCCAGGCGGTGCGCCTGGGTCTGGCGAGTGCTTTAGCTATACCGCTGCTGGTCGCAGGCGCGGTGGTTCAGGTGCGTACGCTGGGGGTTGTGGAACATGTTGTCGGCGGCTGGCCGGCACCACTAGGCATCGGCCTGCGCACCGACGGACTGGCGGTGGCGCTGCTCGCTGCGACGGCTGTGGTCGGCCTGGTGATCAGCCTCTACGCCTGGGGTTATTTCCCCTCTGCCGCTTCCGGCAACAGCAAAACCCGTTATTTCTGGCCTTTGTGGCTGTTTCTCTGGGGTGCCTGCAATGCTTTGTTTGTTTCGCGCGATCTGTTCAATCTCTATGTGACTCTGGAGCTGGTGACCCTGGCTGCTGTGGCTCTGATCACCCTTGCCGGTGGTACGGCGGCATTGACTGCTGCGATGCGCTATCTGCTCAGTGGCCTGCTCGGTTCTCTGGCCTATCTGCTCGGCGTGGCGCTCCTGTACGGTGCCCATGGTACCCTAGATATAACCCTGCTCGGCACGCTGCTGAGCGACGGGAGTTTGAGCCGCGCAGCCCTGGCTTTGATGGTCAGCGGACTTCTGCTCAAGACGGCTCTGTTCCCTCTGCATTTCTGGCTGCCGCCGGCTCACTCCATGGCGCCGGCTCCAGTGAGTGCGCTACTCTCGGCACTGGTGATCAAGACGTCCTATGTGATTCTGCTGCGCTTGTGGTTCGAGGTCTTTCCTGCTGTAACCACCGCCGGAATGGCTCACCTGCTGGGTAGCCTGGGCGCGGCGGCAATCCTTTGGGGTTCTTTCATGGCCCTGCGCCAGGAGCGCCTCAAATTGCTGGTGGCCTATTCCACCGTTGCCCAGATCGGCTATCTGTTCCTGGTCTTCCCACTGGCGCAAGGTGAGACGGCGGCGACGGCTTGGGCCGGGGCGGTTTTTTTTGTACTGGCTCATGCCTGCGGCAAGGCGGCTATGTTTCTCATGGCGGGCACTATTCACCAGACCGCCGGACATGACCGCATCGCTCAACTGGCCGGAGCCGGTGGGCCTCTCGGGGTGCAGGTGGTGGTGTTCGCCATGGCCGGCTTAACCATCATCGGGCTGCCGCCCAGCGCCGGCTTCATTGCCAAATGGATGCTGTTCAATGCCGCCATTGTTACCGGCCAGTGGTGGTATCTGCTGGTGATGGCAGCGGGTAGCCTGCTCGCTGGCGCTTACGTGGTGCGGGTTTTGTCCTGGGCCTTTCTATCTGTTGATCACAATCCCTATCCCGATATGTCCTGGGCGATGAAATGGCCGCCTCTGGCTTTATCGGTTGTGGCGCTGCTGTTGGGACTGGCGGCCTATGAGCCGGTGCTGCTCAGCTTGACCGCCACCCCGGCGGCAGGCGTGCTGCTGCAGGGAGTGGTGCCATGAGCTGGTCGGCGCTGCTGCCCGTGGCGATCATGCTGAGTTCGCTGGTGCCGGGGCTGGTTATTTTCTGCTTGCCCGAAGAGCACCACCGTCTGCGTGCCGTTCTCAACCTGTCGGGGGCGTTGCTCAAGCTCTGTCTCGTGGCGATTTTGTTTCTGGGTGTCGCTGCAGGTCACGAATATATGTTTCGCATGCAGCTGTTGCCGGGCACGGATCTGGTTCTGCATGCCGATGCCTTGTCTCTGCTGTTCCTTGTCCTTTCGGCTTTTCTCTGGCTCGTAACCACAGTCTATGCTATCGGCTACCTGGAGGGTTCAGCCAATCGCAGCCGTTTTTTCGGTTTTTTCAGCCTCTGTGTCAGCGCCACCACCGGCATTGCCATGGCCGGAGATCTTGTCAGCTTTGTTGTCTTTTATGAGATGCTGACGGTTTCCACTTATCCACTGGTGGTGCATCGCGGTACCCCGGAGGCGCTTCGCGCTGGACGCATCTACCTGACGTATACCCTCTGTGGCGGCACGTTGCTGCTGGTGACCACTGTCTGGCTGCAGGCCCTGGCCGGTCGGCTCGATTTCGTAGCCACCGGCATCCTCTCAAAAATGGATCCTTCCCTGTATCCGACCCTCAAGATTATTTTTGTTCTGCTGATCGTTGCGCTCGGTGTTAAGGCGGCATTGGTGCCTTTACATGGCTGGCTGCCTGCCGCCATGGTCGCGCCGGCTCCGGTCAGTGCTTTGCTGCATGCGGTGGCCGTGGTCAAGGCCGGAGCTTTTGGCATCATGCGTGTGGTTTACGATATTTTTGGCATCGAGTTTGCTGCGAGTCTGGGTCTGCTAGAACCTTTGACTGTCGCAGCGGCGGTGACCATCCTCTATGGTTCCCTGCGCGCTCTGGTACAGGATGATCTCAAGCGACGGCTGGCCTTTTCCACCGTGAGCCAGGTTTCTTATATCATCCTTGGTATTGCTGTACTCGGACCTCTGGCGACTATCGGTGGGCTGGTGCATCTGGTGCATCAGGGCCTTATGAAAATAACCCTGTTTTTTTGTGCAGGCAATCTGGCCGAGACGTTGGGGATTCACAAGATCAGCGAAATGTCGGGCGTCGGACGGCGCATGCCATGGACCATGGCCGCGTTTACGGTCGCGGCGCTGGGCATGATCGGTATGCCGCCCATGGTCGGCTTTGTCAGCAAGTGGTTTTTGGCCCTTGGCGGTCTTAACGCACATCAGCCCTGGGTGCTGCTGGTGCTGGTGGTCAGCACCCTGCTCAATGCCGCTTATTTCCTGCCCATTGTTTATCGTGCCTGGTTTGCAGTTCCGGCAGCGGGCTGGGACCATGAGCACCTGGCTAGCGGGCGGCGCGAAACTTCCTGGGCGCTGCTGCTGCCACCGCTGCTGACGGCACTGCTGGTGGTGCTGCTCGGTCTGTTCGCCAGTGCGCCTTTCAGTGCTCTGCAATGGGTTAAACTGATTGCCTATCGAGAGTATGGGCTATGAATTTGATAGCGCTACTGCACCTCGTACTGCTTCCTCTGGCGCCGCTGCTGCCGCTGATTCTGTTCGCGGGGCTCTGGTGTCGATGCGGCAATGCAATGGCCATGCGTCTGGCTCCCTGGGGGCCGCTGCCTGCTCTGCTGCTGGCTTTATTGCCACAGAGCGATGTCAGTTTGCATGTGCCCTGGTTGCTGCTGGGAGGGAATCTCGGTCTCGACGGGACGGGGCGCGTCTTCTTGTTGCTTGTTGCCCTGCTGTGGTTGGCCGCCGGCCTGTATGCCCGTGGCTATCTGGCGCAGGATGCCCGGAAGCGGCGTTTCCTCGGCTTCTTTCTGCTCACCATGAGCGGCAATCTGGGACTGCCCATTGCCCTGAATCTGCTCGATTTCTATTTCTTTTACGCTTTGATGAGTTTTTCAGCCTACGGGCTGGTGGTGCACGATGGCAGTCCTTTTGCCCAGCGTGCCGGACGCATCTATCTGTATCTGGTCCTGATTGGTGAAGTCCTGCTGTTTGTCGCCCTGGTCCTGGCGGCGCGCGTCGCCGACTCCCTGGTGCTGGCGGATGCGGCCGCCGCCGTTGCCCATGCCCCTGAGCGCAACCTGATCCTGGTGCTGCTGGTTGCGGGCTTCGGCATCAAAGCCGGCATGGTGCCGCTGCATGTCTGGCTGCCTCTCGCCCATCCGGCGGCGCCGGTACCCGCCAGCGCGGTCTTCAGCGGCGCCATGATCAAGGCCGGTCTGCTGGGCCTTATGCGCTTTTTGCCTCTGGGTTTGATCGCTCTGCCCGGCTGGGCACATGCCCTCATCATCCTTGGTTTGATCATGATCTTCTACGGTGTACTGGTCGGACTTGTCCAGCAACAGGCCAAAACCGTGTTGGCTTATTCGAGTATCAGTCAGATGGGCTTTCCCATCATCGGACTGGGACTTGGTTTGGCGGAGCCAGCCAGTTGGGCATTGCTGGCGCCGGCGGTGACTCTCTATGCCTTGCATCACGGACTGGCCAAGGGTGCCCTGTTTCTCGGTGTCGGCCTGGCGCCAGGGCTGGTCAGCGGCGGTGGGCGTCGCTGGCTGGTTTTGGCTGGCCTGCTGCTGCCGGCCCTGTCTCTGGCCGGCGCGCCTCTGACCAGCGGCGCCGTGGCCAAGGCGGCTCTCAAGCCTTATGTTTATGACGCACCGGGATTCTGGCCGGCAGTGCTGCCCTTGCTGTTCTCGCTGGCGGCGCTGGCTACGACCTTGCTGCTTGCGCGCTTTCTGTTCGTGCTCTGGCCGCGCACGACTGACGATTATCTTCAATCTCCCCTGATGTGGATAGGCTGGTCGCTGCTCGCTCTGGCGCTGGTACTGTGCAGCGCCGGGCTGTTGCCAGTCATGGGCAATGTCACAGCGGGGCATGAGGTCAAACTCTGGGAGCTGCTATGGCCGCTAAGTGCCGGTACGCTACTGGCGGCTTGGGTGTGGCTGCGTTCGCGAGCTGCTGACGGAAGAGAGCCGCTGGTGCCGCCTGGAGACCTGTTGGTGGCCTTGGAAAAGGGTCTGATCCCCCTGAACCGGTGGATAGCGCGTCTGCGATCGGCCCTCCAGCACAAGCGTCTGCGTCTGCGGCCACAGCCTGGTTTCCGCTGGCACAGTCTTGCGGTTTTGCAGTCATTGCCTGTGATGGAGCAATCCATGCGCCGTCTGCCGGTTGCCGGCGTGCTGTTTTTGTTGATCCTGCTGCTGTTGCTGATTCTGTGATGTCTCTCAAATCATGGATTGTCGGATTATATGGGGCCAAACAGTCACATTTTCGGCCGGGCACTTATTATCGGACAGCCTCTTAGGCAAGTTTTTATCTCTCCTCTTTGTCTTGACGCCATCTTGTGGAATAATGACCGACACTTTAATAACTTTGGGAGATTACCTTCATGTCCAACCCGCCCCAGCGGCTTTTCCTGATTGATGGCTCAAACTACATCTACCGCGCCTATTATGCCATTCGCCACCTCTCCAATTCACAGGGTATGGCGACCAACGCCATCTACGGTTTCACCAACATGCTGCTCAAGGTGATTCGTGAATTGAAACCGGACCAGCTGGCCGTTGTCTTTGACAGCAAGGGGCCGACTTTCCGCAAGGATATTTACCCGGAGTACAAGGCCAACCGTTCGGCCATGCCCGAGGATCTCGTGCCGCAGATCCCCTACATCAAGAGGGTGGTGGAGGCCTTCAATCTGCCGGGGATCGAAAAGGCCGGCTTTGAGGCGGACGATATCATCGCCACTCTGGCGGGCAAGTTCGCTGCCAGGGGCATGCAGGTGACCGTCGTGACCGGTGACAAGGATTTGATGCAGATCGTCAGCGACCGTGTTTGTCTGCTCGACACCATGAAGGACAAGATCTCTGGTCCCAAAGAGGTTTTGGAGCGCTTCGGCGGCGCTGATAAGGTCGTTGAAGTGCAGGCTCTGGCAGGAGACAGCTCCGACAATGTGCCCGGTGTGCCGGGTATCGGTGAGAAGACTGCGAAAGCCCTGATCGATGAATTCGGCGACGTCGAGACATTACTGGCCAGTCTCGACCAGCTGAAAGGTAAACGACGGGAAAATCTGGAGGCGTTTGCTGATCAGGCCCGACTGTCGAAGCAACTGGTGACCTTGCTCACTGATCTTGACCTGGAGGTCGATGATGACGCCTTTATCATGGCGGAGCCAAACCGCGAGGCTCTGACCGAACTCTTCAAAGAGTGCGAGTTTCACAAGCTGCTGCAGGAGTTCTCTTCAGCTTCACGTGCCAGTGCCGGACAGGCCTGTTACAAAGCGGTCTTGAGTGAGCCGGATCTGGAGGAGTTGGTCGCTGCTTTGCAGAAAGCAGAACGGTTTGCTTTTGATACCGAAACCACCGGCCTGGATCCTTTGCGTGCCGATCTGGTCGGGCTTTCTTTTTCGGTGACTCCCGGGCAAGCCTGGTATGTGCCGGTCAGTCACCGTTATCTCGGCGTGCCGGAACAGTTGCCTCTTGACAAGGTGCTTGCTGCGCTGAGGCCGTTGTTGGGCTCTGCTGACCATTTGAAGATCGGTCAGAACCTGAAATATGACATCCTGGTGATGGGACGAGTCGGCGTTGCCGTGACTGAACCCTTGTTTGACACGATGCTGGCCAGTTACCTGGCCAATTCAGCGGCTCAATCCCATGGCATGGACAGCCTGGCCGCCGAGCTGCTGGATTATCGCACGATCCCCTACAGCGAGGTTGCCGGCAGCGGCAAGAAGAAAATCTGCTTTGATGAAGTCGAGGTCGAGAAGGCAACGGTCTATGCCGCCGAAGATGCCGATATCACTCTAAGACTTTACGAAAAACTGTTGCCGATGATTGCCGAGCAAAAGCAGCAGGAACTTTTTGACCAGGTTGAGATGGCTCTGCTGCCCATCCTGGTGAAGATGGAGCAGGCCGGGATTCGTATTGATGCCGCCTTGCTGAACGGGCTCTCGGCAGACATGGAGAAGAAACTTGCCGCACTCGAAGGCGAGATCCATGCTTTGGCGGGTACGGCGTTTAATATCGGCTCGCCAAAACAGCTTGGTGAGGTTCTCTTCGAACGTCTCGGCCTGGCCAAAGGCAAGAAAACCAAGACTGGCTGGTCGACCGATGTCGAGGTGTTGAGTCATCTGGCCGAGGATCATGAGATTGCCGCAAAAATTCTAGATTATCGTTCGCTTTCCAAGTTGAAGGGCACCTACACCGATGCTTTACCAAAGCTGATTCATCCGGACACCGGACGCATCCACAGCAGCTTCAACCAGGCGGTGACCGCAACCGGGCGGCTCTCTTCAAGCGATCCCAACCTGCAGAATATCCCGATTCGTACCGAAGAGGGGCGGCGAATTCGTGAGGGCTTTATCCCTTCAGAAGGCTGCCTGCTGCTCGCCGCCGACTACTCACAGGTCGAGTTGCGAATCCTGGCCCACATGGCGGATGAGCCGGCCCTTAAAGAGGCCTTTGCCCGCGGCGAGGATATTCACCGTCGTACCGCCAGCGAAGTGCTCGGGCTTTTTCCGGAGATGGTCACCGACGAACAGCGCCGCCAGGCCAAGGCCATCAACTTCGGCGTAATTTACGGGATGAGCGCCTTCGGGCTGGCCAAGCAGCTCGGCATCAGTCGACGCGAGGCCCAGACCTTCATCGACACCTACTTTGAACGGTACCCCGGGATCAGGATATTCATGGACTCTTGCGTCGCCGAAGCCCGTGAAAAGAAGTATGTGACGACCCTGCTTGGGCGGCGTTGCGCAATTCCGGAGATCAACAGCAAGAACGGAGCAGTGCGCGGTTATGCCGAACGTAACGCCATCAACTATCCGGTACAGGGTTCAGCCGCCGACATCATCAAGGTGGCCATGGTACAGATTGCCCGCCGTCTCGCCAGGGAGGGCTGCGGGGCTCGCATGCTGCTTCAGGTTCACGACGAACTGGTTTTTGATGTCCCAGAAAATGAACTGGAAAGCGTCAAGACTCTCGTCAAAGAAGAAATGGAAGCCGCAGTCGATGTCAGCGTGCCTCTTCTGGTAGAGGTTGGCAGCGGACATAACTGGCGTGAAGCTCACTGATTGAAAGCTGCTGGCTTGACAAATAAATCCAACAGAAGTGATACTTCCCGGCATCTTGAATGTTTATAGCTGTGATTGGTCGAACATAAATTTAGGGAGGATGAATGATGAAGAATCTGCGTATTGTCTTGAGTGCATTGGTTGCGCTCACACTCTTTTCCGGGTCGGCTTTTGCTTATCTGCAACCGAACGTCAATCTCGGTTTTACAAGTTTCCTGGATGGCGGTCCTCCTGCTGGGCCCGGACATTACCTCTCGGAATATCTGCAATTTTATTCAGCGGACAAATTGGCCGACGGGCCTCCGGGCAACAATGAGGTGGACGCCTGGGTTCTGATGAACCAGTATATCTACCAGTCTGATCAAGCCGTCCTGTTCGGAGGTAAATGGGGCCTGAATGTCATGCTGCCGATTGTCTCTCTTGACTTGGATTCGCCCTTTCTGAATGACAACGGCACCGGCCTCGGCGACCTGCTGGTTGGTCCTTATCTTCAGTGGGATCCAATTATGGGCGCCAACGGCCCCCTGATGATCAACCGTATCGAGTTGCAAACGATCTGGCCGACCGGGGATTATGATGACAGCAGGAGCTTGAACCAGGGCAGCAACCATTTCTCCTTCAATCCCTACTGGGCAGCTACGGTATTTCTCGGGCCCAGGGCAACGGTTTCCTGGCGTTTGCATTATCTCTGGAATGATGAGAACGACGAATTCCGTGGTGCCACAAAAATGGGCAAGTCTCCCGTCGATCTGAAGTTGGAACCAGGTGAGGCGATCCATGCCAATTTTGCCGCCGCCTATGAGCTTATGCCAAAGCAATTGCGTATTGGTGTCAACGGTTACTGGTTTGATCAGATAAGTGACACCAAAGTTGAAGGTGAAGATGTCGGTGATGATGAGAAGGTCTTTGCTGTTGGCCCGGGTATGGTTTACCATTTTTCCCAGGATTCGCACCTCTTTGTGAATGCCTATTTCGAGAGCGGTGCCGAAAATCGCCCGGAAGGTGAGCGTTACAACCTGCGCTTTGTTCATCATTTCTAGGTGACTACAAGCGTTTGAAATTATGAGAGGCCATCCGCGAGCGGGTGGCCTTTTCTGATAAAGTCAGGAGGGTACCATCGTTTTTACTCCGAGAACCTTGCCACGAGGCTTTAAACGTGGCATGATGCCCGCCCTTTTGATGCATTGCGGGGCATTATTGATGGTTAAAGAGAACGATTACGTCGCCATATTTCACTCGATTCATCGGGTTCTCAAGGCTGAGAAAATTCTCAAGCAGGCAAAGCAGGATTTTCTGCTGATTCCTGTACCTCGTCAACTGACGTCTGATTGCGGGCTGGCTCTGCGTTTTTCGCCAGAGGCGAAGGACGATCTGTTGGCGATTCTTAAAGGGTCCGACCTGTCTCCGGCCGAAATGCATCAACGCAGCGCCGGTGCCTACCGGGACGTTTCCGACCTGCTGTAACCCTCTGCTTCGGGAGACCCGCCGCGCCCTGATTTCGCTTGACAAAGTCGGCGCGGGTTAACTAAAGTGCATCCTTTACTTTCCGGCAGTAAGTTGACAACTGTATGTTTGATACCCTGACAGAAAAATTTGATGCTGTATTCAAACAGCTTCGTGGCCGCGGGCGCCTGACTGAAGAAAATATTCAGCAGGCTATGCGTGAGGTCCGCCTGGCGCTGCTGGAAGCAGACGTCAACTTCAAGGTTGTCAAAGACTTTGTAGCCGCGGTGCGTGAACGTGCCGTCGGCCATGATGTCCTGAAAAGTCTGACCCCTGGCCAGCAGGTGATCCAGATCGTTCGTGATGAACTGGGCTTGCTGATGGGTGGCAGTGAGGACAACCAGCTTGATCTGGCTGCCCGACCGCCCGTTCCGATTATGCTTTGCGGTCTGCAGGGTGCCGGTAAAACCACCACTTGTGGAAAATTGGCGCTTAAGCTGCGTCGGGAGAAGCGCAACCCTTTGATGGTTCCTGCCGACGTCTATCGCCCGGCAGCGATTGAACAGCTTAAAACCCTGGGTCGCCAGATTGACGTTGCGGTCTTTGACAGCAGCGCCGATCAGGATCCGGTTGAGATCTGCCGGCAGGCTCGACAGTATGCCGATCGTCAGGGTTACGATACCCTGATACTTGATACCGCTGGTCGTTTGCATGTTGACGACACCCTGATGCAGGAATTGGAGCGCATTCGAGACGATTTGCAACCCCGGGAAATCCTCTTGGTGGCCGACGCCATGACAGGCCAGGACGCGGTCAATGTGGCCAGCTCTTTTAACGAGCGCCTTGACCTGACCGGTGTGATCCTGACCAAACTCGATGGCGATGCGCGCGGCGGTGCTGCGCTGTCGATTCGCGCCGTCACCGGCAAGCCGATCAAACTGGTCGGCATGGGCGAAAAGCTGGATGCCCTGGAAGCCTTTCATCCCGAAAGGATGGCGCAACGGATTCTCGGCATGGGAGATGTTCTTTCTCTGATCGAGAAAGCCGAAGCGGCCATCGATAAGGATGAAGCGGCCGACATGGAAAAGCGTCTCCGCGAAGATGGCTTCACCCTGGAGACCTTCAAGGAGCAGCTGCAGTCGATAAAAAAAATGGGCTCGATGGAATCCATGCTGTCGATGATCCCCGGTGCAGGCAAAGCCCTTAAAAAAATGAAGGGTATGCAGCTTCCTGATGATGAGATGAAAAAGATCGAGGCGATCATCGATTCGATGACCCGCAAGGAACGGAAAAACCATAAGATCATCAATGGCTCAAGGCGCTTGCGCATTGCAAACGGCAGTGGTACCCGCGTGCAGGATGTCAACCAGCTGCTCAAGCGTTTCACCGAGGCCCAGAAGATGATGAAAAAGATGCAGAAGATGGGGCCCAAGGGCCTGCGCGGAATGATGGGTCCTGGTGGCGGCTTGCCCATGTAGGGTTACCCGGCATGAATCGGGTTGCATGATAGCCAGACAGCGATATAACTAGGGGATACCCCCGATATTAAAAGTGAGCGACAAGCTCAGGAGGAATGAAGTCGATGGCAGTAAAAATCAGACTGGCCCGTGGCGGCGCCAAGAAGAAAGCTTTTTATCAGATTGTTGTAGCCGACGAGCGCTACCCCCGCGACGGTCGCTTTATCGAAAAACTGGGGCAGTACGATCCGAAGCAGGATCCCCCAATGATTAATGTCATAGAAGACAAGACCCTTGAGTGGCTGAACAAAGGTGCTCAGCCTACTGATACGGTTCGTCAACTGCTGCGCAAGCAGGGCATCTGGGCCAAGTACAAGCAGGCTTAAGATCCTGAGCTTTTGCGGCGCCTGCAACCTTTTTTAGTTGCCTAAAGGATAGTCGCCATGAAAGAGCTCATCGAATTCATCGCCAAAGCTCTGGTGGACAACCCTGACGCGATCTCCATCAGTGAAGATGCAGACGCCGATGGAACAATTCTTGTCAAGTTGGCTGCGGCCCAGGAGGATATGGGGCGCATTATCGGCAAGCAGGGCCGCACGGCGAAAGCCATGCGCACCCTCCTCAATGCCAAGGCGACGCGCGAGAACAAGAGGGCTGTTCTGCAGATCCTTGAATGATGATGGTGTTGCTATATACTTGCTTTTGAGAGCGTCTTGAATTGATGGATGTCAAGCCTGAGGATCTCCTCGAAGTGGGTGTCGTAATCGGCGTTCACGGCTTACGTGGGGATGTTAAGATTCGCCCCTTACCGACCGGGCACCTGGCTTTGCCGGGTGCCCGCGAGGTTTATCTGAAGGACAGTAGTGACCTCCTGGTTGCCTGCAAAGCTGTCCGATCTTCCAAACATAAACAGAATTTTCTGCTGCGTCTTGCCGGCAGGGAAAATCTTTCTGCCGCAGAATCGCTGGTCGGTGCTTCGGTATGGATGGCCAAGGCGGATCTACCCGATCTGGATGATGAGCAGTACTACTGGTCCGATCTGGAAGGGCTGGAGGTTGTCGATCAGCAGCAGGGTGTGCTCGGCCGTGTGGTCGGAATGTTTGCGACTGCGGCTCACGACATTCTCGAAGTCGACAGCCCTGCCGGTGAAATCCTGATTCCTGCGATTGAGCCCTTTCTGGTCCAGATCGACCGGGAGGCCGGGCAACTGCAGGTCAATCTCCCCGATGGTCTTGTCCCCGAGGCGGAGCAATAATCTGCCATGAAGTTTGATATCCTGACAATCTTCCCCGAAATGCTCGAAGGTCCGTTAACCGTAAGTATTCTTGGCAAGGCTGCCGATAAGGGTCTGATCGAGGTCAATCTGCACAACTTGCGTGACTGGGCACAGGGCAAACACCAGGCGACCGATGACACTCCTTACGGCGGCGGCGACGGCATGGTCATGAAGGTTGAGCCGGTTGACGCGGCGCTCTCAGAGCTCAGACTGAAGAGGCCCGGTTCGCGGGTCCTGCTCATGTCGCCTCAGGGGAAAACCTTTCAGCAGGCTGACGCAGAACGCTTCAGTCGTGAACCCGGATTGGTTTTCGTCTGCGGACGTTATGAGGGCTACGACGAACGGATTCGGTCACTGGTCGATGAAGAAGTTTCTCTCGGTGATTTCGTCCTCACCGGAGGCGAGTTGGCTGCCGCGACCATTCTTGATGCCACGGCTCGATTGCTGCCGGGTGTCCTCGGTGCTGTCGGCAGTGCCCTGGGTGACAGCTTCAGTGATGGCTTGCTCGAGTATCCGCAATACACGCGTCCGGCCGAGTTCAAGGGTGTGCAGGTACCGGAGGTTCTGACTTCGGGAAATCATCAGCTGATAGCCTCCTGGCGCCGGCGGCAGCAATTGCAGCGAACGTTGCAGCGAAGGCCGGAACTCCTTGACACAGCCCCCCTGAGTAAAGAGGATCTGCGCTATCTTGGCGAACTGCGCGCCGCAATGGAGCAGGAGCAGTGATCTTCAGGCCAATGGCCATCGCTCTGGTCCATCACCCTGTGCTTGATCGACGCGGGGATGTGGTCACATCAGCCGTTACCAACCTCGATATCCACGATCTGGCCCGTCTGGCAACAACCTACAACCTTTCACGCTACTACCTGGTGACCCCGGCTGCGGAACAACAACGTCTGGCCTCGCGCATTGTTGGCCATTGGCAGCAGGGCGCCGGCGCCAGCTATAACCCGGACCGCTGTTACGCGCTTGACTGTCTGCGGATGATGACCAGCTTTGCTGAGGCTCTCGCCGACTGGCGGTGCCTGGCCGGGTCTGAGGGCCTTGCGCTCCTGACCGGTGCCAATCATCAGGGGGGGCTGGATTATCCTCAAGCACAGACCCTCGCCACCACCCGGCCGTTAATGCTGGTCCTCGGTACCGGGCATGGCCTGGCCCCTGATCTCTATGAATCAGACCATCCATGCCTTGCGGCAGTGCGGGCCGGGCGATACAACCACCTTTCCGTGCGGACCGCTGCAGCCATCATGCTTGATCGCCTGATTGGCGAGCAGGGCTCCGTTCCGACTCTTGCGTAGAAAACCCTGTCTGTTTATCACAACGTGCATTTTTAAAACTATAAGATAAACTTGATACAGTTTGATATAAGGAGGTTACCATGATCCGATCCGTGTTGCTTTTTATCCTTGCCACAAGTTTGTTGCCGTTAACCGCGGTTGCGGCCGAGATTGCCGTCTCTGAAGAACTGGTTGTTGAGATACCTCTCAGAGAGGGCTGGACTTTGCACCTGGAGCCGCCTGCGGCCCTGGTTAAGGAGATGGCTGCTCATGTAGCCCATGAACCCGCAGCGGCCAATGCTTCTGCCGCACAGGTTGAGCAGGTGACCCGCAAGCGCCTGGCGGCCAATGAGGCGTTCGTTTATCACGCTGCAAGCGGAGCACACCTGGAGATAGATTTCAGCCCTCTCGGACAGGGTGACTCTGCTCCGAGTACGAAGACCCTGCGCAACTCGGCGGAATATGCAGCACAGAGTCTGGAGGGTGAAGACGACGTCAGCCATGTTGTCTGGGAGGTCAAGCCGATTGCCGTGAAGGGCGCGCGGGAGGCTTTTCAGCTCGTGGCGGATTACCTGAAGCACGACCTGCCTGTGAAGTTTGTTGGTACCATTGGCTATGTGGAAGGGTACTGGTTCTTCCTTTACTTTACCGACCCCAGCCAGAGCCCCGAAGTCTTCGAACAGATGCAGACAATGCTCGCAGACGTGGTTGTTCGCCATTCGGGCCATTGAAAAGCCTGCCGAACCGATGCGCTGACAGCGGAGGTTTGAATGTCTGATCTCAAGGGCAAGACCCTGTTCATTACCGGCAGCAGTCGCGGCATCGGCCTGGCTATCGCCAGACGCGCCGCTGCAGACGGTGCCAATATCGTCGTTGCCGCCAAAACTGCACAAAAGCATGCGAAGCTTGCCGGGACAATCTATACGGCGGCACAGGAGATTGAAGAGTGCGGCGGGCAGGCTTTGCCCCTGGTTGTTGATGTTCGCGACGAGGCCAGCCTGCAGAGGGCTGCCGCAGAAGCCACTGAACGCTTTGGTCAAATCGATGTCCTGGTTAATAATGCCAGCGCTATTTATCTTGCCGGCACTCTTGATACGCCGATGAAACGATTCGATCTGATGAACCAGGTCAATGTGCGGGGGACCTTCGCGGCGTCGCAGGCGGTGTTGCCCTATCTGAAGAAAAGTGACAACCCGCATATCCTTGTCATGGCACCGCCACTGAATTTGAAGCCTCGCTGGTTTCGCGATCACCTGGCTTACACCCTTGCCAAATACGGCATGAGTATGTGTGTTCTGGGCCTGGCTGAAGAGTTCCGCTCTCACGGCGTTGGTGTGAATGCTCTCTGGCCAAAGACGGTCATTCACACCGAGGCCCTGGCAATGCTGGGAGGCTTGGTGCCTGCGGAAAACTGTCGCCGCCCAGCTATCGTCGCCGATGCCGCTCATGCAATTTTGTGTCGAAACAGCCGCAGTTGCACCGGGAACTTTTTCATTGACCAGGAGGTCCTTGAAGCAGAGGGTGTCGCGGACTTCTCCGGATATGCCGAACAACCGGACAAGCCTCTTTTCCCGGATCTTTTTCTGGATTGAGGGTGGTTATTTTCAGCCCAGATGGAGTTTTCGCAGCCTGTTGATGCAGGCTGTTTCGTCTGTCCTGTAGCGACGGTTGGAAAAGCTGACGTTTGTTGCTGAAAATAATGATTTTTTGACTTGACTAGCCCACGCCTCTTACGGTAAATATCCTGTTCGCTATACATCAGGAGGCTAAAAACGATGAACATTATTAATTACATCGGCATGGAAAATATGAGGAAAGATGTCCCCCAGTTCAAGGCGGGGGATACACTGCGTGTGCACGTTAAGATCACCGAAGGTGACAAGCAGCGCATCCAGGTTTTTCAAGGCGTTTGCATCAAGCGTCACAACAATGGTGTCGGTTCGTCCTTCACCGTACGCAAAGTGTCCAATGGCATGGGTGTTGAAAGAGTCTTCCCCCTGCACGGACCTTGTGTAGACAAAGTTGAAGTGATGACGGTCGGCCGGGTACGCCGCGCCAAGCTTTACTACCTGCGCAATCTGCAAGGTAAAGCTGCACGTATCAAGGAAATCCGTCAGCGCTGAGTTGAGAGACGCTGAGCTGAGTGACAAAGAGATTTGCCAGCCCCGGTTTTTAAGCCGGGGCTTTCTTTTTGGTTTATCCTTGACCACAGCTTGATTGAGGCTAAGGCCCTGTTTATGTCTGAGCGCTTGAATTGTTCGTAGAAATCCGCTAATACTGTTGGCCACCTTATAAGGGCCTGCGCCAATGGAACTCTTTCCCGAGCTGGAACAATCTACTCTTTTTTTTGAAGCACTGGCCCGTCGCCAGGGCTATCAAGTGATTGCCGGAATCGATGAGGCCGGTCGCGGTCCTCTGGCCGGTCCAGTCGTTGCTGCTGCTGTGATCCTTCCTGAATGTTTCGAGCTCCCCGGCCTGAATGATTCCAAACAACTCTCCGAGAAAAAGCGCAACGAACTCTTTCCGTTGATCTATAAACAGGCGATTGCCGTTGGTATCGGTGTCAGCCGTGCTGACGAAGTCGACCGGATCAATATCCTGCAGGCGACCCTGAAGGGCATGAAGCGTGCCGTCGCGCGACTCTCTGTCACCCCGGATTTTCTCCTGGTGGATGGCATCACTCCGGTGCCAAGTGCCATTGAACAAAAGACCCTGAAAAAAGGCGATTCCCGTTCTCTCTCTATTGCCGCAGCCTCGGTGATTGCCAAGGTGGTGCGCGACCGGATCATGGTCGCTTATGATCGGCTTTTCCCCGAGTATGGTTTTGCCGGGCACAAGGGCTACGGCAGCCAGAAGCACCGTGACGCGGTCGCCAGGTATGGGCCCTGCGTCTGTCACCGACGTTCCTTTGCCGGTGTCAGAGAACATTGCGGGGAGCTATGACCGAGGCACGAATAACTCTCGGACGACAAGGCGAGGACGCCGCTGCCCGGTACCTGCAAAATCAGGGGATGAAGATTGTCGAACGAAATCTGCGTACTCCGGTTGGTGAAATCGACCTGGTGGTTAAAAGCAGAGGTATTCTGGCCTTTGTCGAGGTGAAAACACGTCGGGGCATTGGTTTCGGGTCGCCCGGTGAAGCCGTGGGGCCACGCAAACAGCGGCAGATTGTGCAGACCGCCAAGTGGTATTTAAATGACAAACCGCACAAGGGTCTGCAGCCCCGCTTCGACGTGGTTGCCGTGATCGTGTCCGGTGAAACTTTTCAGATTGAACATATACCAAACGCGTTTGAGCTCTGAGCACATTTATCCTGGTTTTCGTCCGGAAACGGCCCTTTTCCGCAATCTCTGCGTCAATCTGCGGATTTGATTGTGCGGCGTAAAGCACTACGCCTCCGCTCAAATCCTTGATTTCCTTGACCTTGCGAAAAATTGCTCGTTTCCAGATCGAAAACTGCACCGTGCCATCCGGAGTTTCCGGATGGGCACTATCCTGGCTTCTCTGCGATGCCTGTTGCGTTTGCTTTTTCCTTTTCCCCCACATACAATATAAATCCTGTTGATATGCCGGTAGGATAAAAGGCCGAGGAGGTACAAGGTGACTATGTTACTGCGGGAGTTGGGGATGATTCGAATTGCGGCGGTTTCCCCGGCGTTAAGGGTTGCCGACGTCACCTTTAACCTGGCCGCCATAGAAGAGGCGACTCTGCAGGCCGCAGACCAGGGTGTGCAGCTGCTGGTCTTCCCTGAACTAGCCATGACCGGTTATTCCTGTGGAGATCTCTTCTATCAGCAGAGCTTGCTGGAAAAAGTACGCGACGGACTCAAAACACTGACCGCCTTAAGTGAGCAAACCGGTATGATCCTCATCGTCGGGGCGCCGGTCCGTCAATCCGGCCGCCTCTTCAATGCCGCTGTGGTCATGAGTCATGGTCGTATCTGTGGCGTGGTGCCGAAAACCTACCTGCCCAACACACAGGAATTTTACGAAGAGCGCTGGTTCTCAAGCGCCTTCGATCTGGTCGATGATCAGTTGCCCTGGCTGGATGAGGCCCCTCCTTTCGGCACCGACCTCCTCTTTGATGTCGACGGCATGTCTGACTGTCTCTTCGGAGTAGAAATCTGCGAGGATGCCTGGGTCGCCAACCCGCCGAGCGGCGCCATGGCCGCAGCCGGTGCGACGCTGTTGATCAACCTTTCCGCAAGCCCCGAAATCCTCGGCAAGTGTGCTTATCGACGCGCCCTGGTTGAAGCTCAGTCGGCACGCTGCCTGAGCGCTTATCTTTATGCATCGGCAGGACCAGGCGAATCAAGCACCGATCTGGTCTTTGCCGGTCATTCCCTGATTGCTGAATATGGACAGATTCTCGCTGAAACCGAGCGCTTTCAATTTGCCACGCAGATGGCGGTTGCCGACATCGACGTCCAGCGCCTGGTCCATGAACGTCTGCGCAACAACAGCTATGCCGCCAGCATGACAGATCAGGATTTTTTGCTGGTGCCGGTTGAAGTGACCGAACGTCAGGCCGACGATCTGCTGCGACCGATGGTCAGGACACCTTTTGTCCCCACCGAGATGGCTGAGCGCCGGCAGCGCTGCGAAGAGATTTTCGCCATTCAGACCACTGGCCTGATGAAACGTCTGATGCATACCGGCAGCCAGAAGGTTGTACTGGGCATCTCGGGCGGTCTGGATTCGACCTTGGCTCTTCTGGTTGCGGTCAAAGCCTTTGATCGGTTGCAATGGTCGCGCAAGGATGTTCTCGCAGTAACCATGCCCGGCTTTGGTACCACGGCAAGAACCAAAGGCAATGCCGAAGCCCTTGCTGCAGAGCTTGGTGTCGAGCTGCGCATGATCAGTATCGATGCCGCCGTTCATCAGCACTTTGCAGATATAGGGCAGAATCCGGATAATCACGACATTACTTATGAAAATTCGCAGGCCCGTGAACGCACCCAGATCCTTATGGACCTGGCCAATCAGGTTGGCGGCCTCGTAATCGGCACAGGAGATTTGTCGGAATTAGCCCTCGGCTGGGCCACTTATAACGGTGACCACATGTCCATGTACGGAGTCAATGCCTCGGTACCCAAGACCCTGGTTCGCTACCTGATCGAATGGTGTGCGCAAGCCGAGTTCAGCGGCCAGGCTGCAAAGGTGCTTCGTGATGTCTGTGCCACACCGGTTTCCCCGGAGCTCCTGCCGCCCGATGAGGATGGTGACATCAGCCAAAAAACCGAGGATCATGTCGGCCCTTACGAGTTGCACGATTTCTTTCTGTTTCAAGTGGTTCGCAACCAGTTTGCGCCGCGCAAAATTCTCGATCTGGCCTGTCGGGCTTTTGCTGGCGACTACACGCAGGCAGAAATTCATAAATGGTTGCAACTTTTTTATCGTCGCTTCTTTGCCCAGCAGTTCAAGCGTTCCTGTCTGCCTGACGGGCCGAAGGTCGGCAGCGTCTCCCTTTCGCCGCGGGGTGACTGGCGTATGCCGAGTGACGCCAGCGCCAACCTCTGGCTGGCGGAACTGGATCAGATAAACGCAACGAATGCGGGGAAGAATGCCTGATCGCATGACAGATGAGCAGGGCGAGACGAAAACAGGGACTCTCTACATTGTTGCCACGCCGATTGGCAATCTTGAGGACATGACCTATCGGGCTGTGAGAATCCTCAGTGAGGTGGACCTGGTCGCAGCAGAAGATACACGGCACAGCCGCAAGCTCTTCACTCATTTTGATATTCGTACGCCCTTGGTTTCTTACCACGATCACAACGAGCGGCAGCGACAGGAGATGTTGGTGGAGGCGTTGCGGAGCGGGAAAAATCTTGCCCTGATCAGCGATGCGGGAACGCCCTGTATCGCGGATCCCGGTTACCGTTTGATCGCTTCATGTTACGAAGCAATGATCCGGGTTGTACCCGTGCCAGGCCCGTCGGCAACGATTACCGCCCTGAGTGCCGCCGGAGTGAGCACGGATCGCTTCGTCTTTGAAGGCTATCTGCCGCAAAAAACCAAGGCCCGTAAAGATCTGTTCCGGCAGTTGAACGGCGAGCAGCGGACCCTGGTGTTTTATGACGCACCGCATCGCTTGTCTGCCACTCTGGCCGATATGGTCGAAATCTTTGGTCCTGAGCGTCCAATCGTGGTCGCAAGAGAGTTGACGAAATTGCACGAAGAGTTTTTCCGGGGTTCCGTCTCTGCTGCCGTGGCAAGATTTGAACGTGAGCCGGCACGTGGCGAGCTGGTCCTGATTCTACCGCCAAGCACGCAGGGACCGCAGATGAAGCCAAGGGATGCCTTACGACAATTGCTCAACGAAGGTGATTTGTCGAGACGTGATGCTGTCAAATTGATTGCCAGAGAATATGGCCTGCCAAGCAGCGATGTGTATCGAGAGAGCCTCAGCCTGGCCGAGGAAGAAGATCTATGATGGACGCGCAGAAAAAAATCTTGCTGGTTGATGATCACCAGACCGTTTTTCGCCTTCTGGAAGCCATTGTCCGCATCAAAGGCTACAAACTGATTTATGCGGAGAGTGGACAGCAGGGGATTGTTATGGCTCGTCGGGAACTGCCTGATCTGATTTTGCTTGATGTCATGATGCCAGATATTGATGGATTCAAAGTCTGTCAGTATCTCAAGGAAAATCCTGAGACTAAAGACATCCCGGTTATGTTCCTGACTGCAAGGGGCGCTGAAGATGACCTGGCTCTGGGGCGTAAAGCCGGTGCCGATGGCTTTATGACCAAGCCCTTCCAAACGATAGAGGTTCTTAAACAGATAGAACGGCTTCTGACTTCCCGGACCGACTGAGCCAGATTCTGTGCAAAAGCACAGACAGGCTTTGTGATGTTGTGATGGTAAATTTACGAGACCACACGTTTATTTCTCTAGGTGCCTGTTGTATCTTCAGACCATCAAAGGGTCGCTGTGGCAGTGGCCCTGAGATAGGCCGAAGATTTTCTGTGGCAGGAGAATCCAAGGCAAGCTTGTTTAAAACCTCCTGAAAAAGAACAATTTGCCCCACAGCTCCCTACCTCCTGAGCTGCGGGGCTTTTTTTTGCTGGATATGAACTAAATATGAACTTGACTTAATCCATTTGCTGTAGTAAGTTCCTCCCCATAAAGTATATGACACTCTGCTGTAACCCCTCCAAACGGGTTGCACAGAGATTTAGCCCCGGCCTTCCCCTCCAGGAACCGGGGCATTTTTTATGTCTCGAGCCAAAGCGCTTAAACTGCCGTGCGCAGGAAACAATTGCAGGCTGTCGTTTTTTATCAGGCTATGAGGCCTCTGGAGTTTAATTTCGGGACTGGATCAATTGGTTGCGTTCATCTTGAGGATTAAAGCGACTAGACCGATAATTCCGATTGCAGCAAAAACCAGTGTCAACTTGGGAAAACCCATGACGCTACTCACAGTTGCCGCAACCAGGCCAGTCACAAAAACCAGACCTAAATAGTAAAGGCGCTGGTTTCGGACCTGGTTTCTTTTCTCGCCTTCAACAAGGGGTTCGTTACAGACTGGGCAGTTGGACAGTCGATCCAGGGTATTCTCACCACACTTCGGACATATAACCTGTGACATAGACACCTCCCATTAAATAGATTGTATACCTATCTCTATAACATAAAAACATTTAAAAACAACTCAAAAAACTATAATTATCAATAGGTTGTGTGTTTAATCCTGTTGTAAGCAAAAGCGCGGAAGCCTAAAAAATCAACTTATCCTCTGATCTCAAATCGGTCAAACTCATCAACAAAATCCCGCCAGTCGACTCTGACACCATTAACCCTGGCAGCAGGAGGGCCTTGTCTGCACCAATCTATCGCCTGGTTGACGGCCGTATTTTCGCCTTCGAATACGGCTTCAACGGACCCGTCAGAGCTATTTCTCACCCACCCGTTCAAACCTAATCGGTCGGCAGTTTGCCTGGTTGATTGGCGAAAAAACACCCCTTGTACACGTCCTTGAATTTTGAGTTCTGCACGCACTTTAGTCATCTGTGACTCCAACCAGTTGGGCGAAAGTGGCTTCGTCGAGAATCTCGACGCCAAGCATTTCTGCTTTGGTCAGCTTACTGCCGGCATTCTCGCCGGCCAGCACATAATCAGTCTTTTTACTGACCGATCCGGCCGCTCTGCCGCCGGCTTTTTCGACCAGTTCTTCGGCCTCCTTGCGCGACCATTTTGACAGTGTGCCGGTGATGACGAAGGTCTTGCCGGTCAAGAGGCCGTCTTGCTCGATAACGACTTCTCCCTGCGGTTTGACGCCCGCTCCCTGCAGCTTCTCGAGCATGAATCTCTTTTCAGGATTGCTGAAATAATCGACAACCGACTCGGCGACCTTGTCGCCGATCTCATGAATAGCGAGCAGCTGCTCAACGCTGCACTTTGCCAGCTCGTCCAGTGAGGCAAAGCGTTTGGCCAGCAGCTTGGCGGTATTCCTGCCAACATGACGAATACCGAGGCCGTACAGAAGCTTTGACAGCGGCTGCATTTTGCTGGTCTCAATGGATCGCAGCAACTTATCCGCCAGGGTGTCTCCCATGCGCTCCATGGCAAACAGGTCTTTTTTGCCGAGCAGGTAGAGATCGGCCAGGTCTTTGATCTTGCCGGCGGCCAGCAGCTGGGTGAGCTGCTTTTCGCCAAGGCTCTCTATGTCCATGGCATCGCGGGAGACGAAGTGCTTCAAGCTTTCAATCGCCTGCGCAGGGCAACGGGGATTCTTGCAGCGAGGGACAACTTCGCCCGGTATTTTTTGCACAGCTGCGTTACACTCGGGACATTCTGTGGGCAGGGGAATTGGTCGTTCCTGACCGTTACGTTTTTCGGTGATAACTTTGACAACGTCAGGGATGACATCTCCTGCGCGCTCGACAATGACGTGGTCGCCGACGCGAATATCGAGTCGCTCGATTTCGTCCCAGTTGTGCAGGCTGGCCCGGGAGACCCTGACGCCGCTGACGGTGACAGGCCGCAGATGGGCCACCGGGGTGATGGCTCCGGTGCGGCCAACCTGGAGTGCGATCGCTTCGACAATCGTCTGTTCCTGGCGTGGCGGGAATTTCAGGGCGATAGCCCAGCGTGGAGAGCGGCTGGCCGTGCCGAGCTCATCCTGCAGGGCTGTGTCGTTGACCTTGACGACCACTCCGTCAATCTCGAAAGTCAGGCTGTCACGCTGTCCCTGAAGTTTCTTGAAGGTGTTGACGACCTCGTCGGCACCCACGGCAGTAGTCGTATTGTCGAGGTTGACGCGCAGACCGAGCTTATCCAGCAGCTGCAGAGTTTGAATCTGGGTCGCAGTCTCGGCTCCATGCATGCGACCGATTCCGTAGCAGAAGATTCTCAGCGGCCTGCGTGCCGTGATGCTGGCGTCGAGTTGACGCAGACTGCCGGCTGCTGCGTTGCGCGGATTGGCAAAAGTTTTGTCGCCGGCCTCTTGCTGGGCCCTGTTCATCGCCTGAAAATCCGCCAATTCGATATAGACCTCGCCACGAACATCAACGATATCGGGGTAGGGGGCTGTCAGGTTATGGGGAATGTCGGCAATGGTTTTGACGTTTTCGGTTATATCTTCGCCCACAAAGCCATCGCCACGGGTGCTGGCTGTTGTCAATCGTCCCTTTTCATAGGTCAGTTCAACGGCGACACCATCAAGTTTCATCTCGCAGGCGTATTCAAGCTCTTCGGAGCAGGCCAGGAAGGTTTTGCGCAGGCTGCTGTCGAAGTCGTGGAACTCTTCAGCGTTCTTGGCATTTTTCAGCGAAAGCATCGGTACGATATGGGCTGAGGGGGCAAATTTTTCAGCTACCGGTGCGCCGACCTTCTGGCTCGGTGAGTCAGGTGTGACCAGGTCAGGAAATCGTGCTTCGAGCTCTTGCAGCTCGCGGAAGAGCGCGTCGTATTCAGCGTCGCTGATTTCCGGCTGATCCTGATTGTAGTAGAGCTGATTGTGCTGCTTGATCTCTGCGCAAAGCTCGGTGTGACGTTGTCGGCTAAACAGGTCGATCATTGTAGCTGCTCCGGTGGACAGGTAAGATCCCTGCGTAAGTTTTGTCGGTTGAACCTCGCCAATAT
Organism: Deltaproteobacteria bacterium; assembly: GCA_024636215.1. The sequence continues at coordinate 140,877 of JAGXHL010000017.1, forward strand.
ATCAGATTTTATCCTGATGAGGGAGAAATGGGCAACAAGAGCAAATTACCCGGGAGCAAATTACCCGGGATATGCTCCGCTCAGGTCGAGCTTGTAAAGTCATTGCCAATTGTCCTGACGGTGTTTGCATTCCTCAGGCTACGGATATCTGTAATAAATGCCGTTACTTTGATTGTGTTTCTCCCTGTGGTCAGTTAATATCCCTTTAAAATGTATCCTCAGGAAACGACAGGTGTTTTAATCCGATGACCACAGATCAATGGCTGCATGTCCTGGGACTCTTTGTCCTGTTCTTCTTTTCTGCCTTTTTTTCAGGGTCCGAGACGGCGCTGATGTCGATGGACCGCTTGCGGGTCAGATATCTGGCGGATAAGGAACAGCCGGGCGCGAAAGCTCTGCAAACGCTGCTTGCCAAGCCGGATGACCTGCTGAGTGCTATTCTGGTTGGCAACAACCTGGTTAACATCATGCTCTCGGTGTTCGCGGCGGCTCTTTTTATTGATCTGTTTGGTGAGAGCGGTGAGTTGATGACGATTGTGGTCCTGACTCCGCTGCTGTTGATTTTCTCCGAAGTCTGTCCCAAGACTTATGCCGCAACCTACCCGGAAAAGCTCTCTTTTCGTGTCTTGCGCCCGATTCGGTTCTTTATGTGGCTGTTGCGACCTGTGACGGCTGTGGTCAGTGGTGTCTCCGGCTTGCTGACCCACTTCCTGAGAGGGGAAAGGCAAGTGCACTCGATCTCCGAAGATGAAATTCGATCGATTATCGAATTTGGTGAAAATGCCGGAGTGGTTGGCAAAGATAAGCGCCGCATGATCCATGGCATTTTCGACCTTTCGGAAATTCGTGTCCGCGATGTCATGGTTCCTCGCACGGAGGTCGTCGGTATCTCTGTCGAGGCGGATTTCAAGGATGTTGTACAGTTGACCGCACAGGCGCGACATTCGCGATTCCCGGTTTATGACGGTGATCTTGACAAGGTTGTCGGAGTCATTCATTCGAAGGACGTCTTGAACTATCTCGATAAACCGGAGCTGTTCTCGCTGCGGGAGCTGGCTCGTCCACCATTTTTTGTCCCTGAGGCCAAACCGATTGAAGCGTTGATGCAGGCCTTTCGTCGCAAGCATCTGCACCTCGCCGTGGTCGTTGATGAGTATGGCGGGGTCGAGGGAATCTGCACCCTCGAAGACATCGTTGAAGAAATTGTCGGTGAGATCCAGGATGAGTATGATGAGGAGGATATGCTCGTCAAGCCTCTCGGAACAAACCGTTATCTGGTTGATGGCAGTGCTGCGATTCGTTATATAAACAGACGCTTCGGGTTGACGCTCTCGGAAGAGCATGTCAACACCCTGGCGGGCTTCCTGATTAATTTTCTGGGCAGTATTCCCGAGGTTGGTGTGCGCTGCGAGGTGGACGGCGTTCTGTTTACTGTTCTCGAGGTGGAGGACAGGCGGATTGAAAAAATAGAGCTGCAGCTTGCTGCTCATAATGCTCAGGTGGGTTTATAAACCGTTAAATCTGTCAGCTTGCCAGTTTTGCCGTGGAGAGAAGGGGCTGTGTCGCCTCGCTTCAAATTTGTGGTTAATGCGTTTCCTTAAGCTTTTTGGCTATCTCATTGAAAAATATAACGTTGTATGTGAAGATGTGTTTGGCTACTTGTAGAAACCCCTCGAAATGATCTGCGCATAAGCTATTTCCTGACCTTTGCAAAACCTCCTAACCCCTTAAAAAAATGAAATAAATTCTTGACAGGACCCCGTCTGGCGACTATATTTTCCCAGAAGGTGGCAAATAGTGTAATTTTAGGCCAAAGAGGGCCAAATGAGATTTCAGGGTGTCTATTACAACTCAATCGATGCTAAAGGGCGGGCCAGCATCCCGGCCAAGTTCCGTGAGCAGCTGAAAGAGCTCAGTCAGGAAGAGGTTCTGGTTGTCACTCAGGACCGCTGTGGCATCGTTGCCTATCCTCTCTCCGAATGGGAGAGTTTTCTCGAAAAGTTCGCACAACTTCCCAACGACCAGTTTCGCGAAGATCTCTTTTTTACGACCGTCACCCCGGCAACTCACTGCACCTTCGATAAGCAGGGTCGAATCCAGCTGCCGCAATCCTTGCGTGAGTACTGTCAGCTAGATACGGATGGCGTACGTGATGTTGTCATCGTCGGCGGTGCACAAAAAATCCAGATCTGGAACAAGACCCGATATATCGAAATGCTCTCCGAGGCTGAGCGTCGTCTGGCTGAGGATCGTCAGAAGCGTTTCGATCTGGGACTTTAGTTATGCCTTCGGGCGGGTTCAAGCATGTGTCGGTGATGGCCGGGGAGGTGTTGCAATATCTCGCGCCACATAGCGGCGGAGTCTATCTGGACGGCACTCTTGGCGGCGCCGGTCATGCACGGTTAATTCTTGAAGCGAGCGCTCCCGATGGGGTTTTAATTGGTCTGGATCGTGACTCGGCAGCTCTTGCTGCAGCGCAAACTAACTTAGCTCCTTTTGGTGATCGTGTGGTTTTGCGACAGGGGAATTTCTCGGATATGGGTGTGTATCTCGACCAGCTGGAAATAGATACTGTCGATGGCATCCTTCTGGACCTGGGTGTTTCATCTCACCAGCTCGATAGTCCTGAGCGCGGGTTTTCATTCCGTGAGGACGGGCCGCTTGATATGCGTATGAATCCGACGGAGGGAGTTTCTGCAGCAAAGGTGGTGGCAGAAGCTGAGGTTGATGAACTGAAGCGAATCTTTCGTGAATATGGTGAAGAGCGCTGGGCCGCAAAGATTGCCAGGGCCATCGTCAACGATCGTGAAAAAAGTCCCTTTGTGACCACGCTGCAGTTGGCTGACCTGATCAGCCGGGTCGTGCCAGCAGGTAAGGGGCCACAGCGGATTCATCCGGCGACAAGGGTTTTTCAGGCCCTGCGTATTCACGTAAATGGTGAGCTGGATAGCTTGCGGACCGCTCTGGATACCGCGTGGCTGCGTTTAAAAGTTGGCGGCCGGTTGGTTGTCATCAGCTTCCACTCTCTGGAAGATCGAATTGTCAAGCAAGCTTTTCGCGTACTGGCCACCGGTTGTGTCTGCCCGCCGCGTCTCGCTGTTTGTGCTTGTGGGAAACAACCTGCTGTTTGCGTACTGACTCGCAAGGCGGTACGCGCCTCGGAATCAGAGACAGAAAACAACCCGCGAGCGCGCAGCGCAGTTTTGCGGGCGATGGAAAAGCTCCCGGCGAAAGGGGAATGACATGTCTGATGCAATTGCAAAAGCTTTACCGAAGATTAATGGTTTTACTTTACGACGCCCGAACCTGGTTCCTGTGCTGGTCTTCATTTCACTTTTACTGCTGGTGTCGTTGTTTTTCGTCTGGTCGCGGGTTCAGGTGACCAGCCTGGAATATGAGATGTCACAGTTGGAAACGACTCTGCGTGGCCTGCGCCAGGAGGCGACCAACCTCTCACTGGAAGCCGCCAGCCTCAGAGATCCCGCCAGGATCGAGCGGGTGGCTAGAACAGAACTGAATCTGCGCCTGCCTTCTTCCGAGCAGGTGATAACGGTGGATTGATGAAAGAACTGGATAAAGGTGTACGTATTCGTATCAGGCTGATCGGGGTGATCTTCACCATCGGTTTTGCCCTGGTGACAATGCGGGCCTTCGATCTCCAGGTCCTTCAGGCAGAGGCGTGGCATGAGCGTGCCGATCGACAGCATCAAAAAACCATTCCTTTGACTCCGCAACGTGGAACGATCTTCGACAGTCATGGTCAAGAACTGGCCGTCAGCGTTGACGTCGACTCTATCTATGTCGAGCCTCGCAAACTGGAAGATCGTGCTGTTGCAACGAGACAACTCGCAAAAGCTCTTGGCCTCCCCGAGGCGACTGTTAAAGCCAAGTTGAAAGGCAACAGTAATTTTGTCTGGTTGAAGCGTCAGGTGACTCCCGGTGAGAGTGAAAAGATCAGCTCCTTAAACCTTACGGGTGTGGGCATGATCAAGGAACCACGCCGCTTTTACCCCAACTCCAATATTGCTGCACACCTCCTCGGCTTTACCGGGCTTGACCCGAAAGGGCTGGAGGGTCTGGAGTTGAAATATGACAAGGAAATCCTTGGTCGGGGGGGCTACCTGGTTATGGGACGGGATGCTCTTGGTCGCGGTCTGGGTACAGGACTGCCGCAGGTGCAAGGTGCCACGCGAGGTCTTGATCTCTATCTGACGGTTGATAAGAATCTGCAGTATATTGCGGAGAGAGAACTGGCCGACGGCCTTAAAACGACCAACGCCAAGGCCGGAACCGTTGTCATGATGGAGCCGGCGACGGGTAAGATTCTGGCCATGGCCAGTTCTCCGGAATACAACCCCAACTCGTTTTTCCGCCACAAGCCTTCCCAGTGGCGGAATCGTGCTGTTTGTGACAGCTACGAGCCAGGCTCGACCTTTAAGGTGTTTCTCATGGCGGCCGCGCTCAATGATGCTGTTGTCAGTACCAGCCAGAAAATTGATTGCGAAAATGGTCGTTATCGGGTTGGCGGCAGAAATATCCATGACCACAAGAAATACCAGATGCTGACCCCAGCTGAGATCATCAAGTACAGCTCGAATATCGGTTCGGCGAAAATTGGTAAAATGCTGGAACGGGAGGCTTTCTATGGTTACCTCAGGGATTTCGGCTTCGGTCAGAAAACGGGGATTGATCTGCCTGGAGAGGCTATCGGCATGCTGCGGTCACCGGACAAGTGGTTCGAAGTTGACCTGGCCAACATCTCCTTCGGTCAGGGCGTCAGTGTTACGCCGATCCAGTTGGCTACGGCTGTATCAGCAATCGCAAACGGTGGTTACCTCATGGAGCCCTATGTTGTGGAGCGTGTTGTCGACAGTCAGGGGCAGGTGAGCCAGCAGAATCGGCCGCGTGTGGTACGCAAGGTCCTTGCCCGTGATGTGGCGCAAACAGTCACCAGAATGATGGAGATGACGACGGAGGATGGTGGCACCGCAACCAACGCCAGGGTCCCGGGGTTCAGGGTTGCAGGGAAAACGGGGACTGCACAAAAGGTCGATGCTGTGACTGGCACCTATTCCGTTGATAAGCGGGTCGCTTCATTTGTTGGTTTCCTGCCCGCGGAAGATCCAAAACTGGTGATGCTGGTCTCCATTGACGAGCCCTATAAAGTTGTTTACGGAGGTTTGACGGCGGCCCCGGTTTTCTCCCGCATAGCCGCCCAAGCTATGCAATACCTCAAAGTCCAGCCCAGCGAAGCTGTAACGGCCGGCGAAAGCCTGCCGTCATTGGATCAGATCTATGTTGAGGCCACGGCCCATGAACGGCAACTGGAGCAGGTGGTTGCCAGTTCGGATTTCTCCGGCGGGCCAAAAATGCCAAATTTTGCGGGCTTGAGTTATCGCCAGGTTCTCGAAATTATGGAAGACAAGCAGTTGAACGTTAATTTCCGCGGCCGTGGCCGGGTTGTGGAACAATCACCAGACCCTGGTGTAGCGATACCTTATGGAGCTCCGGTTTGGGTGCGCATGTCGCCTCCATCCTGAAGCGTTTTTAGCGACGGATAATATGAAACTCTCGCAGATCCTGACAAACTGTCCTTACCTTGAGGTGCATGGAGACATGGACCTTGACGTGTCCGGGATGCATTACGACTCACGCCGGATCGGCTCGGGGGAGGCTTTCTTTGCCTTGCGCGGGGTGGTTAGCGATGGCCACGCTTTTATTTCCAGTGCGCTCGCAAGCGGAGCCGGTGTCGTCTTCTGTGAAGAGTTATTTGACAGACCTGCGCAGGTCACTGTTGTTCTGGTCGAAAACGCCCGACAATCGATGGCGATGGCCGCGTCCGCGTTCTATGGAAACCCGACTTCAGGGATGCAGGTCGTCGGTATCACCGGAACCAATGGTAAAACGACCATCTCCTACCTGCTGGAAGAGATCCTGGTTCATGCGGACCTGGCTCCGGCGGTAGTCGGTACCATAAACTACCGTTACGGTGCGGATTTACGGCAGGCTCCCCATACGACTCCAGAAGCTCTTGACCTGATGAAGCAGGTGCGTGATTTCCGCAATAACGGCGCCCGCTCGCTGGTGATGGAGACCTCCTCACACGCATTGCAACAATACCGGGTCGATGGTGTGCATTTTAATGTCGGGGTTTTTACCAACTTGACACCGGAACATCTTGATTATCACCTCGACATGGAAGGCTACTTCAAGAGCAAGTATCATCTCTTTAAAGAACTGCTGCCACGTGACCATGGCCGGGCAGTGATCAATGTCGACGACAGTTACGGTCAACGCCTGGCAGCCATGCTTCCCGAAGCCCTGACCTGCGGGCGTGAGAGGTCCTCTGACATATACCCGGAAAGCCTGGAGATCTCACTTCAGGGAATTCGTGCCCGGGTTGCAACGCCCTCGGGGGTTGTCGATGTTGCCAGTCCTTTGCTCGGCGATTACAATGCCGAGAACCTGCTCTGCGCCATAGGCGCGGCTGTGGCTCTTGGCCTGTCGCCGCAGGTGATTGCCTCGGGGCTGGCTGCAGCGAAGGGCGTACCCGGACGGCTCGAACAGATAGAGAATGATCGGCAGGCTGTGATTTTGGTTGACTATGCTCATACCGGTGATGCACTGCGACGGGTTCTGGAAGCAATGCAGGCGCTGTCTCCACAGAGGATTCTGACTGTTTTTGGCTGTGGCGGTGATCGTGATCGCAGTAAGCGGCCGGTCATGGCTGAAGTCGCCGCCCGTGGTTCCAATATTGCGATCGCGACCTCCGATAATCCGCGCAGCGAAGATCCTGCGCAGATTCTCAATGATATCCAGGGTGGCCTGGTCAAGGTCCATAAGCGCGAGTGGAGCAAGGATGAGGTTGCTAAAAGTACAGGCAGCGGGTACGTCGTCATTGAAGATCGCCATGCCGCCATTCAGTTCGCCGTGGATCTACTGCAGCCGGGAGATCTGCTCCTGGTCGCCGGTAAAGGGCACGAAGATTATCAGATTCTCAAGAGCGGCCGCATTCACTTTGATGATCGGGAAGAACTACGCAAGGCTCTGCAAGGGGGAAATCGCCAATGATCCGCATGGATGTGCGCACCATTGCAGAAATCACCGGAGGGCACCTGATGCAGAACGGTGCTTCGGTTGAGTTGCAGGGATTTTCCACCGACAGCCGCACGCTGCAGCCAGGCGAGCTGTTTATCCCGCTGCGCGGAGATAATTTCGATGGTCATGATTACATGAACCAGGCGATCCAGAATGGTGCGGCGGCATGCCTGAGTGAAGAAATGATCGGTGGACTGCTGGTCCCGGTTATCAAGGTCAATGATACGCTCAAGGCTTTGGGCGACCTGGCTGCGGCCATGCGGCGACAATTTGCCGGCCCCGTGGTCGGCATCACCGGTACCTCGGGCAAAACAACCTGCAAGGAGATGCTCGCAGCGATCCTGGACAGTGTCGGCCCCGGCCTGAAGTCGGCGGGTAATTTTAATAATCTGATCGGTGTCCCTCTGACATTGTTCGGTTTGCGGCCTGAACATCGTTGGGCGGTGGTCGAAATGGGGATGAGTGAACGTGGTGAGATCGCTCGTTTGACAGAAATCGCCAGGCCGGATATTGGCATGATTACCAATGTCGGCGCCGGTCACCTGGAAAACTTTGATGGGATTTCCGGCGTTGCCCTCGCCAAGGGCGAGCTCTTTATCGGCCTGCAAAGCGAAGGCGTTGCCCTGATTAATGCCGACGATCCGGAAGTTTGCCAATTGCCGATTGCCAACGGCGTGAGAAAGGTCCTGTTCGGCACCGCCAGTGATGCTGACATCATGGCCGAAAATATTGCCTGCCATAATGGCTCTGTCAGCTTTGACCTGGTTATCGAAGGGGAAGCCAGGCAAGTTGTCCTGCCTCTGCCCGGACGTCATAACGTTGGCAATGCGCTGGCTGCTGCTGCCGCGGCCTACGTCATTGGTGTTGGGATCGAGGAGATTATTACCGGATTGGAAGCTTTCAAGCCCTGCCCGGGACGCATGGAGCTAATCGGCTTGAACGAAGACATTGTAGTCCTTGATGACAGTTACAATGCCAACCCTCTCTCGGTTCATGCCGCGCTGGATGCCTTGCATGATCTCGGTTCGTCGGGTCGGCGCATAGCAGTCCTGGCAGATATGCTCGAGCTGGGGCCAACGGGTCCGGAACTGCACCACCATATCGGTAAGCTCGCTGCGGAGAGGGTTGACTGGCTATTCACTTACGGTGTCCTGGCAGAAGACATTGCCCGCGGGGCTGTTGAGAGTGGTTTGCCCGAACAACGGGTGTTTACAGCTAAAAGTCACGATGATCTCTGTGCGAGACTCCTTGAAGTCCTGCAGAGCGGTGATCGGGTTCTGGTTAAAGGCTCCCGGGGCATGCGGATGGAAAAGGTCATTGACGCTTTGCGGATAGCGCGCCAGGCAACGGCAATAAACGGCAACGAAAGAGGATAAGACGTGCTCTATCATCTGCTCTATCCACTACATACCGAGTTTTCGATCTTTTATGTATTCCGGTTTATCACGTTCCGGACGATCTATGCGGCGATCACGGCCCTGGTCATCAGCTTTCTGCTCGGGCCCTGGTTGATAGAGAAGCTCTCGGCATTGCAGATGGGGCAAAGCATCAGAAAACTGGGACCGGAATCACACTTCAAGAAAGAAGGAACGCCAACCATGGGCGGCGCCCTGATTCTTTTTGCGATCGTGCTGCCGACGCTGCTCTGGGCGGATCTAACCAATCTCTACGTATGGCTGGCGCTTCTGGTTACAGTTGGTTACGGCATCATCGGTTTTGTTGATGACCTGTTGAAAGTGCGTCTGAAGAACAGTGATGGGCTTTCGCCGCGCAAGAAGATGTTCTGGCAGATGTTGATCGCCTTTGGTGTCGGTTTGGTTTTGATGACCTACCCCGGGTTTCAGACGACTCTGGCCTTTCCCTTCTTCAAGGGCTTCAATCCGGATCTTGGCTGGTTTTATGTGCCTTTTGCCATGCTGGTGATTATCGGTGCCAGCAATGCCGTCAACCTGACCGATGGACTCGATGGTCTGGCCATAGGTCCGGTCATCATTGCGGCTGGGACCTACCTGCTGTTCGCTTACGTGGCAGGTCATGCGACCCTGTCAAGTTACCTGCAGATCACCGGTGTCAAGGGTGCCGGAGAACTCTCGGTGCTCTGTGGCGCCATGATTGGAGCCGGGCTCGGTTTCCTCTGGTTTAATACCTATCCGGCTCAAGTGTTTATGGGGGATGTTGGCAGCCTTGCTCTCGGCGGCGCGATCGGTACGATTGCCGTGATTACCAAGCAGGAGATTGTTCTGGTGATCGTCGGTGGGATTTTTGTAGCCGAAGCGCTTTCAGTGATCGTGCAGGTGACCTCGTTTCGCCTCTATGGTAAGCGGATTTTCCGGATGGCTCCGATCCACCATCATTTTGAGCTGAAGGGTTGGCCGGAACCGAAGATTATCGTGCGTTTCTGGATTATCAGTATCATTCTGGCCCTGATCGGCCTCTCGACGCTCAAGTTAAGATAGGCATGCCTGTGGTGAAACGAGATTATCGGCACAAACAGATTACAATTATCGGCGCCGGGTCAACCGGACGCAGCCTGGCGAAGTTTTTCCTGGAGCAAGGGGCCAAGGTGTCCTTGTCCGATAATCGTAGTGCCGAGTTCCTGGATAATCTCGACGAGTTGAGGAATGCCGGAGTCCGCATGGATCTCGGCGGCCATACCCCGGAGCTTTTCGAAAAAGCTGATCTGGTTGTGATCAGCCCGGGTGTGCCACTTGATATCCCGGTTGTCGAGCTCTGCAGGCAGCATGCTATCCCGGTCCTTGGCGAGGTGGAAATCGCCTGGCAGCAGTTGGCCGGAAAAATGATTGGCATTACCGGGACCAACGGCAAGTCTACGGTGACGACGCTGATTGGTGAAATGCTTAAAGCCTGGGGCAAAAAAGTCTTTGTTGGCGGCAACCTGGGAACTCCGCTGGTTGATGCCGTGGGCCAGAATTATCCATGGCAGGTTGTGGAGCTCTCCTCCTTCCAACTGGAAGCCATAGAAGATTTTCGCCCGGAGTATGCCATTCTGCTGAATATTTCGGAAGACCACCTGGATCGCTATGCGGATATGGCGAGTTACGTGGCGGCCAAGACGAGGATCTTTGAAAACCAGGCTGAAGACGATATTGCGATTCTGAATGCTGATGACCTCCAGGTGATGCAGGTCGCGTCAACGATTGCGGCACACAAGGTTTGCTTCAGCAGTCAGAGGGTTCTGGACTCGGGGATGAGCTTGCATGACGACAAAATCATCTGGCGCTGGCGAGGTTCCGAGATCATCTTTGCTGCAGATGAGTTGAAGCTGCGCGGTCAGCATAACCGGGAAAATGTCATGGCTGCGCTGATTCCTCTCTTGATCGAAGGCTGCCCGGCTGAGATCGCCTGGGGCGCGGCCACAAGCTTTACCGGCCTTGCGCATCGCATGGAATTTCTGGGTGAACTCGATGGTGCCAGCTGGTTTGACGACTCCAAAGGCACCAACATCGGCAGCGTGGTGAAAAGTCTGGCCGGTTTGAATAGACCGGTGGTTTTGATCGCCGGCGGTAAGGATAAACAGGGAGATTTGTCAGCCCTGGTACCGATGATTCGTGACAAGGTTGCCCATCTGATCCTGATCGGAGCCGCGGCACAGCGCATGGGCCTTGCTTTTGATGGTATGACGACAATTCATCGCCCTGCTGATATGCATGAAGCCGTCGCTATCGCGGCACAAGTGAGCTGCGCCGGGGGATCTGTTCTGCTGTCCCCGGGTTGTTCCAGCTTCGATATGTTTAAAAACTATGTTGAGCGCGGTCGAACCTTCGCGCGTGAGTTTCATGCTTTGCGTTGTGCTGAGGACTTCAGCCATGGAAATTAGGCAAGGAACCGATCATTCGATTCTGCTGCTGGCGGTCTGCTTGACCTGTCTCGGAGTCGTGATGGTGTTTTCTTCCTCGTCAATTATGGCGGTGCGGGAGTATGACGACAGCCTGCATTTTCTTAAACGACAAGGGGTCTATGCCCTCCTCGGCTTCGGAGCCATGGTGCTTTTGATGAGGATCAACCTGGACCTGCTGCGTAAAGCGGCATGGCCGGTGCTTGGCTTGTGTGCTCTTTTGCTGCTTGCGGTTCTGGTTCCGGGAATCGGCAAGAAAGTTGGCGGTGCTGCACGTTGGATCAGGATTGCCGGGCTCACTTTTCAGCCGGCCGAGTTTGTAAAGCTGGGGCTGGTGCTTTTCATGGCTCATTCGTTGGCGCGCAAGCAGGGTAAGGTCAAGAGCTTCCGTTTCGGATTTGCGCCCTATATGGTGGTCCTGGCGGTATTGATCGGCCTGTTGCTGGCTCAGCCTGATCTTGGCAGCGCACTGACCCTGGCCATCGTCTCGATCGCCATGTTGCTGGTGGCAGGTACCCGGCTGAGCTACCTCGCCGGCATCGGCTTGATAGCAATACCGTTCCTCTACGTCATGGTCATGAATGTTGACTATCGCCGCCGCCGGATTATGGCGTTCCTCAACCCCTGGGACGATCCGAGTGACACGGGCTTCCAGATCATCCAGAGCTGGATCGCCTTTGGCAACGGCGGGGCTTTCGGCCAGGGGCTTGGTGAGAGCAAACAAAAGCTCTTCTACCTGCCCGAGGCGCACACCGACTTCATCTTTTCCGTAATTGGCGAAGAGCTCGGTTTTGTTGGTGTGATCGTGATTGCTTCGATGTTTCTTCTGCTGGTTCTGAGAGGCTTGAAGACAGCCCTCAATGCTCCCAACGACTTCAGCTGTTACCTGGCCTTCGGGGTCACCCTGCTGATCGGCATGCAGGCTTTTGTCAACATGGCGGTTGTCATGGGGATGGTGCCCACCAAAGGGTTGGCGCTGCCCTTTCTATCTTATGGTGGGACCAGTCTGATGACGACGCTGGCAGCTATCGGCATATTGTTGAACGTCTCCAGAAGTCTTCCGGGAGAACTGCGATGAGATTACTGCTGGCCGGTGGCGGCACCGGCGGACATCTTTTCCCCGCAATCGCACTGGCTGAGCAGCTTAAGAACGAAGAGCCGCAGAGCGAAGTTCTCTTTGTCGGCACCGAGAGAGGTCTGGAGGCACGTATGCTGCCGGAGCTGGGCTGGCCATTGCAGACAATTGAAATGAGCGGGTGGGCCGGGCTTGGAACTTTTGCACGGCTGAAAGTTCTTGGCAAGCTGACAAAAAGTTTTGCTCACTCGCGTAAAATCCTGCAAGAGTTCCAACCGGATGTAGTGGTCGGTGTTGGCGGCTATGCTTCGGTGCCGACCCTGCTGGCAGCCAAAACTCTCTGCATCCCGTATCTGGTGCATGAGCAGAATGCCTGGCCAGGGCTGGCAAACAGACTGCTCGGTCTCTGGGCGAAAAGAGTCTGTCTTTCTTTTGATGAAGCGGATCGTGCCTTTCACAGGAGTGCTACGGTGTTGACCGGCAACCCGGTTCGCTCAGCCATGGAACAGTGTCCGAGTCTGCCGGAAGGGAAACTCTGCCTGCTGGTCTTCGGTGGCAGCCAGGGCGCACGGGCCATTAACAGGGCCCTGGTGGCCGCACTGCCGCACCTCTCCGAATGGCGAGATAAATTGGAGATCGTTCACCAGTCCGGCCAACTTGATTATGAGGAGACCCTGCGCGGATACCAGGAGAATACATGGCCGAAGGCCGAGGTCAAGCCCTTCATCAACGACATGGCCAAGGCCTATGCAGCCGCAACGCTGATCGTCTGCCGTGCCGGGGCGACCACTCTCGCTGAACTGACGGCCTGTGGTCGTGCGGCGATTCTGGTGCCTTATCCGCACGCTGCAGCGGGGCATCAATCCGGCAATGCGCGAGCTCTGGCCGCCAAGGGTGCCGCCATGGTGATGGAAGAAACAGATCTGACTGCCGAGCGTCTGGCGCAACTGATCAGTGGCTTGCTGCATGACCGGGTCAGCCTCATGTCGATGTCGGCCGCCGCTAAAGGTCTGGCACGACGGGGCGCAGCAGCCAGATTGCTGCAGGAATGCCGGTCCGTTATCACAGAAAAGATGTGAAGGGAAAATCATGTACGGCAAGATTCAGAAAATACATTTTGTTGGCATCGGCGGTATTGGCATGAGCGGGATTGCTGAAGTGCTCATCAATCTTGGTTACCAGGTCTCCGGGTCCGACCTTAAAGAGAGTGATATCACCCAGCGCCTGGCTACGCTGGGAGGGACGATCGCTTATGGCCACCGCGCCGAGAATGTTGTTGATGTTGATGTTGTCGTGACCTCGACGGCCGTGAATTTGAAGAATCCGGAAGTGCAGGAAGCGCACCGTCGCAAGATTCCCGTCATCCCGAGGGCGGAAATGTTGGCAGAGTTGATGCGCATGAAGTACGGCGTCGCTATCGCCGGAACCCACGGCAAGACCACTACGACCAGCATGGTGGCAACAGTTTTGTCGCACGGAGATATCGACCCGACCGTGGTGATCGGTGGCCGCCTTGATTCAATCGGTTCCAATGCCAAACTGGGGCAGGGCGAATTTCTGGTCGCTGAAGCGGATGAATCGGACGGCTCCTTTTTGAAATTATCACCGACGATTGCGGTGGTGACCAATGTTGATGAAGACCATCTTGATTTCTACAGTGGTCTTGACGAAATACGCGCCACCTTTATTGATTTCATCAACAAGGTGCCTTTCTACGGCTTGGTCGTACTCTGTCTGGACGATGAGAATCTGCAGGGCATGATCCCTGAGGTCAAGAAGCGGCTGGTCACATACGGCTTGACCTCTCAGGCTGATTTCATGGCCTCGGAGATAGAGCATGAGAACGATCGGACCCGTTTTATGGTGCACTATCGGGGAGAAGCCCTCGGTCGCTTGAGTATCCGCATGCCGGGGCGCCACAACGTACTCAATGCCCTGGCCGCTGTGGCTGTAGCCATGGAGCTCGACATGTCCTTTGCCACAATCGCCGAAGGTTTCAAAGATTTTGGCGGCGTTGGCCGAAGGTTTGAAATCAAGGGTGAAGCGCAGGGGATTATGGTGGTGGATGATTATGGCCATCACCCTGCAGAAATCAAAGCGACGCTCGCCGCCGCCCGCGGCGGTTGGAACAGGCGCCTGGTCGCAGTCTTTCAACCGCATCGTTACAGTCGCACTGAAGCCCTCTTCGATGACTTTGTGACGGCTTTCTACCAGGCGGACCATATCGCGGTCATGGATATCTACGCTGCCGGTGAAGAGGCTCGCCCCGATATCACTGCGGAAAAGCTCGCGGAAGGGGTCAGTGAACATGGACACAAGTCCTGCTGTTTTACCGGAGACTTAATTGCTACGGTCGAGCATCTACAGGCCGTTCTCCAGCCCGGCGATATTGTGATTACCCTCGGTGCCGGCAATGTCTGGCAGGTGGGGCAGGAGCTGCTGAAAGTCTTGTCGCCGGCCAGGGATAAAAGATGATGAATCGCGCAGAACTGAAAAGCAAGAAGATAGCCGTTTTGATGGGGGGCCTCTCGGCCGAGCGGGAGATTTCTCTGAAAACAGGTCGGGCCGTGCTCAGCGCGTTGCTCGAAAACGGCTGTGATGCGGTTGCCGTTGATGTCGGCTACGATTTGCCAGCACAGTTGCGCGAGGTCAGTGCCGAGGTGGCCTTTATCTGCCTGCACGGGCGCTATGGTGAAGACGGTACGGTCCAGGGGCTTCTTGAGATGATGCAGATCCCTTATACAGGCAGTGGCGTTATGTCGTCGAGCATGGTGATGGACAAGGTGATCACCAAACAGATTCTGCTCTACCACGAGATCTCCACGCCGGGGTTTGTCGCATATCGTGACGGTGATGATCGCAATGAACTATACGAGCGTTGCCGACACTTTCCGTTGGTGGTCAAGCCGGCTCGAGAAGGTTCAACCATCGGCATCAGTATCGTGCGAAACCGGCCGGAACTGGAAGCAGGTCTGCAAGACGCTCTGCAGCACGATGACCTGATCCTGGTTGAAGATTACATTCAGGGCGACGAAATTACCGTCAGCATTTTGAACAACGAAGCTTTACCGATTATTCAGATTGTACCGAAAAGCGGTTTTTACGATTACGAATCGAAATATACGCCGGGTCATACCGAGTACCTGCTGCCGGCACCTCTGGAAGCCGTGCTTTATAACCGATTGCAGGAAACCTCTGTGGCGGCCTGCAGGGCACTGGCTTGCCGTGGTGCAGCCAGGGTTGATTTTATGGTGCGCGAACGCGAGTTTTTCTGCCTTGAAGTCAACACAATTCCGGGCATGACTGCAACCAGCCTGCTACCCAAGGCGGCGGCTGAAGCAGGGATCTCTTTTAACGAACTGGTTATGCAGATTCTGGACGATGCAGGATTGAACAAGTAAACAGGTAGACTAATGCGTGATCTGAAGGCTCAAAAGCAGAAAAAGACCAAAACCAACCGTCGCAAGCAGGAAAAAAAGCCGTGTGACTGGAAGCAGCTTTTCCATCGCATTCTGCAGATCTGCATTGCCTCCGGAACTGGTTTTCTGCTTGCGAGTGGGGCCCTGCTTACGGTCCAGATGCTGCTGGAGTCGGGTTACTTCGGTGTCAAACAGGTCTCTGTTGAGCAGCAGGTGAGGGTGACTGAGGGCGACATTCTTGATGCCTCCGATATCGAGATCGGCGACAGTCTGTTCGATCTCGAGCTGCATATGATCGGACGCAAGATCGAAGAGCACCCATGGATCGCCAAAGCCGAAGTGGAACGCTCCTTTCCCGATCAAGTGGTCATTCGGGTGGTTGAGCGGGAAGTCCGAGGGATTATCGACCTTGGTTATCTTTACTACGTGGACTCTGCCGGCAACGTATTCAAGATGCTGGATGCAGGGGATGAACTGGATTACCCGGTGATAACGGGGATCGATCGTCAGTATCTGCTCGACAACCCGGATAAGACCCAGGGCTGTGTGAATCTGGCCCT
Source organism: Deltaproteobacteria bacterium (assembly GCA_024636215.1). The sequence continues at coordinate 156,885 of JAGXHL010000017.1, forward strand.
GCAGCTTATGACCGAGCTCGACAGCAGGACCCTCTTCAACCTCGATGATGTCTCGGAAATTCATTATGACGAGCACGAAGGTCTTGTCATGCATACCCGCATCGGCGGCGTTCCTGTACGCTTGGGCAAGCAAGGTTTTTCTGCCAAGTTGAATCGGCTGGAAAGCATCTATGACGATCTGGAGCCGAGGTTGCTGGCTCTTAAATATATTGATTTAAACGTGACCGACCGCGTTATCGTGAAGCTGGACGTAAAGCGCACGGTCGGCAGAAGTTAGCTTTTCGGAACGGGAAGGGGAAGAACATGAACAACAAACGTGAAAACCTGGTGGTCGGCCTGGATATCGGCACAACCAAGATTTGCGCCATCGTTGGTGCGATGACCGATGAGGGGCTCGATATCGTTGGTATTGGTACCAGCCCATCGAGCGGTCTGCGCAAGGGTGTGGTGATCAACATCGAAAGTACCGTCAATGCGATTCGTAAAGCGCTGCAAGAGGCAGAGCTGATGGCCGGTTGCGAGATCAAGTCGGTGTTCGCGGGGATTGCCGGTGGTCACATCAAAGGGATCAACTCTCAGGGTGTGATCGCCATCAAGAATCGCGAAGTCAGCAACGAGGACGTCCGACGTGTCATTGATGCCGCCAAGGCCCTGGCGATACCCATGGATCGGGAAGTCATCCATATCCTGCCCCAGGAGTTCATCATTGATGACCAGGACGGCATCAAGGAGCCGCTCGGAATGAGCGGTGTGCGCCTTGAGGCGCGTGTGCATATAGTCACCGGCGCCGTTGCCAGTGCTCAGAACATCATTAAAAGCTGCAACAAGGCCGGCGTTGACGTCGGCGATATTGTCCTTGAGCAGTTGGCGTCCTCTGAGGCTGTTCTGACTCCTGACGAAAAGGACCTCGGCGTGGCTCTTGTCGATATCGGCGGGGGCACGACGGATATCGCGATTTTCATTGATGGGGCAATCAAGCATACTTCGGTGCTCTCGCTTGGCGGCAATCACCTCACCAACGATATCGCCGTGGGGCTGCGCACCCCAACGGCGGAAGCGGAGAAAATCAAACAAGCTTCGGGTTGTTGTCTCTCCTCGATGGTCGGCAAGGACGAAACCATTGAGGTCCCCTCGGTAGGCGGACGTGAGCCCCGGATCTTGTCACGGCAGTTGCTCGCAGAGATCCTTGAGCCCCGGGTTGAGGAGATCTTCACTCTGGTGAATCGCGAGATCATCAAGAGTGGTTACGAGGATCTGATTGCCTCAGGCGTGGTTATCACAGGTGGTTCGGCAATTCTTCCAGGCATGCCCGAGCTCGCCGAGCAGATTTTTGACCTGCCGGTACGACGCGGCCAGCCGACCGGTATTGGTGGTTTGATCGATATTGTCAACTCACCGATCTACGCAACCGGCGTTGGCCTGGTGAAGTATGGCAGCCGCAACATGCAGACCCGCAACTTCTCGATCGGTGATGAAAACCTCTTTGATCGCGTTACACGCAGAATGAAAGAGTGGTTCGGAGAATTTTTCTAACAGTCAACCAAGCAACTTAAGCCTGTAAGATAAACGGATCCTTGCCATGGAGAGGCGATGATCACAACAATGACGGAGGGAGTCATTATGTTTGAATTTGACGAAAGTGTAGATCAGGTAGCCAAGATTAAGGTGGTTGGTGTTGGTGGGGGCGGCAGCAATGCTGTCAATACGATGATTGCTGCCCAGATTGAGGGTGTGGAGTTCATGGTGGCAAATACCGATGCCCAGGCATTGCGAGCCAACCTCTCCTCACTGCGGGTGCAGATTGGTCCAAAGCTGACCAAGGGCCTTGGTGCCGGCGCCAATCCGGAAGTCGGTCGCGAAGCTGCGAACGAGGACCGTGCGCGGATTGCCGAGTTGCTTAAAGGTGCAGATATGGTCTTTATCGCCGCGGGTCTGGGTGGCGGCACCGGAACCGGTGCCGCGCCGGTCATTGCCGAGGTGGCCAAGGAGCTTGGCGCCTTAACCGTTGCTGTTGTCACCAAACCTTTTGCTTTTGAGGGTAAACAGCGTATGGCCAAGGCGATGCAGGGCGTCGAAGAGCTCAAGCAGATCGTTGATTCGCTGATTCTGATCCCTAACGATCGGCTAAGTGGTCTTGCTGGCAAGCAGATGGGCATCCTCGATGCTTTCAAGCCCGCTGATGATGTCTTGCGCCAGGCCGTACAGGGAATCTCTGATCTGATCACGACCCACGGTATGATCAACGTTGACTTCGCGGATGTTCAGTCTGCGATGAGTGAGCGAGGTATGGCAATGATGGGCATCGGCACGGCCTCCGGTGAAAATCGGGCCTGCGAAGCCGCTCAGCAGGCGATCAGCAGTCCGCTGCTCGAAGAGATTGACATCTCCGGTGCCAAGGGGGTGCTGGTCAATGTCACAGGTTCTTCAAGCATGACCATGGCTGATTACGAGGAAGTCGCCAATATCATTCACGAGAAGGTTCACGAAGATGCCAATATCTTCATCGGTCTGGTCGTTAACGAAGATATGGGCGAGACGATTCAGGTGACGGCTATTGCGACCGGCTTCGGCTGCTCTTTCGATACCGGAAAACGTCCCAAGAGTGATCTGGGCCGGCCGAACGTCCAGACACCAACCAGGATTGACCGAGATATCCCGGCGTTCATTCGCAACCAGAATCAGGACAAGCCCCGGGCCAGTATGCGGATCGGGTCCTACAATGAAGACGAGGAATACGATATCCCGACCTTCTTGCGCAAACGTATTGATTAAGGCTCAATATTTGCTGACGGGATCTACACGAGCCCGACAGCCAATCTGGAATTTAATTCTGTGCTTGTCAAAGGGTGAGTAACCGTGCCGGTTCTCCGCCCGGCGCTTATCGGTTTGCTCGTAGCTCTGCGCTTGCCTGTAATGCGACTCCCTCAACCACTTTGGGCCGCCTTGTGCGGCCCGTTTTTTTTGCTCCTTATTCCAGGAAGCCGCCCGACAATAAAAGCCCGGTAGCAAATCGCTTCGGCCTCTATTACGGACAGCCTCCTGGAAAAGGTTTTGGCCTTTGCGTTTGACTTGGTATGTGGCTTACTGTAGAAGATGTGAATATCAATCGGGAGATGACTGATGACTTTATCCAAAGTTCTGCTTGAAATACTGGCTTGTCCGCAATGCAAAGGTGAGATTGTTCCCGATGACAAGCATGACAAACTCTACTGTCATGCCTGCAAGCTGGCCTATCCGGTTCGTGATGGCATCCCGGTCATGCTGGTTGACGAAGCCCTCCCTCTGACCTGAATTCACGTCTCTTGAAAAAACTCGACGCCAGCAAAATCCAACGTATCATGATCCGCTCGGCCAACTGGCTCGGTGATGCTGTTATGACCCTCCCGGCAATGATGGCGGTCAGGGAGACCTATCCCGAGGCTCATATCACCGTCGTGGCTAATCCTCTGGTCGCTCAGTTGTTGGAAAATCACCCCGGCTGTGATGAAGTCATCGTCTACAACAAAGCTGGCGGGCATGCCGGAGCCCTTGGCATGTTGCGTTTTGCCGCCGCTTTGCGCCGCCGCAAATTCGATTGTGCGATTCTCTTCCAGTACGCCATTGAAGCCGGAATTATGGCTTTTTGGGCCGGAATCCCTCGTCGTATCGGCTTTACTACGGATGGTCGCCGCCTCCTCCTGACCCACCCGGTGCCTTTTAGCGAAGTCGAGAAGACGCTCCATCAAACCGATGCTTTTCTGCGTATTGTTAATTACTATGGCATCAAGGCGAAGGAGAAACGGCAGGCGCTTGCTCTACTGGACAGTGAGCGTGCCTGGGCAAAAGAGCAGCTGGCCGAAGGTTCTGTGGTCACGATCAACCCAGGTGCCGCCTATGGCTCGGCAAAACGCTGGTACCCGGAGCGCTTTGCAGCCGTAGGCGATTTTCTTGCCAGAGAGTACGGCATGCAGATCGTCCTGATCGGCGGCCCTGGTGAAGTTGAGATCGGCAAGGATATCGCCACAGCGATTCAGGCTCCTGTGCATAATTTCATCGGCAAGACCAGCGTCCGGCAGATGATGGCCCTGATTGGTGCCGCTGCGCTGATGGTGACCAACGATTCCGGTCCGATGCACGTTGCTGCCGGCTTCAATGTGCCGATTGTCGCGATCTTTGGCCCTACCAATCACACCACAACCTCACCCTGCTGTGAAAGTTATCGCATCGTTCGTCACCAGGTTGAATGTTCACCTTGCATGCTCAGGGAATGTCCGATTGACCATCGTTGCATGGACCGGGTGACGGTGGACGATGTGATCGAGGCCGTCCAGTCCTTTGTGCCGGAGATCCTGTCGGGCAAAGTCTAGCTGCCCCCATTTTCGCCGCGGAATGTGATCGATGTCACGTTACCTGATTGAAAAATATCGCCAGCGCCATGCACAGGAAACCGGCGGAAAGGCCAATCCCTGGGGTGGGCGTCTGGCGGTTGCCCTGATCTATCCGAATAGCTACCATCAGGGGATGAGTAATCTGGGCTTGCAGACCGTCTACGGGATGCTCAACGAGCGTGAAGATACCCTCTGTGAACGCTTCTTCCTGCCTGATCACGAAGATATTGAAGAGCATCGCCGTACCGGTTTTCCCCTCGTCTCGATTGAGTCCCAACGCGCGCTGTCCGATTTTGACCTGATCGCCTTCTCCATTTCATTTGAAAACGATTACCTGAACCTGCCAACGATCTTTGAGCTGGGTCGACTGCCGCTCTGGCGCGAGCAGCGTACTGAACGTCATCCATTGATTATTTGTGGTGGTGTCTGTGCCTTTCTCAATCCGGAACCTCTCGCCGAGATCATGGACCTCTTTGTGGTGGGTGAGGCCGAAGTGATTCTGCCGCAACTGCTGAAGCCATTGTTTGATCCTGAGACTTCGGCTCGCCGTGAACTGCTCACTCGACTCTCACACCAGGCCGGAATTTATCAGCCGGGTGGTTACGACGTTTGTTACCATGAGAGTGGTGAGCTTGAATCAATGACGCCAATGGAGGGGCTTCCGGAGCAGGTTGCACGCCAGTGGCAGGGTCATCTGGATGACAGCCAGAGCCGTACATGTGTGGCCACACCGGAAACGGAATTCGGCAGCATGCACCTGATCGAAGTCTCGCGCGGTTGCCCCAGGGCCTGTCGTTTCTGTGCCGCCGGGTTTATCTATCGACCCTTTCGTGAACATTCCGTGGAGCATCTGCGTCAGGAGCTTTTCGACACCGACGTCGATATCGGCAGGATCGGTCTGGTCGCTGCAGCGGTCTCCGACTACGGCGACCTGGCTGCTCTCGGTCGGGACGTCCTGGATCAGGGTGGCGAGGTTTCGGTCTCGAGTGTGCGCATTGACGCCATCACCATCGAGCAGATACAAGTCCTCGTCAATTCTGGCCACAAAACCCTGGCCCTGGCCCCGGAGGCGGGCAGTCAGCGGATGCGTGATGTCATCAATAAAGGGATCGATGAAGCGCAGATTCTTGCCGCGGTGAGGCTTTTGGCAGAGGGGGGTATTCCGAATCTCAAACTCTATTTCATGATCGGTCTGCCCTGCGAACTTGAGTCCGACGTGGTTGCGATTGCCGATTTGACTCTGAAAATACGCCGGATATGGGAAGAGATCGGCAAACAGGCCGGTCGCCTCGGCCGTTTACATCTTTCCGTCAATCCCTTTGTACCCAAGCCCTGGACACCGCTGCAATGGGCGCCAATGGAGAGGCGCAGTCTGCTCGAAAAGAAGTATCGAATCTTGCAAAAACGGCTGCGCCCGGTTGCGAATGTTGAACTGAATTTTGAATCTTTGCGGCATGCCGAGATACAGGGCTTGTTTGCCCGTGGTGATCGACGCGTCGGTCAGACCCTGCCTTTACTCGCAGAGGGGGCCAGCCTCAAGGCGGCATGCCGGCAGGTAGGTATCGACCCTGCCTTCTACCTGCATCGTGAACGTGGCGCGGATGAGCTTTTCCCCTGGGATATTGTTCGCCAGGGGGTCAAGCGCAGTTATCTGCGCATTGAGTACGAGCAGGCCCTGGTAGCGCAACCGGGGTCTGTGTGTCGGCCGGGTTGCAGCCGTTGCGGGATGTCCTGCTGAATTCCTTTCCAACCGCCAAAACTCCCTTCGTTTCTCAAAAAAATGCCCTGTCCAGAGCCCTCCTTAGTGACCGATATTGAAGAACGACCGGTTCTCCTTGACATCGTCAGCGTGCTTTTGTTAAAAAAACTCGTTTAAGAAATTTTCATCCATAGTCATTTCTCTCGTTTGCAGGAGTCGAAACCATCAATGAAAGACTGCAGCAAGTTCGATATCCCCTGTCGTTTTATTCGCTTGATTACTTTTATCGATCTGCCCATCAATCAAAAGTTTCGACTCTTTTCTATTGGTGTCCTCTTCTGGTTCGTGGTGATGGCGACCTTGACCGTGGTCGGTATGGTCGGCATCAACATGCGTTACGACAAGATCGTCAACCACGCGGTTCCTCAGGACAAGGTGGTGCAGAAGGTTATTCGCAATCTGCAGGCGATGACGATCGATTCGTCTAATATGCTTAAAGCCGGCGACAGTGTGAGCGTTGAGCGCTTAAAGGACCTTTCTTCCAAACGTTTGCGCGATTTACGTGATTTCTCCTCTGCACTGGCACTGGGAGGGGCCGTTAATGACTATTCGCATGATTCCGGTCAGCTCCTGGAAACTCTGCATACGACTTCACTCTCCATTGATCCTGAAGGCGTCTCCTATCTTAAGGAACTGAACCTGCTTCTCGACCAGATCGATGCCAGCTATGCAGATTTTTTCCAGTACAAGCTGCAGGTACTGAACAATAATGCCCCCAACGGTGAACAGCTCGATGGGCGCTACAAAATTCTCGAAAAGCGTCTCAGCGAGGCCAGCACCCTCTCGGTCAGTTTCTCAACCAAGCTTTCCGATCTTTACCATGCCTCTTCAAACAAAATTTCCGAGATTATTGAAGTCACTGTTATGGCCGTTGCCGGTGTGCTGATACTGGCCGTTCTACTTCTGTTTGTCTTTACCCGTTGGATTGTCCAGGCTTTAGCCCGGCCGATCAATGCGATTATCGATCAAATTCACAATGTCGGCACCGGAGATGTTGACCTCACCAACAAGATCCAGATCACCTCGCGTGATGAAATCGGTACCCTTTCGCAGGAGTTCAACGGCCTGATGGATACGGTTTATTCCATGAGCACCTTCAAACGGGTCATTGAGGAAGATGCTACGCTTGAGGATGTATACGCACGGATCGGTGACGTCTTCCGTCGTGAACTGGGGGTTGAGGATTTTGTCATTTACGAAGTCAACGACAACCAGCGTGATATGGTTGCGGTTTACCCCTTGGCCCTATCCTCCAAAGAGATGGCCTGCAACGCTGACATCCTGACCAACTGTGACCTGTGCCGCGCCAAGAAAACCAGTCATGAAATCTCTTCTCTGGCTTATCCTCAGGTTTGCAAGCAGTTCAAGCAGGAGACCGGCAAGTCTCATATCTGTATGCCGATGATTATCGGTGGTCGCACCGGCGGGGTTGTGCAATTCCTCTTTGAGGGGCAGAACAGCGCAGAGCTTGACGTGGCTGATATCCAGGCGAGGATCTTCAAGGCCGAAACCTATATCAAACAGGCGCTGTCAGTCCTTGAAGCGAAACGTCTGATGAACACTTTGCGTGAGTCTGCATTGAAAGACCCGCTGACCGGACTCTATAACAGACGCTTCCTGCAGGACCACGCCAACCATGTGATCTCAGGCGTGCTGCGCAGGAAGAAAACTCTTGGTCTGATCATGTGTGACCTCGATTATTTCAAGCAGGTCAATGACCAGTATGGCCACGATGTCGGTGACCTGGTCCTTAAAGAGACCGCCACCCTGATCAATAAAGGTGTGCGCGATACCGATATTGTGATTCGTTTTGGCGGGGAGGAGTTCTTTATCCTGCTGATTGATATCAATCCCGGTGACGCGATTGTCGTCGCTGAGAAAATCCGCAAAATTTTTGATGAAGCCAAGATCAAGATTCCCAATGGCTCAATCCAGAAAACCCTCAGTCTCGGTGTCAGTGAGTTCCCCGGTGATGGAGAAGGCTTCTGGCAGTGCATCAAGTATGCGGACGTTGCCCTCTATAAAGCCAAAGACACCGGCCGCAACCGGGCGATTCGTTTCGAAGAGGAGATGTGGACGGGAGAAGAGTTCTGACCTGCTGTGCATAGTTTTACAACAAAGCCCCCGCACGGCATGCGGGGGCTTTGTTGTTCTTGAACTTGCAGAAGTAGCCTGTTAAAGATTCCTCCGCTATACTGACCAATCATTGACAACTTAAGGCCTGCTGATATTAACCCGTGGCAAAGGAGTATAGTTATGACGGATGAACGCTTGTTGCTCGAAAAAGACGGCCCCCTGGCAACCATTACTTTCAACAACCCCAAGGCTCTCAATGCCTTGACCGTAGCGACTTTTGAGGGTCTGGATCGATTGCTCGATGAGCTGGAGAAGGATCCGGAGGTCCGCGTTGTTATTCTCACCGGAGCAGGTGAGAAAGCTTTTGTTGCCGGAGGGGATATCGGCCATCTCGGTACTCTGGATGCCGAAAGCGCCCGTGAGTTCGCGTTGCTTGCCCAGCGGGTTATTGATCAGCTGGAAGCTTTTCCCAAACCGGTGATCGCTGCCGTTAACGGTTATGCTCTCGGTGGCGGCTGTGAACTGGCCATGGGCTGTGATATCCGGATTGCTGCGGATTCGGCCAGATTCGGTCAACCCGAAGTCAAACTCGGCATTATTCCCGGCTTTGCCGGGACTCAACGCCTGACACGTCTGGTCGGTAAGGGCCGGGCCAAGGAACTGATCTTTACCGGTGAAATGATTGATGCCGAAGAGGCCTGCCGGATCGGTCTGGTCAACCACGTTGTGGCGAAGGAACGTTTGCTGGACGAGACGCGCGCTCTGGCCATGAAAATGTGCGATAAGAGCTCTTCAGCGATCAAACTCGCCAAGGAAGCGATTGATAATGGTTTGGAGATGGATTTTGCCCGCGGCTCACGTTACGAGGCGGATCTTTTCGCCCTTTGCTTTACAACGCCAGACTGCAAGGAGGGAATCAGCGCCTTCATGGAGAAACGGCCAGCCAGGTTTTAAGCACACGCAGTCTGTTGGTGCAATGGGCGAGAAGGGTTAGCCTTGATGCTTCGGGGTGTGCTTATGACCGTTGCCTGCGTCATCAAGTTCAAAAATATTGAATCAAGAGATAAAGCAGTGGCAGACTGACAAAGGCCAGAACGATCCCAAGTCCCGCCAGAGCGACTGCAAGCTCTACCCCCATACCGGCCGCTGCAGCAAGAGCACTCGCTGTCACCATGGGCGGCATGCCGGCTTCGAAGATGGCAATGTCGGCGGCAAGACTGTCGATACCGAAAAGCCGGCAGCCGAGCAGGGCGAATGCCGGTGCGAGCAGGAGTTTGATAGCGAGACCGGTACCCAGTGGGGCAAGTGTGGTAGGTCTCAGGCGCAAGGTCATCTGAAAACCGATGGCTGTCATGACCAGTGGTGTCAGGGTTCCGGAGAGACTCTGCAGGATGTCCACCATGGCGTCCGGGTAGGTCATGTTGCGAAACAAAAGTCCCGCCAGCAGAGCCAGCGTCGGTGGGAAAAGCAGGGCACGCTGTACCATGGTTTTTGCGCCGCTTTTTTCGCCACTGTAATAGGCAAGAATTGCCGAGCCATAGGTAGCAAAGATCAGCATGGTGCCAATCTGGTCGTAGAGGATCAGGTGCGGAATGCCGGATTCACCAAAGAATGCATTGACCATAGGCACACCCATAAAGGAGGTGTTGCCCAAAGGGACTACCAGCATGAGCACTCCGGTCGTGGGCCGTGACCAGTTGCATCGCTTTGCAAGGAGCAAAATGGTTGCTGCCGAAAGAAGCAGCATGCACCAGGGTACGATAGCGGCGACCACAGTCTCTTCTGTGAGGGACAACCCGGGGGCCTTGAGCAGGATAACTGCAGGCAATGAGACGTAGAGCGCAAACATGTTGAGGGTTTGCGCTGTTTCTTTCGGAAAAGCCTTGATTCTGCGGAACAGGATGCCCAGCGAAACAAAGAGCCCGATCAGGATAAAATTGGCCAAGAGCAGCTCCGTAGTGAATTCCAGTTGCATAAAAGTAACTTAAATTGCACAGCATTGCCAGTCTGAAAGGCTCTTTATAAGGTGTCTGAAACACTTCGATATGATTCAGCCGGCAGTCGCTATTTATCCTTGCCATTTCCACTCTTTGCAGAAAGAATGTAAGCATCTATAATGTCGAGGCAATCATGCAGAGGAGCTTCATATCTTGATAGTTACAGAAAGTATTACTTCGCTCGAATCGGTTCTGGATCTTGCTGTCTGGCTGGAGAAACACGGTGAGGACTTTTATAAGCGTGCTTGCTCCAGGGCTGTTGATGACAGTTTGAAAAAGACCTTTTCAGCTCTTGCAGATGAAGAGCGCAAGCACCGCGTGATTTATACTGATCTCTACGAGATGTATACCGGCAAGTCTGCAGCAGGTGAAGAGTTGCTTGGGGAATATGGTCGGTTCATTCACTTGTTGATCAGAGAAGTGACCGAATCCCTGAGTGCTGCAGAGATGCTCTCCCAGGAGGAGTTGATTGCCGCAGCCTTGCAGTTCGAAAAGAATACACTGCTGTTTTTTGCCGAGGTCAAACCCCTCTTTCGCGGCAAGGCGGGGGCAATCATTGACGCGATCTGTTGCGAGGAAAAACGCCATATCCAGCAGTTACTGGAGCGTAAAGAGCTCTTGAGAGAAGCTGCTGGAAACTGTTAAAGATGACCGGACTTGTCATTTATCGGATGGAACTGTTAAGGTGTAACCAGTACCCTGTATCCCTTAAGATTTCGCGTGATTGCGCGGGGCTTTGGCGTGTCAGCAAGGCGCGATTTCTGGTGCCTGGCCATAGCTAAGCAGCTGAAATCGGAATGTAGCTGACGCGGCAAAGAACAAGCAAGATGCGAAAGATTAGGGGTTACAGGGTACTAGATTCGATTCTGCTTGAAAGGGGACATGACCATGCGTAACAAGCGTTTTATGATTTATCTGACAATAATGACCGGCGTTTTCCTGTTCTCCGCCAGTGTCTCTGTGTTCGCCGCTTCGGTACCAAGGATGAGCGTTGATGAGCTCAAGATGCATCTTGGTGAAGCGGATTACACAATCCTCGATGTTCGTTCCGGTAGAGACTGGACAAGCGCAGCAGTGAAGATCTCCGGTGCCGAGCGTGTCGAGCCCGGTGCCGTAGACCAGTGGATCGGCAACTATGACAAGGAGAAGACAATCGTTCTTTATTGTACCTGAAGTAACGAATACACGAGTGCCAGTGTGGCACTGAAAATGATGGAAAACGGTTTTACCAAAGTCTACGCCCTAAAGGGTGGTTGGCAGGAATGGCAACGCAGACAATATCCGGTTGAACCGAAATAGTTTTCGTCTGGAAACGGCCCTTTCCCGCAATCTCTGTGTCAATCGGCGGATTTGATTGTGCGGCGTAAAGCACTACGCCTCCGCTCAAATCCTTGATTTCCTTGACCTTGCGAAAAATTGCTCGCTTCCAGATCGAAAACTGCGAGATAGTTCGTTCAACGCGGCAGCCGGTAAACTAGGCAAGGGGCTTTCCATAAGGGAAGCCCCTTTTTTACAGGGCAGGAGGCTCTATCGGTCTATTTGCTTATTGAAATATAACAGTTGTAGTGATAATTCTGGTAATGTGAAGAGAAGTGGAAGAATAACTGATATTTAGCCTGTGTGTTGACATAGGAAACGGATGACTCATAATTACAGTTCTTGATCACTTCGAAGATAAACCAGCTATTTACCCAGGAAAGCCTGTCATGACTGCAAAAACCCTATACGATAAACTCTGGGATCGGCATGTCGTTCGCTGCGATGATGAGGGCCCTTGTCTCCTTTACATCGATCGGCATCTGGTTCATGAAGTGACCTCTCCCCAGGCGTTTGAAGGTCTCAGGCTGGCCGGTCGCAAGCCCTGGCGCGCTGACGCCAACCTTGCCGTCCCCGATCATAATGTTCCCACCACCGACCGCTCTGGTGGCATCTCGGATCCCCTGTCACGCCTGCAGGTTGAGACGCTCGATGCCAACTGCGCCGATTTTGGAATCGAAGAGTTTGCCATGAACGATATCCGCCAGGGTATCGTGCATATCATTGGTCCGGAGCAGGGGGTGACCTTGCCCGGCATGACCATCGTCTGCGGTGACTCACATACCTCGACACATGGCGCTCTGGGGGCGCTCGCTTTCGGCATCGGCACCTCCGAGGTCGAACATGTGCTGGCAACGCAGTGCCTGATTCAGAACAAGGCAAAAAATATGCTGGTCAGTGTCGATGGTCAGGTTGGGTTCGGAGTTACGGCCAAAGACATCATGCTGGCGATTATCGGTAAAATCGGCACCGCTGGCGGTACCGGTTATGTTATCGAATTCGGTGGTGATGCGATCCGCGCCTTGACAATGGAAGGTCGTATGTCGGTCTGTAATATGTCGATAGAGGCCGGTGCCCGCGCCGGAATGGTTGCCGTAGATGAGACAACGATCGCCTATGTCAAGGGGCGTCCTTATGCTCCCAAGGGTGCGCAATGGACCCAGGCCGAAGCCTGCTGGCGGTCGCTGCAGAGCGATCCCGAAGCTGTGTACGACGAGGTTGTTCACCTCGATGCCGCTTCAATCCAGCCGCAGGTGACCTGGGGTACTTCTCCGGAAATGGTGACGTCCGTCGATGGTTGTGTGCCGGACCCGGCCGACGAACCCGACCCGGTTAAGCGCGAAGGGATGCAGGCCGCTCTTGTTTATATGGGGCTGGCGGCAAATACACCGATTACGGGAATCTATCCTGATACGATTTTCCTTGGTTCCTGCACGAACGGGCGTATTGAAGATTTGCGGGCTGCGGCGAAGATACTCAAAGGCCATAAAATCGCAGCCAACATCAAACGGGCCCTGGTTGTGCCCGGCTCCGGTCTGGTTAAGCAGCAGGCCGAAGCCGAAGGACTGGACAAAATATTTTTGCAGTCCGGTTTTGAATGGCGTGAGTCTGGCTGCTCGATGTGTCTCGGCATGAATGACGATCGTCTCGCCCCCAAAGAACGCTGTGCTTCAACCTCGAACCGGAACTTTGAAGGCCGACAAGGACAGGGCGGACGCACCCATCTGGTCAGCCCGGCCATGGCTGCGGCTGCAGCTGTAGCCGGTCATTTTGTTGATGTCCGCACTCTGGAGGTGTGATCATGCAAGCCTTTAGCAAGTTGAACGGATTGGTTGCGCCTCTGGATCGTTCCAATGTTGACACCGATGCTATTATTCCCAAGCAGTTCCTCAAATCGATCAAACGGACCGGGTTCGGTCCGAACCTGTTTGACGAGTGGCGCTACCTTGATCATGGCGAACTCGACATAGATTGTAGCAAACGCCCTCTCAATCCTGATTTCGTGCTGAACCAGCCACGCTACCAGGGGGCACAAATTCTGTTGACTCGCGACAACTTCGGCTGCGGTTCCTCGCGTGAGCATGCGCCCTGGGCACTGCTCGATTACGGTTTCAGGTCCGTCATCGCGCCGAGCTTCGCAGAGATCTTTGCCAACAACTGCTGTAAGAACAGTATCCTGCCCGTTGTCCTCCCTGTTGATACGGTGGCCAGACTGTTCTTGGAAGTTGACGCGTCTCCGGGTTACCGCCTGACCGTTGACCTCGAGAAACAGCAAGTCATAACGCCTGGCGGTGAGGTTTTTGAGTTTGCCGTCGATGCGTTTCGTAAAGCATGTCTGCTGAAGGGGCTGGATGACATCAGCTTGACTATGCAGCATGTCGAAGCGATCAAAGCTTTTGAAGAAAAAAAGAGAACGGAGGAGCCTTGGTTGTTTGGGTCACCGATTTGACGTTTTAAGGTCTTATAACCGGGAACGGCTGTTTTCACGCCCGTTCGCTTTGCTCACTCAAGCTTGCTATATTCCAGAAACGGCTAGCCTTGTGGCATTTAAGTAAAAATGGCTATACCCTTTCTTGAGAAAAACCGACCGCAAGTTGGTTAACCCAAGAGACCAAGGAGTATAGCCATGAAGAAAATTCAA
>JAGXHL010000002.1 GCA_024636215.1 Deltaproteobacteria bacterium
ACGGGGAGGCTTGTGAACAGGCTGATGACGGTAACGAAAAAAGTAAGTTTACGCATTGTTGGCGCTCCTCGAAGTTTAACTGCTAACAGCCTGACAGCCTAGCATGTCTTTACGAATAATCAATGAATGCGGAGGTTTCCTCGACCGGAAGGCCGGAAACTGGACGTAGCTTGATAAAGAAATGACCCCCTGCTGACAGAGGGCCTTTCTTTGCTAATGGTACGAAGGCCGGAGTCGAATAAATTGTTTAAGGCTATGATCTGCATAGATTTATTAATGGCTTAAAAGCAACTTGACCCCGAAATCTACCCCGAGAAAGAGGTGATTCTAGTGTTTTCCGTGGGTTCTTTATCTGCTTTATCTGCCCGATCGACAATCTCTTTCGAATAAAATTTTTTCCGGCTGGCCGAAGAGAAGGCGCAGCAACTGTTGCTGTGTTTTGGTAAACAGAGCATCGCCGATACTGAACGTTTTTTTGTTAATGTTTCCCATATTGGGAACTATGTAACCCAAAATGGGATAATGCAAGCAGGCTTTTTCCTGGGCTGATAAGCATCAGTGCCCATTGTTCAACGGCAAGGGCTGGCCCCTTCAATGTTAGTCGGAGTAATACAAACGCTTTTTTTTGAACCTTTCATCTGGTGATTTCCAGTCAAGAAAGTGGTCCAGGGCATCCGTACTCCCAACCAGCTCACGAGCCAACCTGAGGCGTTCCAGCATCGCATGCTTTTCATCATCATTCAATTCATGGGCGCGCTTTTCGGCATCTGAAAAGAATTTTTCAATACGATTCACCTCAGCCCAGTCGGAGATGACCTGGACTAAATCCTCCAGGCTTTCTTTTCGTGATGCTGCTTTTTTCTCTTCAATTTCCTCAAGACGCATCTTCTCGCGTTTCACCAGCCAGCGCTGATGCTCAATCTCCGCCTGATGCTCTGCTTCTTCAACAAGCTTGGCTATTTCAGTGGCAGCAGCTTTGAGTTCCCTGACGATCTTCTTTATCTGGCTGACCAGATCCCGTTTCTCGGTCTCCTGCCATTGTTTGACCCATTGGGCTCTGTGATAAGGAGAGAAGGCCTGCAAGCGAAGTCTTCCTGTAGGAAAGTCTCTCGTTGAAGACCAACCATGGTCGTATGAATATCTGGATCTCTTGGGGATATGGTCCTTCTCTCGCACGAATTCGCCATTGACATATCTTGCCTCAGCTTCTTCGCACATCTCGATGATCGTCAACCCAATCGCGACCGTCCCAACATAAACGACCGTACAACGGTTCGGTCCCCAGAGATTGCTGTGCTCGTAGCCTGTCTTCTTTTTCGGCTTCTCGTGAATGTCGACTTCTGTTCGGCAGAAGTGCTCATGAGTTGGTGCGAAGACAACATTGAACCCTGATTCCTCAAGGGCCCAGAAGAGCTGGTTGGCAAAGTCGAGAGCTCTGTTGAGCCCAGACTTGGTGGCAGCCAGGTCAACCAGGAGTCGCTTAGATGGTTTCAGGTATTCGCTGCTATAGGATGTTCGGCCTGCTGCAAAAAGGTCCTTTGCGCCGACAATATGAGGATGGAGGCCTGAGCATATCAGTTTGGGCTTTGCTTTGTTTTTGCGTTTTCTTGTCGGTGGGCGAGGGGTAAGTCTTTTTACCGGAGCCTCTTCACCTTCACGTGTCCATGCGAGTTCGTCTCCCGGCTCTGGTTCCGGCAGGGGTGGTTGCTTCGGTGCCCTGCCTACCGCGAGCTTGGCCCAGTAGCCGCGTTCCGGTCTGGGCACATTCATTCGGGTGCAGATTCTTGCCAGGTAGCTCGATGAGACATCGTATCTCGCTGCGACTTTAAGCATCGGTTCTGACCAGACAAGCTTGTAGAGTGTTTCTCGGTCGAGAGGTCTTGGAGGGGTGGAGTCGGTGGTGGTTTTGTCAGGTACGTTGTTCTGTTCTTCGGACACGATACTGTTCTCACTCTTCCTCGAAGAGCTGGCCCACCGTACTCATCGGCATAAACATTCTGGTCCTGCCGTTGTTGTCGCACAGGATTTCAAAGCCGAATTTTGTGTAAAAATCCTGGGCCACCTGGTTGAGGCAATCGACAACCACTGCATAAGCTCGCATGTGGGCATGGATGCTCCAGAGATGCTCCAGTGCTTTAATCAGGGTGATCTTGCCCAGACCTTGCCCCTTGATTTCTGCATGCACAGCAAGTTGGGCGATCAGGAAGACCGGAATAGGGTAGTGCGGTAGTTTTTTGGCAAATGCTGCCGGGAGTGTTTGTCTTTCAATCTGGCTAGGAGCAATCGAATAAAAGCTGCAAATGGGGTATTTACCATCAGGTAAAGGAGAGACGGCTGGTAGCACCATTGTTCTGCTGATTCCAGCCGCCATATGCTTTGCTGCTTTGGTTTTGATGAAATCGTTCAGCTCGTCCTCGCCGCTGTCAAATGAACTGCGGTCATGGACTTTTTTGTCAAGCTCAACGAATTCCTGTGCCCAGTTCACTTGATGCCTTGCTTTCGGGTGAAGGTCAGGGCCTCGCGCAGGGCTTTGTTGGGCTGCTTCGCGTTCTCGCAGGCGTGCATGAAGCGATCAAAGACATCGTCGCTTACAGTGATACTTTCATGCTGTGCAATAACTCTGGACGCATCTTCATCCATGAGGTGCACGACATATTCAGTGAGACTGCGCATTCCAAGCAGGGCCGAAGCCTTCTCGGCCTTTTGCTTGACTTCCAGATCAAGTTTCATGTCAAGACGTGCGGTCGCCATGTGAGTGCTCCTTTGTGCTTGTACGGATTGTTTCCGTACTCATGGGTGAACTATAGATGTCTTCCAGGGAGATGTCAAGTGGTACGGAGGACTTCCGTACATGTGTAGCATGTCGGATTAAGGTCTCCCCGAAACTTTATCCAGCGGTCTTTTCGAGTTTCTCGGCAAGCCATATCTTGATAATTGACTGGCGGGGTACCCCGAGTTGTCGGGCAACCTTGTCCAGGGAATGAATCATCCACATAGGCAGATCGATGCTGATTCTACGTTGCTCCTGTTCGGGGCGGCGAGTCTTGTACAGGTCAAGATCGTCAATGACGCTTTCGCACTGATCAAATTTTTTGTCGAAATCTTCAGTTTTCATATCTTCTCTTGTCGCTAGCGCCTGGTTGAGATTGCTGGGAGGAAATTATTGCATGATGCCCGTTGCTGGTTAAACGGATTTCCTGAGATGCTTTTCAAAGCGGCGGCACATCCTGCTGAATGCACGCAATTCCGCCTGATTCATGCGGTGATGATGATCGGGCAGGATGCCGTCCATTTCGACGGCATCGATCAGCGTTGCCAGGGTATCGGCCTGGTAATCATCGTAAAGGGAAACCCGGGAGATAATGGTTCCACCGAGCAGCCAGAGGTTGTCGCGATACTGAACAAAAGTTTTTCGCGTTAGCCCCTCTGTGTAAAGGGTCTGGAGAAATTCTGCAAAATAGGGCAGCAGCTTGCGACCGAATTCCAGATCTTCCCTTACCCCCATCCAGGAGTTCGGCCAATCGTCAAAATCCGGGGTCCAATGACGAAATGAAGATGGTTGGTTGTCTGACATGGTGGCTCCAGTGGGATACAGCTGCGTGTTTTAGGATATGGGCGGATAACTTGGCTCATGCGCCGGTGTAACCACAGACCCCGGCACGTGGAGAGTTGGGAATTGACAGATAGTCGACTTCATCGCCACAGCTGTGCTTTTTTGCGCACTTTTGGCAAAGCCAGCCTTCACCCTCCCAGCTGCATTCGGGGCAGATGCTTACAGCGGGGTGTCGCTCGCAGACATCGCAGGGAATTTTCGGCGGATGATTGCGGGCCAGGATGGCTATCGATTTTCCAGTCGTTGTCAGACCCTGATATTCACCGAGAACCTTGATCCGCAACTGCGTTGTGTCACCCATGTCGTAGTCATAATCAATTTCATCACCCGACCTCAGCGATGTGCCCAACCGTCCTTGCATGCCGATAGTCTGCCGACCGACGAAAAACTGGCTCATATGACCACAGCATTCCAGCCAGAGTTTGCGCAAAAACGTATCCAGTGTCTTGAAGGTTGCCCGCTGATCCACGTGCAGATGCAGCCAGTAGCCTGAGGGATAACGGGTCGTAACCTGCAGGTGCAGACTGAAAAGCTCATCATCCATAATGGATTCTTCCGGTTGTTTCGTCAGGCAGCTGGCCAGGTGTTTGCCCATGCCTGAACGGGTGTACTCTTTACCACAGAGGCTGCAGGCTCCTTTGGTGGATTTGATTGTCATGGAATGAACTCCTCCCTTTACTTGTTGTAACGGCTCCAGAAACTGGTTTTGCGGGCGTGCTGCCGGCGCAGCTGTTCGACATAGACAGAGTGTGGCTCAATATCGCGCCAGTCGTTGACGGTTTTTGCCAGCAGATCGAGTTTGCGCAGGTAGCGTGCGCCATGTCCGTAGGTTGTGGTCCTGGCTCTGCGCAGGATGGAGTCGAGCAGGGCGCGGTAGAGCAGGGTGGCGGTTAGCGGCCGGGCCAGGGATGCGAAGGTCTCCGCCAGCGGGAGAAGAAACTGATAGTGATCGCCATCCAGTTGCTCGGCGCGGGTCTGTAGATAGATTTCAGCTGCGTCCCACTGTTCCATGGCGGTCAGAAAGGCGGCATCGGTCAGTGAGAGGAGAGGGGCATCGAGGATGATCCGTATCTCCTGGTTGAGCAGGTCAGCGCGCTGATCCTCGCCGACGATCGAAATCCAGCGCTCGAAGCCCGATTGGCTGCGCTGCCGGCGTAAGCTGCGCCGGGCGACTTCGGCCTGGTGCTGCTTATCTCCCTGTCGGTCGTAGATGGCGAGCAGCAGTTCATCACGCTCCTGCTGCTGATAACCTTCACCGGCTGGAATTCTTTCCAGCCAGTCGAGGGCGGTCTGCTCCTCACCGCATTGCAGATAGACCCGGGCGATATCGACGCAGGCGGCGGTGCCGGGGTCATCGCACCAGGCTGCGCGGCGGGTCTGTTCGAACAGCGGCGCATCCTTCAGCTGTCGGGCCAGGGATTCGATTTGGTAGAACCAGTGGCGGCGCGGGTACTCTTCGGGTTCCTCTCCCGCCAACTGCTGATACTGATCGACCAGCCAGCGCAGCTGCGCTTCCGGCAGGAATTCGGCGGTGCTATCCACCAGGGCGTCGCGTACCCCGTAATCATCCTTCAGACTGGTCTTGAGGATCAGCTTGGCGAGCCAAGAGTTGTCGGCGCAGCGTTTCGCGTAGCTGACGAACAGTTCGCAGGCGTCATAGCGGTAGACATCCCCGACATGACCGCTCGAATCATCGCAGCGGCCGAAGACGCTGTGGTCGGTGGTGTAGAAGTCGGCCACCAGCTTGCAGCCGAGTTGTGCATCCTCGACCTGGTCTTCGATCTGCTGCAACAGCTCGCGCAGTTCCCGCGCCAGTGCTGCCGATTCGCCCCAGCGGACAAATCGTCGGCTGCGTTTCAGGGCCGAGATGCGGGATTTAAGTTCTTTGTTGTCAGGCATTGTGTTGACTATTTAAATGGTTGGACAAGGTGCATTCCTTGTCGTTAATTTCGACGAACTGATTTCAACTTCCCTGCGGGAGGCCTTGCGCTCACGTCTCACCGTCTTGATCATCGCCGGTATCCAGCTGCTTCACCATCCGGTCGAAGTCGCTTTCAAACAGCCGGTCCTGCACGATGCGATATTTTTCGAACTCACTTTCGGCATGCGCCTTGGCGATCTCCGCTGTCACCTTACCCGCGTCCTGCAGTATTTCACGGTCGGTCGCCGCGATGAAGCGGTTCAGGCGGGTTTCCCAGTCCTGCATAGTCATGGGGATTTTGCGCAGGGCCATGTCCTCGGCCACATCCAGGTAAGCGTTCACCAGCCGGGACAGTTGGGCCATTTCATCTTCTGTCAGGTAGTTTTTGGCCACGCTGACATCGAACTTCTGGATTTTCCCCTGTGGGGCATCCTTCCAGGCGGTCAGGCCCATGTACTGTTTCTCGGCATCGGCGCGATTGACGATGACCTCCGCAGCAGTCTGGCCGTGGATGGACCAATGCAGCTTGTTCTGTACTGTGGCGAAAAAGCGCTTGGTAGCCTGGGCGGTGACGTCGTAGTCGATGGAGGTGGCGTAGATGTCGGTTATCTTCTGGTAGAACTTGCGTTCGGAGAGGCGGATCTCCCGGATGCGTTGCAGTTGCTCTTCAAAATATTGTTCGGTCAGGATGGAACCGCCGCTTTTGATGCGCTCGTCATCCATCACGTAGGCCTTGATGGTGTACTCATCGATGATGGTGGTGGCCCACTTGCGGAACTGCACGGCCCGTTCGGAGTTGACTTTGTAACCCACGGAGATAATGGCGGGGAGCTTGTAGTGCTTGGTGTTGTAGGTCTTGCCGTCGGCGGCAGTTATTCGAAAATTTCGAATAACTGAATTTTCTTGCAACTCACTGTCGGAGAACACCTTTTTCAGGTGGTAGTTGATGGTGTTAGTTTCCACATCATAAAGCACGCCCATCATCTTCTGGGTCAGCCAGATGCTTTCGTCGGCATAAACCGCCTCGACCCCGCCGCTGCCGCTGGCGGCGATAAAGGTGAGATATTCCGCCGCAGATGAGCGAACGATGGATCGTTCCAGGTTTTTTGACGACTGTGGCTTTTTGTTCTTGCTCATCCTTGTCTTCCTCTTTTTGGCATGCGAAGTGGGGCTTTACTGAAATTCGGAAATTCCGGATTTCTTTGTTCTGATCAGTCCGCCGGATCTTTGATGACAATATCAGGCTGTTTTCCCAGCTCATCCTCGGGCACGAAAACCAGCCGCATCCCCCAGCCGGAGAAGGTGGTGAGCATGGTGCCGAACTCCTCCAGGGTGAACTCCTGGTCGTCAATTTCAATGACCGCTCTGCGTCCCTCTTCGTTATGGATGATGCAGCGCAGCACGTCACCGCGCGGCGACCACTGGTCGCAGCGCTCGGAATATTCCACCTGCGGTCTGCCGACGGGGATTTCAACCGCCTCGTGAACGTAGTTGGCGATGGCTTCTTGCTGGGCCAGCAGAACCTGATTGTGGCAGTGCAGGATATCCTCGTCACTCATCAGGCTGAGGTCGGAATCGAGCTTGAGGTTGACTCCGCCAACCGTCGGGTCGCGGTAGTCGATGACAGCATAGTCGCCGTCGCGGGTGATGATGACTTCACTCAGATCGGCGATATGGGGTCTTTTGAGGCGATTGATTGGTTTGGGCATTAGTTGTAACTCCAGTTAATGCGTGATTTGGGTCGGTCTGAATCTCCGCCCCAGCTGTAGGAACGATAGAGAACGGGCAGGTCGTTATCACAGGCAAATTTTCTGATTGCTTCTACTATGACCATCGCCGCAAATCCATTCTGACTCCAGCCGTGACTCTAGCCGTGACTCTAGCCGTGACTTGCCGACTCAACCTTGAGATTCTTGATTGCCTGAATGGTGTTGACCAGTTCGGCCTTAATCTCGTGCCGCTCGGTGTTGTAGTGGCTGAAGGCGTTTAGCACCAGCAGGGGCAGGTTGCGATCCCGCTTGATGTCGCTTCTGGTTAATTCCTGTGTCTGCCATGTTGTCGCCTTTTGCGGCGTATCGGAAAGTAGCATCGACGCCGAATACAACTGGGTCCTTGACTGGGCCCTTGACCGGGCCCTTGGGTCTTTCGGCATCACCCTCGCAGATTCCGGCTCGGCTTTAAGGGGATGTAGTACAAAAACAGGCATTTTAAATCACGTAAATTGTTAATATTGCGCGACTTTCGGATTTGAAAGTGTCAAACTTCTGTAACCAGCTTATCTTACACAATATTTTTTCCATCAAATAGCCATCAAATAAAAATTACGGCATAACATGCTGTAATAAAAGGAAAACTAAAGTACACCTGACCTGAAAAGCTACCCATGTCAAATACCCATCAAATGAAAATCATGCCCAGAATGGCACGTAACGCATGAATTTTCGGCTTGCAGAGTGGTATTGGACATGAAGTTACGCTGCATCCCTCTCTCGTTCCTCAAAATCGCCTTAAAAACACAACCCACGACAAATAAGTTGATTTTTCAGCACAAACGAACGATATATTTATGTAGCTTATCTACCATGTGTAGAAGGAGTAACGAAGCCGTCCCTCGGGGCGGCTTCAGCTTTTTGAGCCTTTTCTCCAGCGCCAGTCAAGCAATTTA
>JAGXHL010000018.1 GCA_024636215.1 Deltaproteobacteria bacterium
ACCGTTGGGCCGGCAAAACTCGTAACTGGGAATCGGTTGAAATTGTTCGGCTCAACCCAGAGAAGAAAAGGCCCTCCGAAGAGGACCTTTGTGATAAAGCGGCTTAACCGAAAAAGGCGACAACTATATTGACATCCGCCGGAGATTAGTGAAAAAGAGTTCCTGTTCCCACGAAAATGTAGTTCTCTTTTCTTTAGTTTATCATGATGAGCTTCATTGAGCTTCTGGGCCATTTCAAAATACTTCAAGACAACCTCCTTAGAATAAAATGTATATTCACAAATTATAGTGACAATCTTCCCTTAAGAATAGGACATTTTCAAAATGGTCAGAATAGTCCCCGCCACACTCAGTATGGACTGGAACCAGAACCTTGGGTGAAATCGCTCCGGCATAGACTGTGAGATCCTCGACCGTTGCATGCCCGCTGGTATGAGCGTAAACAAAATTGACCCGAGGATCATCACGCAATGCTGCAATCTCCTCGGCGCCGAAGTAATCCGCGCTTGAATAATCAAGGTACCCCAGCCACTGTGAATAAATGAGGTTGAGCGGGCCAAGCTCTTTGAATCTGCGCATCCATTTAAGGTGGGACATCTTGCCAAAGAACAGATAGTCGGAAGGGCTGGCTTCCAGTTCATTCATCTTGACTCGACGATTCCAAACTCGTTTAGCAAAGCCGCCGAAATAGACCGCATTCTCTTTCATCGTCTGATATTGGCTGTTACTGGTATAAACCCTGACCAGGTCCCAGCTCATATCCGGCACATTCCGCGTGACCTGGTTCATCTGCTCCAGAACCCACGCAGTGTAGATATCAAGGACAAGGATTTTGCCAGTATCCATACAAGCTTTGTAAGCAGATACCAACCGATCAATATTCTGTGACGATGAGATCAGAAAAGACATGTTCTTCTGGTCACGAATCAGTTCATAAATTTTCGTCTGAACATGTTCCTCGCTGGGAAACTCACTATTATCCCTTCGCAGCATGGTGCCTTCCATGAAGAGAAGATCAATATCCCTTGGTGGGTTTTTGACCAGACGGTTGAAAAGAACTGCTTTGCGACCGTGCGCACGAAAATCACCGCTGTAGTAGATTCGCTTGCCTTCAGCCTCGATGAGAAACGCATAGGCATCAACAGCGGAATGGTCTACCAGATGTGGAGTGATGGTAAAATCGCCAATCTGAAAGGCGTTGCCATGCGTGAAGTGATGAAAATTGTTTGCTGGAAGCTCACGTTTGAGAAAGACACGCGTCGCATCGATGAGTGATTTTGCGAGAGCACCGATGTAAACCGGCGTCTTCATGTCTAACAGTTCGATAAGACCATAATGATCTTGATGGGGATGGCTGACAAGAACAGCATCCGCCTTCAAGTGCCTGGGATCAAGTTCTTTGCTGCATTCACTGAGAGGCGCGCCCAGATCCAACAGAATTTTTGTGCGGCGGGTCGCAAGCTCGATGCATGTGCCGCCGATTTCGCTGCTGCCCCTATGAATCGTTATTCTCAAATAGTTCTCCTTAAAATCTAATTCTCGTTCTTATGCTTTATAGATAACCACACCATCACGACAAAATATGTCGCATCCAATCCAGATTCGAATCGTCAGACAGCGGCACTCGTTTGAATTCAGGGGTCGGCAACAACTCTGGTCATCAAGTTTTCAATGGAATCGGCAATGATTGAAGCACTGGCATTGGTATAGCCACCAGACAACAGCATGAGGATTGGGACTCCCCTATTCCTCGCATTCGAAAAGACAATTTCGTCTCTTTTGATGATGCCCTCTCGGCTGATGCTCATGCCACCAAGAGGGTCTTCTCGATAGATGTCCGTACCAGCATTGTAGATTACGAAATCAGCCTTGCTGACATCCATCGCCTCGGGGGCAACTCGTTCAACCATTGAGAGATAGTCGGCATCTTCGATGTACGACGTAACCGGACATGGAAAATCAACTTTTTTCTCTGCTTCGATGTCGCCGGGAAAGGCTTCGCAGTTGTAAATATCCAGGATAAAGACATCAGTTGTCTGATGTAATGCTTCCGAGACGCCATTACCCTGATGGGCGTCCAGATCAATGACCAGTATTTTGATATCAGCATTTGCGCTGCGCAACTTATTGACCGCAAGCGGGATGTCCGCAAAATAGCAGAAACCTCCGCCCTCACTCTTCTTCGCATGATGGTAGCCGCCCGCCAGGTTAATCGACCAACCGTGCTTCAAGGCGAGTTCTGCTCCCATTAGGGTTCCAGCCGTTGCATAGCGCATGGGCATCAGCAGGCTGTTTTGGAGAACGTTAACGGGCAACCGTCTTAGGATTTCCACCTCAGCGATCCGAGCTATAACTGAAGGGCTTTGCAAGGATTCCAGATATTCCGAAGAATGGACCTCTAGCAGATCTTCATCAGAAATGGCGTCAGGTTGGTGGGTATTACTGCTGCTGAGGCCCACTCTCTCAGACAGCATCTCAAATACATGGCCATACTTTTTAGAGTCAAAGGGATGCAGCCTTTCCAAGCCCATAAAAGAAATGTTGTACTCATCTGAATATACGATAGGGAACTTCTCTTTTTTCATTTATTTATCCACCGCTACAAAACCATTGAGCTTGTCGAGCAATTTCACCATCGCCTCGGTATCACGCTCACAATACTTCAGTAGATTGCCACGCAAAGTCTCCAGCTTCACTGGGTCCTTTTCCGCACACATCAGATGATATGCATCCATCGCCATGCCGCCGTCCGAGATCTCCAGGTCCTTATAAGACATATCTAGGATAAACGCTGGTAAAACATTTTTGATCGAATTCGAGCCTCGCTGCTGCCAGCGATATGCATAACGCTTGCGGAAAGGAACAATGAGATCCATGACGCGATCATGAATATCGTTCAGACCTTCAGCGTACTCAGGGAAGTCCTCTGCCAATTCCTTCAGTCGGGTCTTTTCAAAGGCCATATTGAAGGTCAGCACGCAAGCGTCATCGGGGATCTGCACCAATATCGCCTTGATCAGGGCCGGGCGTGGATCAACGTTCGGTTCCGCCAGAAACTCATAATGCTCAACCGGGCCACCCTCTTCTCGCTGAATATGCAGTGAATACTGAAATGGAATCTGCTGGTAAGGACGCATTCCGTTATGAAGCGGAACCGGCGACATGAAGGTCTCGAAATCGAAATGGCACAGCGGATACCAGAGGCTGTCGAGAAACTCCTTGATTCCATCTGGATCAACCTGCTCACCCTGCTTCAGATGCATCTCCACCTGGAAGCGCTGACTGTTATTCAGTTCATCCAGGGGCAAATCCGCAAAATCTATCTGGCCGCGATTGTAACAAGCGAACTTGTCGATACCTCGGCCACGCAAGTCAAAGACAGAATTTTCCGGTATGTGCTGCCAGCAGTGGCCACGGAAATCACAATCGTATGGATCTGAACAGTGTGGACCGATATCAATTGATGGCAACTCACCATCTATCATCGAACGCATTGCAGAGATATTGCTCGGCACTTCCTTCTGCATCGCTACGACATCAGCCGTCAGATCGTTGATGGTGAAAAGCTTCTCGACTTCAACGCCCCCCTGACGAACATACTGATGGTTGATGTGCACGAGGCAGGCTTTGTTCGGCTTGAACCCGGCACTGGCCAGCACATAATATTGAAGAGCGATATCGTCGTAGTTGACGTCCTTCACGGAAGTGGAACTCTTCACCTCGTAAAGCTCCCATCCCTGATCGCCCAGATGCAGGATGTCGACTTTCACAAACAGGCCATCATACTCGAACGAAGCTTCGTAGATTGTCTTTGTTCCTTTGGCAATCTCGTCTTTCGTCATCCTGGCTTGCTCAGAAAGCGACAACCCTTCATAAGGCACCTCAACACCACCTGGGAAAAGCTCCTGCGCAATAACGCCAACATCCGTTCCACTGGCAAAAATTGCTTGCTGAGCGGCGCTGATATCGTCGCGCATTTCTTTATGATGTTTATAGAGGTAAAGTGCCTTGTGGCATTGCATACCCTTGAGATACTGTGACTTACTCAGAAAAAGATTGCGCTTCATGGACCCCCCTGACTTACCAAATTATCAAAATCAATCTTCGTAATAGTTCGCCATGTTACGAACAGTTTCAGCAAACTCCTTGCGGAGAGATTTTGGAGAAATAACTTCAACATATTGGCCAAAGCTCAAGAGCCACCATCGCAATTGATGAGTATCCAACACTTCGGCTTCGACCAGAACATCGCCATCTTCCTGATCGGTAATGGTCTGATTGAGACTCAACGGACTCTCGTGAAGATGCGCAGCAGCATACTTATCAAACAAAGCCTTCAACTTGATCGTCTTCTCCCCGGGCATAGGGAATCCAAGCGCACCGCCCTCCAAATATTTATCGAGCGTGAACCCTTTAGGTTTCCTGGAGATTTCGTCCGTCATTTCGGCAGACTGAAAACGATGAACTGCCAAGAGCAAGACATCGTCATAATTCCAGAGTGTCGCCACCAGATAAAGAATCGTGTCGGCTGCAACTAACCCGAGGGGGTTAACAGTGTACTCAGATGGTTCCTCAGCACCCTTCTTCAGGTATGTCGCCTTGAACCGACGGTCCTTGAATAAAGATTCGTAAATTTCTTCAAGAATGTCTGCATCGACTTCTGGAGGCAGCAAAGGCTGAGTACGTGGCACCACCCTGACCTTGTCAGGCCAGCCGCCATAAGTCTTGTCACCAAGCTCATCAAGAATTGAATTGGCCCGTCTGAGGTTAGGAGCCAAAGACTCAAGGCAACTCTTCGGCAGTAGCCTGGCCATAAACTCACTGACCATCTTCAATGTCAGTGCACCTGTTCTATCCATCCCAGGGAGATCAAAGGACATCG
Organism: Deltaproteobacteria bacterium; assembly: GCA_024636215.1. The sequence goes on from JAGXHL010000018.1 coordinate 4,883, forward strand.
CATTGCGATCCCATCTCCAAGAGATTGGCTTGCCATGCTTGGCAGTAACCGGGAACACCTCCGTTAACTCCTTCAGGTCTCTCTGCACCGTACGGAGATCAACCTTGAAACCCTCGTCCTCAAGTTCTTCCCTGATTGTGGCTGCATCTTTAGGGTATTTGGAAGGCAGTAGTTGCAACATCTTCCATTGGCGCAGCAATGCATGGAACTTCTTTGTCTTTGTCATGTCTATATCCTCTACCTCACCATAACGACAGAATATGTCGCATCTAGACATTTATAGCCTTTTTCTCATCAAAACTACAGCACAAACGCTAAGCGACATATTTTGTCGTCGAAAAAAGTTTATTTAGTAGGCAACTTGGATTTTTATTTTGGAGGTAGACATGATTGAAAAATTTGAACAACTCAACATCATCTGTTACATGCAGAATATTCTTAGCAAGGAGCTGTCCGCTCACGCCTTTAAGGAAGTCTGCGACTTTTTGGAAACGGGCATGCCTTTCCTAGGCATCGAGGGCAACATCGATGACATCCTTGACACCATCGACGACTACCAGAATGCAGTCAGGAAAAACTCTGGAGCACGCAAACTCTACCGGACATTGCACGACGAAATCACCGGACTTCTAGATAAACGCGCATATGACATCGGCGATGCTCCTCATAGTTCGATTGAGAAGAACATCCGAACGATTACCCAAGAGCTTGAACTCGACCCTGTCGAAACAGACTTTTTCGCACTGCTTGTGCGCTACCGCATCCATGAGCAGTTCTATTCACTGCTCAACGATCTCACAAGAGAACACATAGGCATCCTGGATCTATGTTCGACATGTATCGGGCAGGATCGAAAAGACCTGGCTGAACGCCTTCGGCAGAATAGTCGCTTGATCACTTCCGGCGTGATTGTGCAGCAAACGCGCAACGGCAAAGACCTCGACGATCACTTTGATGTGCCGGACATCATATCTACGGCCATGCAAAGAACTCTGAACAACCTTGATGACGTGCGCAAGTACATCCTCGGAGAAACACAACCCCCAACTCTCGAATGGGACGACTTCGAACACATCAGCAGTACGCGAGACAAACTTGCAGCATTTCTGACCGAAGCAACTCAAAAGAGAATCCCGGGTATCAACATTTTGCTGTGGGGGCCACCCGGCACTGGCAAGACAGAGTTCTGCAAGACACTCGCAGCTCAACTCGACCTGAATCTTTATGCCCTCGGCGAAGCTGATGAATCCGGAGAGGAGCCAAATCGTAAAGAAAGAACCAGCGCCTTCCAGATTGCGCAGAATCTCCTTCGGCACCAGAACAACAATATTCTGCTGTTCGATGAAATGGACGACATGTTTGAGAACAAGGGGCTAGCTGTCCTCTTCGGAGCCAAGTTCTCTTCAGGTTCGAAAGTCTTTACAAACCGCTTGCTAGAGAACAACCCTGTTCCGACTATCTGGACCATCAACCAACCCTCCTATTTGGATGAAAGCGTCATCCGTCGCATGGCATTGGCCATCGAGATGAAAGTACCGACAGCAAAGTCACGGAAGAACGTCTGGAAAAACCTGTTGGACAAAAACGATATGGCCGTACCTGAAGACGCAATATCCAAGCTATCTGAAATAGAGATCTCACCAGCCGTAGCCAGCAACGCTGTCAAATATGCTGGCCTGGTTGGCTCATCCCTTGAAGACTTCCAGTTCGCAACTCAAGGCATCATCAAAGCCACCAAAGGCCGCAATCAGGCAACCACTAAGAAGAGCGATGAGCCGTATCTTCCGGAACTGATAAACGCAGAAAGCGACATCGGCAAACTTGCTGATAGACTTGTCTCCTCTGACGCAAAAGACTTTTCGCTCTGCCTTTACGGACCTCCGGGAACTGGTAAGTCGGCCTATGTACGCTACCTTGCAGAACGCCTTGGTATGCCCGTCCTGTTTAAACGAGCCTCCGACTTGATGTCCAAATGGGTTGGGGAGAGCGAGCAAAACATTGCCCTAGCCTTTGAAGAAGCGATAGAGAAAGAAGCCTTCCTGGTCTTTGATGAAGCGGATTCCCTTTTGAGTGATCGTCGCTATGCACAGCGGTCCTGGGAGATAACCCAAGTCAATGAGATGCTAACCTGGATGGAGTGCCACCCCCTGCCCTTTGCCTGCACCACAAACCTCAAGGAACGACTTGATCAGGCATCCATGCGCCGCTTTACCTTCAAGTGCCATTTTAGCTACCTGGAACCAGAGCAGGTCATTATTGCCTTCAAGCATTTCTTCAATAAGGAGTTAGACGCTAAGGAAGCCAGAAGCATTTGCAACCTCACGCCAGGCGACTTTGCTGTCGTCAGTAAAAAATTGAAGTTCCTTGATGATGGGAATGACTACGGAACATTGATGGAGCTGCTCAACCAGGAAGTCGAGGCAAAAAACGAAATCCAGCAGAGACAGCTTGGTTTCTCAGTACGGTAGCCGTCAAATCAGATTATCGTAGGGGCGGGGCAACCCCGTCCCTACGGTGCGTTGTATGGATTGTCGGAATCCGTTGTCCATTGTTGCGGGTTGCGGGCAATATATTCACAAATTGCCAACCGTTCTTTGTCGTCACGGACCACCCGTTCAAAATAATTGCGTTGCCAAACCGGGGTGCCGGGGGTGTCGCGGGTTTGCTTGATGTGTTTGGTGGCGGCGGATTTGAATGATCCCACAATCGCACCGATTGACCTTGGTTTCGGTCCCGCCCCCCGTAGGGGCGACGCATGCGTCGCCCTGTCTGTCGCCCTGTCTGTCGCCCTGTCTGTGACCATCCGCACCCAAAAATCGGGCGAGGCATGCCTCGCCCCTACGGTGGACACATCATCGTTTAATACGATGATGCCGTGAACGTGGTTCGGCATCACCACAAACGCATCCAATTCCACATGGGGGAAATGGCCAGGAATCTCGTTCCAACATTTTCGGGCGATCTCTCCCTCCTCATTCAACCGCATCCCCACTATCTGGGTAAAAAAAGCGCGACTGACAATAATGTCAACCGCGCTTTGTTTTCGTTTGGTGCCGAAGGGGAGACTCGAACTCCCACGTCCATACGGACACTAGACCCTGAACCTAGCGTGTCTACCAATTCCACCACTTCGGCATGAAGCGAGGGCAATTTATAGCAAAAGGGATTCTGCAATGCAATAAAAAAATCGGCGTCTGGATACTCGAGGCTGGGGGCTGGCAAAAGCCGGCAGGAACAGGATTTCTTTATTCGAAGAGCCTTGCCGGAGCAACGATCACCGTACGGTAGGCATCGACGGTAACCAGCCCTGGTCTGGCCCCTTTCGGCTTCTTGACCTCCCTGCCCTGTGCAACGATCACCTCAACCTTGCCATCATCCTTACCCTTGGAGTAACCGGCGGCGAAAGAGGCCGCATGATGAACATCCTCTTCACTGACTTTATCGATGCTGTCACCACACTTTAAGACCAGATGTGAACCAGGCATGCCCTTGGCGTGAAACCACAGATCCCTGGGTCCGGTCATGTGACGACTGACATGGTCATTGGTGCGACTGTTCTTGCCCCACAACAACTGCCAGCCGCCGGGGGAAACGGCCTTGTACAGCTGATCTTCAGGACGAACCGACTGGCGTCGGCCAAGCTGACCTTTGGTTTGCTTCAACATGCCGGCCGTCTCCAGCTCAAGCTGTACCTGGTAAAGGTCATCGCCGCTGACAGCTTCCTCAAGTGAGAGTTCTAACTGATCCAACCATTCCTGTTCTTCCTGGGTATCCTGCAACCTGCGGGCGTGATGCTCACCGGAACGCTTGGCCTTGCGATAAAGCTTGAAGTAGCGTTCGGCGTTCTCCTGCGGCGTTGCCTTGCTGTCCAGCTCTATGCTTACCTTTACCGGGGGAGACTGGTAATAGTCTTCCACTTCGACAGCCTCTGCGCCCCTTTTGAACCGGTGCAGGTTCGCCAGCAGCAGATCACCCATAATGCGAAAGCGTTCCGGATCGGCCTGGCGTTGACTTTCTGCTTCAATATGTTCCAGCCTCTTGTTCAGGCGCTTGCGCTGTTTGCTGATGACAGCGCTCAGGCGTGAGCTGAGGTCTTTGACTGATTCTCCGGCGGCTTGCGCAATATCTGTTTCAACCAGCATCGAGAGGTCCGCAAACTCTTCCACGGCAGACTCCTGTCTGTCGAACGACAGGGGCAACAGACCGGTCTGGCCATGCCATAAAATCCGCCGTGGTGAGAAGGAACCGCTATCAAAGACATCTCTGATGCGCGACACGATGGCGTCGAAGGATTGACCAGCCTGTCTTGCCTGAGAGATCGCCTCGGCCAGTGCCGGCGATAAGGGCGTGACCTCGGCGAGGTTCAGATTACCCTCCTGCTCTGCTTGCCATAAAGCTCTGGCGGCCTCCGGGATGTTGTTGATAAGGGATATGCGCGGTTGCTGTTGCGGCAGCGTATAGGTCTCTCCGGGCATCAGTGCTCGCTTGGTTTCCTGCCGGTAAAGCAGATCCACAATACGTCCGTCCTGATCGACCAGGATCAGATTGCCCTGCCGCCCGAAGGCTTCGAAGACCAGATCATAACGGGCGTTATCAGGACCGAGGAAGCTAAAATGGGCAATGCGATCCAGCGGCTCGGCGCGGACCTCAAGCAGATTGCGCAGTCGGGCTCTTAACAGCTGACAGAAGCGTGGCGGTTTGGCCGGTGCAGGATAGCTTTCACGGGTCAGATAGAAGCTGCTTTGCCCCTCGGCCTTAAAGAGCAGCTGCAGCTTCTCCTGGCCGGTCCAGAATCTGAGCACCAGAGTGCCGGCACCAGTCTGGACGACCTTGTCGAGTCGGCTTCTGGAGAGCTTGCGGTTGAGTTCAATCGCCATGGCCTGAAAGAGTACACTGTCCATACTGGCAGCTTAGGGCATCGTCATTCTGGCTGCAAGTTTTTCCAATAATCTTAAATAGTTTTCTGCTAACATATGAACTTCCCTGATCTACGATTTTGCTGGCGGTTGGCATCAAGCACATCGATGCTATCATTGAACGGAGTAAGCCAGCCGAACGAAGGGGCATGCAAGGGGAATGTTTGAGTGTCTTGTTATTTTTATACAACGAATTTTTTTATGCAACGAGCTATTACAGCATAGACTACCGTTGTATGGCTTTCATTCTTCTTGACTTTTTCACTTTATTCGGCAGTATGAACAAGACTTTATTCTAGAAACAAGGAGAAACTCCATGTCAGAAAAATCGAACTACAGAGTTGGCACCCAAGCTCTTCATGCCGGACAAACGGCTGACCCGACCACCAACTCACGCGCTGTGCCGATCTACCAGACCACCTCTTATGTCTTTAACTCCAGTGAGCACGCAGCCAACCTCTTTGCCCTGGCAGAAATGGGTAATATCTATACACGCCTGATGAACCCGACCACCGATGTTCTCGAGAAGCGCCTCGCCGAACTCGATGGCGGCGTCGGCGCCCTGGCCCTGGCCTCGGGATCAGCCGCGATTAACCTGGCCATCCTTAATCTTGCCAAGGCCGGAGATAATATCATCTCGACCCAGTATCTCTACGGCGGCACCTACAATATGTTCAACTACACGCTGAAGCGCATGGGCATCACCGTCAAATTCGTCGACAGCAGCAACCCGGCCAACATTGCCAACGCTATCGATGACAACACCAAAGCCGTTTTCAGCGAAACCATCGGCAACCCCAAGAACAACGTCGACGATTTTGAAATGATCGCCCGCATCGCCCACGATAACGGCCTGCCCTTTATCGTCGACAATACCGTGGCGACACCTGTCCTGTTCAAGCCGATTGAGCATGGTGCCGACATCGTCTGTTATTCTCTGACCAAGTTCATCGGCGGCCACGGCACCTCGATCGGCGGCGCTGTTGTCGACAGTGGCAAATTTGACTGGTCAAGCGGACGTTTTGATGAGTACACCAGTCCGGACCCCAGCTACCACGGTCTCGTCTACCACGAAGCGCTTGGCGAGCTGGCGTATATCCTTAAAATGCGGATTACCCTGCTGCGTGATATGGGACCATGCATTTCCCCATTCAACTCATTCCAAATTCTGCAAGGGCTGGAAACCCTGCACGTGCGCATGCCCCGCCACTGTGAAAATGCCGTAAAAGTCGCCCAGTTCCTGGAAGGCCATCCCTCTGTAAGCTGGGTCAACTACCCGGGGCTGGAAAGTCATCCTGACCATGATCGCGCCAAACGTTATCTGCCGAAAGGCCAGGGTGCGATTCTTGGCTTTGGCATCAAAGGCGGCAGAGAAGCTGGGGCACGCTTTATTGATTCGGTCAAGCTCTGCAGCCATCTGGCTAACATCGGCGATGCAAAAAGCCTGGTCATACATCCGGCCAGCACCACGCATCAGCAACTCTCTGACGAAGAGCAGCTGGCCTCAGGTGTCAGCCCGGACTATATTCGCGTTTCAGTTGGCATTGAGGATGTTGAAGATATCATCGAGGATCTGGATCAGGCGCTTAGAGCCAGTCAGTAAGTCTATTTAGTGTCCATCCGGAAATTCCGGATGGACACAATAAAGTTGATTTGATCTGCGGTTAGACAGAGCCAGGATCGGCGGGTCGCGTCCCGCCAGACGCCTTACTTTTTTCAGCGTCAAAAAAGTAAGCAAAAAGACTGGTTTTCTCCTAGCGGAGGGCATATTCCTTCGCCAGGTTTTGGTGGTTTCTATGGATTTCTGAGCATGGTATCCGGCCCTATTCAGGGGGCCTATCTGCACAGCTTTCTTGAAGCAAAGGACTAAACCAAACATCCAGAATCATTGCAACACAGGGTTGGTTTTCGCGTCCCTCGTCCCCCGTCCCACGCCTCTCCCCCGTGTGCCGCAGCCGGAGCCGAATGGATTAACGGCGATCAGCAGGGCGAACTGCTTGAGCGTAGCGAGTTTTCGCACTGCCGTCGTTAATCTTTTCGGCGCAGGGGACCCTGCGCAGCAGGGCAAGGCTTCGGGGCACTCGGGGGTCCAGGGGGCGGGGTGATTAGCCCCCTGGTCGCCGTCCGGGGGCGAGTCCCCGGATTAAGGACTGTGC
>JAGXHL010000019.1 GCA_024636215.1 Deltaproteobacteria bacterium
CCGGAAACTCCGGATGGCACGGTGCAGTTTTCGATCTGGAAACGAGCAATTTTTCGCAAGGTCAAGGAAATCAAGGATTTGAGCGGAGGCGTAGCACTTTACGCCGCACAATCAAATCCGCCGATTGACGCAGAGATTGCGGGAAAGGGCCGTTTCCGGACGAAAACTAAGTAATTCAATCCCATCAGATAGATGAGTTAAAGGGCGAACCGTTTGGTTCGCCCTTTTTCTTCAGCCCCTGTTCGAATTGGCTGTTGAGCTATCCCCGCGATGTTCAGCCGCTCACGAAAGTTTGGTGATCAGTAGTGAGGCGAAGCTGAGCACAAAGAAGAAACCGCACATATCAGTGACGGTTGTTAACAATGGACTGGAAACCAGTGCCGGGTCGAGTTTGGCCCGCTTCAGGAATAAAGGGATTAATCCGCCGAGACAGACGGCAACGACAGTATTCACAGCCAGCGCACCGCCGACCACCAGCCCCAGAAATGGATTACCTTTCCATAAATAGGCAATACCGCCCAGCAGAATTCCCAGGGCCAGACCGTTGAGGATGCCAAGGCTTATTTCCTTGCTCAGGACGCGGACGATTTCCGTTGGTCGTACCAGTCCCAGAGACAGCTCACGCATACTGACAGCCACCGCCTGGTTCCCGGAACAACCACTCATGTCACTGACCATCGGCAAAAAAACTGCCAGGGCAATCACCGCAGAAAGGGTATCCTGATAGAGAGCTATGACACTAGCGGCGATGATATTCAGGAAAATATTCAGGGAAAGCCATGAGAGTCTGCGGCCTGATCTGGACAAGAGAGGCATGGAGCGAAATTCTTCTCCGCCGATTATACCGGACAAACCGAGAAACTGCTTGGTGCTCTGTTTCTGATGCGCTTCCTCGACCGCTTCCGGCAAAACGATGCCGACCAGTTTCGCCTCGGCGTCAACGACCGGGACACCGAACAGATTATGCTGTTCAAAAAAATTGCGCAAATCCTCCAGCGAGGCATCCACTCTGACTTTATAGGGGGTTTTTATCATCAGCTGGCTAAGTTGTGTCATGCGGCTTGGAAAGAGCAGGTCACGCATCCGCAAGACCCCCTGCAGACGGCTGTTTTCATCCGTTACATAGAGGTACTGGACATTGTAATAGGCGTAATCCTCGCGGTTCGCCTGCAGGTCATCGAGGACATCCTGAACGCGCTGGTCTGCACGGAAGTCAAGGTATTCAGAGATCATCAGACCGCCGGCGGTGTCGGGTGAGTAGGTCAGGAACTGACGGGCTTCTTCAGCATCCTCAGGACCCATCTGTTCGATAATCGCATTGGCATCTTCACGATCAAGTTCGCCAAGCAGGTCGGCAACATGGTCACTGTCCAGTTCTTCCAGAATGGCCGCCGCCTGTTCAGGCGGGAGGCCTTCGATAAGGTCGGCCGCCTGGGTATCAGGTATGTCTTCGATGACCTCGGCGGCATCGACCGGCCCGAGCAGGGTCAACAAAAGACCCTGTTCCTCTGCAGTCAGACGTGAGACGGCTAGTGCTGTATCGGTGGGATTGATGCGGTTCAGAAAAGCGTTAATCTGTACCGGGTCGTTTTGTCCGACCAGTTCCGACAACTCTTCCCAGGGCTTTTCTATCGTCAAGTTCTGCATAAAAAATCCGCAATAATTGGAGGTTTTATATTTTCAACCGAGAGCGAGTGCAGCATAAACCCGGGCTGCAGCTTCAACCTCGGCAAGGCTGGTTTGTTCGTCGGCGGTGTGGGCTGTTTCCAGTGATCCAGGGCCAAGAATCAGCGGTTTACTGCCGGCCTGGTAGAACAGGTTGCCATCGGAGTGTGAGCGGAAGGGGACAAAGTCCAGTGGCAGATTGAGCCGTGGATAAACCTCTTCGAGAATTTCCATCAGCCGTTCATCAGGGGGCAGTTGGTAGCCCCCGGATTCAAACGCGAAATCGAACTCAAGTTCCAGTCCCTTGATTGTCCGTCGGCACTTGACCAGAACTGTCTCCAGTTCACGACGCACCACAGCCGGATCCGTGTCGGGTGAAAGGTGAAGGTCGATCATCGCTTCGCAGCGATCCGGGACAACAAAGCCGGCACGCGATGAGCTCATTTCGCGGATCGAATAGACCAGTTTAGCGGGTGTTGGCCCCAGCAAGGGTGAGCGTTCCAGTTGCAATAAGACTCTCAACATCGACTCAATGGCGTTGTGGCCAAGTTCCGGCAGTGAAGAGTGGATGCGGCGACCCTGGGTGACCAGTGAAATTTCCATATAGCCGAAATGATTGAAGGCCGGCAGCATCGAGGTCGGTTCACCGATAATCACCCGCTCGGGACAATATTCCTGCAAAAACCGCGCACTGCCATCACCATTTTCCTCCTCGCCGACCACCAGCAGTAAGCCGAGTGACGGGCGTAGCTTCTCAGGCAAGCTTGCCAACGCCAGCCATGCCTCAACCATCGCTGCACAGCCACCCTTCATATCGGCACTGCCCAGTCCGCGCACAACACCCCATTCTTCTTTGGCAGCGTACTCGTCGATGTCCCAGGCCGCCACCGTGTCAACATGACCGACCAGATAGAGAGACGGCTCTGCCGGCCCCATGCTGGCCACCAGGTTGTAGCGTTCCTCCTCAACCTCCTGGCGATGGACCTCAATTCCGCTTGTGCCGAGTCGCTCTTCAAGGTAAAGCTGGATATCCTCCTCTTTACCCGAAGGGGAGTAGATGTCGATCATCTCCATCAGCGTAAGGCGCAGACGCTGCGGATCAATCGCGTTCCAGACCTGCTCTCGTAAGTCACTCATGATCAGCCCTTTTTCTTGCTCTTGCGGGTTTTGGAAAGATTGAGAGTCATGTAAACATGTTCCTGGATATTGTCGAAACCCTGTTTTTTGAAGAACTGGATGCCGGCCTTATTGTCGGCGTCCGTATCGATGATGATCATGCGGACCCCTTGCTCGACCATGCGCTCCCTGATCTCTTCAAAAAGTGCTTTCCCTGCTCCGCATTTCTGTAAGCCGGGGCGGGTCCCAATCCAGACCAGGTAGCCGTATTTCCAGGCCGAATTATTTTTCTCCACGGTGGTGCCGAGAGCAAAACCGACAACCTCCCCATTCAGTTCAGCAACGATGCAGAGTTCAGTATCCGAATTGAACAGGGTGGTGATTTCGTATTCATCCCAGGTCCTGTACATGCTGGAAGAGTATTCCGAAGTAAACAGTTTTTCTCCTAGGTGGAACACGGCGGCCATGTCATCTATGGTCATGACGCGAATAACAAGTTCTTCTGTGGACAGTTTTTTGCTCATAAATCACCTTCAGCAAAACAAGGCACACGCAGGTGCAGAGTAGGTCTGAAATATTGTGGCCAGTTCATGTTCATGTCACTTATTGTTCAGCTTTTCAGATTGAAGCGGCAGTTCTCTTCGCTCCACGCTTATCTCCGTGTTGAGCAAATTAACCGGATTACCAAATTGCGTATAAATGGCCACATCTGCAGCATCCCGGCCGTAAGCGATCGCCACACGGCCGCCTTGCTGACTGTTTTGCGTTGGGTCAAATGTGTACCATCGCCCGCCAACGTAAGCTTCAAACCAGGCGTGGAGGTCCATCGGTTCAAGCGTTTCAAGATAACCCACGACCATTCGGGCGGGAATTGACAGCGCTCGACAACACGCAATCCCCAAGTGGGCCATATCTCTGCAGACTGCCTGTGATTTTTCATTGACTTCACAGGCGCTGATGATCTGCTGGCCGGACCCGGGTGAGTATTCTAAAATCCGCCGAATATAATCGACGATTGCGGTGCACTGGTCGTAACCGGCAGTGCAGCCCTGAACAAGGGACGCGACCATCTGCGTGAAGCGGTCGGATTCGCAATAGCGACTCGGCAACAAGAAGGGCAAGGTCTCATTTGGTAAGTTTTGCACTTCAATAAAAGCCGCTCCCGGCGCTGTATCGAAAGCTTCAGCGCATTCAACGTCGACCGAGGTATGAACGGAAAAGGGCCCGGCTGGTGCAACCAACCGCTGGCACAGATTGCCGAAAGGATCGGTGAACTCGACCACCGGAACACTGGGTGCTAAAACGTACTGCTCGCGTCCGACCCATTGATGCCAACCGCTACGCGGACGCAGCATGAGTAAGAAAGGAGTGGCGACCGGAATGTTGAAATCAAGACGGCAAGAAGCATGAAGCCACATGGAATTTCCTTTTTGCTGGCAACCTGTTGGAGGCTAGGGGCCGAGGCGAAAATGCTGTGAACACATCGAGGGTGGCAAGTTGTTCTATTATGACAATCGCGTCCATTCTATCGATCAGCCAATAGGCAAAACATCGACGGCAACCTTCAATTTGTGTTTTCCACCACCGAAGGCAACTCCCCGCAACGGCGTTACGTCGGCATAGTCACGTCCCCAGGCCACCGTGATATGACGATCAGCGGGCCGTTGATTGTTGGTCGGGTCAAAATCGAGCCAGCCAATCTCTGGGTGGAATACAGAGAACCAGGCATGCGAGGCGTCTGCACCAACCAGGCGCTCTTTTCCGGGCGGCGGTGCCGTTTCAATATAGCCGCTCACATATCTGGCCGCCAGTCCCTGCGACCTGATACAGCCTATCGCCATGTGGGCAAAATCCTGACAGACGCCGCTGCGATGCTTCATAACTTCTGTGAGCGGCGTGGCAATAGTAGAAAACTCCGGGTCATATTTGAATTCTGCATAAATTCGCTGCATCAGGTCATGCACGGCTTCATCCAGGGGGCGTTCCGGCAGGAAAGATGCTTTTGCATACTCTGCCAGCTGTTCGTCACCTTTGACCATCGGTGAATCCAGGGCGAATTGAGTGGCGTCAATGAAGTCTGCTGAGCGGTCTCTTCGCAAACGCTCCCGAGCCATCTCCCATGTAAGGTTGGCACCTTTGCCAAGCGGTTTCTGCCGGTCAACCTGTACGTTACTGGTTGCTGTCACGATCAAGCGCTCATAGGGCTTTTCAATGGAAAAATAGGCCGTCCGGTTACCGAAATAGTCGTAACGCTCATAGTGGTCATCCGGTGCAGGGTCAATCTGCAGGGCGGCAGACAGGACCTTCTGATGCGGCAGTTCACGTGGCAGCAGGCGCGCTTCATTATAGCAAAGGGCAACCTGTGTCTTGTAGACAAACTCGGTCGTATGGGTCACGCGGTATTTCATGCGTCTTCGTCCTGCAATTGCGGCGCCAGCTGATGAGGTGGCTGTGCATGGCTGAAGTAGTTTCGGGTAATGACGTCGGAGAGTCGCCACAGGCTGTTTGCTTGCCTGGCCAGCAGTTCATCCAGAGCCAGGCGGAGACCTTCTGTGCCCTCGATCTGCGACAAGCTTACAACATCGGCAAGTTGCAGCTCGGTATAGGCTTCGAGAATGCAGCGCTCGTCATCACCAAGCCGTTGTTGCCTCGGATCGCGCGGCAGGTCAGCGACGTGCTTCTGCAGGGCGTCGAACTGATAAGCCAATGAACGCGGATGGTCCTGGTCCATCAAAATCAGTTCAAGGACCGTCGGCAGATGCATGTAAGAACGGTAGCGACGGCGGAAGGTATTCAGACTGTCACAGATGATCAGAACCGTCTCCATCAGTTGACGCTGCAGGGCCTCATCCATCTGCGGTACCAGGGTGGCGCGCAACAGGGCTATCAGGCTCAGGGCGCGCTCCAGTCTGCGGCCGATATCAAGCAGCATCCAACCCGATTCACGGGGCATGCTCTCCGCGGTCAAGCCACTGAATGCCACCAGCTGCATGATCAGATAGTCGAGACGGTCCTGCATGCGGTGTTTGTGAGGATCAGGTTCACCTTCTTCATCGTCAACCCAGTCCAGCTTGATGGCATCGATTATGCGCCATATCTCCGTGGGCCAATGGTCTCTGACCGTCATCGCAGCCTGACCGAAGGACTGCATGATAGCGGCCAGACTTCCCGATCGGTCGGCGTCCTCCAACAGTGCATGCAGCTCGTTTCGGGGATGTTCAAGAAGCTCCTCGCTGTTTTTGCCGACAAACCCCGGATAGGTCGAGGTCACATGGGTCAGGGCACGCAGCAGGCTGTGCATATAGGGTTTCTGAAGATCGCCGTTGACATCACGCTTTTCCCGCATGAGTAACAAGATGGCACGCAGCAGACGTGCGGCGCATTCAGCACGTTCCACATAGCGACCGGCCCAGAAGAGATTGTCTGCGGCGCGGCTCGTCAAAGGTTCGGCGCGAAACGGCAGAACCTGGTCGCGCTGCGGTTGCCGCCACAAACTGACGTAGCGAACCGCATCATTCGAGAGAACCCAGGTGTCCTTGCTCGGTACCCCGGCCTTGTTGGAGATAAGCAACTCCCCTTGTTGCGCAGCGATGCGTGTCAGGCCTCCGGGCATGGCAATGTAGCTGTTTTCACTGGCCACCAGAAAGGAGCGCAGCACCGCGTGTCGCGGCTCGACCCAGCCATCGACCAGGGACGGTGCCGTCGAAAAGCTGACCATTTCCTGACCGGTATAGAGATGCGGATGGCGTAGAATGCGTGCACGCAAGGCCGCCTGTTCGTCTGCCGTCAACTGGGCACCGAAGATTGCACGGTAGTTCTGTGAGCGATGAATTTTCTTGATAACCAGTTTGTCGAGATTCTCCAGTACGAATTTGCACTCGCGTTTTTGGCCGCACCACCAGGTTGCCACGGAAGGGAGCTTGAGTTCCTCACCGAGAAAGTGTCTGGCGATGCGCGGCAGAAATGGCATCAGACCAGGGTTTTCTAGGATGCTGCTGCCGACCGGATTGGCGATCGCGACATGGCCGAGCCGCGCCGCCTGCAGCAGCCCTGTGACTCCGAGTCGCGAGTCCTTGCGCAACTCCAGGGGATCACAGTAGGCATCATCGACCCGCCGCAGGATGACATCGACCTGATGCAGACCTTCCAGCGATTTCAGCCAGACCCGACCGTCCCGGACACTCAGGTCATCACCCTGGACCAGGGGGTAGCCGAGATAATCGGCGAGGTAGGCATGCTCGAAGTAGCTCGGGCTATAGGGACCCGGGGTCAGCACGACAATCCGTGGATCTTCTCGATTCTGAGGGGCGAGTCCGGCCAAACGGTCGCGCATCGGCTGAAAAAAGCTGGCGAGACGCTTGACATGGCTGTCACGGAACAGCGCCGGTGCAATCCGCGTCATGACCATGCGATTCTCCAACGCATAGCCGGTACCGACCGGGGCCTGAGCCCGGTCATCAATCACCCACATGCGGCCATCAGGACCGCGTGCGAGGTTTGAGGAGCTGATCACCAGAGGGCGCCCATCAGGAACACGCAGGCCGACACAGGGGCGTTGGAAGCCGGCATGGCTGAAAACCAGCACAGGGGGCAGCAGACCCTGTTTGAGCAAAGTCTGCGGACCGTAGAGGTCGGCCAGAACCAGGTTGAGCAATTCTGCGCGCTGCACCAGACCGGCTTCGATCACGGCCCATTCGTCTTCGCTGATCAACAGCGGAATCGGGTCGAGCTGCCAGGGTCTCGCGCCACCGCGCAAACCATCGTGAACGTTGAACGTGACGCCATTTTCGCGGAGTTGACGCTGTGCCTCCAGCCGGCGACGTTCCAGGCCCTCCCGACCGAGTTGGTCGAGCTCCTGCATCAGGCCCTGCCAGTGTGGCAACAACTGTCCTTCGCCGGCATACATTTCGTCGTAGGCTTCCAGCCTGGTCGCATAAAACTGGGTGAGCGATGGGGAAATCGGCTTATCGTCAGGCAACACGGGAGGATCCTCTCAACGGCAACATGGCAGTGACATTCCTGCGTGCAATTATAGGCCAGGAAGGCGGCGCAAATCCACGGTATAAGGAAACTCCTCGTTTGCTTCTTCTTCGGGTGGCACCATCGGCCCGGTTGGACCGGTCATGGGGATAAAGGTCCCCAGGCCGGCATACGCAGGAGGGGCCGTCTGTACCGCGCCGGGAGCTGCGCTGAGATCCCAGAAGCGGGTGATGCGGCGGGCTTCTGCCTCGTAAGCGTTGACCGGGAAAGCCTCGTAACTGCGGCCTCCCGGGTGAGAGACATGGTAGGTACAACCGCCGATTGCCTGTCCGTTCCAGGTGTCGATGACATTGAAAACCAGTGGTGAGTGCGGCTTGATGGTCGGATGCAATGCGGATGGCGGCTGCCAGGCCCGGTAACGCACCCCGACCACGTATTCACCCTTGCGCCCGGTGCTGCGCAAAGCCAGACGGCGGCCGTTGCAGACGACAACATGGCGTGATTCGGTCAGGCCGTTAATTCTTAATTGCAGACGTTCTACCGATGAATCAACGAAACGGGCCGTCCCCTGGCTGCCCATCTCTTCGCCGAGCACATGCCACGGTTCGATGGCGAAGCGCAGTTCCAGTTCCATGGCATCGATGTTCACGGTACCGAAATGCGGAAAACGGAATTCGAGGAACGGCTCGAACCATTCCAGCTCAAACGGGTAGCCGGCCCGGTTCAGGTCGACGACGATTTCTTTCATATCCTCACGTACGAAGTGCGGCAGCAGGAAACGGTCATGAAGTTCTGTGCCCCAACGGACCAGATCATGTTGGTAAGGTTTTTCCCAGAACCAGGCGAGCAGGGTACGCAACAACAGGTTCTGCACCAGGCTCATACGGGCATGGGGCGGCATCTCAAAGGCCCGCAATTCAACCAGACCGAGACGCCCGGTCGAGCTGTCGGGTGAGTAGAGCTTGTCAATGCAGAATTCGGCGCGATGTGTGTTGCCGGTCATGTCGATGAGCAGGTTACGAAGCAAGCGATCGACCAGCCAGGGGGCTGCAACCTCGCCTTTCGGCATCTGCTGGAAGGCGATTTCGAGTTCGTACAAAGCATCGTTGCGCGCCTCGTCGACGCGTGGTGCCTGGCTGGTCGGGCCGACGAACATACCCGAGAACAGATAGGAAAGCCCCGGATGATGCTGCCAATAGGTGATCAGGCTGCGCAGCACATCCGGACGGCGCAAGATCGGGCTGTCAGCGGGAGTCGGGCCGCCGATGGTAATGTGATTGCCGCCGCCAGTGCCGGAATGACGACCATCGAGCATAAATTTTTCCGTACCGAGACGGCACTGACGGGCCTCCTCGTAAAGAATCGTGGTGTTGTCCACCAGGTCTCGCCAGCTGCCGGCGGGGTGGATGTTGACCTCGATGACGCCCGGATCAGGCGTCACCAGCAAGCGCTCCAGGCGATAATCCCGGGGCGGTTCATAGCCTTCGATAACCACCGGCATTGACAGTTCGGCTGAGGTCGCCTCGATCGCTGCAAGCAGAGTCAAATAATGTTCGAGCAGGGTCAGAGGTGCCATGAAGACGTGCAGTCGACCGTCGCGGGCTTCGATGCAGAGAGCGGTGTGCGGGATCTTTGTCGAGGCGTCTTCACGGTTTGCGTCAGCGGGCGGTTGTTCGTGCACTTCAGGGTGTGCGGCCTTGGCTTCCTCGACCTTGCTGTATCTTCTGGCGACCTCGCCGTGGTAGTCCTCAAGCTCCGGAAGTTCACCAAACTGGTTATGTTCGGGACTCAGGTCGCGATTTTCCGGGGCTTCCCAAGGCAAGGATTCGAGTGGCAGGCGCAAGCCCATTGCCGAGCCTCCGGGGATCAGGAACATCTGACCGCGACGGAATTCCCAGGGGCCACTGACCCAGCCGGCATTTTTCTGATCCCACTGCAGCGGCAGTGCGTAACCGGTCGGCAGACCAAGGCCTTTGTCAAGCAGTTGGGCCAGATAACGCCGCTCCAGTGAGTCCTTGAGGTCGGCCTTAAGCGGATCAACATTCTCCGGCAGGGTGCCCTCTTTCCAGAGATAGTAGAAAACATCCTCGTAGCCGGGTACGACCCTTGCCGGGCTGATTCCCAGTCGCGTGGCCAGCTGCTCAGTGAAATGTCTGGCATGCTCATGGGTCATAGCATAGTCGGTGGCGATGTCGGCCAGCAGCTCGGCATCACGCCAGACGGGAACACCGTCTTTGCGCCAGAAGCAGCCATAAGCCCAGCGCGGCAGTTGCTCGCCGGGGTACCATTTTCCCTGGCCGAAATGCAGCAACCCACCGCGCCCGAACGACTCACGGAGACGCCGCACCAGATTGTTGGCCAAGGACCTCTTGTGCGGGCCGTCGGCATCGGTGTTCCACTCCGCCCCTTCCATGTCGTCGATCGAGACAAAGGTCGGCTCGCCGCCCATGGTCAGACGGACATCTCCCCTGGTCAAGTCGGCATCGACCTGTTCGCCCAGAGCGTCGATTTTTGCCCATTGTTCATCGCTATAGGGCTTGGTCACCCGAGGGTCTTCATGGATGCGCGTTACGCTGTTGTCGAATTCGAAGGTCACTTCGCATTTTTCCATGCCTCCGGTAACCGGTGCCGCACTTGAGTAATGGGGTGTGCAGGCCAGTGGTATATGGCCTTCACCGGCAAACAGCCCGGAGGTCGGATCGAGACCGATCCAACCTGCTCCGGGGATATAAACTTCGGCCCAGGCGTGCAAATCGGTAAAATCGGCTTCGGGGCCAGACGGACCATCGAGCGACTTCTCATCGGCTGTCAGTTGAATTAGGTAGCCTGAGACGAAACGCGCTGCCAACCCCAGTTGACGTAAAATCTGGACCAGTAGCCAGGCGGAATCACGACAGGACCCGATGGTCTTGTCGAGGGTCTCTTCGCAAGTCTGAACTCCGGCCTCCATGCGTACGGAATAGTTGACTGTCTCGCGGACGCGCTGATTGAGGCTCACCAGGAAATCAACCGTTGGCGTCGGCGATCGATCGATCTTCTCCAGCCAATCAGTCAACAATGGGCCGCTTTCCGCGATCTCGAAATACGGGGTCAGCTCTGTGCGTAACTGTTTTTCATAAGTAAATGGAATCTTTTCAGCGGACTCTTCAATAAAGAAATCGAAAGGGTTGATCACGGTCATGTCAGCGATCACCTCGACCTCGATCCTCAACTCGCTGGTCTTCTCCGGAAACACGAGGCGTGCCAGGTAATTGCCGAACGGATCCTGCTGCCAGTTGAGGAAGGCCGAGTCTGGAGCAATGCGCAAAGCATAAGCGCGAATCGGCGTGCGCGAATGTGGTGCCGGGCGCAATCTCAAAATATGCGGTGTGAGCTTGACCGGATGGTCGAATCGGT
This sequence comes from Deltaproteobacteria bacterium, assembly GCA_024636215.1. The sequence continues at coordinate 11,158 of JAGXHL010000019.1, forward strand.
AATGGGTCAGGTGCTTGCAAGCAACGCGTATGGACATGGAGTTTATACCCCTAACTTTGGGTTTGGGTTTGGGTGGTCGTGGTGGGCACGGGGACTGAGAAGAAGGTCTCGAAGCCCTCCACGCTCACAGCGTTCAGTCGGGTTTGCAGATCGTCGATGAATTGGTGCAGTCCGACTGATTTAATATCATCGATCGTGGTGTAGTCGATATCCGCCAACAGTCGACCCAGACCTTTCTCGGCACGGTTGGTGAATCGTCCGCGCATGGTCCCGGAGATGTTGCGCAGCGACAGCTCGGCCATGATCAAACAGTGGTGAATCGCCCGTGGAAACTCGGTATTAAGGACCATGAATTCGATGATCTGGTCAGGAACGATACGGCCGTAATGCTTGCGGTACATTTCGAAAGCACTGGCCGAACGCAGGATCGCGCCCCAGAGAATATGGTCATAGGGAGTTCCGACATAATCAACGGACGGCAAGAGGATGAAATACTTGACGTCGATGATGCGGGCAGTCTTGTCAGCACGTTCGAGCATGCGTCCGAGACGGGCAAACTGCCAGCCTTCACCATGGGTCATGGTGTTTTCTGAGAGCCCGGTAAACAGATGGCTGGACATCATGATTTCAACAAACAACTCGTGGGGCAGCTCGATCCCGCCGGTCTTGTGTGAAGCGCCTTTGATCAGCAGGTAGAAGGTGTTGAGCTGCTGCCACATCTCTGAACTGATCCATTCTCGCACGGAGCGGGCATTTTCCCTCGCCATGTGCAGACAGGAGAGAATCGAGTTCGGGTTACGGCTATCGAAGGTCAGAAACTGAATGACATTCTCGCGGTTAAACTCGTCATAATATTTTTTGAAGAGATCTTCGTCGCCGGTGGTCACGATCAGGGGCTCCCACTGTTCTCCGACGCCGGCCGGTAAATCGAGAATCATGTGATAGTTGGCGTCCATAATCCGCGCCACGTTATCTGCCCGCTCGACATAGCGGGACATCCAGTAGATAGATTCTGCAACACGACTCAGCATAGGTCACCCCCTTGTTGCTGGGCGCCGGCTTCGACCACCCAGGTATCCTTGCTGCCGCCGCCCTGACTGGAGTTAACCACCAACGAACCTTTCTTCAAAGCTACCCGCGTCAGGCCGCCCGGCATGACATAGATCTCTTCACCAAAGAGAATGTAGGGGCGCAAATCGACGTGTCTGCCTTCAAAATGATCGTCGATTAAAGTCGGTACCCGTGACAGTGCCAGGGTCGGCTGAGCAATGAAATTACACGGATTGGCATTGATCAGCTCAGCGTACTCCTGCCGCTCCTGATCGCTGGCATGTGGCCCGACCAGCATGCCGTAACCGCCCGATTCGCCGACCTTCTTCACGACCAGTTTGTCGAGATTGGCCAGCACGTACTGCAGGTCTTCTTCACGCCTGCAGAGAAAAGTTTCAACGTTGTTAAGAATCGCTTCCTGGTCGAGGTAGTACCTGATCATCTCCGGTACATAGGCATAAACGGCTTTGTCGTCGGCCACCCCGGTGCCGGGGGCGTTGGCAAGAGCAATATTGCCGGCCTGGTAGGCGCGCATCAGTCCGGGGACTCCGAGCATCGAATCAGCACGGAATACCTCCGGGTCGATGAAATCATCGTCAATGCGCCGGTAAAGTACGTCGACCGTTTTCAGGCCGGTGGTCGTACGCATCAGGACGCGATCGTCGACTACGACCAGATCTTTTCCCTCGACCAACTCGACCCCCATCTGTTGGGCCAGGAAGGAATGTTCGAAATATGCTGAGTTGTAGACGCCCGGGGTCCAGACGGCGACCACCGGCTTGTTTCGGCGCGGCGGTGCCAAAAATTGCAGCAGTTCAAGAAGGCGGTTCGGATAGTCGGCCACCGGCACCACGCGGGCCGCATCGAAGGCGCGAGGGAAACTGCGCTTCATGACGACACGGTTTTCCAAAACGTACGAGACTCCGGACGGACAGCGCAGGTTGTCCTCGAGCACGTAGAACTGACCGTCCGCACCGCGCACCAGATCGGTACCGGTGATGTGGCACCAGATACCCCCGGGCGGATTGAGGCCGATGCATTCCGGCCGGTAGCCACTCGCCGAATACACCAACTCCTTCGGGATGATGCCGTCTTTGATAATGTTCTGCTCGTGGTAGAGGTCGTCAATGAACATGTTCAACGCCTGAATCCGCTGTTTCAGGCCGGTTTCAATCACAACCCAATCGTTCTGAGCTATAATCCGCGGCACAATATCGAAGGGGAAAATTCTTTCCGTGCCCTGTTCGTCGCCGTAGACGCTGAAGGTGATCCCCATCTGCAGCAAGGCTTTTTCTGCCGATTGCTGGCGACGCTTGAGTTCCTCGAGGGGCAGATCATTGAAGCGGTCAACGACCGCCTCGGTTCCGGGGCGCGGATGATTCTGTTCATCGAACATTTCATCATAGAAACCATCGGTCTGGTAATCTTTGAAACGCATAAAGCCACCTTTCTGTTGAGGATTTTCGCCGTATGGGGTCAGGCTTTTTGTCTTATCTATGCTGAATTAAAGTGATTTCCAAACGAGTATAAGCAATTAGATTGCACTGGAAAGAGTGCAAGGTCTTTTGCCGGCAAATGTACGCTTCTGGCCTGTCCATTTTTACGCTGGGAATATAATAACAAACAATCAATTCTCGTCATTGTAACAGAAAAACAATAAAAACTCTCTGGAGTCTTCGATCCTGGTACCCTGTAACCCATAATTCTTTCGCATCTTGCTTGTTCTTTGCCGCGTCAGCTACGTTCCGTTTTCAGAAGGGTACTAGCTCTTTCTCATCAAGATGGTGCTGAATTCTTCCAGCATGTGATTGGATAGCACCTCGCATCCCCTTCGCTCATAGGCCTGCCGCACATCGAAGTTATATTCCCACAAAATCCCGGATAAGAGTAATGAGCCGCCCGGTTTCAGTTTTGCGGTCAAAGCTGCAGAGAGGTCGAGCAGTATGTCTCCGTAGATATTTGCCAGGATGAAGTCAAAATGGCTTTCGCTGACCGCATCAAGAGTGCCGGTGATATGGGTCACTTTTTGATCGATCTGGTTGAGGCGACAGTTGATCCGTGCTGATTCGACAGCATCTTTTTCGATATCAACACACACAGCATGCACCGCGCCAAGCTTCAGGGCTGCTATGGCAAGAATTCCCGTACCACTTCCCAGGTCAAGGACTCTTGCTCCTTTTATCAGCGGGCTTTTCTCAAGAATTTTCAGGCAGCTTTCAGTCGTTTCATGCTCACCTGAACCAAAGGCGCCCCGCAGCATGACAAGATCGATAAAACCATCCGTGCTGGTCGGTTGCTGCGGTGGCGTGATTCGAAACTGTGAGCCAATTGTGAAGGCCTGGTACATAAGTTGACTCCGAAGGCTATCCTTGCAGGCGCTCCTGGTTGGAGCAAAAAGGAAGGTTTGATGAACTGACCAGTTAAATGCCCTGGCTTTTCAAGATCAACAAGGCCGCAGTGTAAGTGATAGCGGAGAGCAGCGTGGAGAGCATGACGATGGTTCCGGCCAGTTCCGCATCCCCCTGGAGTTGATCAGCCATAATGTAGTTGGCCGTTGCCGCAGGCGTCCCGGCAATCAGTACGCCGATTCCCAGGTCCATCCCTTCGACGCCCATGCCGATCAGCAAAGCTGCCGCAAAGATCGGCAGCCAGATGGTTTTGATTCCGCTCGCCAGGGCGGCCTTGATGAGGTCGCCGCGCAGGCGTTCGACGGAGAAGCCACCTCCAATCGCCAGCAATGCCAGAGGCAGGGTCATCCCGGTTGCTATTCTCAGGCTTCGTTCAAAAACCAGGGGAATCGGCAAATCAAGGAAGCTCCAGATGATGCCAAGAAAGGAAGCAATAATCAGAGGGTTGAAGATAATCTGACGTAACCAGAAGCCGGCCCCCCGTTGTTTGCCATCGCCACGATGAGGCCAGAGCAGGGCGAAGATCGCGTAGAGGTTCAGAAATGGAACAATGAAGCCCATGAGAATGCCGGCCTTGGTCAGCCCTGTCTCACCATAGGCATTAAGAGTGATCGCCAGGCCCATGTAGGCAATGTTTCCCCTGAAGGCTCCTTGAGAAAAAACACCCCGTGCGTTGTTCGGGTAATCCCGGTAAACAGCATAGAGGTAAGACGCCACAAAGGTGATGGTGATCGCCAGAATCGAGCCGACAATGAGGCGGCCGTTGAAGTTTTCGAAGAAATCAGCTGAACCGATTTTGTAAAAGAGCAGTAATGGCAGGCAGACATAGTAGACCAGTCTGTTTGTCTGCTTTAAGAAGCTGCTGTCGATCAATCCGATACGGCGCAGTAACCAGCCGAGAGCGATGACAGAGAAAACCGGCAGAACGATATTAATAATGTCAGCGAAAAGTTGCATCGATAACCTTTCTGTTTCGTTGCAACACAATACAAAATTCAGTCGGTTGAATACAGTATAAAAGTGCAATTCATTCATTAGGGGGGAGGTCAGGCTAAGGCAGGAATGCGTGTCTTTCCATGGTCTGATTAATTTGTGGATGAATACGCTTTAGGTTAAACAACTGTAAAAAGTGTGACAATAAAATATTAATAATAACGACAGACAATGTTGGATAGTCGACAGGAGCTGTAGAATTGTACACAATAGAAAAGCTGAGAGTTGTCTGCAGATGTGTCGCCTTAGATAAAAAACATATAAAAAATCAGTTGTTTATGAGTTTTAGCAAAGTTGGCACATATAATGAAAGTCTAGGAAGACAACTTATCAAGACTTGTTGACGATGCGGTCAACGCACTGTGCATTTTGCACCGGCTCTTAATAGTCTAAGGATTAAAAGGGTCGAAAATTTAAAAGAAATGGAGATAAATCATGTTAAAAAAACAATGTATCGTTAGTTTGTTCGTCGTATTGTTCCCATTGATTTTCGTTGGCGCGGCCGTGGCTGGCGAGAATGACTACAGTGGTATCCTTGGCAGTGATCAGTTCAGCTTTGAGGCTTCAGTAACAAATAAGGCCGCAAGCAATCATGTCTACGATCAGGAAAAGCTGGCATTGGTAGGCACCGAAGCTGGTACCTGGGAGTATGATCCAAATGCTGAACTCACTCCTGCTCAGCAGGCGGCCATAGAGCACGATTACAATCAAAGTCGCTTGTCAGACGTTGGTACAGAAGCCGGAAACTGGCAGTATCGTTTTGATTCTTCTGAGACTGGCAACTCGATTTGTAGAAGTTGCTAAGTGCGTAGACGCTTAAAGAGCAGACGAATCGGCCCCCTTGTTTGTGGCGGGGGCCGATTTTTTATGCAAATCATTAAGTATTTATGCAAAATCAATGGCGTGGACCGCACTGCAGGGTCTACTCGATTCTTGCATCAGTTACAGGGGTTATGCATGAATCGTTGCTCAGGGCCTTCCATTTTAGCCTGTTGTATAATATTCTACAAAGATTGAAAACTTTATTTCCAGGATCATATTGATAGCAGGGCCTTTTATGTCGGAGACTCGAAAAGTAACGCGTTTACGTCTTGCTATCATTGCCGGTTTGTTGCTGGCGGTGACGGCCATGCATTATCTGACAACAACCCAGTTGGTCAATGCCCATGACGTCTATCGACGTCTCTACTATGTGCCGATTGTCCTGGGCGGAGTCTGGTTTACCCTGCGTGGAGGGATCGTCACTGCGCTGCTTGCCTCTTTGCTCTATATGCCGCATGTCCTGTTCCATTGGCAGCATCAACCGCGTATCGCTCTTGAACAATACCTGGAAATTGTCTTGTACAACGTGATCGGTTGTCTTACCGGGTTTCTTGCCGAACGTGAATTGCAACAGAAATTGCGTTATCAGAAGACTGCCGAGACCTTGCAGGAGAGTTATCACAAGCTGCGTGAGCAGGCAGACCAGATCATAGAAATCGAGGACCAGTTACGTCGAGCGGACCGGCTCTCTGCACTCGGCGAGCTGTCTGCCGGCATGGCCCACGAAATACGCAACCCACTCGGGTCCATCAAGGGAACCGCAGAGATTTTGCGGGAGGGCGTGGCCGCTGATGATCCCAGACTGGAGTTCGCCGATATTCTGATCAAGGAAGTCGATCGCCTGAACAAGGTTCTGGAAGACTTCTTGCGTTTTGCACGTCCTGAACCTATCGAGCGTGGTCGTTTCTCGCCGAATCAATCTATTAAACAAGTCCTGGAGTTGACCCGGCAGCAGGCTCTGCGTAACCGTGTCACGGTAGAGGTCGAGCTTGCCGAGGATCTCGAAATCCCCGGACGAGGAGAACAGATTCAGCAGGCTCTGCTCAATCTTGTCCTGAATGCACTCCAGGTCATGCCCGATGGTGGGTTGCTAAAAGTGTCCTCATCGCTTCAGGCGAATGAATATGGTATCCAGGTCACCGATAACGGACCGGGTATTGCTATGGAAGACCGGGAAAGAATTTTCAATCCTTTTGTTACGACCCGTGACACGGGCACCGGACTCGGTCTTGCCATTACCCAGAGAATCGTGCAGGGTCACGAAGGTCACATTGTTCTGGACAGTACGCCTGGTCAAGGCGCGAGTTTTACTCTCTTCTTCCCACTCTCATCGAGAGAAACGGAGATTCATAGATCATGAGTATGCAACCGTCTCATACGCCCTCCCGCAAGGTCCTGTTGATTGATGATGATGCCTCACTTCGTCGCGTCACAGAGTATGCACTGCATTCAGCAGGGTTTCAGGTTTTAAGCGCGGTTGATGGCAAGCAGGGCCTGGCGTCTTTCCAGGCAGATCATCCGCAGGTCGTGATCACCGATATCCAGATGCCCGGGGTGACTGGATACGAGGTCCTGAAGCAGATCAAAGCGGAACGTCCTGAGACCATTGTCATCGTCATTACCGCGTACAGTTCCGTAGAAAAAGCTGTAGAAGCGATGAAACAGGGGGCCTATGACTACCTGGCAAAACCCTTCAGTCGAGATGAACTGGTCATGGTCGTGGAGAAAGCCTTCAACCTGCTGGGGTTGAAGCAAGAAAACCAGCGACTGCGGACTCAGCTCGAGCACCAGATTGATTTCAGCCACATGGTTGGTATCTCGGACGCCATGCAGAAGGTTTTTGATCTGGTCAGAAAGGTCGCCCCAACCGAGGCCGGCGTCCTGATCACCGGAGAGAGCGGCACTGGCAAAGAGTTGATTGCCAGGGCGATCCATCAGGGTGGTGGTCGCAGCAAAGAGCCATTTATTGCCATCAATTGCGCGGCTATTCCTGCCAACCTGTTGGAGAGTGAACTGTTCGGTCATGTGCGCGGCGCCTTTACTGACGCGGTGCGCGATCGTGCTGGTAAATTCGAGCAGGCCGATGGCGGCACGCTGTTTCTCGATGAAGTCGGCGAGATGCCCCTGGAGTTGCAGCCGAAATTGTTGCGGGTTCTGCAGGAGATGGAAGTCGAGCCGATTGGCGGCAAGGTTCGCTCTGTTGATGTGCGTATCATTGCTGCTACCAATCAGGACGTGGATCTCGCCATAGAGGAAGGGCGTTTCCGGGAAGACCTTTACTATCGATTGGCCGTCATTCCCATCGAATTGCCACCCTTGCGGGAACGTCCGGACGATATCCCGCTTTTGATTGAACATTTCCTGAAGCGCTTCAGCGCTGATGCTCCGATTTCTCTTAGTGCCGACACGCTTGAGTGTCTGAAAAGCTATCTCTGGCCGGGAAATGTCAGAGAACTGCAAAATGCCGTTGAACGACTGGTGGTATTAAACCACGGTGACATGGTTAAACCCGAAGATCTACCCGCCAAGTTTTGTGCGGTCCCCACTGCTAAGAGGAGCAAGGTCGTAAATCTCCCCGCGGAAGGTTATTCCCTTGAGGCGCTGGAGAAGGAGGTGGTAGTCCAGGCCCTGGAGCGAAACGACTGGAACCAGACCAAAGCCGCTGATTTTCTGCAGATTCCGAGACATACCCTGATTTACCGGATGGAAAAGTATGCTATCAAGAAAAGCTGAGGTGGCTGGCGAGCGCTGCGGAGCGGGAGAACGAAATCGTGACTAAGCCGGTTGACATTTTTTCTTCTGTAAGGTTACATGGCCTGTAAATATCGTTTTTTCTATATGTCTTTACTTGCGAACTTTACGTCAGCTGATATGAATAAAAAGAAGGGCTGTTTATGCCACGTCTGGTTTTAATCATGATTGTGATCCTGTTGGTCTGCGGATCTGTGTATCTCGTCACCGCAAGCAGCTCCCGCCCAGCTTACGAACCGGCGAAAATTGTTGATATGGGCGATCCGGCGCCTGACTTTACGCTGGAAGACACTGACGGCAATAAAGTTTCCCTGACGGACTTGCGCGGCAAGGTCGTCCTTGTCAACTTCTGGGCAACCTGGTGTCCGCCGTGCCGTGCGGAAATGCCTTCAATGGATAAGCTCAACGAGGCCATGGCTGGTGAAGATTTCGTCATGCTGGCTATCAATGTTGAAGAAAATGGACGGAGTGTTGTCCCGGAGTTCCTGAAAAAGTCAACCTATAAATTTTCTGTTCTTTACGATGATCAGGGGATTGTGCAAAATCTTTACGGAGTCTACAGATTCCCGGAATCTTATGTGATTCGAAAAGACGGTGTTATTGACGACAAGGTCATTGGAGCCATCGACTGGGCTCATCCGACGACTGTTGAGTATTTCAAGGACCTGGCGAAAGGCTGATCAAATTGCAAGAAGCCGCTAACATAACTTACTGGCTTGCCTTCACCGCCGGGATTCTCTCCTTCGCTTCGCCTTGCGTACTGCCACTGATTCCGTCTTACCTGACATACATTACCGGGCTCTCGTTCAGCCAGCTTGAAGAGGCACATCCCAATGCAAAAGTGCGGATGACGGTTATCCTGCATTCCCTGTGCTTCATACTCGGCTTCACTGTCATTTTTGTCTTGCTGGGAGCCATCGCCGGAGTTGCTTCAAGCAAGTTTCAGCTTTACTTGCGCGAGGGTTTGGAATGGATCGAAAAGATCGGCGGCTTGTTGATCTTCCTGTTTGGCGTGCATATGACAGGCCTTTTTCATTTTGGGGTTCTGCTAGGTGAGAAGAGAGTCCAACTGCATAAGAAACCCGGCGGGTTTATCGGCACCTTCGTGGTTGGCATTGCTTTCGCTGCGGGGTGGACACCCTGTATCGGGCCGATTCTGGCTTCCATCCTGATGGTCGCTGCAACCTCGGGTCAGGTTGGTGAGGGTGTTATTCTGCTTGCCATTTATTCGCTGGGGTTGGGCGTACCGTTCCTGCTTGCGGGACTGCTTTTCCACCAATTCCTGGTTGCTTTCAAACGGTTTAGAAAATATATCCGGATCGTTGAAATTCTGACCGGGGTCATGCTGATGGCCGTTGGCATCATGCTGATGTTCAGCCTGATGGGCAAGCTGACTATGTATCTATACCAGGTTATTCCTGTCCAGGGTTGATTCCGCCTGGATAATCTTCCTTCCGATGCGTTTGTGTTCCGCCACCATTGATGCGGTTCGTGTCTCACCGCATCCTACGCAATGATTTTTCGGTTGACGGACACTTTTGTCTTGTTTATATTGAAATCCGTTTTCAATTGGATCGGGTTATGGGTTCCGTCAATAGTAAAAATACATTCAAAAAGTTCCTTCTCTCTCAAGGGTTGAAATCAACCCGTCAACGTGAGCTTATTCTCGAGGAATTTCTGCGGGCAGGGTCGCATCTTTCAACGGAAGAGCTCTATCTGCGTTTGCGCAAGAAACATCCCCAGATCGGCTATGCGACCGTTCATCGCAGCCTGAAACTGTTTGCCCAATGCGGCATAGCCGAACAGCGCCACTTTGGCGATGGCCAGGCACGTTATGAGGCCAGCGATCATGACGAACACCACGATCACCTGATTTGCGTCTCCTGCGGCAAGATCGTCGAGTTTGAGGATCCGCGCATCGAACAGCTCCAGCTTGAGGTCGCCGGTGAACACGGCTTCTCAATTGAACGCCATCGCCTCGAACTCTACGGCTCTTGCGTTGACTGTTCCTCAACAACTTAAAAACACGTCTCTTTTTTTTGTGTTACTCTGAAAATGATTATCATTAACAAGATGGAAGGCTCTACGTACGTCTATGCAAAGCCAAGTGCAAACTGAGAAAAAAATTATTCTGGTTGGCAACCCGAATGTCGGTAAAAGTGTGGTGTTCAACAGCATGACCGGCAGTTACACGACAGTTTCCAACTATCCCGGGACCTCTGTCGAGGTCTCCCGAGGCCAGTGTGAGATTGCTGGTGAAACCTACCAGGTTCTCGATACCCCAGGCATGTACTCCCTGCTGCCGATCACTGAGGAAGAGCGGGTGGCGCGACGGATTCTCCTCGAGGAATCTCCGCATGTGGTGTTGCACGTTATCGATGCACGTAACCTTGAAAGAATGTTGCCGATGACGCTGCAACTTATCGAAGCCGGTTTGCCGGTTGTTTTGCTGATTAATATTATGGATGAGGCAGAGCGATTGGGCATGCAGGTCGACATCTCTCTGCTGCAGGAAAAATTGCAGATTCCTGTTGTTGGCGGTGCGATTGGCCGCGCCAAACGTGGTTTGTGGGAGTTACGCGAGGCGATTCGTGATTTCAAAGTCAGCAAAGCCACGTTTCATTACGCCACAGATCTTGAAAAAGATATCCACGGCATCAGCAGTCTGATGCAGGGTGAGTACACTCTCTACCGGCGCAGTTTGACCCTGATGTTGCTGCAGCGAGACGAGGAGATTGCCGAGCGGATCAAGACCCGGGAAGGCGAGGGCTACGAAAGTATTGAGAAGGCCGTTAATGACACCATCTTTGATCGACGCGTTGATCTGCATTTGCGCATCAGTCTTGAGCGAAAAAGAATCTGCAAGGGCCTCCTCGATGGCGTCATCACCCAGCAGGAAGGGACTCAGCAGAGCTTCGCCGAGCGGTTCTCCCACTGGACCATGAATCCCTGGACCGGTGTGCCGCTGCTGCTGATCGTCCTCTACCTGGGTCTTTACCAGTTTGTCGGCGGCTTTGGTGCTGGAACTGTGGTTGATTTTCTCGAGGGGACCCTTTTTGAAGAGTACCTCAACCCCTGGGTGATTGATTTCTGTGAGACCTATATCCCCTGGTATTGGCTCAACGAACTCATCGTTGGAGAATACGGCTTGTTCACACTGGGGCTGCGCTACGCTGTCGCCATTATCCTGCCGATCGTGGGCACCTTTTTCATTGCCTTTGCCGTGATTGAGGACAGTGGTTATTTCCCCCGCCTGGCGATGCTGGTTGACCGGATCTTTAAAAAAATCGGTCTGAACGGGCGTGCGGTCATCCCCATGGTGCTTGGTTTCGGTTGCGATACCATGGCAACCGTTGTCACCCGCACCCTGGAGTCGACCCGCGAACGCATCATCGCAACCTTGCTGCTGGCTCTGGCCATTCCCTGCAGTGCACAGATGGGGGTTATTCTTGGCCTCCTCTCCGGCGTGCCGGGCGCTCTAATGGTCTGGATGGTGAGCATGATCGGTGTCTTTCTGCTGGTCGGCTTGCTGGCCGCGCAAGTTGTGCCGGGGGAGCGGCCGATGTTTTATATGGAGATTCCGCCCATGCGCATGCCCCAGCTGCACAACGTCATGATCAAAACCTTGACCCGCATGCAGTGGTACTTCATGGAGATTTTCCCGCTCTTCATGATCGCTTCCGTTCTGCTTTGGGCGGGCAAACTCAGCGGGGCTCTGCAATGGCTGGTCAGCAGCTTTAACCCGGTCATGCGGATGCTTGGTTTGCCGTATGAGGCTTCAGCGGCGTTTATCTTCGGTTTCTTCCGGCGTGATTTCGGTGCCGCAGGACTTTATGATCTGCATGCCGACGGTTTGCTTAGCCCTGTTCAACTCACAGTTGCCGCAGTGACCTTGACCTTGTTTGTCCCCTGCGTCGCTCAGTTTCTGGTCATGCAGAAAGAGCGTGGCTGGAAAACCGCCCTGGCGATCTTCTTCCTGGTCACCGCTATGGCTTTTGCCGTGGGCTGGTCACTTAATAAATTCCTGCTGATGACGGGGTTGCTGGCATGAAGTGCACTTTTTGTGAACATGAACTGACGGCCGAAATGATCCGCGCAAAAGGTTGCGGCGGCTGCCTTGGCGGCTGTCGCAAAATCCATTGCCCCTACTGCGGGCAAGAAAACCCTGTGGTCCCGGAATTTCTTGAAAAGATTGGGAGGGTGAAGGGTGAAAGGCTGTAAGCTGTAAGCAGGAGGCTGGAGGGGAAGGTTGATCGTTGATCGATGATCGATAACAATGAACAATGAACAATGAACGATAAACGATAAACGATAAACGATAAACGACGAAGAAAGGATGTAGTTCTATGAACGTTTCGGCCAAGGCTGAAGAAATTCTCGAATCTCTTTGGATTGCAACGGAAGAGCAGGGCGAAGATGCGGCTCATTTCGAGAGGCTTGATATTGTTGCGGAGGATGAAGGTCTGGCTGAACTGGTCCGGTTGGCTTTTGTTGAAGTAAACGGTGACTGGGTTCGTTTGCGCAAGGAAGGGCGAGAAGAAGCCCGCATGACCGTTCGCAGGCACCGTCTGGCAGAGCGTCTGATGATGGATATTCTTGATATCAAGGGAGACTCAGGCGATGAGCGGGCCTGTGAGTTCGAACATCTGCTGCACCATGGCGTTGATACCAAGATCTGCACCCTGCTGAATCATCCGACCACCTGTCCGCATGGCAAGCCGATTCCAGCGGGCAGCTGTTGTGAACAGGCCCGCCAGGAAGGTGAAGTCGGCGTTGTCGCTCTGACTGAACTCAAGGCTCGGGAAAAAGGTGAAATCGCCTATCTGGCGGCAACCGATGTCAGTAAAATGCAGAAGTTGATGAGTATGGGTGTCCTGCCGGGCAGTGACCTTGTGGTGACCAGAACCTTCCCTTCTTATATCTTTAAGGTCGGCAACTCGGAGTTTGCCGTAGATGCCGAGCTCGCCAGAGAGATCTTTGTTCGCAAAGCCTAGGTAAGACTTTGTCAGGACTCTTTATCCCTTGCAACCAATCTTGTGATTCCCTATAGTCAATGGGATTTTATGCCATCTGGCTTGAGAGGCTTGAGGCTTGATGGTTAGGTTTGGGGGCCCCTAAAGAAGGAGGAAAGATTGGAAACTCTGGGAATCGACATTGGTTTCGGTTTTACCAAGGCGACGGACGGCAAGCGCGATCTGGTTTTTAAATCGGTTCTGGGTGAATCGACTGATATTCAGTTTCGCGACGAGATGATCGCCTCGCCCGGTGTAGATGAAAAGCACCTGCAGATAGAGGTCGACGGCAAGTCTTACTTTGTGGGTGAGCTTGCTGAACGACAAAGTAATGTGCGTTTCTTTACCCTTGACCAGGAGCAGTTCATCGCCAAGTTTGCCAAGGTCTTTGCCCTCGCGGCCACCGCTCAGATGGTTAAAGGTTTTGTTCCGGTGAACCTGGTAACCGGTCTGCCGATCGGTTCTTACCGGCAGTATAAAGATGAATTAGCCAAGCTCCTGGTTGGCGAGCACAAGGTCACCGTGGTTGATGCCGATGGCAAGCAGGATGAGAAATCGCTCAGCATCAACAAGGTCCGGGTTGTCCCGCAACCCTTTGGTTCCCTTTTCAATATGATGCTCAACGACCTCGGCGAGATGGGCGACAAGCGCCTGATCAAGGATAAAATCGGCATCATCGATGTCGGTTTCCGTACCTCCGATTACACCATCTCCGACAAGATGCGCTATTCCGAGCGCGGCAGCCGCACCACCGATTCAGGTATCGCAAGAGCCTTCAACGTGATTGCGACCAAGCTGCGCGAGCGCAGCGGCATCAATGTGGAACTCTATCGTCTTTACGATGCCATTGATGAAGGCAGCATCAAAATCAGAGGCAAGGTCTACGATCTGAAAAGCCTGACAGACCAGGTCTTCAGCCAACTGGCAACCTCGATTGCCAACGAAGTCGATCGTCTCTGGGTGGACGATTGGGATATCGACGCCATGGTCATCACCGGTGGTGGCGGAGCGGTTCTGGCGAAGTACCTCAAGCCGCTTCTTAACGGCGAAATCATCGAGACGGACCCGGAACTGGATATGCGCCTTTACAACGTGCATGGCTATCGCAAGTTCGGGCAACACCTCTGGGCCCGCGGCAACACACCGCCTCAGGCACCGGCCACCACGACCAGCTGAACCGCCCCGATCCGCCCCCATTTTTTGGGGGCGTTTTGTATTCATCTCTTGGGTGCAGGATGCGGTGAGCAACCAACCGCAACGATCCCGATTGGAAAAAGGTCAAAACTCCTGTTTGGAGATTAAGGTCAAAACAATGGATTTCAGCGATATCCTTGATTTGCTGCAGAAACGCGCCAATCGTCCTCTCAGCCTCAAAGAGCTGCAGAGCATGCTTGAGCTCAGCGCAGGCGAGCGCAAGATGCTCGGCAAGAGTCTCAAGGACATGGTCCGTGACGGCTCGCTGGTGCAGTTGAAAGGCGGCCGGTTTGCCTTGCCGCACAAGGTGAACCTGGTCGTAGGTACGATTTCGGTGCATCGTGACGGTTATGCTTTTGTCACTCCGGCCGAGGCCAGGGCCGGGGATGTTTTTATTCCGGCCCGCCATGTTCGCCCGGCCATGCATGGCGACATGGTGGTTGTGCGCCTGGAGCGCTCCTTGCGGACCGGCAAACCTGAAGGTCGCGTAATTCATGTCGAGAAGAGGGCGCACCGCACTGTGGTCGGCCGCTATCAGCTGGAGCAGGGGGTCGGCTCTGTTGCTGCGGTCGACCCCCGCCTGCAGGACGATATCCTCATTCCACCTGATGCCACCGCTGGCGCTCGCCAGGGACAGATGGTTGTGGTTGATATTGGCACCTATCCAGGGCGCACCCGTGGAGCCATCGGCCGGATCACAGAAGTCCTCGGCGATGCTTCAGACCCTGAGGTTGAGATTAAGATTGCTGCGATCCAGTTCAATCTGCCTTACGAGTTCTCAGCCGAGGTCCTTGCTGCCGCAGACAGCGTCCCGCAGCAGGTTGGCAGAGAGGACCTTGCTGAACGCGAAGATCTGCGCGCTTTGAATTTCGTCACCATTGATGGAGAAACGGCGAAGGACTTCGATGATGCAGTGGCTGTGACCCGCATCAATGACGGTTACCGTCTTTGGGTTGCCATTGCCGATGTTGCTCATTACGTTGCCGTTGGCAGCGTGATCGACAAGGAGGCCCTTGAGCGCGGCACCAGCGTCTATTTTCCCGGGGCCTGTCTGCCGATGCTGCCCGAGACTCTGAGTAACGGCATCTGTTCACTCAAGCCACAGGTCGACAGACTGGTGCTGGTCGCTGAGCTTGATTTCGATGCCAGGGGCCAACGCGTCGGCTCGCGTTTTTGCCAGGCGGTCATGCGCAGCCGAGCACGCTTAACCTACACTACGGTTGCTGCGATTCTGGTCGATGAAGACCCGGACGTTCGCATGGAGCATGAAGCTCTGCTTGCCGATCTTGAATTGATGCGAGAGCTCGCCGAACGGCGCATCGCCTGTCGGCATCAACGTGGCAGCCTCGACTTCGATCTTCCTGAAGCGCAGATCCTGCTTGACCTTCAGGGCCGCCCGGAGGCTATTGTCCGGTCTGAACGCAATCTGGCTCATCGTCTGATCGAGGAATTCATGCTGGCGGCCAATGAGGCGGTTGCTTTCTGGCTGGTGCAACAGCGCGAGCCGATGATATTCAGGGTTCATGAGGCGCCGAGTGAGGGGAAAATGGCCGCCTTCCAGGAGTTTATTGCCTACTTCAATCAGGGCATCTCTCTGCCGGTGGAAGGCGTTAAGCCGAAACTGCTGCAGGAATTTCTTGAGCGGGTGGCCGGGCAACCGGAAGAGCATGTGATTAATCACGTCCTGTTGCGGAGTTTGCCGCAGGCTTACTACTCGGTGCAAAATCTGGGGCATTTTGGCCTGGCGGCTGATAACTATTGCCACTTCACTTCGCCGATTCGACGCTACCCCGATCTGATGGTGCATCGCATCCTGAAAAACAAGCTTATGCAGGGCGCCCCGGCGGGCAAGGCTAATGCCTTGCCTTTGCAGGAGATCGCCCAAAGCTCTTCGCTTACCGAGCGCCGGGCGATGGACGCCGAACGGGACATTGTCAAGCTGAAAAAATGTCAATTTGTTATCGATAAAGTAGGCGAAAAATTTTCCGGCATGGTAACCTCGGTGCAGGCATTTGGCTTCTTTGTCGAATTAGATGACATCTATGTTGAAGGCTTGGTGCATGTCTCCGGCCTGGAGGATGATTTCTACCAGTACGAAGAGGAACGTCACCGCCTGATCGGCATGAATCGACGCCGGCAATTCGCCATCGGTTCGACGGTTGAAGTGTGTGTCCACAAGGTTGACCTCGACCGTCGTGAAATCGACTTCAGGTTGGTTGAAGGGCGAGATCCGGGACGCGGAACGCGGCACGGGGGGCGCGGCAAACGCAAACCCCAAGTATCGTAAACAGGACAAGACAGAAAGGCAATGGCCCCGTTTTGAGGCTGTTCCAGCATTGCTATGCAGGTAGTCAGAGATCTCGACACTTTAAAAGAACAACCCTGCCGAACAGTTTTAACGATCGGCAATTTTGATGGTGTCCATCTCGGTCATCGTGAAATTTTTCGGCGTGTGGTCGAAAAAGCACGCGCCTTGAAGGGGACAGCCGTCGTCGTGACCTTTGAACCTCATCCGCTACATATGCTGGCGCCCGACAAGGCGCCGCGGCGGTTGAATACTGCCGAAGAAAAAGTTCGTCTGCTTGCTGCCTCCTGTATCGACCTGCTGGTTGTCCTCAATTTTGATCGACATCTTGCGGAGATGTCAGCCGAAGCCTTTGTCCGTGATCTCCTCGTTGACAAACTGGGCGTCGAGCACCTGATCATTGGTTATGACTATGCTTTCGGCCGCAATCGGCAGGGCAATGCGGCCTTCCTCAAGGAGAAGAGCCGGCAGTACGGCTTTACCCTGGAGGTTCTGGAGCCGGTCCGTGCCGAGCAGCAGGTGCATAGTTCCACGGCAATCCGTGAGATCCTTAAAGAAGGTCGGGTAGCCGCAGCTGTATCAGTTCTTGGCCGCAATTATACCCTCGACGGTGTGGTTGTGCATGGTGACGGGCGAGGTCGCAAGCTTGGCTTTCCAACCGCCAACCTCTCCACAGAGAAAGAGCTTTTGCCCTGTGACGGCGTCTATGCCGTCAAAGTGAAATGGCGCGATCATTATTACGATGGTGTGATCAATATTGGCCACAGGCCCACTTTCTTGGGTGACAAAAACATTTCGGGTGAAAAAATCACCCTTGAGATCCATCTTCTTGATTTTCAGGATGACCTGTACGGGGAACGTTTGAGAATCTACTTTGTCGATCGCTTGCGCGGCGAGCAGAAATTTGCCACGGTTGACGCCCTGCAGGAGGCTGTCCTCAAGGATATTGAACAGGCCCGCGGGAAATTGGCTAAAGCCCAGGTCGTTGAATATCGAGAATATCTCGATTGCGGTTATAACGATAGCCTCGATGGAGTGAACTGAAATGCAAATGAGCGGCAAGACCGCGGTGGTCGGAATTTTTGGTGACCCGGTCGCCCATTCACTTTCGCCACGCATGCAGAATGCTGCGATAGAGGCCAGTGGTCTCGACGCGGTTTACGTGCCATTTCACGTCACTGCGGCACAGTTATGTGACGCGGTGAAGGCCATCCCTGCGCTGGCGATACGGGGTGTCAACCTGACCATTCCGCACAAAGAGGCGGCCTGTGGCCTGGTCGATGATCTTGATCCTCAAGCACAGATAATCGGTGCGATTAATACCATTGTTAACGATAACGGTCGTCTCAAAGGCTACAACACCGATGGCCTCGGTCTATTAAAAGCCCTGAAACAGGAGCTTGACCTCGAGGTCGCCGGCAAGCGAATCCTGTTACTTGGCGCCGGCGGCGCATGTCGTGCTGCGCTGGTTGCCCTCTGTCAGGCCAATGCGGCATGGATCGGAATCGCAAATCGAACCGACACCAGGGCGCAGCAGTTGATTGCCGAATTCTCGACAAAATTTTCAGGCACGGCTTTTGCTCATTATCAACTTGTCTCATCTCTGTTAAGGGCTTGTGACCAACCGGTCGATTTGCTGGTTAACACAACGTCGGTTGGCCTCCAAGGAGATGATTTCGGCTTCCCTGTGGTCAACTGTCTCAAATCGGGCGGGGCTGTGTACGACATGGTTTATACGTCTGAGCCGACGGTATTGCTTGCTCAGGCAAGAACTCAGGGTCTGGCTGCCGCCGATGGCCTGGGTATGCTCTCCGCACAGGGCGAGGCCGCATTCGAACTCTGGTTCGGCTGTGCCCCGGAGGAGAATGTCATGCGCCGGATGCTGAATGGTCCACAGGAAATTTAAGTTTTGATTCCAATTGGTTACATGGGTATCTCGCTTGACAGGCCTCTTGTGCTTTCGTTAGAATGCCGAAGTTGATTTGAGGGTTACTCTGTCTGTTTTGTTATGTGTTCACTAAGGTTTGGGTGCTGGTGTCTGATCATTGCTTATGTTGGATAACGGCTTGAGTCGGATAACCGGTTGAGTCGCAGACAGGCCCAACTGACTTCAGGGGGAAGAAGATAACTTTCTATGGCTGCTAATCGTCTCGGCGAACTTCTGGTTCGCAACAAATTAATTGACGAGCAACAACTTGCCAAAGCGCTTGAAGAGCAGAAAGCCTCTGGAGGCCGTCTCGGCGCCAGTCTGGTTAAGCTTGGCTACCTGAAAGAAGAAGACCTCGCGGCTTTTTTGTCGCGTCAATATGGCGTCCCGTCCATCAACCTCAGTGAATTTGAAATCGATGAAAGCGTCGTCAAACTGATCCCTGCCGAAGTTGTGCAGAAGTATCAGCTGATTCCGGTTAACCGGGCTGGTTCGACTTTGATCGTCGCCATGGCCGACCCCTCCAATATCTTCGCCATCGACGACATCAAGTTCATGACCGGCTATAACGTCGAAGTCGTTGTCTCTGCCGAAGCCAGCATCAAAGCAGCCATCGATAAATACTACGATCAGAGCGCGTCTTTTGACGATGTCATGGGTGATCTCGATGATATCGACCTGGAGGTTATCGACGACGGTGACGAAATTGACACCAGTGAGCTGGAAAAGGCCAGTGAAGATGCCCCGGTTGTCAAGCTGGTCAACCTGATCCTCACCGACGCGATCAAGAAGGGCGCCTCCGATATTCACGTTGAGCCCTACGAAAAATCCTTCCGGGTCCGCTACCGGATTGACGGTGTTCTTCACGAAGTCATGAAGCCGCCCCTCAAACTTAAAAACGCCCTGACCTCGCGTATCAAGATCATGTCGGAGATGGATATCTCCGAGCGGCGCCTGCCTCAGGACGGACGAATCAAGATCAAGCTGCCCGGCGGCAAGGACATGGACTACCGTGTCAACTGTCTGCCGACCCTGTTTGGTGAAAAGATCTGTCTGCGTTTGCTCGACAAGTCGAACCTGCAGCTGGATATGACCAAACTCGGTTACGAAGAACAGTCTCTGAAGTGGTTCAAGGAGCAGATCCACAAACCCTTCGGCATGGTCCTGGTGACCGGGCCAACCGGTTCCGGCAAAACGGTCTCCCTGTATTCCGCGCTGGGTGAATTGAATACTCCTACGGAAAACATCTCAACCGCTGAAGATCCGGTCGAATTCAACTTTGCCGGTATCAACCAGTGTCAGATGCATGAAGAAATTGGCCTTAACTTCGCTTCCGCTCTGCGTGCTTTTTTGCGTCAGGATCCTGATATCATCATGATCGGCGAGATCCGCGACTTCGAAACGGCCGAGATCGGCGTAAAGGCAGCGCTGACCGGTCACCTGGTGCTGTCAACGCTGCACACCAACGACTGCCCGAGTACTGTCAACCGTCTGCTCAATATGGGTATCGAGCCCTTCCTGGTGGCTTCGGCGGTCAACCTGATTACCGGCCAGCGCCTCGGTCGTCGCCTCTGTCAGGAGTGCCAGGTTCCCGAAGATATCCCCAGGGAGACGCTCATCCAGGCCGGGGTTCCCGAAGACAAGGTCGACACCTTTAACAGTTACCGGGGCGAGGGTTGTCCGAAATGCAACGATACCGGCTACAAGGGCCGGGTTGGATTCTACCAGGTCATGCCGATGTTCGAAGAGTTGCGCGAGTTGATTCTGGCTGGCGCCAACACGGCTGAACTGAAGCGTGAATCGATGCGGCTCGGTGTCAAAACCATGCGTCAGGCAGCCCTGACGAAAATGGACGAACGCATCACCTCGTTTGAAGAAACCCTGCGCTGTACCATCGCAGACGACTAGGGCCTGTCCCCGCATGGGGACTGTCCCTATGGTCCCTCGTAGCGCGTGGCGAGCGGCGCGTGGCGAGAAAAACCGATTAAAGAAAAGTGAGCTCTTTACCTCACTGTTTCGGCAGAATAGTTCAACCATGGGGATACTCCCCAAAGATGTCCGCGCCACGCGCCACGCGCCACGCGCCACACAGTCCCAGGTGAAACATGTCAGAATTTTCAATTCAACAAATGCTTAGACATATGGTGGACCTCGGCGCATCGGACCTTCATATTACCACCGGAACGCCGCCGCAGATTCGTGTCAACGGCAGGATGACACCGATGAAGATGCGCTCCCTGCTGCCGGCTGATACCAAGAACATCTGCTACAGCATCCTGACCGAAACCCAGAAGCGCAAGTTCGAGGAGATAAACGAGCTCGATTTCTCTTTTGGCGTCAAGGGCCTGGCCCGTTTTCGCGGTAATATCTTCGTTCAACGTGGCGCTCTTGCCGGTGTGTTCCGTCTGATTCCCTACAAGTTCCTTTCTTTCGAAGAACTCGGCCTGCCGCCGGTGGTCAGGACCATCTCCAACAAATCGAACGGCCTGGTTTTGGTCACCGGGCCCACGGGGTCGGGTAAATCGACCACCCTGGCCTCGATGATCGACCGGATCAACTCGGAACGCGAAGACCATATTGTCACCATTGAAGATCCGATCGAATACCTGCATCCACACAAAAAATGCGTGGTCAATCAACGCGAAGTCGGTTCTGATACCCACTCCTTCAAGAACGCCCTGAAGTATATCCTGCGTCAGGATCCGGACATCGTCCTGCTTGGCGAGCTGCGTGACCTGGAAACGATCGAAGCCGCTCTGACCATCGCAGAGACGGGGCACCTCTGTTTTGCAACCCTGCATACCAATGGTGCCGTGCAGACCATCAACCGTATCGTTGATGTATTTCCCACCAATCAACAGCAGCAGGTCCGCACCCAGCTCGCTTTTGTTCTCGAAGGCGTGCTATCGCAGACTCTGATACCGCGCAAGGATGGCAAGGGCCGATCCCTGGCTCTGGAGATCATGGTTCCGAACACAGCGATTCGTGCCCTGATCCGTGATGACAAGGTCCACCAGCTCTATTCGCAAATGCAGATGGGCCAGGAAAAATTCGGCATGCAGACCATGAATCAATGCCTCTTCTCCCTGATCCACAGCAAAAAGATTTCCGTGGAAGATGCCATGTCCCGCTCGTCGGATATCGAGGAGCTCAAAGAGATGCTGGCCAATCCCAATGCGGCGCTCAAGCGCGGTGTTCAGTCGGGGACAGGCGCTAAGAGGTAGGGGCGGAGGCTGGAGGCTGGAGGCGGGAGGCTGGGGACTGGGGACTGGGGACTGGGGACTGGGGACTGGGGA
Source organism: Deltaproteobacteria bacterium (assembly GCA_024636215.1). Next base: position 32,916 of record JAGXHL010000019.1, read on the forward strand.
CTGGGGACTGGATTCTGGATTACTGATAACTGATAACTGATAACTGATAACTGATAACTGATAACTGATAACTGATAACTGATAACTGATAACTGATAACTGATAACTGATAACTGATAACTGATAACTGATAAC
>JAGXHL010000020.1 GCA_024636215.1 Deltaproteobacteria bacterium
ATCCGGTCGTGATCGGCAAATGTCGGGCGCGTCACGTCGCTCACGGACCCGGCGGTACCAAGAAGGTCCTGCCGGTACTGATTCACGGTGATGCCGCCTTTGCCGGTCAGGGTCTGGTCGCTGAAGTGCTCAATCTCTCGCGGCTGGACGGCTACCAGTCGGGGGGAACCTTTCATCTGATTGTCAACAATCAGATTGGTTTCACCACTGCCCCGGACCATGCGCGCTCGACTCTCTATGCCACCGATGTTGCAAAAATGCTCATGGTGCCGATTTTTCACATCAATGGTGAAGACCCGGAAGCTGCCGTTTATACCGCCAGCCTGGCACTGGAATATCGCCAGACATTCGGCGAAGACGTGGTGGTCGAAGTCATCTGCTATCGTCGTCATGGTCATAATGAAGGCGATGAACCGTTTTTTACCCAACCTCTCATGTATGAAAAAATTCGCCAAAGACCGCCCCTGCATGAGATCTATGCTGCTCGCCTGATTGAGGCCGGCATCGAGTCCCAGACAGTCACTGAAAGCGCGGACAAGATCAGCAAACGACTGGAAGAGGCCCTCGAGGGAAAACCCCAGCCACAAAAAGATGTAGGTTTTCGGGCTAAATGGGCCGGCATCCAGCGTGATTACACGTCGCAAGAACCTGAAACGAAAGTCTCCGCAGAGATTCTCAAAAAGCTGTCTCAACGTTTGGCAACGCTACCGGCAGGACTCAATGCGCATCCTAAAATCGCACGTCTTCTCAAACGACGTGAGGAAAGCGTTCTTGAAGGCAAAGGGATCGACTGGGCGAATGCCGAAGCCCTTGCCTTTGCCTCCTTGTTAACAGAGAACGTTCCAGTACGGCTTTCGGGGCAGGATTCGCGGCGCGGCACATTCAACCAGCGTCATTCAACCCTGGTTGACCAGAAGACCGGTCAGCTCTATGTGCCGCTGGCCTTTTTGCAACGAGGCCAGGCAGCAATTCAGATTTACGACAGCATGCTTTCTGAAGCCGCCGTTTTAGGGCTTGAATACGGTTATTCATTGGAAACTCCGCATGGTCTGACGATCTGGGAAGCCCAGTTCGGTGACTTTGCCAACGGTGCCCAGGTGATTATCGACCAGTTCATTGGCACCAGCGGCAGCAAGTGGGACCGTTCCAGCGGACTGGTTCTGTTTCTGCCACACGGTTACGAAGGTCAGGGCCCGGAGCACTCGAACGCCCGCATCGAACGCTTCATGAATCTTTGTGCCGACAACAATATGCACGTCGTCTACCCGAGCACGCCGGCACAATTTTTCCACCTCCTGCGTCGTCAGTGCAAGCTCCCCTATCGCAGACCATTGATTGTGTTCACACCAAAAAGTCTCTTGCGCCTGCCGGCCTGCAGCAGCACTCTTGAAGACTTGAGCGAGGGTTCTTTTCAGGCAATTCTACCCTGTAGCATACCCGCGAAACAGGTCAAGACACTGCTGCTCTGCAGCGGCAAGATCTATTATGAGCTGATGACAGCACTCGAAGAGGCAGGAAGAAATGACGTCGGTCTGCTGCGGATTGAGCAACTCTACCCCTTGCATCAGGAACGGCTGCAGGAAGCGCTGGACCGCTACAGCAATGCCAAGCGCATCGTCTGGGTACAGGAAGAGCCGAAGAACATGGGTCCCTGGCCACACCTGCAATACAGGCTTGCTCGTGCCCTCGGTAAAGACCTGGAATATTGCGGTCGTCGTGCGGCAGCCGCACCAGCCGTCGGTTCACATCGCCGCCACCGTGTGGAACAACAGCAGATTATTGACTCTGCCCTAAAGGATACCTAATGGACATAAAAATACCCGAAGTCGGCGAATCCATTCTCGAAGCCATGATTGCCAACTGGCTGAAAGAGGACGGCGCCACCGTTGCCAAGGATGAAATCATCTGCGAACTGGAAACCGACAAGGTCAATGTCGAATTGACTGCGGAAGCATCCGGTACCCTGCACATTGTCGTCCAGCAAGGGCAGACTGTACCAATCGGCACGTTAATCGCCACAATTGAAGAGGGCGATGCCGGCCAGAAGAAGGGTGATGCCGTACAGAAGGAGGGGGATGTCGAGCAGCCTCCCAAATCAAAGAAGACTGCGCCAAAAGCTGAGGACACCGCCGCCGTCGAGGAGGAAAAGTCAGAGAAGAAACAGACCTCTCCACCGCCAGCGAATCCTGCAGCCCGCCTGCATGCGGAAAAACACAGCATTAATCTTGAGGATGTCGCTGGAAGCGGCCGGGCAGGCAGAGTCATCCTGGAGGATGTTCTGGCCCATGAAAAGAGTGCGCCTTCATCTGTTGAAGCCAAGGATACGAAGCCTGTTGCAGAGGAAGTCGAGACTTCGCTCGATGGTCGCCCGGTCACCCGTCAGGCCATGACACCGATCCGGCAGCGCATTGCCGAGCGCCTGCTTCAGGCCCGTCAACAGACCGCCATGCTGACCACGTTCAACGAAGCGGACATGACGTGGGTCAAAAAGATACGCAGCCGGCATCAGGAGCATTTCACAGAGAAACACGGTATCAAGCTTGGCCTGATGTCATTTTTCGTGAAAGCCTGCATCACGGCTCTCAAGGAGTTCCCCGCGGTCAACGCACGGATCGATGGTACTGACATTGTCTCCCACCACTATTACGACATCGGCATTGCTGTCAGCACTGAGCGCGGCCTGGTGGTTCCGGTTCTGCGCGATGCCGACCAGTTATCCTTTGCCGAAATTGAACAGCAGATTGCCGACCTCGCCGGCAAGGCCAACGCTCGCAAACTGACTCTCGCTGAGCTGGAAGGCGGCACCTTCACCATTACCAACGGTGGAATCTTCGGTTCGCTGCTGAGCACGCCGATTATCAACCCGCCGCAATGCGGAGTGCTTGGCATGCACTCGATTCAGGACCGACCGGTGGTCAGAGACGGCGAGATCGTTATCCGCCCGATCATGAACCTTGCTTTAAGCTACGACCATCGCCTCATCGACGGGCGTGAAGCGGTGGGTTTTCTCAAGCTGATCAAAGAGCTTATTGAAGATCCTTCGGAGCTTTTTTTGGAACTCTAGCCGTGAGGCGTGAGGCGCACCTCCAATTTCAGGAGTTTTAAATGAGTAAGATCTACGACCTGATTATCATCGGCGGCGGCCCGGGCGGTTATGTTGCCGCGATTCGTGCAGCCCAACTCGGTTCTACGGTTGCGGTCATCGAAAAACGCAAGGCGCTCGGCGGTACCTGCCTCAACGAAGGCTGTATCCCGAGCAAGGCATTGCTTGATTCGAGTGAACTGTTCGCATTGGCCCGCGATAAGTTTGCCGGGCACGGCATTCTGATCGAGCCACCTTCGCTCGACCTCGGCAAGATGATGAAACGCAAGCAGGACGTGGTCACGCGTCTGACCCGCGGCATTGCCAGCCTGTTCAAAAAACACCAGATCACCCTGATCACAGGTACAGGTCGCTTAGGCCCTGTGCAGGCAGAAGGTCCTTTGCAGGCCATTGCAGCAACCGATGATAATGAACAGACCATCCAGGGCCAACGCGTGCTGTTAGCCACCGGCAGCGTTGCCGTTGATATACCCGGCTTGCCTCAGGATGGTGAACGCGTCGGCCAGGCCCGTGATGCTCTCGAATATACTGCCGTCCCCGAGCATCTGGTGGTGATCGGCGGCGGCTACATTGGCCTGGAACTCGGTTCCGTCTGGCTGCGGCTCGGTGCCAAAGTCACTGTCGTCGAGATGCTCGAACAGATGCTGCCGAGTACCGACAAGGAGGTGACAGCAGCTCTGCTGAAAATTCTGCAAAAGCAGGGGATGACGATTCATACCGGAACCAAAGTCTCCGGAATGGAACAGACCGACAAGGGTGTGACTCTCAAACTCGAAGGACAGGTAGAGCAGGAGTTATCCTGCGACAAGGTACTGGTTGCCGCCGGACGCAAGCCATGCATTGAAGGACTCGGTCTTGATGAAGCCGGGATTCATCTCAATGAATCCGGTCGCATCGTGGTCGACGATAACTACCAGACCAACGTGCCGAACATCTTTGCCCTTGGCGATTTGATTCACGGCCCGATGCTGGCTCACAAGGCCATGGATGAAGGGGTTGTCTTCGCAGAGCGACTGTCAGGAGAGCACCCTGTCGTCGATTACAACCTGATTCCCGGGGTTGTCTACACTCACCCTGAAGCGGCGTCCATCGGCGCTACCGAAGAGCAGCTCAAAGAACAGGAGACGCCCTATAAGGTCGGTCGATTCTCGTTCATGGCCAGCGGCCGTGCCCGGGCCATGGACAACGTTGACGGCTTCGTCAAGGTGCTGGCCCACCCCGAAACAGGACGGATTCTCGGCGTACATATCATCGGCCCCAGCGCTTCGGAATTGATCAGCGAGGCGGTCACAATCATGGCCTTTGCCGGCAGTGTTGAGGATGTCGCCCTGACCATGCACGCCCACCCGACTCTGAGCGAGGCGTTCAAGGAAGCGGCGCTCGCCGCCCTGGGCAAGGCCGTGCACGGCTGATATGACGCATAAGACTATTCCCAAAAAGGCCAGGTGCAGCGAAGATCGCTGCACCTGGCCTTTTTGGTGTTCATCTTGCGACTCAAATCGCAAAACTATTTGAGCCAGTTGCAGACCAGATCGATCGCCTCGACCATCTTGAAACAGTGCGTTTTGAGAAAATCTTCGGGAAGAGGCTCATGCAGTGGCGTCCGCTCTGCTGCAGCCAGCGTCTTGGCACCATCGAAGTCGACCAGGGAGATGCGCGCCGTCAACTCCTCCTCAGGACGGCCAAAGGCACTGCCGGGCAGGAATGCCACGCCGGTCTCTTCAAGAACTCGCTGACACAGCTCTGTTCCCGTGGTGATCCTGCGAGAGAGCAGAGTGTCGATGTGGGCGGAGAAATCAGGAAGCATGTAGAAAGCTCCCTGGGGGGGAGCAACGAAAACATCGGCGGCGGTGAACCGCGCCAGGCTATGATCGTTAAGTGTCTTCAGGATGCGCCGCGACTGGCTCAGATATGCCTCGATGCGCGGCCCGCCCCGGAAGGCCCGCACAGCGGCATACTGGATCGGAGCGCTGGTTGCAGTGAAGGTCTCGCTCGCCACGACAGCCATAGCATTTGCCAGCCAGTCAAGTTCGGCGGGGAAGGCGAAGGTTCCGAGCCGCCAGCCGCCGGCACCACACCACTTGCTCAAGCCACTGCTGATGATCGTCCCTTCCGGATAATGGCGGGCGATCGAGGTATGTTCTCCCTCGAAGTGAAGCTCACCGTAGATTTCATCAGAGAGCATTATGACATGATACTTTCGCGCCACCTCGGCCAGAGCAGCAAGTTCCGTGTCAGTGTAGCTGCAACCGGTCGGATTGTTCGGGTAGTTCAGGATGACGATGCGCGGTTTGCTCGGATCTTTGCGGCACAGCTTGTCGAGTTCACCCGGTGTCAGCAA
>JAGXHL010000021.1 GCA_024636215.1 Deltaproteobacteria bacterium
ATGGTGAACCGCGGAAACGTCACGAAAAAATCTCCTTGGGTGAATTTCAATGCGGTTCTAATGTAGCACAAAACACCAACAAAATCAGCTAATTGCCAAAGATCTAGCAGAAAATTACTATTGTAAACTCACTGATTCAGGAATCCGCTTGGCAGCCGAATGTCTGATGAAGACAAACTGCGCCTTGTGCGACTGCTTGATGACTGCGGGATCCCCTTGATCGAAGATGATATCTATGGTGATTTGTCTTACTCAGATGATCGCCCCACGGTCGCCAAGGCCTATGACAAGACAGGTAATGTGTTGTTGTGTTCCTCTTTCAGCAAGACAGTCGCTCCAGGTTATCGGGTAGGCTGGATTGCCGCAGGGCGTTACCAGGAAGCGATTGAACGTGGCAAGATGCTCGGTAGTATCGCATGCGCAAGCCCGCCACAGTTGGCAATCGCTGAATTCCTCGCCAACGGCGGCTACGAGCATCACCTTCGTTCGATTCGCAGGGTTTATGCCCGGCAAGCTGCTCAGATGGGCGATGCGATCGGTCGGGCCTTCCCTGAGGGAACAAGGGTCTCGCGCCCGCAAGGGGGGTTTGTGCTCTGGGTAGAAATGCCGGCAGGAGTGGATTCGATGCAGCTCTACAGGAAGGCCAAGATCCATGGCATCGCCATTGCGCCCGGCTCGATCTTCTCGGTTGATGGCAAATATCACAGTTGTATCCGACTGAATGCAGCCTGCTGGTCTCCAGCCGTTGAGGTCGCGATCGCCACTCTTGGCAGGCTTGCCGCGGAACAGCTTAACCCCTCTTCAAGGTAGCGCTCATTTATGGCAAACCTGATTTTTTATACCGCTACGATTATGATCTGGGGCTCTACCTGGCTGGCGATCAAGTTTCAGCTCGGCAGTGTCGAGCCCGCACTTTCAGTCGCCTATCGTTTCGCCCTGGCCGCATTGATGCTATTCCTGTGGTGTGCAGCTCGCCGCCTGCCGATGCGCTTTTCGAGAGCTGACCATGTCTATATTGCCATGCAGGGTTTTTTTCTGTTCGCCTTCAATTACCTGCTTTTTTACCTGTCTGAATTATATATCACCAGTGGCCTCGCTGCGGTTGTCTTCTCAACCATCGTGGTCACGAATCTGCTGAACGGTCGAATTTTCCTGGGTACGCCGATTGAGATGAGAGTCCTTTTAGGTGGTGCCCTGGGGATGTCTGGCCTGATTCTGCTCTTCTGGCCGGAGATGGCAGCGGTCAATTTTTCCGGTCCGGTTATACTCGGTTTACTGCTCAGTTTTGCAGCCACCTACCTCGCCTCATTGGGGAATATCCTCTCTGCGCGCAACCAACTCCGCAAACTGCCTGTTGTGCAGACCAATGCTTTTGGCATGGCTTATGGTTCGCTCTGCATGATTCTCGTTGTGCTTCTCTCCGGGGCGCCGATTACCATTGACCTCTCCGCAACTTACCTGTTCTCACTGCTTTACCTGGCACTGTTCGGCTCAGTGATCGCCTTTGGCTGCTATCTCAGCCTGGTCGGAAGGATCGGTCCGGGTCGTGCTGCTTATGCCACGTTGCTTTTCCCAATGGTTGCCCTGATGCTTTCGACAATCTGGGAAGACTATCGGTGGACGCTCTTTGGGCTGTGCGGGATAGCGCTGATTCTCGGCGGCAATTATCTGGCCCTGGTCAGAATCAAGCCACGCATAGAGAGCTGTGAACAGGTTCTGGAAAAACGTCAGGTTGATTGCTGAGGGCAGGGCCCTTATGATCCGGTAACAGCGTCTATCTGCGGGTTAAGAACGCCCGCCGGCTCATGGCTAGTCCGACACACTGCGAACAGAACGATAGCTGAATGAAATGTGCGTGATGTTAACGACAGCTGTTGACCTTGAAAATGGTGATTTGCTAGAGTGCAACACCCCTATGCCAATGATTGTCCGGGAGCTTTAACTTGACCAGCATTGAATTCATCAAACTGACACGTCCCGAACGTGCCGCCGTCCTCTGTGAGCTTGCAGAAGAGTTTTATCTTGCCGGCAAGCGTGTCCTGGTCATGGTTAAGGACGACAACCAGGGGGTGACCCTTGACCGCTTCATGTGGACCTGGAAACGGGGCGCCTTCGTTCCTCATGTCTACGATAACGGTTCGGTCGACTGTCATGATGAAGCCGTGGTAATCGTTGCCGGGGAGGAGAACCCCAACGGCGCCGAGGTGCTTCTGATGGGAGCGCCTTGCAGCAATGATTTTATTCGACACTTTCGACACGCAATCGACTTTGCTGAAGCCTTTGATGAAGATCGCCTCGAATTGTCGCGTGAGCGTTTTAAAGTGTACCGGGAAAACGGCTTTGCCCCAGTCATGCGCAAATAAAGGCGGACAGGCCAGCCTGATCAGGTTGGCGCAGGTGCCGCAACTTGATGAAGAAGTACACCTCTCGACAGAAGCGTTGCAGGCTCTGGTCCTCTGGCAGGCAAGGGTCGGTGAGGTTATAACTGTGCTTGATCCGCAGAGGACCTTCTATCGCGCACGCTTGACCCGCTTTGATGACAGCTGCGCCTCCTGCATCCCTTTTCAGCGCATTGCTGCATCGGTTGAAAGTGCCCTTCATCTTGAAGTCTATCAGGCTCTGCCGGATAAAGAACGCTTTGAACTGGTCTTGCAGAAGCTAACGGAACTGGGAGTCAGACGGATTGTACCGTTTGAGTCCGAGCGATCCGCAACATTGCAGGAACGCGATGCAGGGCAGAAAAAATCGCATCGCTGGCCTGATGTGATTAGTAAGGCGGCACGCCAATGCCGAAGGGCCATGCTACCGGAACTCCTTGAGATGCACAGCTTCGCCGGGGCGCTTGCCTGTGCTGCTGCCGCAGAGTTGAAGTTGATGCTGTACGAGGGTGATGCCGCCTGGTCCTTGACGGAAGGCTTCGGTTCTCTCAAGCCGCAAAGCGTAGCTCTTATGGTTGGCCCCGAGGGCGGTTTTTCCACAGAGGAGGTCGAACAGGCCCGCGCCGAAGGTTTTCTGCCGGTCAGCCTCGGCCCGCGGATCCTGCGCACCGAAACCGCAGCCATTGTCGCTGCGGCCTTAGTGCAGAGCTACCTGGGGGATTTGGGGTAGGGGCAGCTGTAAGCTATAAGGCTGTAAGGCTGTAAGGCTGTAAGGCTGTAAGGCTGTAAGGCTATAAGGCTGTAAGGCTGTAAGGCTATAAGGCTATAAGGCTATAAGGCTATAAGGCTGTAAGGCTGTAAGGCTATAAGGCTATAAGGCTATAAGGCTGTAAGGCTATAAGGCTATAAGGCTATAAGGAAAACCATTAAATCTTGACAAGGTAGACACATAGTAAACAATAGCTTTACAGCTTTACAGCTTTACAGCTTTACAGCTTTACAGCTTTACAGCTTTACAGCTTTACAGCTTTACAGCTTTACAGCTTTACAGCTTTACAGCTTTACAGCTTTACAGCTAAAGGTTCTTATGAATTTAGATAATCTCAGTATTGTTCTCGTCGAATCACGCGGGGAGAGAAACATAGGCTCGGTGGCACGTGCCATGGCTAATTTCGGGGTCAGTGATCTGCGCCTGGTGGCGCCGGTGGCGGATCATCTTGATGACGAAGCCCGCAAGATGGCGGTTAAGGCTAGCACTCTGCTGGAGCAGGCGACAGTGTTTCCTGACCTGAAGTCGGCGCTTGATGATTGCCATTACGCCTATGCCACGACCCGGCGTTTTGGCAAGTACAGGGTTGATTTTCATCATCCTGACAGCGCCGCGAAAGAGTTGCTGCCATTGCTTGATGGTGGTCGCGTTGCCCTGGTCTTTGGTCGCGAAGACAAGGGTTTGAAGACCGAAGAACTGGATCTCTGTCAGCGCCTGATTACGATTCCCGTTTGCGGTACTATCGCATCGATGAACCTCGCCCAGTCCGTCGTCATCTGTCTCTATGAATTGGGTAAGCAGTATGGTGAAGCCCTTGGCAAGGTGCAGGGCGAAAGGAAGCTCGCCACAGTCGAGCAGCTCGAGGTCCTGTTTGACCACATGCGGGAGACCTTGCTCAAAATCAAGTATCTGAATCCTCAAAACCCGGAGCATATCATGCGTTCCTACCGGCAGATATTTGGTCGTGCGGCCCTCGACGCACGCGAAGTCAGAATTTTGCGTGGACTGATGAGCGAAATAGACATCGTCGAAGCAGAGCGGCGTGAGCTGCTCGGAGATGTTGATGACAAGGGTTAAGGAAGAAAGGCTGGACAACGGCCTGCGGATTCTTTTTGGTGATGAAAGCAATCGTTATTTTGGCGATTACCACCGGGTCTGCATTCTGGTCACTCTTCTTTACAACCTCGACGAACTGCCTTTGACCAATTCAGATGATGAGCTTTTCCGCGACAGAGCTCTTGCCAAGCTGGGCAATGAGCTGAAAATTGAGAAGCGTCTTGAGCGTATGGGTGTGCCAACAGCAGAGGTGAAATCGGTGCGTCATGCCATGATTGAGTCTTTCCTGATCAATGCCTCGGCCTATCTAAATCGACCAGGTTATCCTCGCTCCCTTGTTGCTGCTGAGTTGAAAAACCCCCGCAGCCACTCTTGCTATGGCTGAATTCATCAGGAACCTTGAAATCACCTCCCTTGTTCATGGTGGCAGAGGGATCGGCCGTCATGAAGGCAAGGCTGTCTTTGTACCGCTCGTAGCCCCCGGCGACCGGGTTGATTGCCGGGTCGTAAAGTCCAGGCGACGTTTCGCCGAAGCGGAACTCTCTGCCATCATTGTCCCGTCCCCGCTCAGACGTGAGCCTCCCTGTCCTTTTTTCGGCACTTGCGGCGGTTGTCAGTGGCAGCACCTGGCTTACCCGGAACAGTTGCGATGGAAAGCAAAAAACTTTGTCGACCTGATGGTTCGCGCAAAGCTGGTCAAAGCCGATCGCATCAAACCGATTACAGCTGCTCCGGATGAATGGTTTTATCGCAACAGGGTTCAGCTCAAAACGCACTTCTCGGAGGGGGAGTGTGCCGTCGGTTTTTATCAGCAGGGCTCACATCGCGTTGTCGATATCGATCGTTGCCGCCTGGTTGCACCACCCATACAAAAATCCTTGACTCTTTTACGCGAGGCCCTGCATGAAGCCCCAGATGCCGAGTTTTTAGAACAGATCGAGCTTGCCTGTGGTGATGATGGCCAGGTACGGCTTGTTCTTTCCGTCCATCCGCAAGGTTATGCCTCTCTACGCAGATGGTTGCAGTCTTTTGCTTGTCGCTACCAATTGAACGCGTGTATCAAATCGACAAGTCAGGGCCCTGTAGAGGTTGTTTATGGAGACGCTGAATTAACCGTCAGCATAGATCAGCCTGCACTTCACCTTGGTTACGGACCAGACGGGTTCGTCCAGGTCAACTCGAGTCAGAACCGCGCTATGATCAGCCATATGCTCGATCTGCTCGATCTTGATGGTCATGAGAAAGTCCTCGATCTCTTCTGCGGTATGGGCAATTTCAGTCTGCCTCTCGCCCGCAGGGCGAAGTCTGTGGCAGGCATTGAAGACCATGCGCCCTCGATAGCTATGGCACGGCGCAATGCTGAGTCCAACCATCTTGAAAATGTCGAATTTTTTGCAGCGGATGCCGCTGCTGCCTCAGCTCGTTTCGGGGGGGAGGGGCTGGATCTGATTGTCCTGGATCCTCCACGCGCCGGAAGCTATCAGGCGGTCGAACAGATTTTGCAGATCAGCCCGAAAAGGGTCTTGTATGTCTCCTGCGATCCGGCGACTCTCGCTCGTGATCTGGCACCCCTGGTGAGTGATGGTTACGAGGTGGTTTCGAGCCAGCCTTTCGATCTCTTTCCGCAGACCTGGCATATTGAGAGCATGACCTTGTTGCAAAAAGTCACCGGTTGAGTCTCTCAAAAGCCGTATTGTCAGCTGATTAATGACTTTTCCCTTGCATTGTCAGGGGAACTTTGATAGTAAACTTCTTAATTAACTTTTCATACGAAAAGTGAGCTTAGCGGCTCGCTTTTTTTGTTTTGGAAATAGTGATGCAACAAGAGAAACTGACACAAATTGAAACGCTGGTCCTGCCGATTCTTGATGATCTCGGTTATGAACTCGTTGATCTTCAATTACAACAGGATGGCAAACAGTTGGCTTTATGTCTCTTCATTGACAAGCCTGCCGGCATTACCCTTGACGACTGTGTCGAAGTGAGTCGTGAAGTCAGCGCTATCCTCGAAGTCGAAGATCCGATCCGTTCTGCTTATCGCCTTGAGGTCTCGTCACCCGGCCTCGATCGGCCTTTGAAGAAACCTGCCGATTTCGAACGTTTTGTCGGTAAGAAGGTGAAGCTGAAGAGCAACAAACTGCTTGATCCGGACCAGCGCGGCACGACTCGTAAAACCTTCGTCGGCAATTTGCTTGGTTTTGAAGATAATAGTGTCCGACTTGAACAGAGTGACAAGAAGGGCGGCGTGATCAGTATTTTGCTGTCCGATCTTGATAAGGCGAATCTGGAAGAAGAGTTTTAGTAGAGAGTATTACAAACACAGACTTCAACAGCAGCCGACACCACGAAAGGGTGGGGTATGCAGGGGGAAGGGATGAATATCAACCTGAATCACATTATCGACCAGGTGGTCAAGGACAAAGGCATCGACCGTGCCGTCCTGGTGGAGGCTCTTGAAGCTGCGGTGCTCTCTGCAGCAAACAAGAAATATCGTAATACCCGCGATCTCGAAGCGCACTTTAACGATGAAATCGGTGAAGTTGAGGTCTTTGAGTTTGTCACTGTGGTTGATGAGGTGGAAAACTCCTACCAGGAAATCGATCTTGGTGAAGCGCGCGAAATTGACCCTGACGTGGAGGTCGGTGACTCTCTCGGTATGAAGATGGATGCCAGCAGCTTCAGCCGTATTGCCGCCCAGACCGCCAAACAGGTGATTATCCAGAAAGTTCGTGAAGCTGAGCGTGAAGGCATCTTCAATGAGTTTAAGGATCGTCTCGGTGAGTTGGTCAACGGCATCGTCCGCCGTTACGAGCGTGGTGATTTGATCATTGACCTGGGACGGACCGAAGCCTTGCTGCCGCATCGTGAGCAGGTTCCCCGCGAAAACTATCGCCAGGGTGATCGCGTGCGTGCCTACATCTCGGATGTCCGCATGGCGACCAAGGGCCCGCAGATTATTCTCTCGCGGACTCATCCCGGGCTTTTGATTGAGCTCTTCAGTATGGAAGTTCCGGAAGTTGCAGAAGGCATCGTTGAGATCAAGGCCGTTGCCCGGGAGCCGGGGAGCCGTGCCAAGATCGCCGTGCTTTCCAATGACCCTGATGTCGATCCGATCGGCGCTTGTGTCGGTATGCGTGGTGCGCGTGTCCAGAATGTCGTTTCCGAACTGCGTGGCGAAAAGATAGATATCATCAACTGGACGCCTGACATCGCCCGTTTCGCCTGCTCAGCGCTCTCGCCGGCAGAAGTGACCCGTGTTTACGTCGACAACGAAGAAGAGTCTCTGGAGATCATTGTTCCGGATGATCAGCTTTCTCTGGCCATCGGCAAGAAAGGGCAGAACGTTCGTCTGGCTGCCAAGTTGACCGGTTGGAAGATTGATATCATGAGTGAAACCCGTGCAGCCGAAGCCGAGCTCGACGAGCTGACCGGTGGCGGCAAAGCTGACGCTGCAGAGGAAGCAGGTGAAGCAGGTGATGCAGAGCAGGTCGAACTGCTCAGCGCCATGTCTGCTAAGGACGCAATTGAGTTTATCGAGGCGGCAGAGTCAGCCGAACAGCTAAGAGACATGGCTGAAGGAGAAACCCGCGTCACGGTTACGCGTGCTCTTGACTCCAGAATTGAAGCATTGACAACGGTCGAAGATACGGAGTAGGTGTGACTCAAGGTCGGCGGCAACCGCAGCGCACCTGTCTGGGCTGTCGACAGGTCAAAGATCAGACAGAGTTGATACGTTTTGTCTGCTCACCGGATAGCGAAGTCCTGGCTGACCTCAAAGGTCGCTTGCCGGGGCGCGGTGCCTATCTTTGCAATAACCGACGCTGCATTGAGGCCGCTGTGCAGAGAAAGCAGTTTGACCGGGCCTTTCGCCGGAGTTGTCGGCCTATTGACACGAGTCACCTGATTGACGCTGTCGGCCAGGAACTTCTTGCCCATCTCGCCAGTCTTTTAGGTATGGCGCGAAAATCAGCGAAATTTGTGGCTGGCAGTAATGCCGTATTAGATGCTTTGGGTCGCAAAAAACAGTTGGCCGTGGTTATTCTGGCCAAGGATATCTCACCGCAAATAGGTGAAAAGGTCAGACGTAAAGCAGAGCATCAGGACATAGTAACGACGAAATTATTCGACAAAATAGAGCTTGGCCGCATACTCGGGCGTGCGGAAAGAAGTGTCGTGGGTTTGCCCGATGGAAAGTTGGCGGAAGCCTTTCTTAACGATCTGTACCGTTATCAGGATATCTCAGGGGAAAGTTGATGGCTAAAATTCGTGTTCATGAGTTGGCGACTAAATTGGGTCTGGACAACAAAGACATTGTTAACAAGCTTAACCAGGCCGGTATTGAGGTCAAGAACCATATGAGTGCCCTGGAAGAAGAGGTGGCTCTCAAGTTCGAGTCCTCCCAGGCGAACCTGACAGAAGCAGCGCCTGTTGATGGTGCTGTTGAAGTCAAGGTCAAGGAAGAGCGTATCGGCTCGGGTCTGATTCGTCGCCGCCGTAAGACTGTGGTTAAAGAAGAACCGGCGCCAGCAGAAGCGGTTGCTGAAGAACCTGTGGCGGCTGCTGAAGAACCCACCACTGTTGCAGAGCTTGAAACGGTGGCTGAAGAACCCGCTGCCCCGGTTGAAGAAGCAGTTGAGCCGGAGGTTGAGGCTCCTGCGTCCGAGCTTGCAGACGAACAAGAGCCTGTGGCGGCGGCTGAAACGTCCGAGACTGTGGCGACTGAAGAGGCTGTGGCAGAAACGGATGTCCCCTCCGTTGAAGCTGAAGAGAAGCCTGCCAAGGAAGCGACAGCAAAGAAGAAGTCAAAGAAAGACTCGGGTTCTACTGCCAAAATACTGGGCCGGGTTGAGCTACCGAAACCTGCGGAAAGACCTCGTCGTCAAGCTGCAGCCGCCGATAAAGGGAAAAGGCCTGCTCCAGCAGAGCGTACCCGCCCCGACCGTCCGGCACGTCCTTCTGCACCAAAACCTGCGGGGGCTCCGATGCAGCCGATGGTTCCCGACGTGCCTTCAGAGAAAGAAGGTCGCTCCAAAAAGAAGAAGAAGAGTGGACGCGACGGCGGAAACAGCGCTAACAGCAGCTTTGATCCAGGCGGTCCAAGGCGCAAGTCGAAAAGAGAGGTCTACGAGCCCGATCGCAACGAACGCTATCGCAAGGGCCGAAAAGCCAATCGCCCTGCTAAAAAGACTGAAATAACCCAATCGAAGGCGATCAAACGTAAAATCAGGATTACCGACGTTATCACCATCGGTGAACTGGCCAAGCGCATGGGCGTCAAGGCCAATGATCTGATCAAGGAACTGATGCGTCAGGGGCAGATGGTGACGATTAACCATCCTCTCGATTTCGAATCTGCCGCCATCCTGGCATCGGAGTTTGGTTACGAAGTTGAAAACGTCGCTTTCGATGAGGATACCATCCTCTCGCATTCGAGCCTGGACGAGAAGGTTGATGACGAAGGCAGCAAGGAACCTCGTCCTCCGGTCATCACAATTATGGGTCACGTTGACCACGGTAAGACAAGTCTGCTCGATTCGATTCGTGAAGCGAATGTTACTGATGGCGAGGCCGGGGGCATAACCCAGCATATCGGTGCCTACGACGTCGAACTCGATGGTCGCAAGCTGACCTTCCTCGATACGCCCGGACACGAGGCCTTCACTTCGATGCGTGCCCGCGGTGCCGAGGTGACTGATATCGTCGTGCTGGTCGTCGCCGCCGACGACGGTGTCATGCCACAGACCAGGGAGGCGATCAACCACTCCAAGGCAGCCGGTGTCCCGATCATCGTTGCCGTGAACAAAATTGACAAGCCCGGAGCGAATCCTGATCGGGTGATGCAGGAACTGTCTGAACTTGAGCTCCTCCCCGAGGATTGGGGCGGTGAGACAATCTACGTCAATGTCTCTGCCAAGGAAAAGACCAATATCGACAAGCTGCTGGAGATGATCCTGCTGCAGGCTGAAGTCCTCGAACTGAAGGCCAACCCGAACAAACGCGCCCAGGGCGCCGTTATCGAGGCTCGACTTGATAAGGGACGTGGTCCGGTGACCACGGTTCTGGTTCAGCAGGGAACTTTAAAAGTCGGTGACCCGATCGTTGCCGGCCTGCACTTCGGTCGTGTCAGATCAATGACCAACCACCGTGGCCAGTCTGTTGATGCTGCCGGCCCGTCGTTCCCGGTCGAGGTGACAGGGCTGACCGGTGTTCCCGAGGCAGGTGAATCCTTCCACGCGGTAGAAGATGAAAAAACCGCCAAAGACGTTGCACAGCATCGTCACCACAAGATCCGTGAGGCCGAACTTGCCAGAAGCAGCAAGGTCTCCCTGGAAGAACTCTACGCCCGCATTCAGGAAGGCGACGTCAAGGAGCTCAAAGTTATCGTCAAGGCAGATGTTCAGGGCTCAGCAGAAGCTGTCTCCAGCACCTTGACGAAGCTCTCCACCGATGCCTGCCGACTGATTGTGATTCACTCCGGCGTAGGCGGCATTACCGAAACTGACATCAGTCTGGCTTCTGCTTCAGATGCGATCGTGTTGGGGTTCAATGTCCGTCCGGCTCCAAAAGCAACGGCTTTGGCCGAGCTTGAAGGTGTTGATATCCGTCTCTATAACGTCATCTACGATGCGGTTAACGACATTAAAGATGCCATGGAAGGCTTGCTCGCACCGACTCTCAAGGAAGTTGATCTCGGCCGCGCGGAAGTCCGCGAGGCTTTCAACGTCACCAAGGTTGGCACTGTCGCCGGTTGTTATGTCACCTCTGGCAAGATCCTGCGTAATGCTCATGCCCGCCTGTTACGCGACGATGTTGTGATCTGGACCGGAAAGCTTTCTTCTCTGCGGCGTTTCAAGGATGATGTCAAGGAAGTCAGCAATAACTACGAATGTGGTATCGGCCTTGAGAATTACAACGACGTCAAGCCGGGTGATATCATCGAGGCTTACGAGATCAAGGAATTCAAAACAGCTCTCTAGAGTGCATATGGTTATTGGCGTACTGCAATTGGATTTGCACCTGCAAGGACCTCAGAGTCTTAAGCAGAAGCGCGGTGTAATCCAGAAAATCCTCGCTCGTTGCCGTAACCGCTTCCCGGCCAGCTGTGCTGAGATAGGTCATCAGGACCTGTGGCAAAGGGCTCTGTTGGGATTCGCTGTGATCAGCTCCTCTGAACAGGTCGTTGCTCCAATATTAACGCGCATAGAAGATGAAGTTCTCTCTCTGGGTGAACTTGACCTGATCAATGCCGACACCGAATTCATCCATTACTGATTAAGATAAGGTCCAAACGTGTCCTCACAACGAGCACAAAGGGTGGCTGAAACCATCCATAAAGAAATATCAAGTCTGTTGATCAAAGGTCTCAAGGACCCCCGCATTGGCTTTGTGACAATCACTTCTGTTGATGTTACCTCCGATCTTCGCCAGGCCCGGGTTTATTACACCCTGATGGCCAGTGAAGATGACCGTGCTGAAACCCAGGCCGGTCTCGATAGTTGCTCTTCATACATTCGTCAACAACTTGGTCGCCAGCTGCGCCTGCGTTTTATCCCTGAAATCCTTTTCGAGTATGATGCCTCCTTCGATTATGGCCAGAAGATCGAAAAGCTCTTAAGTGAAATCAAGACAGACGAACCACAAGATGATTGATCAGCTTCTGCAACTCATTGACCGAAACCAGACTTTTTTTGTCGCCGCTCATGAAGGTCCGGATGGTGACGCGATCGGCTCAACCCTGGCTCTGACCAATGCTTTGCGTGAGATGGGTAAGGATGTTGTTGCCTATAATCGTGATCGTGCACCCCTTGAGTATGAATTTCTGCCAGGCTATGAAACCGTCGTCAATGAAATTGACGACTCTCAGGTCTTTGATGTCGGCTTTGTTCTCGACGCCGGCGAATTGGAGCGTGCCGGTAGCTGGATTCGCGAACGCTGTCAAAAGCTGGTTAATATTGATCATCATCCCTATTCAGACAATTTTGGTGATATCTATTTCGTCGATACGGACGCCTGCGCCACCGGTATTCTGATCTACCGTCTCCTGCAATCTGCCGGGCATCCGATTTCACTGGATGTCGCGACCTGTCTCTATACGACGATCCTCTCTGATACTGGCTCCTTCCGTTATTCCAATGCCAACCCGGAGGCTTTTCAGGTTGCCGGCGAAATGGTCGGTTTCGGTGTTGATCCATGGTCAATTGCTTCCGGTCTTTACGAAAGCCAGGAGTTTGTACGGCTGCGGCTGCTGGCCCTCGCTTTACCGACACTGCGCGTTTCAGATTGCGGTCTCTACGCATCGATTGCCGTCTCTCTGGAGATGTATGAACAGGCCGAGGCCAACGCAGAGGCGACGGATCGCTTTATCAATTACCCCCGTTCGATCAGAGGCGTTGAAGTCGCCATCTTTTTTCGACAGATAAACGAGCACAGCTTCAAAGTCGGTTTCCGTTCCAAGGGCAATATCGATGTCGGCGCCCTGGCGAGAGCCATGAACGGCGGCGGTCATCACAATGCCGCAGGGGCGACAGTCGACGGCACCCTCGAAAGTGTTCAAGGCTGGGTCTTTGATCGCGTGTCCGCGTTGCTCGTCGACCTGCCATGATCGGTATCCTGATCGTCGATAAACCGCAGGGCGTTACCTCTTTCGACATGGTGCGCCAGGCACGTCGTTGGTGCAAAACCCGACGGGTCGGTCACGCAGGGACACTGGACCCTTTAGCGACCGGCGTGCTGCCGATCGCTGTTGGCTGGGCGACCCGCCTGGTCGAATATATGATGGCCGGTGAGAAGACTTATCAGGCAACTCTGAGGTTGGGAGCCGTTACTGATACCCAGGATGCGCAAGGACAGGTCCTTGAAGAGAAAAACTGGCAGCATGTGGATCGAGAGGCTTTCGATACGGCTCTCACAGCGTTTCTCGGCCCGATCCAGCAGCTGCCTCCGATGTATTCAGCGCTCAAAAAGGATGGCCAGCCACTCTACAAGTTGGCGCGTCAGGGTATCGAAGTGGAACGCCAGCCACGCCCGGTTACGGTTGAAAGCCTCGTGGTTGATGAATTCGCGCCTCCTTATGTCACCTTTACGGTTCGTTGCAGTAAAGGGACTTACGTAAGGACTCTCTGCCACGATCTGGGGCAGATGCTGCATTGCGGCGCTCATATGACGGCTTTACGTCGTCTCGCATGCGGCCAGTTTGATGTATCGGTCAGTCACACGCCGGGTGAAATTCAGGATCTGGTCGAGCAGGGCAAGCCCCTGCCGCTCCTGTCGCCTGCGCAAGCCCTGGCTGATTGGCCGGCCCTCACGGTATCCGGGCGTTTGCTCGACAGGTTGCAGGACGGTGTAGCACCGGAGATGGCTGAATTGAATGTTTCCGGCCTTCTTGCGGGTGATCGGGTTCGCTTTCTGTCTGATGGGGCCCTGGTCGCCATTGCCAGGTTTGCACCCGGGGGCCATACTAAAAGATCTGGAGACCATGATAAAAGGCCTGGAGACCATGATAAAAGGTCTGAAGACCATGGTAAAAAACTGCGCGACTTCGAGCTTATAAAGGTTTTCCCGCGGCCTGAGATTAATGGATAAATACTTTACACGTCAGACTGTTTGTGATAAATAATGCTTCTTTAAGGTCGCTAATGGCCAAACCGGAAACTCCGGATGGACACAGTGAAGTTTTCGATCTGGAAACGAGGAATTTTTCGTCGAGGCAAGGAAATCAAGGGCTGGCGCGGAGGCGTACATCGGTACGCCGCACATGCTAGCCCGCAGATTGACGCAGCATCGGCGGAAAAGAACCTTTTCCGGACGGAAACTAAATAACAATAACTCATAGACAAAGACCAAGGAGGTGGCTCCGTGCTGGCCACAGAACGCAAACAAGAAATCATTGAAAAGTTCAAGACCCATGAGGGTGACACAGGTTCTCCAGAAGTTCAGATTGCACTGCTTTCGGAGCGAATCACCTATTTGACGGATCATTTCCGTACTCACAAAAAGGATCACCACTCCCGTCGTGGTCTGCTCAAAATCGTCGGCCAACGTCGTCGTCTGCTCGATTATCTGAAAAGCAAGAGCGTTGAGCGGTACAGCACGGTCATTAAAGAGTTGGGTATTCGTCGCTAAAATCAGGCAGCAAGCGTCTATCTCTGATAGGGCTGCTGCCTTTAGTTCGTAAGTGTCATGGCCGGGAGGATGTCCGGAGAGAGGTCCTGAGCAAGAGTGCTTCAGTATCTGTCTCAGGCCACCCTCCTCTGCCATTTTAGGAAACAGTACATTATTGGTGACCGGAAGGCCGGTCAGAAAGAGGAAAGCATGGCTTATCAAAAAGTTGAAATCGAGTTCAACGGGCAACCGTTGACCATGGAAACGGGCAAGATGGCCCGTCAGGCTGACGGCGCTGTCGTTATTACCTATGGCGAGACCAAGGTGCTTTGTACCGTTGTCTCAGCCAGAAAAATGCGTGAAGGGCAGGACTTCTTCCCTCTCACTGTCAATTACCAGGAAAAGTTTTATGCCGGCGGTAAAATCCCCGGTTCCTTCTTCCGTCGTGAGCGTGGCACCACTGAGCGCGAGACCTTGATCTGTCGTCTGATCGATCGTCCTATGCGTCCGCTCTTCCCCAAAGGGTACATGTTTGAAACTCAGATCATGCCCACCGTGATTTCGGCGGACATGGTCAACGATCCCGATACGATCGCCATGGTTGCTGCTTCAGCTTCCGTTGCCGTTTCGGACATTCCTTTCGAAGGCCCTATCGCCGCCGTACGGGTTGGCCGGGTTGATGGCAAACTGATTGCCAACCCGACTCTTGAGCAGATAGCTCAGAGTGATGTCGAGATCGTTGTCTCCGGCTCGAAAGATGCCGTCATGATGGTTGAAGGTGAGTCTGACTTCCTCTCCGAAGCGGAGATGCTTGATGCGATCTTCTTCGGCCACGAGTCTCTACAGCCCCTGATCGACGCACAGACCGAGCTGGCCAGACTGGTCGGCCTCGAAAAGCGTGAGTTCATCGTTGCGGAAACTGATCCTGCCCTTGAAGCCAGGGTCACTGAACTGGCAGAAGCCAAGGTTGCTGAAGCTGTTAAAATTGTCACCAAGCAGGAGCGCTATGCCGCCCTGGCAGACAATCGCAGCGCAGTCAAGGAAGCCCTGGCTGAAGAGTTCGAAGGCCGCGAAGGCGAGATCAGCGCCATCCTCGGCGCTGTTGAGAAGCGAGTTGTGCGCCAGATGGTCACCAAGCAGCGCGTCCGTATCGACGGTCGTGACATGAGTACCATCCGCCCGATCTCCTGTGAAACAGGAATTCTGCCGCGTTCCCACGGCAGCGCACTCTTTACCCGTGGCGAGACCCAGGCACTGGTTGCCGCGACGCTCGGCACCAAGGTTGACGAGCAACGCATGGACAATGTTCAGGGGATGGAGTTCAAGAAGTTTATGCTCCACTACAACTTCCCTCCATTCTGCGTTGGTGAGACCAGCATGCGCCTCTTCCCCGGCCGTCGTGAAGTCGGCCACGGTATGCTCGCAGAGCGTAGCGCTGCCCAGATTCTGCCGAAACATGAAGATTTTCCTTACACGATTCGTATCGTTTCCGACGTTCTCGAGTCGAATGGTTCTTCGTCCATGGCTTCTGTCTGCGGAGCCTCTCTGGCGTTGATGGACGCCGGTGTCCCGGTTAAGGAAGCCATTGCCGGTATCGCCATGGGTCTGATCAAGGAAGGCGATGACGTCGCCATCCTCTCCGATATCCTTGGTGACGAAGACCACCTTGGTGACATGGACTTTAAAGTCACCGGCTCTGCCAAGGGCATTACCGCCTTGCAAATGGACATCAAAATCTCCGGCGTCACCAAGGAGATCATGACCCAGGCGCTGGATCAGGCCAAAGCAGGACGTATTCATATCCTTGGTGAGATGGCTAAAGCGATCGATGCCCCACGCGAAGAACTCTCCAAGTACGCTCCGCGCATCACCAGCATCAAGGTCAAATCGGACCAGGTGCGTACGGTCATCGGTTCGGGCGGCAAGAATGTCCGCGGCGTTATCGAGGCAACCGGCTGTGCGATCGATATCCAGGACGACGGAACCATCCATATTGCTTCGTCTGACGGCGAGGCCGCCAAGCTGGCGATCAAGATGATCCGCGACCTGATTCAGGAAGCAGAAGTTGGCAAGCTCTATGAAGGTACCGTCCGCAAGATCATGGAGTTTGGTGCTTTTGTCGAGATCTTCCCGGGAACCGATGGTCTGGTTCATATTTCTGAACTTGATAAAGAGCGTGTCCGCGCGGTCACTGATGTTTTAAGTGAAGGCGACAAGGTTCTGGTCAAGTGCATCGGCATTGACAAGCAGGGCAAGATCAAGCTGTCCCGCAAAGAGGCTCTCGGTCAGACTCTGCCAGAGGGCGTGTAATCTCATCGCAAATGATTCAACGTACCACGCTAAATAATGGCATCCGGGTGCTTTCCGAGAAAGTGCCCGGGTGCCATTCTGTTTCATTCGGTGTCTGGGTTAATAATGGCTCACGTCATGAACCCGCCGAACTCAACGGCATCTCCCATTTCGTAGAACATATGCTTTTTAAGGGTACATCCCGGCGCAGTGCCCAGGCTGTTGCCCGCGAAGTCGATTCTGTAGGCGGCCTCCTTAACGGCTTTACCAGCCGTGAATACAGCTGTTATTTTGTTAAAATCCTTGCCGAAAAGCTGCCTATGGCCGTTGATCTGCTCGGTGATCTGATCTGTCATCCCAGATTCGATCTGGATGATATTGAAAAAGAACGCCGGGTTATTCTTCAGGAAATCGCCATGATTGAGGACAGCCCTGAAGAGTCGATTCACGACCAGTTCTCAAGCAGCTTCTGGGCTGACCACCCTCTTGGACGACCGGTCATCGGCACACCTGAAATCGTCGGCCATATCGATCGACAGCAGATGCTTGATTTCATGGGACAAAGATATGTTGGCAAGAATATCTGCGTTGTGGGTGCCGGCCGGCTCGATCACAACGAACTGGTCGCCCTGGTCGAACAATCTCTCAGTGGTGTCCCTGAATCTGGTACAGAGCTTGAAATCACGGCCCCAATTGTTGCACGCCAGGTCGAGGTGGTGAATCGAGATCTTGAACAGACCCAGATCTGTCTAGGCTTTGAAGGCTTGCCGCAAAACCACGAAAATCGTTATGGCACATACCTGCTCAACACGATTCTGGGCGGCAATATGAGCTCTCGACTCTTTCAGAAGGTTCGTGAAGAGCTCGGTCTGGCCTATTCCGTTTACAGCTACCATCACAATCATTCAGATGCCGGTGCTTTCCTCGTTTACGCCGGAACCTCCGCAGAGGGGGCTCCAAAGGTTACACGCACGATCCTCGAAGAGTTGAAGCGCCTGCGTCATGAGCCGGTTGGTCATGACGAATTGCAAAGTGCTAAAGATTATCTGAAAGGCGGTATGCTGCTTTCTCTGGAGAGTATGGATAATCGTATGACTCGGCTGGCAAAGAATGAAATATTTTTACGCGACGTCGGTCTCAGCGTTGAGGAAAGTGAAGCAATGATCGATGCCGTTACCATTGACCTGGTTCAGCATATGGCAGAGAGCCTGTTTGTTAACGACACGCTCAACCTGCTGATAACCGGCAGGGTCAAGCCGTCGGCTTTCCCAGAAGTGGATTTGCAGCTGTAAGGCTGTAAGGCTGTAAGGCTGTAAGGCTGTAAGGCTGTAAGGCTGATAGCTGATAGCTGTACATGGCTGTCATTGAAGGTTTATGAGGGGATATGATTCAAGTTAAAATAAAAAAACTGCATCCCGATGCAATCGTGCCGAACTACATGACCGAGCATGCTGCCGGGATGGACCTGTGTACCGTGATCGAAGTTCCTCTTTTGCTTGCCCCCGGTGAACGGACTTTACTGCCAACGGGCCTCGCTATGGAGATCCCGCCCGGCTTTGAAGGTCAGGTGCGGCCCCGTTCAGGGCTGGCTTTGAAAAAAGGCATCGCCCTGGTTAATGCTCCCGGCACGATCGATGCGGATTACCGTGGTGAAATCGGTATTATAATCATCAATCATGGAAATGAGCCGGTCGAGTTCCAGCCGGGGGATCGGGTTGCCCAGTTAATTATCGCCCCGGTCACCCAGGCAGTTCTGATCGAGACTGACGAACTGAATGATTCAACGCGCAGCTCAGGAGGCTTCGGGCATACGGGGGTTAATGGCACGTCATGATGGCTGCAGACTCTTCTCAGGAGCTGATTGATTTCCCCTGCCATTTTGAGTTCAAGGCATTTGGCCCCGGCGGAGAGGACAGTTCTTTCTTTGAACAGGTCAAAGCAGCCGTTTCCAAAATTGTACCGGTCTCCCGGCAAGCGATGAAATCACGTCCAAGCTCGGCTGGTAAATACCAGTGCGTCAGTGTTCTGGTCTCGTTGCAGAACCGGCAGCAGATGGAAAAAATTTATGCGGAACTGCGCAGGATTGATAGCCTGAAATATCTGTTATAATCAGCTTTCGTCCGAAAGTTACTCCGTGGTATTAGACTGTGATAAGGAGAGGATTATGCTGCTTCACATCAATCCCGATAATCCGCAGGGGCGTCTTATTGACCGTGTCGTCGAGGTCCTGAAACAGGGTGGACTGATTGCTTACCCGACAGATACGACCTACGGTATCGGTTGCAACATCTTTAATAACCGCGGCATCAAGAATATTTACAAGATCAAGCAGCGCGATGCGCGCAAGCCATTCTCCTTTATCTGCGCCGATCTTTCCGATGCTGCCAATTATTCCCACATCAGTAATTTTGCTTTCAAGATCATGAAACGTCACCTGCCGGGTCCTTACACCTTCGTTCTTGAAGCCACCCGTATCGTCCCTGCCAGCTTGACGACCCGCCAGAAAACGGTGGGTATTCGTATTCCTGACGATGCAATCGCCATGGCAATCGTACGTGAACTGGGACACCCGCTGGTGACCACCAGTGCCAATCTCACCGGAGAAACGCCCTTGCATGATCCTGAAGAAATCAATGCCCTCATGGGTAAACAACTCGATATGGTTATTGACGGAGGGATTCGCTATGGTGACCCATCAACGGTCATCAGCCTGATTGACGATGAAATCAAAGTCCTGCGTGAAGGCTGCGGCAATATCTCCTGGATCGACCAGTTATGAACCGTTGCATCGTCCACCTTCTTGTGGTTCTATCCCTGATGATGACGGTTACCAGCGTCTCGGCCGAGGAACAGAAGTTCGGTGGCGTAGGCTTGCAGGTTGTGCCGACCATCAACGGCGAGCTTGTCGTTCTGAATGTCCTTGATCAAACACCTGCCGCAGAAAAAGGTGTTTTGCCGGGGGACCTGATCTTTCAGGTCGATGATTTTCCCCTGCATGGCAGTGATTTTGGAGTGGTTGTTTCGGAGTATCTTTGGGGGCCGGTCGGCAGCCAGGTTGAGCTGTTTTATCGTCGACCCGGTGCAACCGGCGTGAACCGGGTTGTCCTCAAACGTTTTTCATTGGATCCCCGCTTGACCATTACACCGACCGTGCAAGACGGTTCAGCAAAAAGCACAGAAGGCAGATAGCATGCAAAAAGAGATCACTGTGGTGCTGTACGGTTACCGTCTTACGAACATTGAATGGTCACCTGAAGTTGATTTTGATGCGCTTGACGAGTTCCTCAAAGGCCTGCACAGCGACTTGCTGCCACTCGGTATTACAGTAACGTATCGTAAAGAACTTGAAAACATACTTGAAGTCCAAGGCTACGCTGATTTGCTCAATCTCGTCCGCTTGCGCTCTCCACAAGACAGTATTGGTAATCTCTGCCTTGGTCACATCGTGGGCCGGAGTGATCATTGCAATTTATTCGAGGATATACGTCGTGGTGTCTCACGCATTGCCTTTGCCCCGGAGATGATCGAGCCGGAAGGGAGCAACAAGGTTGTTTGTCACAACTGCGGCTGCGGGTGCTGAAATCCAGCGCGCGTTGCGCGGTCTTGGTGTCCCGTTCCTCGTCCCGCGTCACTTCTTTTCAAACGTCCTCACATAATCATGCAGAGCCACCATCTCCTGCGACTCTAAAGAGATCATCTTGCCGCCGAGGGCATCGCGCAGACAGGCGTTGATGATATCTTTGAGCTCTTCATCGTTAAAATCTCCGATCATGTCCAGACCTTCCCCCTGAGGGTGGCAGCTCTGACAGCTTTTACCCGTGCTGCCGAGTTCGGTAGATTCGAAGAGCGTTTTCCCCAGACTCAAAGAAGGAGCCTCGTTCGCATACACTTGAGTTCCCGGCAAAAGGAAGAGGCTAAAAAAAATCATCGCTTTATTCATGACGATCTCCTGTAATCTGTGTAAACTGAATAGGTTGCATAAGCCATTAGCATATTGTCTATCTTGTTATTGACAAGTTTCTTCTCAGGTCACTTGTCTATCCTTATTTTTAAGAGGTCGGCACATGAAAGTCAAACTCATCGTTATCATTATTCTCCTCTCTGTCATCTGTTTTTTTGTCTACCAGAACACTGATCTGGTGGCCGTTGATTTTCTGACCTGGTCGGTGGACATCTCCCTTGCTCTTCTGGTTCTTTGTGTGTTTGCTGCCGGACTCGCCATCGGTTGGCTGCTGAGTTATTACCTGCGCTTTTCCCGCAAGCGCAAAGAGGTGAAAGAGACGTCCAGAATTCAAACCGAACAGACCAGCAAACAATCAGTTCCGACGCCATCTACTCCTGGAGGCATAAAATCCGATGAGCCGTAAGCTTAATCCCGTAGAACTGCAGGTCAGAGAGGCCATAAAAAACGGCAAGCCGCTTACCGTTGGAGAGATAAAGACACTCCGCGCAGCGAGTCAGAAGGCTTCCACTTTGTTCAAGAGCCTCTTCTGGGTTGGTATTGTCATCTTTAACCTGACGCTCTGGGTGCCATTGCCGATCGAGGTTAATCAGACGCTCCTCTACCTGATTGCTTTTGTCGCCCTGGTGGCCGCTGTTGCCGTGCCACTTCCCGCTCTTCGCAAACACCAGGCAAGCCTCCATCTCCTTAAGGTGAATAAGCAATCTCTGAAAAAGAAGACTGCAAACGAGGCGGGCAGGCTGTATATCGATCAGGTCAGACAGCAGGACAGGCCGTTCATAAACGCGGAATTCGCACTTTTGGATGGCAGCAAATGGGCAAGAAAGGCTGAACCGGAGAAACCATGAGCTATAAAATTGTCAACAGTCAGAATATTTCCAAAAATTGCCTTGTCTGTGGGGTCGATAATGACTTTGGTTTGAAAACCCGTTTTTACGAAACCGAAGACAATCAATTAATTGCTGTGTTCAAGCCCATTGATGAGCATCAGAGTTACCCCAATGTAATGCACGGCGGTATCTCTGCGACAATACTGGATGAGGTTATCGGCCGTGCGATTATGATGACCACAGACAACAAGACTTTTGGTGTGACTGTCGAACTCAATGTCCGTTACAAAAAACCGGTTCCTCTCGGTTCCGAATTGAAAGCGGTCAGCCGCATCACCAAAGATCGTGGGCGCATTTTTGAAGGGACGGGAGAACTATACCTGCCAAACGGTGACCTTGCTGTGGAGGCAGAAGGCAAGTATATGAAGCGCCGACTTGATCAGATTACCTCTGCGAATTTCACTGCCAACGAGTGGTTTGCCGCAGACGGAGATTACCCTGAAGAGATTACCGTCCCATAATACCTTGGGACCCTGCCTCTGTGCTCAAGCTTGACCATTTACCATGATTCCGGCATGTTGGTGCTGTAAGATGTGGAGGAAAAAGCTATGCCAGTTGATCGTAAAATCAGTATTCTTATCCTGCTCAGCCTTTCTCTGCTCTCTTTCATCAGTTGTAACAGACCAGAAAATACGCCCATAAAAATTGGATTTATAGGGACTTTAACCGGTCACGCAGCCGTAGTTGGCGATGCCTGTCGTGATGCTGTCGTTCTGGCTGTTGAACAATTCAATCAGAGTGGAGGTCTGAACGGTCGTAAGGTTGAGTTGGTCATCGAGGACATTAAACAGAATAATGAAATCGCCCAAACCGTTGTAAAAAAATTCAAAGAGCAGAAAATCCCCGTGGTTGTTGGTCCCATGTTCAGTTCTATGGCTTTGGCAGTGGCTGAAACTGCACCGGAAGATGGCCCGCTATTCATCAGCCCGACTGCCAGCACGACGGCTTTGAATGATCGCGACGACTATCTGTTGCGTTTATATCCACCGAGTAACGTGGCTGCAAAAAGAATGGCTGATCATATTGCTGACAAGTCGTTGATGACAATTTCTATAATCCTCGACACAAATAACAGCGCCTTTACTGAGGACTGGAAAAACTATTTCGTCACAGAGTATCTTGCCAGAGGGGGAAAAATTCTGGATTCTGTCAGTTATCGCCATGAGGACGTCAGCTATAAGGACCTGGTCTCGTCTTTGGTTCCCCGCAAGCCGTCTGCAATCCTTATCCTCTCAAACGCCATAGAGACTGCCATGTTTTGCCAGCAACTCCGAATTCATAATCAATCGGTACCGGTTTTTGCAAGTGAATGGTCAATGACGGAAGGGCTCATCCAGATGGGTGGCAAATCTGTGGAAGGTGTTGAATTCTTCCATGTCTTGGATGCTTCTTCGTCGGCACAGAGATATCTTGATTTTCTTGCGGCCTTTCAAAAACGCTATATGACTACGCCTTCTTATCCTGCAATTCTTGCCTATGACGCAATCACAATTGCCTTGAAGGGTTTGGAACTTGGCGCAAGAACAGGCACGGAATTTAAAAACGTTCTGCTGAAACAAAAAACGCTCAATACTCTGCAGACAACAATCCGCTTTGATTCCTATGGTGAAGTTGAGAGAAATTTGTTTTTAAATAGGGTTCAGAATGGAATGATTGTCTCTGCTGAGAAACAATGACTCAATGCCACGAAGGCTGAAACAGCCTCCTGAACTCATTCTCGTCACCAGAGTTCCCTCCCTGGCACCTCGCCGCTTAGAGCAATTCAAACCTTCCCGATATTTTCCAAGGCCAGCCTTCCTTAAGCTTTTACCCGGAGTTGTCAGATTTTATGAACTAAAGCATGACAACATTTACAGCAAAAGAAGCATTTATTGACCTGACGTTTGTAAAATTCCTGAGTTATGTTTTGATGATATTGGATATTCATGGAGACGGCAAGGTTGACGCTCGCATGTAACGTCTGAGTGATTCAAAAATTGGCCGGCATTAGAAGCATAAAATAGAGTTGTTTCATGGTCTGGTTTGATCCTTTGCAAGTCAGCCTGAGGAGGAGACTGTGGGTGCTGCTGAAAAAAGGCTTGCAGAACGCATCCATGTTGAGCTGCCTGTTTACTTCGACGAAGAGGCTTCGGTGACTCGCGATGTCAGCCGTGTCGGTATTTATTTCCTTTCTGATTGTCTTCTCACCAAGGGCCGATATGTAAGTTTTTCTCTCGATCTTGATTACGCCTTGCCTGGAGAGCCGATCAAGATGATCTGTCATGGAGAAATTGTCCGAGTAGAGCCTCATGAGGGACAATATGGCATCGCTGCAAAGATCCATGATCTTCAGTTTCTCAATTAGTTTCGTACGGAAACGGCCCTTTCCCGCAATCTCTGCGTCAATCGGCGGATTTGATTGTGCGGCGTAAAGCACTACGCCTTCGCTCAAATCCTTGATTTTCTTGACCTTGCGAAAAATTGCTTGCTTCCCGATCGAAAACTGCAACCTGCCCATACCCGGATGGACAGCATTTAGAAATTACAACCAAACAGATAGTTTGACAGCCTCCTGAATACTCTTTTGGCACCATGGATATTTCAACAGTACAAGTCATAAAGTCCGCTATTGCTTCGACAACAGGGATTCCAAGAGACGCGCTGCATATTTATGTCGGTTTGACGACACTACTTTTTGTAGCGATCGTCTGGAGGAAATCTCTCGGAGCCTTTGCTCCCTGGCTTGCTGTTGTTTTCATTGCTCTGCTTGGTGAATTCATCGATATGGGTCATAATATTCTGTCTTGGGGTTCCTGGAGCTGGAAAGCAAGTGTTAAAGACCTGTTTCATACCCTGTTCTGGCCTACCGTCCTGTTGCTTTATACCCGTTTCTGTCGTCCTGACCAGAGGCCCTGACTCTTTCACCTGTGCGGAGCTGAAGTCTTCTGTTTAAATGAGCCTCACAAAACGAGGTAAAGTCAGTTTCAAGGTGCTTCCGCAGAGTTACTTAATTTGAAAACCATGCTAAAATGACTCCTTATTTCATTTTTAAGAAAATCAATGAGTTCCGAGTCTTGCACCCTGGAATTATACTGATATCTTCAAATATCGCGTGAAATCGCTGACGCGAACCTCACTCTGGGCACGTCTTCCTGAGCGGTCTTATATGCGTTTAGATACCATCAACGAGTTTGTCCCCACTTCCCTCCGGCCTTCGTCCAATTGGCTACGGGTCCTGACCTTGTTATTCATTGCCGTACTTTTTTTTGTGCCGGATCTTTTCGCCTCTCCAGCTGGCGTTAAAATCTCGATTGCCGGTGTGAAAGGGGAGGTTAAGGATAATGTTGTCGCAGCACTCGAACTCCCGCCGGGAATCGTACGCGATGGAACTGTTAATCAACGGTGGCTGGAACGTTTTGTCGACCAGATCCCTGATCTGGTCAACCAGGCGTTGCAGCCTTTTGGTTATTATCGCAGCGACACCACGGTTGAACTGAAGGAGCAGGCTGAGACTTACCTGGTCGACGTAAAAATCAAGACAGCAGCTCCCGTAAAAATCAGAAATCTTGACCTTTGGCTGGTTGGTTCGGGGGTCGAGGAGAAGGAGTTGCTGAAAGAAAAAGTTTTTTTCCCTCAGCAGCCCGGGGATGTCTTGAATCATGAAACCTACGGGCACGGCAAAAAAGCTTTACGACAGAAAGCGATCGACCTGGGTTACTTGAAAGCGTCCTATAAAAAAAACCGGGTGACTGTGCATGTTGAAGAAAAAGCTGCCGATATTGAGATGATTCTTGATACCGGTCCTCACTACACCTTCGGTCCTGTTATCATCGAAGGTGCCCTTGATCGTTTCGATGAAACCTTTCTGCGGCGTTTTATCTCTTTTAAAACCGGCGATTCTTTTTCTCATAAGGATCTTCATCGCAGTCGTCTCAACTATTATCAGTCGAATCGTTTTAGAGAGGTTCTCATGGAGCCTCTCATCGAACAGGCCGAAGACCTTGCTGTGCCCGTACGTGTTACCCTGGCCGCCGGCAAGCAGGAGCACTTGCGTATGGGGGTTGGTTACGGAACCAATACCGGCGCCCGTGTTTCCCTCAACTATCAGAACACCCAGGTGTTCAACTCGCCACATGCTTACAACTTCGACATCCTTGCTTCTGAAAAATCCCAATCCATTGAAAGCAGTTACACCATACCTCGTGAGGGACATGTTGAGAACAAACTGATAAACATTTTCGGCGTTGTTCACGAAGATCTCGACACCTACGAAACCATGATCTACTACACGGAACTGGAAGCAGCGCATGGCTTCGATAATGACAATGTCGGTTCTGTTTACCTTCGGTACTCGCTGGAAGAGAGTGATATCGGTATTGATACCAACAGCTCCAAACTACTGATCCCTGGACTGCGTTATTTTCATCGCTCTTACGATGACCTGATTAACCCTCAAAAAGGCTATCAACTGCGTCTGGAAGCACGTGGCAGTTACGATGGCCCCCTGTCCGATATGACCTTCGGTCAGATGCTCGGTGCGGGTAGCTTTATGTTGCCTCTTGGTAACAGTTTTACCTTACATAGCCGTGTTGAAGCTGCGACCACCTTCTATAAAGATGACTTTACCCAGATCCCTGCCTCCACGCGTTTCTTTGTCGGCGGTAATAACAGTGTGCGCGGCTATGATTATAAATCCCGGGGACCGCGTGATGAAAACGGTGATGTGATCGGTGGTGATTCTCTCCTGGTTGGCAGTCTGGAGATTGAATATGCCTTGACCGATGATTGGGGCCTGGCCGTTTTTTATGATGTCGGCAGTGCCTTTGATGCGTCCGACAAAAATCCTGATTTTATCAGTGGTGCCGGCATAGGGGCACGGCGTTATACATTAATAGGCCCGATCAAAATTGATCTGGCCACACAGGTCAGCGAGTCCGGCAACAAAGTAACCCTCCATTTGAGTGTAGGTTTCGATATATGAGACGCCGAATTCTTATCATTGCTGTGCTGTGCCTTGCCGGCGTCCTGGCTCTAGCCACTTTTACCGGTTGGTTGTACAACACCACAACAGGTGCCGTCTGGCTGTTTGAGTCGGCGGCCTCTGTAGCTGGTGTACAGATGACGGCCGGACGTATCGAGGGGCGGCTGTCTGATGAAATCCTGGCCGATGACCTGGTCTTTGCCTGGCAGGACGGTCAGGTGACGATTAACCATGTCAGAATCGACTGGGAGCCTCTCAGCATCCTGCAGGGAGACCTGAAGATCAATCTCCTTGAAATCGACCATTGTGTTTTTGAGTCTTTCAACGCCGATGACAAAGCTGGTCCTGCAGAACAGGGTGGAGCGGTTGACGAGGCCGTTGCTTTCTCCGCTGAAAACCTCCGCATTTTGCCCGACTGGTTGACCTTAGAGATCTCTGACCTTCAGTTTAAAGGCCTTATCCTTCGGAACGCAGAGGGGAGCACGACCCTGTTCGATTCCCTTAGCGGGGCTTTTTTATACTCGTCTCGACAGCTTGATTCTTCTGCATTTACCTACCTTTCGCCTTTTATTGCTCTTGATGGGCATTTTGAATGGGATCTCAGTGCTCCTCACCTGGAGATGATTGCTGAGGTCCATCTACCGGAAACCTTGATCGACCACCAGCTTTTCGAAGATATCGATGTGCCGGTTGTTTTTCCCGCCAGGCTTGCTCTGGATGGAGATTGGAACAGCTACTCTGGACCGGTCAGCTTTGGAACTGAGACAGATGCTCTCTCCAGAGTCTGGTTGGCTGCTGATGCAAACGGCTCATGGCAAGGACTTGATTTAAACAATTTAGAGGCCCATTACCTGGGCGGTCGTCTCGATGGTGATCTGAGTCTCGAGTGGCTCGATGCATTCCGCATTCAGGGGCAGTTAAAGGTTGCCGATTTGAATCCGGGCATCTTCCTGGATGATCTGGAAGGCTTCGCTACGCTGAACCTGTCCGGTGAGTTGGTGGTTCCCTACGACGGCACTCCTCTTGATGCTCATGTCGAAGGTGAAATTGTTGAAGCTCAGCTACGCGGCGCAGATGTCTCAGGTCATATGACCCTCGATTGGCATCAGGGTGGCCTGTATGAAATAGATGTTGATCTCAAGACTGCTGAGTCTCGTCTGATTGCCCGGGGTAGGCCGGAGGAACGCCTCGATATTGACGTTTCCGTCCGCGATCTGAGTGCCCTGCATGCTGATCTGACTGGAGAGTTGAGCAGCTCGGGTTGGGTGCGTTGGGACGATGGCTATCTGAGCGGGGAACTCAGCGGAGCCGGTTCTGATGTCGTCTGGCAGAAGGTCTCACTGCAGAGCTTTGATTATCAGGCGAGCCACCTCCAGAAAAAGGCGCCGATAAACATCCTTGTAGACGCTGCAAACGTGCGTTATGACAACATGCAAAGTGATTTCCTGCATGCTGAAGTGTCCGGCTCTGTCGCTCATCACACCCTGTTGGTCACGATGAATGATCAGACGGGTACGTTGACGACAAACTTCACCGGAGGTTATCTCGAAGAGGTGTGGCGAGGGCAATTGACCGCATTTGATGGTGAGACTTCCGAGCTTGGCTCCTGGTCTCTTGAAAAACCTTCAACGCTGCAATGGACCAATGACCTTTTCAATATGGATAGCTTGACTCTGTACGCTGAGCGAGGAGGTCGTATTTCTCTTCAAATAGCAGATCTGGGGGTATCCGCAACCTCAAGACTGACCCTTGACTGGCAAGAGGTACAACATGATTGGTTGGCCTATCTCAATCCCGGATTAACGGCCTCCGGCAACAGCTCTGGTCAGCTCCTTCTGAATATGGAAAATTATCAACCTGTCTCTCTTAAAGCCACGATGAATGGCAATCTCAGCCTGCAAAATGATTATTCTCCTCTTGAGATTCCTGCCATTGCTCTTGAGATGGATTGGGTTGAGACAGGTCTCAACCTGGACGTTAAGGCGGATACGGAAACTGGCGAGTCCTTTTCTGTGACTGCGACGTCTTCTCAATCCCCTGCCTGGCAGTGGCCTTCAGAACAACTCCTCTTCGCAATGAACTGGCAGGAACTTGACCTTGGTCGTCTTAGCTCTTTGCACGAAGGGCTGGAAGTGCAGGGACGTAGTGATGGTCATAGCCAATTTGAAGTACAGGAGGGTGCCCTGCAGCAGATCGAAGCGGAAATCACTGCACAAGTTCGTTTGCAGGCAGGTCCACAGCCCGTGGGTTTCCGCTCTCTGACTGCCAACTTGGCCTGGGACGAAAACAGCCTCCTTTCCGAGGTGAGAATCAAAGGGCTTGAAAAGGGTCTGATCTTCTTAACCATGACCTCGACAGCAGACCCTGATTTTGCCTGGCCGGCTTCAGGTGCTATTGATCTGGCGTTTAATGACTTCGAACTGCGCTCGCTGCGGCCTCTTTTGTCGAAGGAGGTCGATCTTGCCGGGGCAATTGGTGGCGATGCAAAAGGCTCGTGGCAAGAATCTGGTGAGGTCTCGTTCCAGGGGCGCATCGGTGCGACTGATGATCTGGTCTGGCATCTCTCCAGCGGTCAGGTCGGGGCTGTTTTTAAGCGCAGTGATTTGAATTGGCACTGGCAGGGCCGTCAATTTGAAGGACAGTTGTCCTTGCTTCTGGCCAGTGGCGGCACCCTGGAGGGGCACTGGAAATTGCCTTTCTCTGCCCATTGGCCGGTTAATTTCAAGACCGACGGACCCATAACAGCGAACCTTAAAGGTGAATCGCAACTTAACGAAATAATTACAATGTTTGCGCCTGATGTGTTTCAGGATGTCCATGGACGATTGACCAGCGATCTTCATCTGTCCGGCACTTTGAAATCCCCACATTTCTCAGGAACCCTGGACATGAAGGATGGCGGTGTTTATCTGCCGGCGACTGGGGCAACAGTCGATGAACTGCTGCTGCATGTGTCGTTGCAAGACGATAAAATTCATCTCGATAAACTGTCTATGCGAGCAGGTGAGGGAAGCCTGATTGGCAGCGGCTTGGTGGAATTGGATGACTGGAGGCTGAAAAGCTACAGTTTTGCGCTGCAAGGAGAACGCCTGCATGTTTACAACTTTCCGGAGCTGCAAGTCTATAGCAGTCCGGATTTGACACTGGAAGGCGATTTGCATAACACGAGATTGCGAGGCAAGCTGCTGATCCAGGAAATGACTCTGATTGACAGATCGACAAACACACAAACTTTGCCGAGCGATGATGTGGTTATTTATGGTGAGAAGAAGGTTGATCGTGAAAAATCAACTTACGATGCCGATATCCGGGTTGTGGTTGAAATGGGAGATAAGGTCAAGGTCATGACTGCGGGGATCGATACCAGGCTGAAAGGCGCTGTGACTCTGGCCACGGATGAGACGCAGCGGTTGACAGCCTCGGGCGAGATTCGTCTGATTGATGGGATTTACAAGGCCTACAGGACAAACCTGGAGATCAAGGAGGGTGTGATGTATTATGACAATGATCCCCTGATCAATCCAAGGCTGAGGGTTTTCGCCGCAAAAGATGTCGGCCGGGTCCAGGCCGGAGTGCATATTACCGGTACTGCAGAAAACCCGGTTGTCACCCTGGCTTCAATTCCCGCGATGCCTGAACGGGATATCCTTGGCTATATCTTCATGGGCAGGCCTATCAACCAGGATGGTGAGGGGGGAGACGCTCTGGCGATCGGTGCCGGTGCTCTAATGCCTAACTACGGCAATACCTTTGCCGACTACGGTATCGTCGAGTTGGATCTTGACGGACTGCTGAGAGATGAGGGCGGGGTGCGCTTGCGCAAACGTCTGGCCGAGTCCTGGGAGATCAGTTCAACTTTGGGCTCTGAAAGCGGCATT
Organism: Deltaproteobacteria bacterium; assembly: GCA_024636215.1. Next base: position 30,283 of record JAGXHL010000021.1, read on the forward strand.
GATCTTTATTATATCCTCGATTTTGATTAAGACCTTTAAAATGTCGGGATTGCGTGCTTTTACAGTCCATGGGGGATGACAGGTAAGATGACCTTGAATAAGAGTGAGAAAATGACTGGAGCTGCAGCCTGAATTGGTTGCAGCTCCAGTCTTTTCGACTTGCGACAAAAAGTCAGCAGTGTCCGGTTAGAAGATTGCATCTCAGCTTCGGGTCTGAAACAGCTGCATTGCACCCTCCCCCAACCCCTCCCATCAAAGGGAGGGGGGCATAAATTCCCTCTCCCTTGGTGGGAGAGGGTTAGGGAGAGGGAGGAAATGCGCGAGCTGCAAGGACCTAACCGGACAACGCTGACAAAAAGTTAAAATTAATACGAAAGTTTCAAAACAGAGTCTATGCCGATTTGCCCTCTGCATGGTAAAATCAATCAAAACTTGAACTGAACCAGTTTGTAGTCTAGATTTTTTTTGTCTCTCATTTGTTACCTCAGGGGGAGGTCCTGTATGAGCCGAAGCCGTCGCACATCTTATCCCTCGATCGTAGTTGTTCTGCTGCTCCTTGCTGTTTTTTTGAGTGGCTGTGCTTCTCACACCGGGGGTGTTTCTCCGCAGTCTGAAGCCATTCCCCAAGCCATTGCCGACCAACCGGCAGATGATGCTTTTGACCTGGAAGACGAATTCGCAGCTGTTGAAACGGCGCCCCCTCTCGATCCGCTGAGCGGCTATAACAGGGTGATGACCCAGGTCAACGACCGAATCTACTTCTGGCTGCTAAAACCGGTTTCCCAGGGATATCGTGTGGTGCTGCCTGAGGGAGCCCGGTTGGCTGTAGGCCGTTTCTTCCGTAACCTGCAGATGCCTGCCAATTTTGTTAATAACCTGTTGCAGCTGAAGCCGAAGCGGGCCGGTAGCGAGTTGGCGCGTTTTACCATCAACACGACAATCGGCATACTGGGATTCGGCGATCCGGCGGCTGCAAAGTTTGGCTTGCAGCCTTACCCTGAGGACTTTGGCCAGACCCTCGGCCACTATGGTGTTGGTGGCGGCTTTCACCTGGTGTTACCCCTGCTTGGCCCTTCCAACTTGCGTGACACCTTTGGCCTGGTTCCCGATCATTACCTTGATCCTGTCAATTATGTTGATGACTTTGAAACGAGGATTGCCATAAGTGCCTACAAACAGGTCAATTATGTCTCCCTGCACCTTGGAGAATACGAAAGCCTGAAACAGGATGCCGTCGATCTCTACCCCTTCCTCAGAGATGGTTATGAGCAACGTAGAGTAAAACAGATAAAGGAGTAGCCATGCGATACCTGTTGTTCTTCATCATTTCTATCCATCTGTTTGCAGGACCGGCTCTGGGCAGCGAAGCCGCTGATGTTAAGGCTTTGCTTAAATCGAATGTCGATGCTGTCGTGGAACTGCTGCAGGATGCTGCTTTGGACAAGTCGAACAGAAACGAACAGATACTCAAGATTATTACGCCGGTTTTCGATTTCGAAACCATGGCCAAGTTGAGTCTCGGTTCAAGATACTGGCCAACCTTAAACGAAACCCAGCAGTCGGAATTTTCAGAGCTTTTTATCCATCGTCTGCAGGCCTCCTACCTCGATAAGCTTGATATCTATACCGATGAAAAAGTGGTTTACGGTGAACCGCTGACGCAAGGCACGAAAATACACGTGCCGACGACCCTGGTTACAAAGGACAGCACCATCGAGATGCTCTACAAGTTTTATCGCAGTGGAGAGGATTGGAATGTCTACGATGTGGAGATCGGGGGAGTGAGCATCATTCAAACCTACCGTTCCCAGTTTGACGGTGTCCTTCGGCAGGGCAGCGTCGCTGATCTGTTGAATAAGCTCAAAGAAGATGGCGCTTTCGTGCTCCCCGAACCTAATGAGGAAGGGGCCCGTTCGGGGAAATGATTAATGCTGAATTTCTTCTACGACAGGCTGATCCTCGCCTATCCCCGGACAGTCTTGCTGATTATCCTTCTGTTGGTTACAGGCCTGGGGTACCAGGCCCGCAACCTTGAGATTGATGCCTCGGCGGAAACCCTGGTCCTGGAAGATGACCAGGATCTGAACTTTACCCGCCAGGTCAATGAAGTTTATGGCAGTTCAGATTACCTGATCATCTCCTATACACCTCATGACGATCTTCTCTCAGATGACACCCTGGCTGATCTGGCGCTGTTGAGGGATGAGCTTGCAGCCCTTGACGGCGTTGAGTCAGTCACCACCATTCTGGATGTCCCTCTTCTGCAAAGCCCGGTTCGACCGATCAAGGAACTTGTCCACGACGTGTCGACTCTTGCGATGCCATCTGTCGATCGAGAGTTGGCTCGCAAGGAATTTCAGACCAGCCCTATCTACAGGAATCTTCTGGTCAGTCCCGATCTGCGCACCACGGCTTTGCAGGTGAACCTGCCGGAAGACACTCTTTACAAGAGCTTGCTGGAGCATCGCAATCAATTGCGGCAGCAATCTGAAGCGGGCCAATTATCTGCTGCCGGGCATGAGGAGTATGAAGCTGTCCAGAACCGCTTCAAAGCCCATCGCGATGCCATGCGTGAGGCGCAGCATCGTAATATCGCAGAAGTCAGGGCGGTTATGGATGCCCACCGGGACAAAGCTGTGCTCTTCCTTGGTGGTGTCAGCATGATTGCCGACGACCTGATTACCTTTATCAAACACGATCTGTTGATTTTTGGCCTCAGTGTCATTTGTCTTCTGGCCATGATTTTGTGGTTGATCTTCGGCCAGCTGCAATGGGTCTGTCTGCCATTGCTGTGCAGCGTTCTTTCCGTCGTAAGCACCTGTGGACTGTTGGGGGTGTTCGGCTGGGAAGTCACTGTGATCTCCTCAAACTTCATCTCGCTGCAGCTTATCCTCACCATGGCGGTTGTCATCCATCTCATTGTCCGTTATCGGGAACTGATTTGTCATCAACCGGAGGCTGACCAGCGGCAGCTGGTATCAGAAACGGTACTCTCCATGGCCAAACCATGCTTCTTTACTGTGATTACAACCGTAGCCGGGTTCAGCTCCCTGCTCCTTTCCAACATCCTGCCGGTCATCAACTTCGGCTGGATGATGAGCGCCGGTATCTGTGTCTCGCTGCTTTTGACCTTCATTCTCTTTCCTGCACTGCTGATGCTGCTGCCTCAACGCATCCCGGTTATCTGCAATATACGTTTCTCCTTCACGACTGTGCTGGGTCGCCTTACTGAGCAGCGTGGTGGCCTTGTCCTCTCTATGGGAGCTCTGTTGTTGCTTTTCGGCATGGTCGGTTCGTCCCGGCTGGTGGTCGAAAACAGTTTCATTGACTATTTCAGGCAATCAACGGAACTCTACCAGGGCATGAAGGTGATCGACGAACAACTCGGAGGAACCACGCCCCTTGACGTGCTGTTGGATTTCGAGGTGGAAGCTGCCCCTGAGCCATTGCCTACAAGCAACGAGCCGCAAGGCCTGCTGGACGAGTTTGAGGCAGAATTCGCAGAAGAAAGCACTGGTTCGCAATACTGGTTTACTGCACAACGCATGCAGCAGGTCGAAGAGGTCCACAATTATCTCGACGCTTTGCCGGAGACGGGCAAGGTCCTCTCTTTGGGGACGATGCTGAAAGTCGGCAGGAGCCTGAATGGAGGCGAAGACCTGGATAACTTCCAGCTGGCGTTGATGTACAACGAATTACCGGAATACTACCGCAGTATCATCTTAAGCCCTTACGTTTCCGTGGAAAATAATCAGGTGCGCTTTTCCTTACGAGTTCGCGATTCTGAAAAGAATCTCAGACGCAACGAACTCCTCAGGACGATCAAACAGGATATGGCCCGGGAACTTGGTCTCGAACCTGAACGGGTGCGCCTTGCCGGTTTGCTTCTGCTCTATAACAATATGTTGCAAAGCCTTTTCACCTCGCAGATTGAGACGCTTGGAGCGGTCGTAATGGCTCTGCTGTTGATGTTCCTGGTCCTTTTCAGATCACTGAAGATCGCTCTTATTGCCATTTCCCCGAATCTGCTTTCGGTTGGTACTGTGCTGGGATTCATGGGGTGGTCGGGTATCCCACTCGATATGATGACCATCACCATTGCGGCTATCAGCGTCGGTATTGCCGTCGACGACACCATTCATTACATCCACCGCTTCGAACGTGAATATGCACGCGACAGAGACTATATTGCCGCAATGCATCGCTGTCATGCGAGTATTGGTTACGCCATGTATTACACGTCGGTGACCATCATTATCGGTTTTGCCGTGCTGGTGCTTTCGAACTTTATTCCAAGCGTTTACTTCGGCTTGCTCACCGGATTGTCTATGGTCATCGCTTTGCTGACGTCTCTGACTCTTTTGCCCAGGCTAATAATCTCTTTACGCCCTTTCGGCCCTTGACGGTGAGACAGATATGCACAAGATGTTAGACTCGGTAGTGTGGTCATGATGACCTTGTGTTGATCTGCTGTTTACCGTTTAGTCTGTTCAAAATGACAGCCTCTTAGGCCTTTCTCTAAAAAGGAGCCGGTTATGCTCGGTCATCTCCTCACGCTCTTGGTGCTTTTTTCAATATTTATCTCCGGCTGCGCCATTAACCCGGTGACCGGTGAAAACGAGTTCAACTTTGTCTCACAGCAAGCAGAACTCAAAATTGGTGCTGAGCAATATGCGCCAAGTCGCCAGATGCAGGGAGGCGATTACCTGGTAGACCCTCAGGTCACTGCTTATGTGAGTGGTGTCGGCAACCGGATTGCCGCTTTCAGCGATCGGAAGCTGCCATACGAATTCAAGGTCATTAACGATTCAAGCCCGAACGCCTGGGCGCTGCCTGGAGGTAAAATTGCGATCAATCGCGGCTTGCTCACAGAGTTGCAGAGCGAAGCAGAATTGGCCGCTGTTCTCAGTCATGAGATCGTCCACGCAGCAGCTCGACACAGTGCTCAGGGTATGGAGCGGGGGCTCTTGCTGCAGGGCGCTGTGCTGGCGGCCGGGTTGGCGGTCGGTGAAACGGATTATGCGGACTATGTGGTTGGCGGTGCCGGTCTTGCCGCTAATCTGCTTAGCCAGAAATACGGCCGTGATGCTGAGAGTGAGTCGGATTATTACGGCATGAAATATATGGCCCGCGCAGGATACGACACGAAGGCGGCAGTGACCCTGCAGGAAACCTTTGTCCGTTTGTCCGAGGGCAGGAACAGCAACTGGCTGGAAGGATTGTTCTCCAGTCATCCACCATCCATGGAACGCGTTCAGGCGAACCGCAGAGCGTTGCAAGACTTCCCGCCGGGTGGTGAAGTCGGCCGGGAGCGTTACCAGAGCAAGATTGCTTCGCTGCTCAAGGACAAGGCGGCTTATGATGCTCTTGATAGTGGTCGCAAGGCACTCAAGGAAGGGCAGGTTGACGCTGCATTGGCCTCTGCCCAGAAGGCCCTTTCAATACAACCGCGTGAGGCTCTGTTCCATTCACTGCGTGGCGACGTGCGCTTCAAGCAGAAAAACTATCAGGATGCCGTGGTCAACTACGACCGTGCTCTGCAGCACAACAATGATTTTTTTCTCTTTTACCTGCAGCGGGGTCTGGCCAACGAGAAGTTGGGCTACAGAGATAAGGCCTATGCCGATCTGGAGCAGAGCGTGAAACGACTGCCAACTGCACCGGCTATGAAGGTTCTGGGCGACATATCGCTGGCCAGGGGCAATCAGCAGGAAGCAAAAGCTTTCTATCGTAACGCCGCTAACTCCAAATCACCCGAGGGCCAGGAGGCCCTGGCCTCACTGATTCGATTGGACCTGCCGGACAATCCGCAAAATTATCTCCCTGTTCGTCTTGGTCTTAACAGTGAAAAGTACCTTGTCGCTCAAGTTGAAAACTCAACGCCTGAAACTGTGACTGATATCGCCATCGCGATTGTGTTTAATGATGCCGGCGGCCGTCGACAGCAAGTGCAAATCATGGCTCCGGGAAAAATTGGTCCTGGCGGTAAACTCCTCGTTTCCACGGCAATCGGACCTGACCCCAAGATCTCTAATGTTGACGGCAAGGTGATTAAAGCGCGTGTGGTTTCGCAGCGCTAGCAGCCTGTCGGACTATACGGGCCGAAGCGAAAATTTGGATGTTTGAGAACAGATTTTAGCTCGTTTGCAGGTTCATAGCCGTAGCTATGGACCAAAAAGGAGCTGAAATCTGGACCAAACAGCCGGATTTGCAGCCGGCTCATGGATAGTCCGACAGGCTGCTATGGACAAAGCAAAAATCTTTTCACCACCCGCTCTGGTGAATCTTTTATGAACCTGAATCTATAGCTTGAGTAAAGTACATAAGTGGATTTTGCAGTTAGTGTCCATCCGGAAACTCCGGATGGACACGGTGCAGTTTTCGATCTGGAAACGAGCAATTTTTCGCAAGGTCAAAGAAATCAAGGATTTGAGCGGAGGCGTAGTACTTTACGCCGCACAATCAAATCCGCTGATTGACGCAGAGATTGCGGAAAAGGGCCGTTTCCGGACGAAAACTAGTTAAGGAGACCAGGAATGGAGCAAACCGGTAAAGAAGAGGCTATATTGCCGCGGCTGTTGGCAAGCAATGCTTTACGCGCCAACCTGTCCAAGCACATGACGCTCAATCAGATGGCCGATCACAAGGCCTCGATGATTATGACCACAGCCTCTCTGATGCTGACGATTTCGGTGACGCAGTACGATAAACTCGGTTTTCAGATCTTTGCAATTCTGATGGCCACAGGGGGACTGGCAATCCTGTTTTCAATCTTTGCCATTATTCCGGTTCTGCACGTGAAGGGTGTTCTGAATCTTTTTTATTTCAGATCTTTTGAGCAGGTCAGCGAGGAGGAGTTCAAGACGGCTTTCAAAGAAACTCTGGCTGATAAGGAGAAATTATACGACGCATATCTTCGGGAGATTTATTACCTGGGCAAACATCGACTGACCCGAAAGTATTTCTGGATTCGCAACGGCTTATGGTCGCTTCTGACTGGACTGGTTGTTGCCGCCATAATAACAAGTCTACGCTTTTTATAGTGCTTTGCAGCCCTGGATTATTCTTAGCAATGTCAGTAAGTTATTGAAAAATAGCCTTTTTTAGCTTGCGCTACGGTTGAAAGGTGATAATAATTATAAGTACACTGGACTGGCGGAGGTGTTTCATGCCCGAACATGTATTTCTTGGCAAAACCGAGCGTTCCTATATCGATGTCATCCTCAAGGACGGCACCTACCATCATTTTACGCCCCGTGTTCTTAACGTCCTGCTGGAGAGTCATCGTGTACATAAGTTCAAGAGGTCTGGTGGTTGGGCCACGGTCGGAGTCGACCCGGTTAGATCCCGGAAAGAAACACCTGACATTGACAACTATGGCGGACTTGATCGCAGGACGACGCACCACTGATTGCTGCTGATAGTGACACTCCACTGATAGTTGACCTGCACTGTATATTGTGTAGGCTTTTTTGTGTTCTAAGCCCTCAGCCCTCAGCCCTCAGCCCTC